>NZ_JAGJDZ010000010.1:0-211683 GCF_018100775.1 Shewanella sp. MMG014
TATCACTGGTACGAGCCAGGATATTCCAGCGGGCGGTACGGTCACTCTGGTTATTACTGATATTGCGGGCACTGCAATTACCATCACCGATGTGGCTGTTAATGCAGATGGCACTTACTCTGTTGATAATGTTGACCTCTCTACGCTTGTGGATGGCGACATCACAATTGTTGCGACCGCAACTGACAGCAACGGTAACGATTTATCGGCCAATGACACTGAAAACCTTGATGTCACTGACGGCTCTATCACTGTCGCCTTAACGGTTAATGATGGAACTGAAACAGCAAATATTTCTGGTAGCACTGTCGATGTAGCCCCTGGAAGCACTGTAACGCTGACTCTCACAGATATCACTGGCGCAGTGCAAGTAGTGACTGGTGTAACCGTTGATAATGACGGTAACTATACAATTTCAGGTGTCGATATCTCTGGTTTAGCAGATGGTGATATCACCGTCGATGCTTCTGCTGAAGATCGTAATGGCAATACTGTTAGTGCAGATGATACTGACGAATTAGATTCGACCGCACCAACATTAGACATCACTGTCGCAGACGCCACTCTTGAGTTTGGTGTTTCAACCCTGGTTACATTTACATTTAGTGAGGCAGTCACTAACTTTAACTTAGTTGATGATGTCGTTGTTTCGGGTGGTACACTTACTAATCTCGTTACAAATGATGGCGGTGAAACTTGGACAGCCACATTCACTCCAACTGATGGTTACAGCGGCCCTGCTAGTATCACAGTGAATGACGATACCTACACAGATTT
Source organism: Shewanella sp. MMG014 (assembly GCF_018100775.1). Lineage (NCBI taxonomy): Bacteria > Pseudomonadati > Pseudomonadota > Gammaproteobacteria > Alteromonadales > Shewanellaceae > Shewanella > Shewanella sp. MMG014. The sequence goes on from NZ_JAGJDZ010000010.1 coordinate 778, forward strand.
ATCAGGTAACTTAGGTTCCGGTGATAGTGAAAACCTCACCATTGCAGATAACACAGTTGATGCCGTTGATGATGCTGTTGGCACCATATTCACAACGTCAGCAGACTCAGCCAATAACTGGGTAAGCCCAGTAAATGCTGATGGAGAAGCCGACTTTACTATCAGCGCAAGAAATGCTGATGGCAGCGTTGGCGCAATCTCAGTCAATGCCGCTGATAACCACATAGGCGTTGCTGGCTCGCCACGATCTGCTGGTCAAATTTCAGGACAAATTGAATATGACTCTGAAACAGGCACATCTGAAGCCATAATCATTGATTTCAATGGTCTTGTTAATCAAGCAGAATTTAGTGTTTCACGTATGTTCGCTGATGAAAATAGTGGTGAACAAGGTACATGGTACGCTTACTATAATGGCCAATTAGTGGCTTCTGAAACCTTCACAACCTCAACCGGTACAACAGGTAGTTTTACCATCAATACCGGTAACCTGGTATTTGACCAATTAGTCTTTGAGGCAGCGCCAACAATTAGCGAAGCCAACGGCGGCGCAGCACTCGCAGACTCATCTGATTACTATTTAGATTCTGTTACTGTTACAGGCCCTGCATTAGTCGATGCGTACGTTGTGCAAGAAGATTCAACCTTGGTCATTAGCGATGTTTCTGAAGGGTTATTTGCTAATGATAGTGATGCGCAAAACCATGACTTTGACATCAGTCATGTAAACGGTAACGCATACGTCTACGGGCAAGAGATTACGCTAACTAGCGGTGCTAAACTCATTATTAATGCTGACGGGACATACACCTATGATGTTAATGGTGCATTCGACAGTCTAACTGCAGGTGAATTAGATACTGATACATTTACATATACGCTAACTGATGAATATGGCGCTGTCGACACCGCCACAGTTACCATCAACATTGTTGGTGTTAACTTAGTGCCAGAAACAGTTGCAGATCAATTAGCAGTACTTGAAGGTGAATCGCTATTATTTAGTGCATCAGATCTACTCATCAATGACACAGATCCTGAAGGTGACAGCTTATCAGTAACTCGATTTGCTCCTGGCAACTCTGACGTCGATAGCATTGATGCGACACAAGCAGGACAAAGCTTCACCACCACACTGGGTGGCACCATCACAATTAATAGCGATGGAAGCTATACGTATGAAGCACCACAAAACCTCGACCATACAAGTAGCGATACACTGGTTGATAGTTTCTATTACCAAGCTACCGATGGAACTGGTGCCTCCTCTTGGACCCAAGTATCAATTGATGTAAATGATACAGCTCCTGTAGCTGAAGATGATACAGACCATGTTGGCTTTGGTGGTTTAGCATTTGGTGATGTCATCACGGCAGCAGGAACCGATGGCTCCGGAATTGATAACCTTGGCGCTGATAGTGCACAGATAACAAGTGTGACGTTTGGTGACGTGACTTATAACGGTTTTGATGCTGATGGAAACCTGACTATCACCACAGATAAAGGTGTACTCACCATCAACCAAGATGGTAGTTATCAATACCAGTCAACCCAAACTGATACGATTATTGATAGCTTATCATTCAATGACTTGGTCAATAATAATGGGGTTTCATTATATGGCTTTGGCAGTGGAGCATCGTTTAATTTCGATAGCTTAGGAGTGCCTGGTAATAACGTCGGAGATAATGGTTCTAGAATTGGGGTCAGCAACTCTACCATTAGCAATGGCGAACAACTTGTTATTGACCTTGGCTCTGAAGCTCCTTTCAATGCGTTAGACATTAGCTTAACCAATGTCGGTAACTCTGAAAGCGTCATTTGGACCGTTTATGATGCAGATGGCAATCTAGTAGAGACAGGCACAACGAATAGTAATAGCCTTAATATCTCTACCAGCTCGCCATTCCAATATCTGGTACTTTCAGCAAATTCAGGTACAACATATGGCCTTAATGCAATCACAGCTTCTTCCATTGGTGATGGTGTGATTTCTAGTGAGGAGTTTACTTACCAGCTCACAGATATTGATGGTGATTCAAGTACAGCCATATTAACTGTAAACCAAGATTCAACCCCACTTGCTGAAAATAATGCCGCTATTGTATCTGAAGCAGGTTTGGCAGGCGGTACTGAAGAAGGAACCAATTCGCACATTGCAACCGGAAACTTACTTGATAATGACTCTGGTGTTAGTAGTAGCACAGTCATTACAAGTATTGAAGGTGTCGTACCTGTCAATGGCATTATCTCAATAACGACGGCAGATGGTGTATTAACCGTTTACACCGATGATAGCAACGGCTTTAGAGCAGGTGACTATCAGTATGAATTAACCTCTTCAAATGCAACCAGTAACGATGTTTTAGAGAACTTCAATTATGTCATCGAAAACGGTGTAGGTGACACGAGCAGTGCCACGTTAACGGTATCAATTACTGATGATAAGCCGATGGTGAATGATATTGAGCAGAACTTGCAAGCAAGTGCTGCACCTATCACAACAAACTTGACCTTAGTATTAGATGTATCAGGCAGTATGGACAACAGTGCAGGTAATGGTAAAACTTACCTAGAAACAGCAATTGAATCATTAACAGCACTTATCAATGAGGTCGACTCAACGGGTAATGTGAATGTTCAAATTGTTGCTTACTCAGATTCTGTTAGTAATTCTAGCTGGCTAATTGATGATATCGATAGCGCCATTAATTACTTAAATGCATTACAAGCTGGCGGTGGTACATATTACGATAGCGCCTTGAATGAAGTGATGTCGAATGTTGTCTTACCACCAGCAGACCAAAGCTTTGTTTACTTTATCTCTGACGGTGTACCTTCAAGTGGACACAATATTGATGGAACTTTACAGGGTAACTGGGAAAGCTACCTTGATACTTATTATGATATTTCATTCGGTATCGGTATTGGCAATGCAGATTTAGATGAAATCTACCCAATTTCTTACCCTCAAACGACTGAAATAACAGAAGAAGAGCATGCGATCAAAGTTAACGATGCTGACGATTTAACGAATACAATTCTTGATTATTTCGAGTCCAATGCCGTTAGCGGCAGTTTAGGTATTCTCGGTACTAGTTCTACGGGTGTATTAGTTGGTGCCGATGGCGGTTATGTTAACCAAATCGTTGTCGATAACACGACTTACTCGATTAATATGGCAGATCCGATCCAAGTTATCACCACTGCGCTTGGCGCGACATTCACCATTGATTTCTCAACTGGTGAATATAGTTACTTTATTGATTCGACAGAAAACATTCTTAATGAGCAAGAAAATATCGAAGTCACAATTATCGATAATGATGGTGACTCAGATACATTGAACCTAGCTATCAATATCGATTACTACGCTTCACTCGATGCCAATGTAAATAATGTCATTACTAACCAAGCTCAGGGCAGTAATATCACGATTGCAACTGAGTATTTAACCCATGGAGATGCAACACCAAGCGATGCTCAGGTAACAAGTGTCAACGGAACCAATGCTTCATTAGCAAACGACGCTGTCACTGTTACTGCCGCAAATGATGAAGATTCTTTTGAATATACTTTGACAGGCAATGGTGCCAGTGACACAGCTGAAGTGTCCATTGATTATCAAAATTCCAATGTCCTCACAGGTACAGCAGAAAACGATATTATCATTGCGACGTCGACTGCTGTTAATTCGGCATCGTCTTTGGTTAAAGCGACAGTGAAATCTGGAAATACCTATAACGCTTCCAACCAGTTCGGTTTTGAAGCTGCATTGCTCGCTGCAGGAATATCTATCACCCAAATAGAAATTAATCTCAGAGGTGGAGGAGATACCAATGCGATAGTAGACGTCAGTCAGTCTAATTTAGTAAAAGGAACTGACTCTGTTGGCATTAATGACAGTGATTCAAATATCTTTGCCAATATGACGCAAGATAGCGGAACACTGACCGCAGTATTTACGGCAGGAGACTTCACGAACGGAGATGAATTCTGGTTTGCGTTTGATACCGATAATTTAGGTAGTGACACTGGCGCAAGTTTAGTTGGCGCGACATTCACGATTACCTTAAGTGACGGAACCATCCAAACTGGTACGTATATTTCCGATGGAAATTCAGGAGCAACAGGCAGCTTGTACTTTGCTGACGCGATTCTTGAAGGCGGAGCCGGTGATGACGTACTCATTGGCGGTGAAGGTAACGATCTGCTTATCGGTGGTTTAGGTGATGATTTGCTTATCGGTGGCTTAGGTGATGATGTCTTAATTGGCGGTGAAGGAAGTAACACCTTCGCATGGAATGCCAATGACACCGGCAGTGACACAATCACTGACTTCGACACCAGTAAAGATAGCTTAGATTTACGCGATTTATTGGTGAATGAAGATCTATCTAACTTAGAAGACATGCTGAGCTTCAGTTACGACGGTAACAATACCACTATTGATGTCGACGTTAATCTAGATGGCACTGCTGATCAAAAAATCGTGCTAAACGGTGTCGATTTAACTGACATCTACGGTAGTTCAGCTAATGGCGAAATCATTAACGGACTGCTAGATGACGGCGCTTTAATCGTCGATACATCAGATAACGCACCCGCACAAAATGCTGCAGTAATCGATCCATTGGAAAATAACCTGGATGGTAATATTATTCCTTAAATACAACAATTTGTTGACGCTACGTAGTAATATGTTAGCGTCTGCACATTGTGCTTAACAAAACTATAATTACAAAGGATAAGTAATAAGTGCCAGCAACTGCGTCTGACCAACAAGAACAGTGGACGATTTCGGCTTCACAGCGAACAACTGTCGATCCCCTGCTTGATTGTCTTGTGTTAATGACTGAACATTTTGGTTCGCCTTGCTCAAGTGATTCACTTGCGGCAGGCTTACCATTGACTAGTGCTGTCATTACTCCAGAGTTACTGCCACAAGCCGCTTCTCGTGGCGGTTTATCTGCAAAATTGACCCGTAAAGATTTAAATCAAATCTCGGATATTTTGCTACCTTGTATTTTATTATTGAAAGATAAAAAAGCCTGTATTTTACGAAAAATTGATATTGATGCGGATCAAGTCACTATTCAATTGCCAGAAACAGGCGGACAAGAAACCCTCACAGTAGAAGAACTCGAAACCCTTTATGTGGGTTATTTATTTCTTGTGAAGCAGGAGTTTCGTGGAGATAACAGCTTTGATGTTCATATCCATGACAATAGCACTCACTGGCTAATTCAAAGTATTAAAGACTCTGCTCCCATTTATCGAGACGCATTAATCGCTTCAGTATTAGTCAACCTGTTTGCACTGGTATCTCCTCTATTTATCATGAATGTCTATGATAAAGTGGTGCCCAACCTAGCATTTGAGTCTTTATGGGTATTAGCGATTGGGGCAGGAATCGCCTATTTGTTTGATTTAATTCTACGTCAGCTTCGTAGTTATTTGATTGATATAGCTGGTAAAAAAGTTGACATTATTGTGTCTTCAAAGTTATTTGCCAAAGCCATTGGAATCCCACTATCAAAACGCTCTCCCAGTGTCGGCGGTATGGCTCGACAGCTCAGTGAATTCGATAGTATTCGTGAAATTTTAACCTCAGCAACCATTACCACATTGGTTGATTTACCTTTTGCACTCTTGTTCGTGACCATTATATATATTGTGGCGGGAGACCTAGCCGTCATTCCAGTAATAGGCGGTATTATCATTATTGGTTTTACGCTCTTTATTCAGCCCAAACTCAAAGCTGCTATTGAAGAAAGTAACCGTTTCTCAAGCCTCAAACATGGTCATTTAATTGAAAGTCTCACAGCTCTTGAATCGATTAAAGCCAATGGTGCTGAAGGGCTTGTTCAAAAAAGCTGGCAGCAGATGATAGGCCATACTGCTAACTGGCAATTAAAATCAAAAAAACTAACAAACTCAGTCAGTAATGTTGCTAATTTTATTGTACAGCTCACCGTGGTTTGCGTCGTTATATTAGGGGTTTACCGCGTCGCTGATAATGCAATTTCAATGGGTGGCATCATTGCAGCGGTGATGCTTTCAAGCAGAGCGATTTCACCCATGGCACAGTTAGCAGGTCTGATTACGCGAGGCAATCAAACTGCCAGCTCATTGCGACAACTTGATGAAGTAATGAATCAAGAAGAAGAATTTGAAAATAAAGGCCATCTCGTTAGCAAACAGCGCTTACAAGGTAAAATTGACGCAGATAATGTCGCATTTACTTTCCCAGAAGCTGAAAAACCGGTTTTACATCCACTTTCTGTGCATATTAAACCAGGTGAGAGAATTGCCATCATTGGCCGCAATGGTTCAGGTAAAAGTACCTTAGCAAAACTGCTGGTTGGTCTGTATAAACCAACACAGGGTAGCCTTCGATATGACGGATTAGATTCAGGTCAAATTCACCCAAGTGACTTACGCAGTAACTTTGGCTACTTACCGCAAGATGTCACCTTATTTCATGGTTCAATTAAAGACAATATCTTGTTTGGGACCCGTCAAGTCACCGAACATCAACTGATCCGAGCGGTGCAACTATCTGGGGTCAGTATGTTTACCAACCTTGAGTCAGAAGGCTTAGATCAACAAGTTGGTGAAGGTGGCTTATCGCTCAGTCGTGGCCAACGACAAACTGTGGCTCTTGCTCGAGCGACACTCAATGACCCACCCGTACTATTAATGGACGAACCTACTGCTAGCCTAGATGCACGAGCAGAAAAACAATTTATTCGTTCAATGGAACATGTCAGTAAAGACCGCACACTATTACTGATTACCCATAAAATGCATTTATTGCGTTTAGTGGATCGCATTATTGTCTTAGACAAAGGCCATGTAATAGCTGATGGGCCAAAAGACAGCATTTTAGAAAAGCTCAATAATGGATTACTTGCAGGAGGTCGTGCCTCATGAGTAATAAATTATCGAATCACGACTTAGAGATGGTTGATGATGTCTATGGCGCCATGATGACAGACTCCCCTCGTGGCCATAGTCTTATCATATGGTCACTGGCAGCCATGACCTTATGTTTCTTTATTTGGTCTTATTTTTCTGAGTTAGATCAAGTGACATCTGGAATGGGAAAAGTGATCCCCTCCTCTCAAATTCAACTTATTGATAGTCTCGATGGCGGTGTACTGCAAGAGATATATGTGCAAGAAGGTATGATCGTCACTAAAGGGCAACCACTAGTTAAAATTGATGATATTCGTTTTCGTTCAGACTTTGCCCAACAAGAACAAGAAGTGTATAGCTTACAAACCAATGTTATACGCATGCGCACTGAACTTAATAGCATCGTTATTTCTGATATGTCGTCTAACTGGCGAGAACAAGTCAAAATCACCAAACAACCTTTAGTGTTCTCTGATGAAATTATTGAACAAGAACCTGACTTAGTTAAAAACCAGCAAGCAGAATACTCAGGCCGTCTTGACAACCTTACCAATCAACTGGAAATTTTGGTGCGTCAAATACAACAGCGCCAACAAGAAACAGAAGAGCTGACGTCTAAAATCTCTACGCTAACTAAAAGTTACCAGCTTATTTCTCGTGAGCTTGAATTAACGAAACCATTAGCCCAAAAAGGGATTGTACCCGAAGTTGAGTTACTTAAACTCGAACGTACGGTCAACGACATCCAAGGTGAATTAAAAACAATGCGCTTATTGCGCCCTAAGCTAAAGGCATCGATGGATGAGGCAATTTTAAAACGACGTGAAGCTGTATTCGTTTATGCTGCTGATTTACGTGCCAGTTTAAACGAGATGCAAACTAAGCTTTCTCGTATGAACCAAGCCCAAATTGGTGCTTTTGACAAAATTAATAAAGCTGTGATTACTTCGCCGGTAAACGGAACCATTAAAACATTACATATCAATACTCTAGGTGGCGTAGTTCAACCCGGAGAAGAGATTATTGAAATCGTACCTTCAGAAGATCAGCTATTAATCGAAACTAAAATTACACCACAAGATATTGCATTTTTGCACCCAGGCTTACCCGCTGTCGTCAAAGTCACTGCTTATGATTTTACCCGTTACGGCGGCCTTAAAGGCACTGTTGAACATATCAGTGCAGACACCAGTCAAGATGAAGAAGGCAATAGCTTCTATACTATACGTGTCAGAACTGAAGAATCGAATTTAACAAAAAGCGATGGCACAAAGATGCCAATTATTCCCGGCATGCTCACATCAGTGGACGTCATTACCGGGCAAAGAACTATCCTTGAGTACATTTTGAACCCGATTTTACGGGCAAAAGAAACAGCACTTAGAGAGAATTAGCCAAAAAACCGGGAGGGTTTTTTACATGAAAATTAACATTAACCAATGCAGTAAATTAAGTATCTTCGCATTGGCAATGTCAGCAATTTTTGCAACGCCTTTGCTTAACGCACAATCGTTAGAGCAGGCTGTTGCACACACTCTGGATACCAATCCTGAGCTTCGTATTGCGTTTAACCGTTTTAAAGCACGCGAAGAACAAGTTAACCAAGCCATTGCTGGGTATATGCCAACTGTAGATTTAACAGGGGCCTATGGATGGGAACAAACTGACAGTCCTTCAACTCGTCGTAAAAGACAGCCAGGAAATGACAATCTGGATGAAGGCGTCATGGAACTTGAACGAGGTGAAGCTGGATTTAGTATCAAACAAATGCTGTTTGATGGTTTTTATACAAGTAGTGAAGTTGACCGTTTTTCTTTCGAAGCGAGTTCTGAGCAATGGGCGTTATTCGCCGCTGCAGAAGATATCGCACTCGAAGTTAGTAAAGTGTACATGAATTACATTAAAGCTGAGCAACTGTTGGTGCTTTCAGAGAAAAACTTAAATAGTCATAAAGAAATTTATGAGCAAATTAAGGAACGTACTGATTCAGGTTTAGGCTCGATTGCTGATTTATCGCAAATCTCTGGTCGACTGGCTCGTGCAAATGCCAACCTGATGTCAGCTAAAAACAACCTTTCTGATGCAAGAGCCCAATATATTCGCATCGTTGAAGTTGCACCTGAAAACCTAGTTGTTCCTGTGCCTGATATAGACTTACTCCCTGCTAACATCGCAGAGAGTGTCATCATGGCCCAAGACAACCACCCAATATTAAAATCGGCAAGTAGTGATATCAAAGCCGCCGATAGTGAGCGCAGTTCAGCACAATCTAATTACTATCCAAAATTCTCATTAGAATTAAACGGTAACTGGAATAATAACCTTGATGGTGAAGATGGTTATGGCACAGGAACCACACTTGACCCTTATGTGAATGGTTACAGTAATGATCTGGTTGGTATGGTTCGAGTGAAGTACAACTTATTCTCTGGCGGTAAAGATCTCGCACGAGAAAAGGAAGCCGCCTACAAAATTAACGAAGCGAAAGAAATCCGCCAACGTGCTCATCGTCAAGTCGTTGAAGGTGTACACCTTTCATGGAATGCTTATGAAATGTTAGCACCGCAAAAGCAATATATTCGTGATCATGTTATTGCCTCAAAAGATACTCAAGTTGCTTATGCTCAGCAATTTAACCTAGGTCAACGTAGCTTGTTAGATTTACTTGATACTGAAAACGAACTTTATCAAGCCCGTCAGGACTATCTACAAACAGAATATGATGAAACGATTGCAAAATATCGCTTATTGAATGCAACTGGACAGTTACTAGATTCATTACGTGTTACTCGACCAGATATTTGGCAAGGCGAACGTGATTACGAAGGAGGAGTAAAATAATGAAATACCTCATTTTACTACTCAGCATGACACTAACGGTGGGCTGTTCAATGCGTGATATCGTCACCGCAGACAGCCCAACTGAGCAGCAATTCGATTTAAACGATAACGATAAAGACGGCGTTATTGTGGCACGTGAGCGCTGTTTAGATACCGTCATTGGCGCAGGCATAGATAATTATGGCTGCCCAACAATTAGCGAAATCAACGAACGCCAAGAGTTAGAGATTTTATTTGAAAATGACTCAGATCATATCAACACACGCTTTTACCAACAAATAGAAGAAGTGGCTGACTTGATGAAGTTATACCCAAATACGGTTGTGACTATAGAGGGACATTGCAGTAAAACTGGAACATATGAGCACAATTTAACGCTTTCACAAGCGCGTGCTGATAATGTTGTGAATGTCTTAGTTGATACCTTCAATATCGATAGATCACGTTTAACGGCAATTGGCTACAGCTATGATCAGCCAATTGATTTAAGTGGTACGCCTGAAGCAAATGAAGCAAACAGACGTGTTATTGCTGAAGTTACAGGCGATGATCAAAGAACAGATATGAAGTGGCACATATACACGGTTGATCAATAAGCTTTTAATGTAAGGAACTGATTTTTGCCAAAGCAGGGTTATTCGCAATTACAAAGTGTTACGCGAGCTTGCCGTTACCCATTATTGGCATCTATTTTCATTGTGTCGGGGCTTTATGCATCTGCTCCGGCAACAATTGATGCACAGAAAACGATCAGTGCCTTATCAGATCAATACGGTGAACGCGCCGGAAAGCGTGCTAAAGCTTGGTTTAAAATCGTCAATGACGCGCAAAACCTTGACGATATAGCCAAGCTTGAAAAAGTGAATAGCTTTTTTAATTTATTTAAATTTGTCGATGATAATAAAGTCTGGGGGGAGTCGAATTATTGGGCCTCCCCTATGGAATTTATCGGCGTCAATGCAGGCGACTGTGAAGACTTTTCCATCGCCAAATATTTTACGCTCCTTCAGGTCGGTATTGCTGAAGATAAGTTACGCATTACTATGGTTAAAGCAACATCTGTAAACCAATACCATATGGTCTTAGCTTATTATGAAACCCCTGGGGCAATCCCATTGGTACTAGATAATTTAGATCCAGTGATTAAGCCTGCTACCAAAAGAAATGATTTGCTGCCTGTTTACAGCTTCAATGGTAAGCAACTATGGCTTAATAAAGAGAAAGGACGAGGTGTGCTTGCGGGCTCTTCCTCGCGTCTTGAAAAATGGAATGATTTAAAATTAAGGTTGGGCATAGACCGGTTACGGCAGCCCAAACAAAAAATGGAGTAGTGGCCAAGATGACCCTTTTTCGTCAAATCTATGCGTTACTGTTTGGTTTATTTTTATTGGTTATAACCAGTCTAGGTTATGTTCAATTTACAGAAACCCAAAGCTTTCTCGTTAAGCAAATGGATTCAGATCTCAACAATGCCAGTCACTCGCTTGGTATTATGCTGGTGCCTGCTTTAGAAAGTGGCGATGACGTTGCGGCTGAAACTTTAGTGAATGTCATTTTTGAAGGCGGTTATTATCAGCAAATCAAATTGACTTGGCTGGTTGACGGTAAACAACAAGTTTGGAATAACGCCATTCGTATCGAAGGCGTGCCTCAATGGTTTATCGACTTAGATTTGTTTACGACCATCACTAAAGAAAGTGTTATCACTTCTGGCTGGTTACAACTCGCTAAAATTGAAATTACCGCCCATCCAGGCTTTGGTTACCATGAACTTTGGCGCATTATTTCTAATACAATTATCATTTTTTCAATTCTATTTTTACTTGCCATCGTTTGCGCACGTTTTGGCTTAAGCTACATTCTCAAGCCATTACACGCACTATCAGAACATGCTAAAAAGATCGCAAACCGTCAGTTTGGCCCTGATATGCCAGCGCCAAAAACTAAAGAACTACAAGAGTTAGTCGGCGCATTTAATAGTATGTCTGCACAGCTAAAACAAGTCTTTAGCTCATTAGATGAAGAAGTATCAGCCCTACGTAAAAAGAATTTAGTCGACCAAGTATCTGGCTTACCGAATCGACAATACATGGTCAGTCGAATAAATGGCTGGTTAGGTGAACCGAGTAGTGGCGCAATATTTTTAGCTAAGTTTGATTGGCTAGAAGAAGTACACAGTAAGTATGGCTATCAAGTTCGTGATGAAACCATCAAGTTATTATCACAAAAACTTGAGCATCATTTAAACGAGGTATCCCCATCCGTCATTGCCCGAATTGCTGCGTATGAATTCGCTTTTCTAGTCACGGATGTAGAACACGATCAACTCACTAAGTACTTACAGACCTTACTAAGAACCTTGAATAAAGAAATTTCTAAAGCAGGCTGTAAGCCTAATGAAGGTTTCGCAATTGGTGTGGCTGAACGTACAGGGCACATGACGGTCAGTGATATTTTGGCTCAGGCTGATAATGCGCTGCAAAAATCATTAAAAGACAACAAGGTATTCCATTGGTTTGAGACCAATGAGCATCAACTATTTAGCCGCGAACAATGGCGAGATAACCTCACTGATGCCATTAAAAACAAAAAATTCCAATTTAGATGGCAGCCCGTTTTACTAACTGAAAACGAAGAAGTCTGTCAGCGTGAGGTATATTGTCAGTTGATGGTTAACGATAAACTTCAACATGCCGGTCAATTTATGCCTTATGTGGAGTTACTGTCTTTAGGTACCTTAATGGATCAATGCCTCATTGAAACCGTGATTGATAACCGCCTGCTTGAGCGAAACTATGAGCCGTTAGCGATTAACCTCACATTCCAGAGTATCAGTGACCCGCATTTCCATTCATGGCTACAAGGTTTACTGCGTAATACCGCATTCCCTGAAAGGATCTGCTTTGAAATCCCTGAGGCCAGTGTGTATAGCGACTTAGATAATTGCGAAAACCTGTGTAACATTATCAGAGATAATGGCGCCAAGTTTGGTATTGACCATTTTGGTCGCCAGTTTGGCTCAATGAGCTACTTACAAAGCCTACGTCCAAGCTATGTAAAACTCGATCAATCTTTTGCCTACATGGAAGATGACCAACATAATACTGAGCTATGTCGCGCCTTAGCAAATGTCGCCAAAGGCTTAGATATCCAAGTTATCGTGACAGGTATACAACAGCAAGAGCAGCTCGAGCGATTTACTTCAATGCGCTTAGATGCATATCAAGGGTTTATTGCTCCGCCTATCGCAATTACCTTTTAAGCTGTTTACTGCTATTAAAGTCACTCACTGAGTGGCTTTTTTATGACTTTAGCCAGCATGAGATTTAAGCTGACTGAATATCAGACACAAAAAAGCCACTCAAAGAGTGGCTTTTTTGTTTATTTGGTCGGTGATAGAGGATTCGAACCTCTGACCCTCTGCTCCCAAAGCAGATGCGCTACCGGGCTGCGCTAATCACCGGAAATCGTATTGATATGTTGAGTCTAACAAGGCAAGCCTTAGCTCCACTCTAATAGAGTGAGTGATACGTAATCAATAAACGCTAATCACTAAGTTGTAAATTAATACGGTAGGCCAATTTGAAAGGATCAAAAATAAATCACTAATTGGAATACAAAAATTTGGTCGGTGATAGAGGATTCGAACCTCTGACCCTCTGCTCCCAAAGCAGATGCGCTACCGGGCTGCGCTAATCACCGAGATATTCTATAAATAGAATGTAGATTGAATGGGGTGACTGATGGGGCTCGAACCCACGACAACCGGAATCACAATCCGGGGCTCTACCAACTGAGCTACAATCACCACTGATTTCAATCTTGCTAACAAACGACCTTACCGAATGGTGCGCCCAGAAGGATTCGAACCTTCGGCCTTACCCTCCGGAGGGGTACGCTCTATCCAGCTGAGCTATGGGCGCTCGTCTTGGTTAGCGACGCACATAATAGGGATAAATCACCTTCACGTCCACCTTTGTTTAAAACTTTTTTGTTCGTTTGCTCAAGTTTTGAGTAAATTGTGAGGTTTTTAAGCAATTTTCAAAATAAACGACTAATACTTAGCTGCTAAAAAGAGATATTTTCATATTTCAGCCTAAAGGACTAACTAATAGTTCCCTTTGTTGCTCAAGCTTCATATACTCAAGTGTGGGTAGTTAGCATAAAAGGATTGAAGGAGTCATATGGAAAAGGGAGCCTTCCCTAATCACTCTAATAATATCGAACATCTACAAAGAAGGGTGTCGAGGCTTAGACGTTTAGCGACAAAATATAAGCGCGCAGAAATCATTCAAAATGCGCTATTAGAAATTTCCAATATTGCTACCCAAGCGATCTCACTTGACGCTTTCTATAAAGGTGTCCACAGTCATCTGCAAAGCTTAATCCATGCCGATAACTTTTTCATTGCCTCTTTTGATAATCAAACTGGCACCATATCCTTACCTTTTTTTGCTGATGAGAAAGATCCCCACCCTTCAGAGCTATATCCAGATGAAGAAATATCATCATTATTAGAGCGTGGCATTACAGGTTATGTGCTAAAAACCGGTGAACCACTTTTTTGTAATGAGCGACGTTTTAATGAATTGGTCGAAGAAGGAAAAATTGATGGCTTAGGTTCACCTTGCCTTCAATGGCTCGGCGTTCCCATCAAACACAATAACCATGTCTCAGGAGTATTGGTCGTTCAAAGCTACAGCGACGATATTATCTACGGTGAACTCGAACTCGAATTAATGGGCTTTATTTGCCACCATATTTCAGGTGTTATGGAGCGACTGCGTCACAATGAAGAGCTTGAAATAGCAATTATTGAACGCACTAAAGAACTCAGCGAAGCGTATGACAAAGTAAAACTTGAAGTTACTGAGCGTGTTAAAGCAGAGAAACTGCAAAAGTCATTATTTCAAATCGCTGATTTATCCGCATCTGATGTGACTCAAGCCGAATTTTACCCACAAATCCATCAAGTCATCAGCCAATTACTGCCTGCTGACAACTGTTTTATTGCATTAGTGCACAAGCCATCACAAACCTTATCTTTTCCTTTTTATGTCTCGCAGATGAACGCCGAAGCGCCTAAACCAAGGGCGTTAAAGGATGGCTTAACAGAGTATATTTTAAAGCACCAGCAACCACTATTGTTAAATCAGCAAGACATTAAAAGGATGATTACTGCGGGTGAGATTTATGGCAGTAATCCCGATTTAAACCACACTCAAACAATGAAGCAATGGATTGGTATTCCGTTATTCATTCACGGGGAAATTGCCGGCGGATTAACGATTTACAGTTTGACCGACAAAAACTCCTTTGCCACTAAAGATTTAGAGCTACTCACCTTTGTCTCGCAGCATATTGCCAATGCAATTGAGCGTAAACTTGCCGCTGAGCAGTTAAAGCGAAGCTATGAGCAACTTGAGGATAAGGTCGAAAAACGCACCAAAGCGATTGCTGAGATCAATGACAACTTACAACGTCAAATCATGCAGCGTAAAAAAATCGAAGCTCAATTGGTTTACGATGCTAAACATGACAATTTAACCGGTTTACCTAACCGTAGCTTTTTCATGGAGCGGCTATCACAAGCCATTAAGCATGTTCGACGTCATCAAAACGAGCAGTTTTCTCTGTTATTTATTGATTTAGATGGCTTCAAGCAAATCAATGACACCTTAGGTCACCTTGAAGGTGATCGCTTTTTGATTGAAACATCAACTCGGCTAAAAATGTGTATTCGAGACAATGACACTTTAGCTCGCTTGGGCGGTGATGAATTTGTCATTTTACTCGACTCCATCCACCAGCACCAAGATGCCGAAGATGTATGTGAGCGCATCTTGCAAGCTATTGCAGAGCCATACACATTAGCTCAACAGCAAGTGATTTCTGGTGCCAGTATTGGCGTGGCTTACAGTTCTGTTAACACTTCAGATAACAGTGAGTCAGTATTGCGTAATGCCGATACTGCAATGTATCAAGCAAAGTCAAAAGGCAAAGGCTGTTATGTTGTTTTTGACCAGAAAACCGAATACAGCTTCAATCAACGTATCGCGCTGGAGCAAGACTTTTTACACGCCCTAGAGCGCAATGAAATCATAGTAGAGCTAACGCCCATCGTCACTTTCGATCAAAGCCATATTTTAGCCTATGAGCCAGTTAGCTACTGGCACCATCCTAATGAAGGGAAGATTGATAACCATCAGTTAAAAGCGCTTGCCGAGCAAACGCAAAGCATGATGATGTTAGACGATTATATTTTTCAATATATTGATCAACACTACCAAGCTTTAGCAAATGGATTAGGCGACAACATTCACTTTCATATTCCACTATCAAGTCAGCACATTAAGCATAAGTACGGCCTTCGCAGCTTAAAGAACACCATTAAGCGCAGTCGTATCTGTGCCACAAAGCTATGGGTATTCTTTCATGAGAAGTCATTTGTGCAAGACAGCACTAACCATATCAGTGCCTTTGAGTCTTTAACCGAAATGGGTGTCAATATTGGAATAAATGGTTATGGAACAGGTTATAGTTCACTGAGTAGCTTAAGCTTTTTACCGATTAAAGCGTTAAAACTCGATGCCGATGTTAGCCAACACTTACTCAATGAAAAACAACTGCAACTGGCTAAAGCCTATCAGCTTATCGCTCAAACATTGGGGTTTGATATGTATGCAGAAGGTATAAATACTTCAGAGCAGAAGCAAAGTTTATCAAAACTGGGCTATAGCCAAGGGCAAGGTAACGTTTTTTCTATCGTTAATATTGTCCTAACAGATCATAATGACGTTAAAGAAGCCGTAAGCTAACCTCGCACTCAACCTTGGCATTACCGTTTACTTTTTAAACATATCTCTTAGGTTAGCAATATTCGCTTTAGCAGATTGCACCTTCTCTTGTTCAGTTTGTTTAGGCTTGCGGTTTTCCCAAATCAAATCGTCTTGAGGTAACTCCATTAAGAAGCGACTCGGCTCACAACGCATAGTCTCACCAAACTGACGACGTTCACGGCACATAGTAAACCACAACTCTTTTTGCGCACGTGTAATTCCGACATAGGCGAGACGACGTTCTTCATCGACATTATCTTCATCAATACTCGATTGATGAGGCAAAATTCGTTCTTCAGTACCTACCATAAAGACATAGGGATATTCCAATCCCTTTGAGGCGTGTAACGTCATCAACTGAACTTGGTCACCGCCTTCATCTTCTTGGTTTCGTTCCATCATGTCTCGCAACGTAAGACGTGTTACCACCTCAGGTAGCGTCATCGGTTCATCAAGCTCATCACCTTCCAGCATTTCCGTCACCCAACGATAAAGCTCAGAAATATTCTTCATCCGCATTTCTGCAGCTTTGGCGCTGGTACTGGTTTCGTACAAGTAATCTTCGTAATTAATTTTACGAATTAACTGCTTGATCGCATCTACCGGCTCACCACGTGTTGCTATCTCTCCAGTATCGACAATAAACTTTCCGAATTGATACAAAGATGACATCGCCGCTGGCGCTAAATGGTGATTCAGCTCAGCTTGAAAAATCGCTTCAAACATCGAAATATGTTTTTGGTTCGCATAGTTGCCTAAGCGCTCTAAGGTAGCTGGGCCGATTCCACGCTTAGGTAAGTTCACTACACGTAAAAACGCATTATCATCATCTGGATTAACGACCAGACGCAAATATGCCATGATATCTTTAATTTCAGCTCGAGCGAAAAATGATGTGCCACCAGACAATTTATAAGGGATACGGTTGGTCATCAATGCCCGTTCGAGTAAACGAGACTGGTGATTTCCTCGATATAATATGGCGTAATCACCAAATTTAGTTTTGCCGACAAACTTATGACGAACAATTTCAGCAACGACTCGCTCAGCTTCTTGCTCTTCATTCGCGGCAAACAACACACGCAGTGGCTCACCATAAGCAAGTTCACTGAACAGCGTTTTATCGTAAACATGGGGATTGTTAGCAATGAGAATGTTGGCAGCTCTTAAAATCCGCTGACTTGAGCGGTAATTTTGCTCCAACTTAATCAGTTTAAGTTTAGGGAAATCTTTACCCAGTAAGACTAAGTTCTGCGGTTTTGCTCCCCGCCATGAATAGATGGATTGATCATCATCCCCTACCACGGTAAAGCGAGCACGTTCACCCACTAACAGCTTCACTAGCTCATATTGACTGGTATTTGTGTCTTGATATTCATCGACTAGCAAGTATTGAATACGGGTTTGCCAGCGTGTTCTGACTTCTTCGTTATGACGCAATAAAAGCGTTGGCAATAAAATCAAATCATCAAAATCAAGCGCATTATAGGCTTTCATATGTTGGGCATAACGTTGATAAAGCTTGGCAAACAATTGTGTTTGCTCATCTCCACCTCGTTTAATTGCCACATCAGGCACGACTAAGTCGCCTTTCCAATTTGAAATCGCACCGGCTAGCGCTTTAATTAAATCTTTGTCTTCTTCAAGTTCATCTTCAGTTAACTCTTTTAATAGCGCAAAGGTATCTTGATCATCAAATAATGAAAAACCGGCCTTTAGTCCAACCACTTTATGTTCACGCTTAATGATCTCAAGACCTAGTGTATGGAACGTTGAGATCCATAATCCTCTGGCTTCTTTGCGTCCCATGGACTGAGCCACACGCTCTTTCATCTCTCGTGCCGCTTTATTAGTAAAAGTCACCGCGGCAATATTGCGTGCTTTATAGCCGCACTTTTCAACTAAGTATGCAATTTTGTTAATAATTACCCGAGTTTTACCACTGCCTGCACCCGCTAATACTAAACAAGGTCCAGAAACATAGTGAACGGCATCATTTTGCCCAGGATTTAACTTCATGCTGACGACTTTACCAATAACCAAAATAAACGGAGTGCGATCATACCAGAAAGCCACGATCGACAATCAATAAATTTAAACGTCTACTGCGATCAAAAAGCCAATGACGATCGTATCACTCCACTAAGGTGAACCCACCCACAGGCTTAATCGATAACTTTGGACATGGCCGGTTGCTGAGGTACAATTACCCCATAGACTAGAAACCTAATTTAATATGGAATTGATGATGATTAATCCAAAAAAACTTGAAGAAGTGGCTAAGCAGTTAAGTGAAAACCTTCCTAGCGGCGTTAAGCAATTCGCTGGCGAATTTGAAGAGCGTTCTAAGCAGGTGCTTCAAAGCCAACTGATGAAGTTAGACGTGGTTTCTCGAGAAGAATTTGAAGTACAACAGCACGTGTTATTAAAAACTCGTGAAAAGCTCGAAGCACTGCAAGCACAAGTCGACGAATTAGAAAAAAAATTGTCTGCTGACGCTTAATACATAATGATCTAACAAAAATGGCATCCTTTGGGATGCCATTTTTTTAACCTTAATTTATCTCAACTGATTGTATTAAGATTAGTTAAGCACTTCATCTAGCGCGCGTAGACATAAGGCTACGTTTTCACGTCGAGCCCCAAAACCCATCAAACCGATACGCCATGCTTTACCAGCTAATGCACCGAGTCCAGCACCAATCTCTAAATTATAAGTATTGAGTAACTGCTGACGCACTGCGGCATCATCCACCCCTTCAGGAATATAAACCGCATTTAATTGCGGTAAACGGCACGCTTCATCCACGACGAAAGTCAGCCCTAACTGCTCAAGTCCATCACGTAATATTTGATGCATATCCTGATGACGTTTCCACGCATTTTCCAAGCCTTCATTAGCCAGTAAACGCAGTGATTCATGTAATGCATATAAGGCATTCACTGGTGCAGTATGATGATAACTGCGTTTAGCGCCGGTATCTTTATTACCCCAATAACCCATCACTAAGGTTTGATCTAAAAACCAGCTTTGGACAGGGGTCTTGCGACTTTTAATCTTTTCTACTGCTTTGGCTGAAAATGACACTGGAGAAATACCTGGAACACATGAAAGACATTTCTGACTGCCCGAATAAATCGCATCAATGCCCCATTCATCCACACGCAGCTCCACCCCACCTAGCGATGTCACTGCGTCAACAATGGAAATACAATCATGTTGTTGAGCCAAGGCACATAGGCTTTTGGCATCTGATAAAGCACCGGTTGAGGTTTCAGCATGAACAAAAGCTAAAAACTTAGCGTCAGGATTTGCATTTAACGCAGCTTCTACTGCTGAAACAGATACAGGTTCGCCCCATTCATTATCAACGACAACCGCTGTAGCACCTACACGCTCAACATTTTGGCGCATGCGCTCACCGAACACACCATTACGGCAAACAATGACTTTTTCACCCGGCTCGACTAAATTAACAAAACACGTTTCCATTCCCGCACTCCCAGGGGCAGAAACAGCTAAAGTCATTTCATTATTGGTTTGAAAAGCATATTGAATTAAGGATTTCAGCTCATCCATCATTGCAACAAACAATGGATCTAAGTGGCCTATTGTTGGCCTAGCTTGGGCGGCTAACACTTCAGGATACACATCCGAAGGGCCTGGTCCCATAAGGGTACGGCGAGGTGGCATAAAGGCGTTTATGCCAGATACAGAATTAGTGGGTACAGATAACATCAAAGTCTCCTTGGCTCGAGGTCAGTTGTAATAGCTCAATGAAACCTACATTTTTTATTTTACTTAACGCCACCGAATATCATTTCGTTTGTGGCTTTCTCGCCTCTTTGGGCAGAAATGACAATAACACAGACTATGTATTGAATCTGTATCCTATTGAAATTTATTAGCTTGAAATCGCCTTTTTATCTAAAAGGCTCCCTATGTAGGGAGCCTTTATTCGCGATTTAACTTAGTGACCGGAATTTAAAAACAATTGATAAGCAGGACTATCGGTTTCCTCTTGATACACAAAACCGAGCTCTGTTAAAAAACGAGCAAACGCTGCTTCATCAGACTCTGGAACTTCAAAGCCTGCTAACACACGCCCAAAAGCGGCACCGTGGTTACGATAATGAAATAAACTGATATTCCATTGGCTTTGCAAAGTTGTCAAAAACTTCAGTAACGCGCCAGGATGTTCGGGAAACTCGAAACTAAATAGACGTTCATCTAAAGGCTCTGGCGGTCTGCCCCCGACCATATAACGGACATGCAGTTTAGCCGTTTCATCTTCCGATAAATCTTGCACCTGAAAATCTTCAGCTTCAAGGTTAGCAATTATCTCATCTAACTCTGCTTGACCTTGGCTTATACGAATGCCAGCAAATACCACCGCACTATCACGACTGCTAAAGCGATAATTAAACTCGGTCATTGCACGTTTATTTAAAATTTGGCAAAAACGTAAAAAGCTCCCTGGTTTCTCAGGCACTTTAACCGCTAATACCGCCTCTTTTTGCTCGCCTAATTCACAGCGCTCAGACACATACCGAAGACTATGAAAATTCACATTCGCCCCACTTAAAATTGCGGCGACGCGCTCACCTTTACCAGCCTCTTTAGGATGTTGTTGCAAGTATTTCTTTAATCCTGCAATAGACAATGCCCCAGCGGGCTCTGAAATTGCACGGGTATCTTCAAAAATATCTTTAACTGCGGCGCAGATTTCATCAGAGGTGACAGTAACCACATCATCAACATAATGTTTTGCAATTCTAAATGGCTCTTCACCGATACGTTTAACTGCAACGCCATCTGCAAATAGTCCAACTTGAGATAGAGACACTGGCTCGCCTGCATCTAACGCCGCTTTTAAGCAAGCGGCATCTTCTGGCTCAACACCAATAATCTTAACTTGTGGCATCACAGCTTTATAATAAGCAGCGATGCCAGCAATCAGTCCACCACCACCGACAGGAACAAACACGGTATCGATATCACGTTGCTGTTGTAGCATTTCTTGTGCAACAGTGCCTTGACCTGCAATGACATGTTCATCATCAAATGGGGCAATGTAAGTGCGCATTTCACGCTCAGCAAGTTGCTTTGCATGTTCGTTTGCTTGATCAAACCCTTCACCAAACAACACCACATTGCCACCAAGGCGCTTTACCGCATCAATTTTAATATCAGGCGTGGTGCCAGGCATAACAATCACGGCATCAATACCACGGCTTGCCGCCGACATCGCCACACCTTGCGCATGATTACCAGCTGACGCACAAACCACCCCATTCTTACATTGCTCAGGAGTCAGTTGCGCCATACAGTTATACGCGCCACGTAGTTTAAAAGAGTGTACCGGCTGCATGTCTTCACGCTTTAAGTACACCTGACACCCCAATCTGGCTGACAGTTTATTTAAGCTCGATAACGGCGTTACTTTGGCCACATCATAAACTGATGATAACAGCGTTTTTTGCAAATATTCTTGTGCTAAAGACATAGGCCTCATTCCATCAGTTTTAGGTTAACGCTCATGTTTACACTAGCCTTCTAGCTTGCTGCGATCTCTTACTGCACCTTTATCGGCACTGGTTGCCAATAATGCATAAGCTTTGAGTGCTAATGACACATAACGCTCGCGAGCTAGTGGTTTCCAGGCTTGTAGCCCTTTGGCTTCCATCGCTGCTTTACGCTGCGCTAATACACCATCAGATACCGCGAGTTTGATCGAGCGTGAAGGAATATCAATTTCTATTTGGTCGCCATTCTCAACCAAGGCAATGGTGCCACCCGCAGCTGCTTCAGGAGAAATATGACCGATAGATAATCCTGACGTCCCACCAGAGAATCGGCCATCAGTAATCAATGCACAGGCTTTACCTAAACCTCGAGATTTAAGGTATGTGGTTGGATACAGCATTTCTTGCATGCCTGGGCCACCTTTAGGACCTTCATAGCGGATAACAACCACATCACCAGCAACCACTTCGCCACCTAAAATGCCCTCAACAGCATCATCTTGGCTTTCATAAATACGTGCCGTCCCAACAAAAGTCAGGTTTTCTTCATCCACACCGGCCGTTTTAACAATACAGCCATTCTCAGCAACGTTGCCTGACAACACAGCGAGTCCACCTTCTTGGCTAAAGGCGTTTTCACGAGTACGAATACACCCTTCTTGACGGTCATCATCCACACTATCCCAATAACAGTCTTGGCTAAATGCAGTTTGTGTTGGAATGCCTGCTGGACCTGCACTATAAAAGCGGCGAATCGTTTCATCTTGAGTTTGGGCAATATCATACTTTGCTAGAACAGACTTTAAATTGCCGCCATTATCAGCAGCAACATGCGGCACATCCGTATGCAGTAAGCCAGCTCTATCGAGCTCACCTAGAATGCCCATGACACCACCCGCACGATGCACATCTTCCATATGATATTTAGGTGTAGAAGGCGCAACCTTACATAAATGAGGCACAAGGCGTGACATTCTATCGATGTCAGCCATCGTAAAGTCCACTTCACCTTCTTGAGCCGCTGCAATCAAATGTAAAACGGTATTAGATGAACCGCCCATCGCAATATCGAGTGCCATAGCGTTTTCAAATGATTTAAAAGACGCAATATTACGAGGTAATACGCTGTCATCATCGTCACGGTAATAGCGTGTCGCAAGATCCATAATACGGCGACCTGCTTCTAAAAATAAATTACGACGTGCCGCATGCGTTGCTAAAAGAGAACCATTACCTGGTAAAGATAAGCCGAGGGCTTCGGTTAAACAATTCATCGAGTTAGCAGTAAACATGCCTGAACATGAACCACATGTAGGACAAGCACTACGCTCAATTTGCTTACTGTCTTCATCACTGACATTGGTATCAGCACCTGCAACCATAGCATCAACTAAATCAAGCTTGATGATTTGATCTGAAAGCTTAGTTTTACCCGCTTCCATCGGGCCACCTGATACAAATATCACCGGGATATTCAATCTTAATGCCGCCATCAACATACCAGGAGTGATTTTGTCACAGTTAGAAATACACACTAAGGCATCGGCGCAATGGGCATTCACCATGTATTCAACACTGTCGGCAATTAGTTCACGAGACGGTAAGCTGTAAAGCATGCCACCGTGACCCATTGCGATACCATCATCAACTGCGATGGTGTTAAATTCTTTAGCAATACCACCAGCCTCTTCAATCGCGCCAGCTACTAATTGCCCCATGTCTTTTAAATGCACATGACCTGGAACAAATTGGGTAAATGAATTCGAGATCGCAATAATCGGCTTACCGAAGTCTTTTTCTTTTACACCCGTCGCTCGCCAAAGTGCACGTGCGCCAGCCATGTTACGACCTTCGGTACTGGTTGCTGAACGTAGTTTAGGCATTGTCTTTTCCTTCCTGTGTCGCTTTACTGGGATGAAGCCATCAGTAAAACCTTAAAAATATTCATTATGAGTTATTGTTGTGTATATCAGTCTTATATTGACTGCTTAACGATGCTTAAATCGCTTAGTCTGATACGACTAATGGCTCTAACCAGCCCCATTTATCTTCAGTTTCTCCGTTAAATAAACCAAAGAAAGACTGTTGAACTTGCTGGGTAACGGCACCACGCTTTCCTGAGCCAACTTCAATTCTATCGACACTTCTGACTGGAACAATTTCAGCCGCTGTTCCTGTCATGAAAATTTCATCTGCTACGTATAAAAACTCTCGTGCCATGGCTTCTTCAATAACCTCGTAGCCTAAGTCTCTTGCCAACACCATGATGGTGTCTCGGGTAATGCCTTTCAAAATAGCAGCGGTAGCCGGCGGGGTATAAATCTTATTATTTTTAACAACAAAAAGATTAGCCCCTGCACCTTCACTCACTAAGCCATTGGTATCAAGTGCAATACCTTCATCAAAGCCATTACGTTTAGCTTCTGTCGAAATTTGTAATGATGATAGGTAATTACCACCAGCTTTAGCGCCAGTCGGAATCGTATTTGGTGCTAAACGTTGCCATGAAGTAACGGCTACATCAACGCCAGCATCCATACTATCAGCTCCTAGGTACGCTCCCCACTCAAATGCTGCTACCACTAATTCACATTGTGCATCGCTAGGCGGTGTTATCCCCATTCCGACATTTCCCATAAAGATAAGCGGGCGAATGTAGGCACTTTGCAGATTATTCTTAAGGACGGAGTCACTGCACGCTTGCATGACTTGCTCAAAATCATATGGCACATTCATGCGATAAATTTTGGCTGAATCAAATAAACGCTGTACATGATCGGTTAACCGGAATCCTGCCGGGCCAAGGTGCGTATCGTAAATACGAATGCCTTCAAAGACAGACGTGCCGTAATGCATTGCGTGTGTCATCACGTGTACCGTAGCATTTTGCCAAGGCATGATTTCACCATTAAACCATATCAGTTCTGATTGAGTCGCAGCCATTTTCTTTCCCTTCTATCGAATATTGATGAAATGCATTAAGCAGTTGCGCAAGTAGAAGCCGTTTGAGGCTTAGATGGCATAACCACTTGGCAATTAATCACATCAAATAATTTACCTAATTGATGCGTTAATAATTCAATGACTCTGTCACTATTAACGGTAAAGTTAACCTTAAACTCACCCGATTCTGTGACTGTCATGTTCAGTTCACTGATTGTAAAACCACGATGACGAGTTACTCGTAATACTCGTTCTAACACTTCAGGTTGCGGCGATAGCAACAGCTCTATTGAATGCATCATGTTTGCTTCTCCATTTGGTCCATCATGTCACTATTGCACGCTCCTGGCGGCACTAAAGGCCAGACATTAAATGCATCATCAATGGCTACATGCAGCATAAAAGGTCCAGGTGCAGCAAGCATTTCATCGAGTGCAGCTTCTACTTCTTCTGCACGATGTATGGTGCGGCCCGGAATATCAAATGCCGATGCCATTAACACAAAATCAGGATTGTCAGATAAATCGGTTTCACTATATCGCTGCTCAAAAAACAATTGCTGCCATTGCTTCACCATGCCTAACTTTTGGTTATCGATAAGCAAAATTTTCACTGGTAACTTGCGGCGCTTAATGGTTGTCAGCTCTTGCACATTCATCATGAATGAGCCATCACCCGATACCGTCACGACTGTTGCATCTGGGCGGGCAACTTGTGCACCAATTGCTGCTGGCAAGCCAAATCCCATTGTGCCAAGACCAGCACTAGACAAGTGATCTTCTGGACGGCGGAACCACATATGCTGAGCTACCCACATTTGATGCTGACCGACATCACAACTCACAACACTGTCTTCAGGTAATTTATTCGCTAAGCGGCGTAACATTGCTGGCGCATAGATTAAATCGCCAGGATGTTGATAATCCCATTGATGCTCACGATAAAGCTCTTCCACCTCTTGTTGCCACTGTGCTAACTCATGTGATTTAAGTTCAAGTGAGTTAGACAATGCGGGTAATACTTGACGAAAATCAGCTGAAATAGCCACATCCGCTTGGCGTAATTTATTGATTTCAGCGATATCAATATCTAGATGCAGCACCTTAGCGTTACCTGCAAACGTAGCTAAACGTCCGGTAACACGGTCATCAAAGCGCGCACCGACCACTATCAATAAATCACAGTTTTGCACTGCGAGGTTAGCGGCTTTGCCGCCGTGCATACCTAACATACCCAAATAGCCTTTGGTGCCGTGCTCAATCGCCCCCAAGCCCTTTAAGGTTGCAACCGAAGGTATGCCTGTTTCATTGATAAATTGACGCAAATGATCAACTGCGCCAGCCATACCAACACCACCACCAACATAAAGGATAGGTTTACTCGCTTGTTGTAATAGTGCTCGTGCTGCCTCGATATCGGTTAATACTGGAGCAGGCTCTTCAACCACTGAAAGTAGAGGTGTTTTATATTCAAGCTCAGCGATTTGAATATCTTTTGGGATATCAACCAATACAGGGCCTGGACGACCAGATGCAGCGATTTCAAACGCTTTATAAAGTGTAGGAATTAATTCATTAATGTCTGTCACCATAAAGCTGTGTTTGGTGCATGACAGCGACATCCCGAGTACATCTATTTCTTGAAAAGCATCGGTTCCAATTACAGCGGTAGAGACTTGCCCCGTTATCGCAACCACAGGGACGGAATCGAGTAAGGCGTCCGACAATGACGTTATCAAGTTCGTCGCACCAGGCCCTGATGTTGCAAAGCACACGCCTGTTTTGCCACTGGCTCTGGCATAGCCTACAGCCGCAAAGGCCGCGCCTTGTTCATGACGACTCAGTAAGTGCTCAACAGGATGACCATATAGCGCATCATAAATCGGCATGATTGCCCCACCAGGGTAACCAAAAATCGTCGTCACACCATGTGCCGCTAATACTTTGATAACGGCATCGGCGCCGCGCATTGTCTGTCCTGATTCCATATTGATAGTCTCGTATTTCATCTGCATTTACTGAGCTAAGGTCAGTGCGTCTGATAAATCGTTATTGCCACTTATTGGCTCTCATTTAACCTTGCTTATGTGAAACAAAATAAACCCTAGAAAACAAAAAACCCCCGGTCCTTTCGGAGCGGGGGTTTTGCAAATTCTGACGATTAACTCTGTCTCTTTGCCAAACGCCACCCCCGCGGTGACTTAATAATCACGACGGTAATAATCACAATAATGAGCTGGGCAGCTTGGTTAAACATGGTTAACTGATTCCTAAAAAATAATTGTTTATTTTTGTTGAGTCAGGCTCCGTGCCGGACTTGTTTATAATTTATCATCTATAGGAGTACCATAAAGTGATTTATAAACACAACAAAAAATCATGTGTTGTAAAAAAAATTCAGCTTCCCTGCCGAGACAATGCAAACAACAACAAAATCTAAAGCTATGATGATTAGGACATAATCCGTCTTTATCATCCTAATTTTCTATAGATTGTTTCTTCTACGCATTCAGCAAATGGTAGATAGATGCCTGCTCGATAGCTTAGCTGAACAGGTATTTCACAACACAATCAACAAATATTAGCTAGCTTCAACAATACCTTTCATGTCAGTCATGTAACCGCGTAACTCTGCACCAATGAACTCAACATCGGTATGACGAATCGCTTCATTTACTTCAATCAAACGCTTGTTATCAACACTGTTTGAGCCTTCTTTTAGACCAGCTCCTAACAATTCTGAAGACATGCCAGCTACATAGTCACGTAATAATCGCACTGCAGCATGGTTAAATAGGTAACAACCGTATTCAGCAGTATCAGAAATAACCACGTTCATTTCATATAAACGTTTACGTGCAATGGTGTTGGCAATAAGAGGCGTTTCATGCAGTGACTCATAGTAAGCCGACTCTTCGATAATGCCCGCAGCAACCATAGTATCGAACGCTAATTCAACACCTGCTTTGATCATAGCAACTAAGAAAATGCCTTTATCAAAGTAAGTTTGCTCGTCGATATACTCATCAGATGCCGGTGCATTTTCAAATGCTGTTTCGTTGGTTTCAGATCTCCAACGCAGTAAATTTGCATCGTCATTAGCCCAGTCTTCCATCATGGTGCGAGAAAACTCACCACTGATAATGTCATCCATGTGCTTTTCAAATAACGGCTTAAGAATCACTTTTAGTTCTTCAGCAACTTCAAACGCTTTCACTTTGGCAGGATTCGATAAACGATCCATCATGTTCGTGATGCCGCCATGTTTCAGCGCTTCGGTTACTGTTTCCCAACCTTGTTGGATTAACTTACCCGCGTAACCTGGCTCAACACCATCAGCAACCATTTTCTCGTAACCAAGGATTGCACCAGTCTGCAACATGCCACAAAGGATGGTTTGCTCGCCCATTAAGTCAGACTTAACTTCGGCAACAAATGAAGATAACAACACACCAGCTCTGTCGCCACCTGTTGCACTTGCATATGCTTTCGCAATGGCAAGACCATCACCTTTAGGATCATTCTCAGGGTGAACAGCAATCAATGTCGGCACACCAAAACCACGTTTGTATTCTTCACGAACTTCAGTACCAGGACATTTAGGCGCTACCATCACAACGGTGATATCTGAGCGAACCTGCATACCTTCTTCAACGATGTTAAAACCATGAGAATATGACAAGGTTGAACCTTGCTTCATTAATGGCATAACTGCGTTAACAACATTTGAATGCTGTTTATCTGGAGTTAGATTTAATACCAAATCAGCATCAGGAATAAGTTCTTCAAATGTACCGACTTTAAAGCCGTTATCAGTCGCTTGTTTCCAAGAAGCACGCTTTTCAGCAATCGCTTGTGGGCGAA
Organism: Shewanella sp. MMG014; assembly: GCF_018100775.1. Lineage (NCBI taxonomy): Bacteria > Pseudomonadati > Pseudomonadota > Gammaproteobacteria > Alteromonadales > Shewanellaceae > Shewanella > Shewanella sp. MMG014. The sequence continues at coordinate 29,711 of NZ_JAGJDZ010000010.1, forward strand.
GTGCAAATGAAATATTCAGTCCAGAGTCACGCATATTGAGACCTTGGTTCAGGCCCTGTGCCCCACAACCTAAAATCACAATGTTCCAATCTTTAATAAAATTACAACCGTCATTAAACTCATTACGGTCCATAAAGCGGCATTGAGCTAATTGAGCTAATTGTTGACGTAAATTCAGAGAGTTAAAATAGTTAGCCATCTGAGATACCACCTTTAATTCAGAAATTTGAGACACAACATTTTGGCAATCTCACGGCACAAAAGTTGTGATTGGGATCACTATAGCGTAAGCTGCTCATTGCTTAAAATGATATATTCGGGATGCTATATTGCATTTTATGCAACACTAAAAATGAGCCATTTCATACTGTTTTTTTACTCATTTATTTAAGGTTGATTCATGGATATTCGTGCGTTAAAACTGTACTTACACCTATGTGATAGTCTGCATTTTGGTAAAACTGCAGAACAAACCCATGTGAGTCCATCTACGCTCAGTCGAGCGATGCAGCGATTAGAAGAAGAGGTGGGCTGCAAATTATTTGAACGAGATAACCGCAGTGTCAGTATGACCCATGCGGGAACTGAATTTAGGCGTTTTGCAGAACAAACCTTATCCGAATGGCTCAACCTGAAAGGTCGAATTGACCCGGACCAACCTCTACTGCACGGACGGATCAATTTATATTGTTCAGTTACAGCAGCATACAGCCACCTTCCAGCCTTGTTAGATCGATTTAGACGTGAACATCCTATGGTAGAAATCACCCTTAATACAGGTGATGCAGCTAATGCTGTAGATGAAATTCAGCATAACCGCGCTGATATTGCCATCATCGCCTTACCTGATTCATTGCCGAGTAGTCTCCACTTTGCAGAAATTGATCAAGTGCCTTTGCATGTTTACGCTCCGACAATTAATTGCCAAGTACAGCAAATGGTTAATACCGTTCCCATTGATTGGGCAAAATTACCCTTCATTGTGCCGGATCATGGCCCTGGGCGACGTCGAGCTGACAACTGGTTTAAAGCAATGGGATTCAAACCTAATATTTATGCTCAAGTATCAGGTCAAGAAGCGATAACTTCTATGGTGGCGTTAGGGTGTGGTGTCAGTATCAGCCCAGAAGCTGTTGTTGAAAATAGTCCAGTAAGAGAACGACTGGTTAAATTAGATACACAGCAAAATATTGCCCCATTTCAGCTTGGCTGTTGTTGTAAACAAAAACGCACCCACGAACCCATTTTACATGCCTTTTTAGAGGTCATTTAATCACTTAGGTTATTGATTTAGAGTTGAAGACGCTGCGCTAATTGACACTGCATACCGCTTTGACTTCTTGCTCAAGGATTTGGTGCCATTGATTGTTAACAATCATACGAAATAAAGGGCATTCAAGTGTTAAGTGACGATAAAAATTATGTTCAAGGCATAGGTCAAACGTTTGTTTTTGCTGATGACGAGCAATATTCAGCCCCACCACACCTGCTAATAAAAATGAGCCTCCTCCTATCGCATTGACGTCACCATTTTTAAGTAACTCATATGACAAGACCGAAGGGTTAATCGCCAATACTTTAATATCTTCACCCGGTTTTCGGTGGGTTTCTTTTAAGGCTTTAACGACCCCAACTGCCATTTCATCATTGCCAATCCATAAGCCGTCTACCCCAGGAAAACGATTCAGCAATATATGCGTTTGTTCGTAGGCTTTATTGGCTTGCCAATCTGCATAAACGACCAGCTCCAATACGGTATTCAAATGCAGGTTAAAATACCCCTCCATTCCTTGTGTGCGTAGTAGCGATGTTTCCCTTACATCATCTCCCGCTACAGCCACCACATGTGCGGGCGTAGTCGTAAATAATTGAGTTAATGCTGCAGCAGACTCACGACCAATATGATAATTATCTTCAATAACTGCAGGTAATAAGTACTTTTTCCAGTGGGGATCGTTCATTAACTGCAACCTAAGTGGCTGCTCAATATCATTAATCATAAAAATAATGTGGACGGGTTTTTGGTAAAAAGTATCAAGCACTTTTTTAGCAACATCTTTATCGTTAACCATGACAAGATAGTCCGGTAAAGATGCATGATTAGAAATTTCAACCGCCTGATTTAACATCAGATTACGATCACGATTTGAATGTAAAACCGTTAAATTAAAATCTTGATCTTGCGCTGTAACTTGCATGACATTATCGATATGGTGCCAAAATGAATCATCGGCTGCACCGGGATTTAAAAACACGACATTAGTACTCGCCAGCACTGAATTTGAAAGCATGAATAACATAAAAATGAGCAAAGCTCGCATAGTGACATGTCCTTTTTCAACTAATACCTATCGCAGTTATCTGAATAAAGCATAGTCTAACGGCATACAACACAGCCTAACTGTATATAACATAGTCTGTTTGAGTAATGATTCGCCTCCGCAAACTAAAGCTTGAATGTCATTTAACTTAATTATGTCTGTAAATAGCACACCTTGCGTGATTAAGTTCTGTGAGAAAGCTTACTTACCATGCAATATGCTACTGATAACAACCAACCCGCCAAAACCGCTTATTGTGACTCAGTGTAATTCACAAAATAAAGCGACAAAAATATGATTAAAAATATTGATTTATATCACTTTTAACGTTTTAATAACCAGCTCAATTCCAACGGAAGGAAATCTAAATGAGTACCATAGACTCATCACAAGGCAGTACCGCCTCTACAGCTTCGACATCAACAATATCTTCAGACACATCAACAACCAGTACTCCATTTAAATTTCACGGTATTGGCGGTGAATTTTTTGGTATTTGGATAGTCAACGTTTTACTCACCATGGTGACATTCGGCATTTACTCAGCCTGGGCCAAAGTGAGAACCAATAATTACTTTTACGGAAATACTGAATTAGGCGGCGACAGATTCGAATACCTTGCCAAGCCAATGCAAATCTTAATTGGCCGAATTATTGCCGTATTCCTATTGATTACATGGTCAGTGCTCAGTAGCACTATGCCTCCTGTCGCTGTCGCATTAGCCATCATATTCATGTTAGCAGTACCATTTCTAGCCGTTAGAAATGCCCGTTTTGATGCTCGTATGACACGTTTTCGCAATGTTAGGTTTGATTTTGCTGGCTCTTATGGCGGTGCATATATCAATCTACTGCTAAAACCCATTGCGGCATATATTATTGTTGTCGCCGGTGGATTTGGTATTGGTGTTGTGACAAGGTTAATGACAGATAACCCCATTGCTATCGGCATTGCAATTACCGCAGGCGTGGTATTTTTCTTTGTTGCTGCTATTTATTCTTACGCTTGGGTTAGCGCTGGAATGGCACAATACTTAATCAATGGTTATCGCTATGGTGATAAGGCATTTAATGCCAAACTTGAAATCAATCAGTATGCCAAAATTGCCGTCACCGCCATTGGGTTATTCTTCGGTGCAGGCTTACTTTTTTCAGTTTTTGCATTTGCTTTTGGCATGATGGGGTCGATTGTTGAGCTAATTCAAAGTGGCGCCTCTGAAGAAGCATTTAAAAATAATGCTTCGTTGATAGGCATGGTGTTCTTCGGATACTTCTTCATGTTTATTCTATCAATGCTCATCGCAGCCTATGTTCAAGTCTGTGTTCGCAATTATGTCTTTAGCCAAACATCTATTAATGATGACTTACAAATGACATCGACAATGAAAACCTCAAGTTTCTTATTCTTAGTTGTCACTAATCTACTGCTTGTTATGTTCACCTTTGGCATGGGTAAAGCTTGGGCTGATGTCCGTTTTGCTAAGTACATGGCAGAAGTCACTGCAGTTGAAGGAAACTTAGATGCTTTCACAGCTCATGACCATAATGAGCAAAGTAGCACCGCTGTAGCAGATGAAGTGGCAGATGCCTTTGATATTAATATTGGCATAGTTTAGCAATGCCAAGGTTTGCTGGAATAAAGCTGTGATAGAACAAGTTAATGGGCATATTCTTGCCCCTAAACAAGCCACAAAATACCCAGCAACATTAGTGCTGGGTAAAAATGGAATGCTGACATTGTCCTCTGACGTTCACCGAGGGCAATTTCAACTAGACCAAACCACTGTTACAGATCCTATAGGTAATATGGCTCGTCATATCACGTTTTCCAGCGGACATGTTTTTGTTTCAACAGATCCTCAACAGCTTAATCAATGGCTCAACATTCACGCTAAAAAAAGCTGGATAGCCCAGCTAGAAAAAAACCTTGGACTGATTATTATTGCAACCTTGGTTTCACTCGCTGCACTGTATTTTATTGTTGTGCATGGCATACCTGCAGCTTCTAAAACCATCGCCCACTTATTACCGGATGCCGTAGTGGAAGAAGTCGGTGAGCAAACGTTCAGCTTAGTGGAGTCCATGGGATTCACCGAAAGCCAAATCAAGCCACAAAGACAAGTTGAACTGCAGCAGTTATTTCAGCAGACATTAGATAAACTGCATCAAGAGCAAATAGTATTTTCAATCCAACCTTCTTTGTTAATCTATAACAGCAAAGATGGTGCTAATGCTTTTGCACTCGCAGACGGTCAAATTATATTAACGGATGACATGATTAACCTCGCGAAAAACGACCAACAACTTGAAGCGGTTATTTTGCATGAGCTGGGTCATGTTCATCACAGGCATGTACTCACAACGTTAATACAGTCATCAATCCTCTCTGTTGGCGCTGCGCTAATTGTCGGTGATGCCAGCGGGATCTCGGATATGCTTGTCAGTGTCACGGTATTAGGGACCAGCTTAACCTATTCTCGAAATCATGAACGAGAAGCCGACCAGTTTGCAGCATTGCAACTTCAAACTTGGTACAAAAATACCGACTCTATCGTCGAGCTATACCAGTTATTGCAAGCTGAGCATAATCTCGACATACCAGACTGGGCCAGTACTCACCCCGACATTGATGAACGCATCAAAACCTTACGCTCTGATTCTATTCAATAAATACTCATCCTAACCCACTTATTTTTGTTATAGGTGGGGTTTGACTACAGCGATTTATTTACCTGCTACACTTAATGGGCTTAATAACCTCATTAAATGTCATTAAATATCTGTAAACGAAAAACAAAAGGATTTGTTTATGGCGATTGCCTGCGTTGTCACACGTGCTTGCTGCGGCGTTGAAGCCCCTAAAGTCACAGTCGAAGTTCACCTAAGTAATGGATTACCTGCTTTTAATTTAGTCGGATTACCAGAAACCTCAGTAAAAGAAGCCCGTGAACGGGTTAGAAGCGCATTAATCAACGCCGGCTTTGAGTTTCCCATGCAGCGCATTACCGTTAACCTCGCTCCAGCCGATCTCCCCAAACAAGGAGGTCGATATGACTTGCCCATTGCAATCGGTATTTTAGCGGCTTCAGGCCAAGTGCCGTCGGATAAATTGGCTCACAGTGAATTTATTGGAGAGCTGGCGTTATCGGGAGAGGTTCGTCCATGTATTGGCATACTGCCAGCAATCATTGCAGCCAAAAACCAACAACATCAATTGTTTATCCCTTTAGAAAACAGACGAGAAGCAGAGTTAGTCGGCTTTGAGCAAACTCACTTTGTTGCCCATTTACAACACCTTGCCGCCTTTATGCATGGTCAAGCTCAACTACCACTTGTTGACCAGCAACCGCAATGGTTTGAAGATGAAGCAACAGGCCCGCAGTTATGCTTAAGCGAAGTCATAGGCCAATATCAGGCCAAGCAAGGGTTAGAAATCGCTGCAGCAGGTGGGCACAACACTTTATTTTTAGGCCCTCCCGGCACCGGCAAAAGTATGCTCGCTAACCGAATCATTCCGCTATTGCCCAAGCTCAGCTATGAAGAAGCGATTGATGTTGCCGCTATTCATTCTGTCGCAGGGTTAAACATCAAACCAAACGCTTTTCTTGAACGTCCCTTTAGAGCACCACACCACACATGCTCATCAATTTCATTAGTTGGCGGTGGCAGCATCCCAAAGCCAGGTGAGATATCACTAGCCCATAGAGGAATATTGTTTTTAGATGAAATAGCCGAGTTTCCACGTAAAGTATTAGATTGCCTACGTGAACCTATGGAGTCTGGCGAAGTCGTCATTTCTCGCGCAGCAGCAAAAGTAAAATTCTCGAGTCGTTTTCAACTGATTGCAGCCATGAACCCAAGCCCTTGTGGCGATGTAGATAATGCCCGCTCAACCCCCGACCAAATTCAGCGTTATCTATCTAAACTTTCAGGTCCATTTTTAGACCGTTTTGATTTAACAATCGAAGTCCCTAAACTGCCAGCAGGCACTCTCACCCAACCCCAGCAAACGGCTGAAAGCAGTGAAAGTATTGCCAAAAGGGTCAATCAAGCAAGACAGATACAGTTATCACGCGCAGGTTTGCTCAACAGTGAACTGTCCCCTTCACTGTTAAAACAGCATTTAAACATGAACCAAGCTGACTTAGAGTTTTTAGACGCAAGTGTGCAGCAGCTCGGTTTATCTGTGAGAAGCTTTCATCGGATCCAGCGGGTTGCTCGAACCATCGCAGACCTACAACAATCCAAAACAACTGAAAGACGTCATATTGCTCAAGCATTAGGATATCGAGCTATGGATAGATTGATGCATCGATTGAGTCAGCAGTGAGTACGAACAATCATCATAGTAAGTCAATGATACAGACTTAACAGCGTGTAATTTTTGCGTAAAAATTGCGATATTATTGTCCTTCGGATTGAGCCAAATCATTTCACGGAGTAACATAAGCCTCCATTCACAGGAGAGCTAGATGCCGCTGTTTGCAAAAATTAAAGGATCGATAGCATTTATTTGCTATGTAATAAATACCGTATTCTGGGTAATACCTATACTTATATTTAGTATATTCAAAGTGTTACCAATAAACATCATTCGTAAAATATGCAGTTATATTTTAGATAACTGTGCCAGTGCGTGGATCACTGTTAACGGTGTGATTGAGTCAATATTGCACCCAACGAAGATAAGGTTAACTGGCGATAGTCAGTTTTCAGAAAAAGAATGGTATATGGTCATTGCCAACCACCAATCTTGGGTCGACATCTTAATTTTACAACGAGTATTTAACCGCAAAATTCCTTTTTTGAAATTTTTCTTAAAGCAGCAACTCATTTATGTTCCAGTGTTAGGGCTAGCTTGGTGGGCGTTAGATTTCCCTTTTATGCGCCGTTATTCCACAGCACAACTTAAAAAGAACCCTAAACTTAAAGGGAAAGATATTGAGATAACTCGCAAGTCATGTGAAAAATTCAAGCATAAGCCTGTGAGTGTAATGAACTTTGTCGAGGGAACTCGCTTTCATCCTGGCAAACATACAAAACAAGCCTCACCGTATCGTCATTTATTAAAACCTAAAGCAGGCGGAATGGCATTTGCCCTTGACGCAATGGGCAGCCAGATTAATAAATTAGTCAATGTCACCATTTATTATCCTGATAAAATACCTTCCTATTGGGAATATATTTGTAATGGCCTCGATGAAGTCCATGTTGATATTCAAGTGACGACGATTCCTGACGCAATGCGTGGTGACTACAGTAAAGATCGTGAGTTTAAAATTGAGTTCCAAAATCAACTCAATCAACTATGGCTCGAAAAAGATAACAAAATCAGCGAAATGGCTGACAAAATAACTAGAGGTATTTAGCTCCATGCTAAGTTTTTTACCAGGTCCGATACTGTTCTTTATCAGTTCATTACTTTTAATTATTAACACTGTCGTATGGGCAGGATTAATCAGTATTGGCGGCATCATTAAATTATTCGTGCCAGTGGCTCTAGGTCGTAACCATATTTCACGATTAATGAATCGCTTTATGTGGGCTTGGGCATCATGTAATGGCGGCATTTTAAATTTAATCGCCAAAATTGAATGGGACATTGAGGGACTAGAAGGACTGGATGAAAATGGCTGGTATTTAATTATCAGTAATCATGTCAGTGGATTTGATATTGCTGCACAAACGTATATTTTGCGCAACAACGTACCAATGATGAAGTTCTTTTTAAAACGAGAGCTCATATTTGTCCCATTTTTAGGATTAGGCTGTTGGGCATTGGATATGCCATTTATGAACCGAACCAGCCCAGCCAAACTAAAAAAGAATCCTAAACTCAAAGGCAAAGATTTAGAAACGACTCGCAAAGCATGTGAGAAGTTTATCCATATCCCAACGTCAATCATCAATTATGTTGAAGGTAGCCGTTTCACTGAAGATAAACATCGTCGCCAACAATCACCTTATCGTCATTTATTGCGTCCTAAAGCAGGTGGAATTGCGTTTACTCTTTCAGCTATGGGTGAGCAGTTTACTGGCTTATTGAACATGACATTGGCCTACCCTGATGCTGATGCTAAAGCAAAAGAAGGCATTTTGTACGAAGTCATGTCAGGGCGGGTGAAAAAGATTGTCGTACGTATTGAGCAAATGCCTGTGCCAGAAGTCGATTCTGAAGTGTATTTCTCGGAAGCTGAAACCCGGGTTGAATTTCAACGTTGGTTAAATCAAGTTTGGTTTGATAAAGACCAGCAGCTTGAGGAAATTTTCCAGCAACATGCCCCTGATCAAAAACAAGATAATTAATAGCATTATCGAACATGACTAAAAACACGCTATTCAGCGTGTTTTTTACTTTATTGCGTTAACTTTTAAGTAAATTGTTAACTCTATTAAGCTTTTGCAACATCCATCCTACGTAAAACTGAAATGTAATTTGAAATAAAGCATATAGCTACGTAATATGGTTGCTTAAGACGATTTAAATGCTTTTTTTTGTGTATTTAACAAACGGATAGTGTGTTATTTCTCTCCGCTATGACTATTCTTGTTAAGCATTTACATCCTAACTAACAATATGCAACCAACATCACTAGGTGTTTATTCTAATTACTAAAGGTGCAGATTGAATTTACGTTTAGCCACATTATTTAGCACGTCTTTTGTCATTGCGATGTTTATCATCTCAATGACAATTCAAGCTATCGCAATCACACCTAAAAATGATAATCATTTATTGTCGTTTGATCAGTTCGAAGGCTCTAATGAGCTGAACCAAAACTCAGTCACCAAACTGTTTATGGATAAGGCTGGTATGCTATGGGTCGGAACCCAAGATGGACTGCATAGCTACAACGGAATCGAGTTTGATATTTTTCTCAATGACAGTAACGACCCGTCTAGCATTGTCGGTAATTACATTATTGATATCTTGCAATCACCCGACGATAGCTTATGGGTTGCAACCTTCTCTCAAGGCCTCAGCAAACTAGATTTAGCCACTGGCAAGTTCACCAACTATGGCTTAGAAAGCGGACTAAATGACTTACGCTTAACCAGCTTAAGTTTAATTGGTGACTCATTATGGATTGGCACCAAAACAGGCCTTTATACCCTCTCGCTAAAAACCAATAAAATCACCAAGATTAGTATCAGTAATAGCATTGACCCCAGTATCAGTTATGTCGCCAATGTCGATGATAAATATATCTTTGTTGGCACTGAGCAAAGCGGCACATTTGCCATTGATAGCAATACCATCATTCGCTTAGATATCCCTGCAGATTTAAGAGTCAATAGCATTCATACTAACGCTCAAGATGACTCTGTTTGGTTCGCGATAGGTAACGAGCTAGTTCGCTATGATCTCATCACCCATGAAAAAACACTCGTATGGACTAATCAGCAGCCAACCATCTTTAACGAAATTCATGATTTTGTCATCAGCAATAGCCAACAAGTATGGGCTATTGGTGCTAATGCAGGATTAATACAACTTGATTTAATCGACGGTCAGTGGCGCAGTAAAGTCCATAAATATGACCCTAATAGCCGTCATTCAATCAGCGAAAATAACTTACAAACCATCATGCTCGCGCCCGATGGTACATTGTGGTTAGGCACTCGTTATTCTGGTATTAACAAGCTTAATCTTAACCAAGTCTATTTTAATCATATTTATGAAATGCACCCATCTAAGCCCAAAATGGCTAATATGATCAGAGCTATATTTCGTGATAGCCAAGACAGACTATGGGTTGGAACCGAAAGCGCAGGCGTTAAAACCTTTGATGAAAAACAAGGCCAATTTTATTATTACAATGACTTGTTTGCCACAGCATTAAACCTTAATGAATCTGAATTAAACATCACGGTACATGCAATAACTGAAACGCCCGATGGCAACTTATGGTTCGGAACAGATCATGGTTTAGCCAGACTGACACCGGATCAACAGCTCAGTTTTTTACCGGCATTTGACCACCTTATTCCCAACACGTTGCATATACGCTCGCTTGCGTTAGACGACAAACAGCGTTTATGGGTGGGGAGCAGTAATGGACTGTATTTTGTCTTACCTGGCGAAGGGGTACTACATCAATATCAATTTGATTACCAAGAGACGTACTCTCCTCAAGAGCGTTCAATTCTTTCTCTAAAATATCATCAAAATAACCTTTGGATTGGGACAATGGCAGGCCTAGTAAGGCTAAAGCCAGATGATAAAAAACTCACGTTAAAAGTTCGCCAACCCGCGGACGAATCAACACTGAGTGATAATCGTATCCGTGATTTTATTGCTACCAGCACGGGTGACTTTTTAATGGCAACCCATAGCGGTGTCGACAAAATTATTGAACTGGCAGACGGTAGCATTCACTTTGAAGCTTTAAATGAATCATTAAAGCAACACACGGTCTATGCCATTCTCGAAGATAACCAGCAAAACCTCTGGTTAAGCACGAACTCAGGCATCATTCGTGTCACTCCTGATAATCAACTCGTGGCATTTAATGTCTTTAATGGTGTGCAAGCCAACGAATTTAATGGTGGGGTCAAGTTTAGGGATGCAGATGGTGACTTATGGTTTGGCGGGATTAATGGCATTAACCAATTTACCCCAGATGAAGTGCCCGCAGAAAGGCCTGATGTCAAATTAGCGCTTACGAGCTATACCATTGGAAATGAGCATCATCAATTGCATGACTTATCTCATCCTCCTGAGCTGACTATGCCATTTGCGAATAATGTCATTCGTTTTGAAGTCAGTGCGCTTGAATACAATTACCCAGGATTTCACCAATTAAGTTATAAATTAGTCGGGCACAATAACGATTGGGTTGAACTTAACAATACCAACAATATTACTTTTACAGGTCTTGCACCTAAAGAGTATGAGTTACTGGTGCGCTTCACGTTAACAGACAACAGTTTTAACCAAGCTCCGTTTAGTATCAAATTTACAATCGTCCCACCGTTTTATTTAAGTAAAGCAGCTTACGTCATCTATGGTATTGCCATCATGCTGGCGATTACTTTCCTGATTTATCTTAAACAGCTAAAGCGTGAACAACAGCGTGAATTTGAAATCAGTATCCGCGCCTCTGAAGAGCGCCTGAAACTGGCGTTATGGGCGTCTGGTGATGGCATGTGGGACTGGAACATACGTGAAAATAAAGTCTACCGAACGGACATGGTGCCACCGCTGCGCCTTGGTAATGAAGATCAAGCTTTGATTAATAATATTCACCCAGAAGATAAACCTAGGGTGTCGAAAATTCTTAATCAACATCTTGAAGGTAAACTTGAGTTCTTTGAAGCTGAATATCGTGTTGAAAAACAAGCGGGCAAATGGATCTGGTTAATCGATCGAGGCAAGGTTGTTGAATGGGATCAACAAGACAGACCGGTCAGAATGGCAGGAACCCATAAAGACATCACTGTCAGAAAAGAAACTGAAAACGAGCTAAAACTCTCCACTCAAGTACTGCACAGTATGAATGAGGCCGTAGTGGTGGGAGAACTAGATTACCGTGTTCGCTCAGTAAACCCTGCTTTCAGTCGAATAACAGGTTTTGAGCCTGATGCCATCGCGGGCAAGCATTTCTTATTCCTCGCCCATGGAAAGCGTTCTCGAGATTTCTACCATAATGTCGAATTACAGCTACTGCGTAAAAAGCATTGGGCCGGTGAAATCAACATTCGAACTAAAGATAAAAAAGGTATTTTGGCTTGGCTAGAAATCAACCAAGTCATTGATACTAAGGGTGAGACCAGCCACTTTGTTGCGGTATTTACTGACATCACGAGCCGTAAAAAAGCGGAAGAAGATTTGCGAATTTTAGCAAACTTTGACCCATTGACAGGCCTGCCAAACCGAACCTTATTCCAAGATCGACTTAATCAAGCTATCACTAAGGCCCATCGTTCGAGATCAATTGTTGCCTTGTTATTCCTTGATTTAGACCGCTTTAAACACATCAATGACTCCATGGGACACCATGTGGGTGATTTACTGCTAAAAGCCGTTGCGAGTCGATTGCAAAATGCTATTCGTGAAGGCGATACCGTTGCCCGTCTAGGCGGGGATGAATTCACCATTATTTTGGAAGGGGTCGCCAAGTTAAAAGCGGCTACCATCATTGCTGAAAAAGTGCTTAAAGCCTTTAAAGCGCCTTTCTTACTTGAAGATAAAAATATTACTGTCTCGCCTTCTATCGGTATCAGTTTATTCCCTAATGACGCTGACGACAGTACCTCACTGATCAAGTATGCAGATACCGCCATGTATCATGCAAAATCTTTAGGTCGCAATAACTTCCAGTTTTACACCGAAGAGCTAAACCAATATGCCACCCGTCATGTTGAGCTTGAAGCTGGGCTTAAAGAAGCGATTCAAAGTAACGAGCTCTATCTGGTTTATCAGCCTAAATACGATATTAAAACCAAGCAAATTTTAGGCGTTGAAGCGCTACTGCGTTGGGAAAGTAAAACGCTTGGCTTTATTTCACCCGTTGAATTTATTCCATTGGCAGAAGAAACTGGGATGATCAACGCCATTGGGCACTGGGCCATTGATGAAGCGTGTAATCAACTTGCTGAATGGCATAAACAAGGCTTTGAAGATATCTCAGTTGCCGTCAATCTCTCAGCAAGACAATTAAAAGCGGATATTATTTCAACCATTGAAGTCGCATTGGCCGTCTCAGGGTTACCTGCTGGAGCATTAGAGCTTGAGTTAACCGAATCGATGATCATGGGTAATCCAAAGGATTCAGTGGAAGTACTGTCGCAACTTAAAGCCTTAGGACTCACCATTGCTATTGATGACTTTGGGACTGGGTATTCGAGCTTGAGTTACTTAAAACGTTTCCCTATTGATACGTTAAAAGTCGACCGAGAGTTCGTGCGCGATATCATTGAAGATCCTGATGACGCAGCAATAACCAGTGCAATTATTACCTTAGCCCATAGTTTAGAGCTGAATGTCGTTGCTGAAGGGGTAGAAACCCAAGAACAACTCGACTTCTTGCAGTCAGAAGGCTGTGATCAAGTCCAAGGCTTCTTGCTGAGTAAACCTCTGCCAGCAGATGAATGTTTGGCCGTATTACAGCAAGACAAACTTGAGAAAGCTAATAGTTAACAGGCATGCGATAGATACACAAAAGGCTCCCTTAGGAGCCTTTTTATTGGTCAAAACACCTGCACTAGGTATTATTCTACTATGTATTAGGAGCCACTCGCTCAACACGTTTAACCCAGCCTTCAGGGCCTTCAAGCTGACCATTTTGTAGTTCAGTAAAGATTTGGTAGATTCGCTTAATACACGGGCCGACCTCACCATCACCAACAGTTACCACTCGTCCATCTTCAAAAATGTACGATCCCACAGGTGACACAACTGCTGCGGTGCCAAAGCCACCTGCCTCAACAATTTCACCCGCCTCGATATCAGCAATAAACTTATCTAGCATGATCGTCTCTTGACGCACTTCACAGCCTAATAGGTGCCCTAGCTCAAGCATTGATTGCGAGGTGATTGATTTTAAAATCGTATCAGTAAATGTTGGGATCACTACAGTGCCATCTTTAAGCACATGGAAGTGGTTCATTGCGCCCACTTCTTCAATCTGTTGATTGTTAGCATCAAGATATAACACTTGAGCAGCGCCATATTCAGCAGCAGCTTGGCCCGCTCGCAGTGATGCAGCGTAGTTACCCGCCGCTTTCGATGCGCCGGTGCCACCCGATACTGCACGGTGGAACTTCTTACTAATAAGTAAACGAATCGCTTTGCTTACCCCATCAGCATAATAAGCGCCACTTGGGCTTAAAATGACACAAAAGGTAAAATTCAGGCTAGGACTCACCGATAGACGATCTTCGGTCGCAAAAATGAAAGGACGAATATACAAACAAGCGCCATCTTGCATCGGGAACCACAAACGATCCACATCAATAAGCGCATTAATGGCTTCAAGTTGAATCTCTTCATCAAGGTTAGGAATACATAAGATATCTGCAGAGTTGTTTAAACGTTCCGCATTCTTATTCAATCTAAAGGTATAGATTTCACCGTCGTCATGCATAAAGGCCTTTGCGCCTTCAAAAATAGACTGACCGTAATGCAATGAAATTGCACCTGGCGCAATCTCAAAAGGAGCATAAGGTTCGATACGTGGATCGCACCATTGGCCATCTCGATAATCCATTAAAAACATATGATCAGTTCTGAGATTACCAAATCCAACATTACCTTCTGGATGAAATTGCTCAGTACGGCGTGACGATTTTAAATTATATTTGATGTCCATTTGCTACCACCTTGAAAACAGAGCTAGCAGACTATGAATCATCAGTTGTAATGTCAAGCAAATGGACAATGTGGATGACATTTAACCGTCAATCGTTCTGCACAAGATGACAATTCCCAAAAAAGGCCGTTTTAAAACGAGGTTTATCTAATGAGTAAGACTTTCATGGGACACTGAACATCAGGGATTGCTGCTAGATATCAGTAAAAAATTACCTAAATACAGCTCAAGGTGATTAAAGCTTAGAAAATAGTAGTAAAACTGGTACTTTTTTTAACCACTTAACAGATTTGTCTATTCCTTAAACCCCAGTCACTGCTAGAATCAGCATTCCATCCAGAAACTATTAGGACTCCCGATATGAGCCTTGAATTATTGTCCCAACTGGAAGCCAAAATCCAGGCTACTCTTGAAAATGCTGAGCTACTTAAAATGGAGCTTGAAGAAGAGAAGCAAAAGAACGCTCAGTTGACTGAGACTAATCAACAACTACAACAAGACCTCAACTCTTGGAATGACAAAGTTAACGGTCTTGTTGGATTACTTAATAGCGAAAGCTAAATAGCATTAGCTTCATTATGCTGAGCAGCTAATAGCTCATTAAGTTCTGAAACAGCCTGCTTTACTTTTGGCAGGCTTTTTTTTGGCATTAAAAAACGTCCCTTCTTAAACTCTAAGCAACCTAGATCTTTAACCCAAATAACCCCTGTAAGAAAAATACGTGCATGTTTGACAATAAGCTTAGGTGCGTAAACGGGGAACCTTCTCATGAGAACTCCTCAAGCATGTTGTTATTGGTTTTTGATGACTTCACTTTGACAATATAAATCCCCAAAGAGTTTCGTAAAGTTAAACATTTTTCACCTTAAATTCAGCGATTAAGTTCAAATAATGAAATAACACAAAAATGACACTTGCCATTTTTTTGACGCTTTGATAGAGTATTTAACGTTACTCAGGGTAAATAACGAGCCAATTGGCTCAACACCGTATCGTTTTGAAATGAATAATTTTGAAACCTACGGTTTTTTTTTGCTTTTTTTCAGGTAGTTGGACAATCAACCTCACAAAATACAGACATAAAAAAAGAGCCACTGCTGGCTCTATTTTTTTATCAAATTATCGAACAAATACTGCGTCAATAATTCGTCTTAGTTAATCTTAATCGATTACTTATCTTTAGACGTTAAGTAGTAAGCGATATCTAAAAGCTCGTCATAAGACTTAATTGAACCAGTCTCAACACGATATTTACCGTTAACCACTAATGCAGGCACACCTGATAGTTTTGCGTTTTCAGTATCACGCTTCATTTTAGACATTTGTGCATTCACCATGAATGAGTTTGCTGCCGCATCAAAGTCTTTACCATCAACACCGTTAGCAATAAACAGCATACGGATATCATCTTGGCTAGTGAAACGTTGCTTAGTATCGTGAATAGCAACGAAAATTGCATGTTCGATTTTCTTTTCAACATTTAACTGGTGAGCAATCGCAAAAGCACGAGACATTTCAGTGCCCATTTCACGGCCAATAAACTCTACGTGTGCTTGGTTAAACGCAACACCTTCTGGCAATGTTTTCTCAATTTTTGGAACAACTGTTTTTGAAAAGTTATAACAGTGGCCACAGAAGAATGAGAAAAACTCTGTAATTTCAGGCTTAGACGTTGCAGGGCCTTCATTAATCACAGTGTAATGTACACCTTCTTTATAATCTGCAGCAGTTGCCGCCAATGGGGCTAAAAGTAGTGCTGCAGCCATTAATAGTGCTTTTTTCATTTTGCTTCCTTTAGTGTGCAATCTTAAATTATTTTTTAATTTTAAAATTTGCCATCTATTGCCTGCTTTACGCAGAGCTAATGTATGTATTACCTAAACCGTATCATAATTTAGGTTATTGCAATATCTCAAGACCTTATCAAGAACATTTGTAACAATCTACGTTAGTTAACACCTAGTATCCCATCAAGCTTAATGGTGCTTCATCTAACGCTGCAAGTTGTTCTTTAAACGCTAAGGTTTGTTGTTCCCAGTATTTGATATCACCAAACCATGGAAAGTTCATTGGAAATGCGGGATCTTGCCATCTTTTACTTAACCAAGCGTTATAGTGAAGCATGCGCAAGGCCCTTAGAGGCTCAACTAAAGCGAGCTGACCTTGGTCAAAATCGTAAAACTCTTGGTAACCTTCTAGCAAGACGTCTAATTGTAACAGCCGTTGAGATCGATCACCCGTTAGCATCATCCATATGTCTTGTACTGCAGGACCTTGCCTTGCATCATCTAAATCCACAAAGCCTGGGCCATCGGGCGTCCATAAAATATTACTGGGATGCAGATCTCCATGCAGACGAATCGTTGGAAATTGATGCCCTGACATCGCACTTTTAGCTTTATCTAACACTTGCTCTGCCACGGTAAAAAACTGCTGGCTAATGCCATCAGCCACTTGACCAGATTGTTGTAAATACGCCAACGCATCATCACCCAAAATCTTTGATGAAACTGGCTCTCTATATTGGAATGCTTGTTTACTGGCATATTGATGAATACGGCCAATGAAGCGACCAACAGACTCTAATTGGTCGAGATTATCGACCTCAAAAGCACGCCCACCAATAGAAGGAAATAGCGTAAATTTATAGCCTTGATAGTGGTGTAAAGTCTTACCATCGATAATCGCTGGGACAGCAATAGGAATATCTTCTGCAGCCAATGCCAGCGCATAATCATGTTCTTCTTGAATTTGTTCTTCAGACCAACGATGCGGCCTGTAAAACTTAACCACATATCGATTCCCACGATCACACCGAAATTGGTAAACACGGTTTTCATAGCTATTTAAAGCCAATAAACCGGTTTCTGGGTATACCGCTAAGCTCTCGATAGCATCTAAAATTAAGTCAGGCGTTAAAGCTTGAAAGTCAAATGATGCATCTTGGCTTTTATTCGAATTGGCTTGCTCTGTCGAATCGTTATCTATTTGACGATTACTCATTTGCGCCCTTCACTGTGACTAATGGTGTTAATAACGTCATTAAATACGTTAACACTTCAATATCCGAGGCGACATCGGTCGATATCCAACAAATATCGCCATAAAACTCGTAATGTAACCAAAGCTGACTACCTTCAAAATTCAATAGCCATTGATGTCTATCTGCGCCCCATTGTTGCTCACGGATTTCGCAATCCATCGCCGCGGCCAATGGCTCAGCAAATTGTTCAAACTGCTCAAAATCTATATCTGCACGGATTAAAATACTGAGCGACTCTTTGTCTAATGCGATTGAATGCAAGCCAATCACGGGCTTTTCGCTATTCATATAGTTAGGTAAACCTGCGTTATTGATAAGCCTACATGTTTACTGTTCGGCTTATCGTATGCTTAAAATAAAAATTAACTGCTACAAGACATAATTAATCCCTGCCCCCACTGCGGCGGACGCTGAGCATAGTGTGACATATGTTCTTGCTCGGCATAGGGCTGTGTTAATAACCGGTGTAATTCAACCAATTTACCATTATCTCCCTCTTCTGCGGCGACAATGGCTTCCTGTGCAAGATAATTACGCAGAATGTATTTCGGATTGACACTGTTTCTTGCACCTTGCCAAGCCTCAATATCTGTCACTTTTCCCACTCGTTGCTGATAGTCCTTATACCAAGCATCAAATGTTGGCCTATCGATGATTTCATCAGCAATATTGGATTTAGCGCTATTGACATCCAAGTTACCAAAAGCCCTAAAGGTATTGGTGTAGTCCAACATATTATGCTGCATCACCCCACAAAATCGGCCTATTAGGTCTAAATCTTGTTTGTCTTGTTCTGCCGAATTGGCAATCTGCTCTGTTACTGATAAGCCCAATTTAGCCCGCATCAATAACAAGTATTGCTTCACTAATTCTGCTTGGTAGGTATTCAGTGCAGCGACCAAATCATCAGATTCGATCACAGGCGTTAATGCTTGCGCTAAACGTTGCAAGTTCCATAACCCAATACCAGGCTGCTGACCGAACGCATAACGCCCTTCTGGATCAGAATGATTGCAGATGAAGTCTTCTTTAAACGTGTCTAAAAAAGCAAAAGGGCCAAAATCAAAGCTGTCGCCCAAAACAGACATATTATCTGTGTTCAACACCCCATGAGCAAAACCAACGGCTTGCCAATGACCAATCAGCACAGCGGTATCTTTAACCACTTGTGTGAACCAGGCTTTGTAACCGTGATAATCTTGCGATAAATGCGGATAATGTTGGGCAATAGTAAAATTAAGTAACTGAATAAGCTTATCTTTACTTCCTTGTTCGCTATGACAAAAATATTCAAAATGACCAAAACGAATATGACTTTTTGCCAGCCTTACGGTAATAGCAGCGGTTTCTTGAGATTCACGCCAAACGGGCAAATCAGAACCTATAACGGCTAAGGCACGTGTAGTAGGAACAGATAAAGCTGCGAGCGCTTCCGATGCCAAAAACTCTCTTACTGCAGAGCGCATTACTGCTCGGCCATCGCCATGTCGGGAATACGGGGTTGGGCCTGCACCTTTTAAGGCAATGTCCCAAGCTTGTGGATGCGCATCTTGCCCATTAAATGCTTCACCTAGAATAATTGAACGACCATCACCCAGTCGTGGTGAATAACCACCAAACTGATGACCGCTATACACTTGCGCATAATAACTCGCACCAGGTATCTGTTGATTACCTGACATCTGCATCAGTAACTCATCGGTGGGCTTAGTTAGGCCAATTAATGCCGCGGCGTCATCACTCCAAGCAAGCCAATGAGGTTGACTAATAGGCAGCGGGTAAACCTGCGAATAAAATCCTTCAAGTTGTTCAAAAAAATCTTGTTTTAGCTGCATTCATCTTCCCTAAAGCAGGCTATTGGCAATGAATCACATTTTCATCATCGACCTGACATAGCTGCTCACATTGATATCCTTTTTCGATAGCTACAGGTATTGCTGTAGCATTTTCTAGGGCCTGCTTGTCTATTTCAACAAGGCTTTTTCCACTAAGGCGTAACATACCATCGCCTTTTAACTGACACTGCTCAAGCGTGTCATAATAACCCGCAATATAATCCGCTTGTATCGGATTAGCCGGCTTTTTAGCTTGGTCTGCGTAATAAAAAAGAGTCCATTCAGGTGTACGAATACAGCCTGACAAGCTGAATATTCCTAAGCATAAAACCAACAAAGTCAGTACTTTGGTATTCATAAAAAACCTCTTAATTTCCTCAAAAGTGAAGGGAAGCATTAACTCGCCGAGCAAAAAGTAGCGCGATATTGCAACTCCGTTGGCTCAAACGCGCCCTATAATGGCAAGATCCATCAATATGTCTATAACTAACAAAGATATTAGCAATAAAAAAGCGAACCTAAGTCCGCTTTAATTGAATCTAGGTGAAATAGTATTCACCAACAGGTTAAATAGCCCTTAGCCTGCAGCTTTAGATTTTGCTTTCTCGATACGTTTAATTCGACCTTCAAAACCAGTAACAGTTCCATCGCTTAGCTGATATTGCAGCGCTTGCTCACATAGCATAATGGCTTTATCAAACTGCTTAGTATCATTAAGCATGGTTGATAACTGCATAAAGCCTGGACCTTTTTCATCAGCAGCAACCTTATTCTGTTGCTGGTACTTGGCATAAACAGCTAAATAGTTATCGGCCAATTGCGCACCATATTGGCAATAATCTGCCTGTTTACGCAATTTATAACTATGACCAATAATATTCAGTAACGTTTGATGCTGCGCTGTGACATCTGCACTGGCATCAAAACTGCTAACGAGATTAGCAAACACATCACCCGCCCATGCACCTGTAGCAGGCAAGTTTACATCCGTTTCTTCGTTTTCTTTTTCTTTTACAACTTCTGGCTCTGGCTCTGGCTCTGGCTCTGGCTCTGGCTCTGGCTCTGGCTCTGGCTCTGGCTCTGGCTCTGGCTCTGGCACGACAGTGTTAGCGCCAACGACAACCTCATCAACAGCCTTTTCAGTTGTTTCTTCCACGACTTCTGCTTCTACGTCAATCACATCTTCTGACACTGTCGTTTCTTGCGGTTTTTCTTGTTGAGCAGATGTTTTCTCATCTAATTCGTTTTGAGCAACCTTCTGCGTTCGACGGTACAAATAAACGCCCAACAAGACTAATAAAATAATGACAATATATTTCATTGATAACACCATACCTGTGTCATGTTTGTGTGTATTTAAATAGCTAAGCAGTCAAGCTCAAAGTCTATTCAAGAGAGATTAATTTTCACGCTGCTTTTTTGAGCAGGTTATCTAGTATTAATAAGCTATTGTGCAGCAATAAATCAAGTATTTATCCTGCTTTTGTGCCATTAAACATGATAAGTGGGGATAAATTCAAATTTTGAGATTTTTGTGCTTTAGCTCAAGCTTATAATCACCTAAATTGAACTGAATCATTGAAGCTAGTTACACTACTCATACCCGAGTAAATTACTAAGGTATTTATTGATGTCTGAATCTTCTATTCTCTCAGGAAAATTACTGTTTGAGCTCAACACAATGACAGCCATGGCTGGCATATATTGTCGTGCTCATCATCAACAGACACAAGGTGAAGAGCTGTGTGAAGAATGTCGTTCATTACTTGAATATGCCGAAACTCGATTAGATCGCTGTCCTTACGGTCAAGACAAACCAACATGCAATAAATGCCCAGTTCATTGCTATAAACCCCACATGAAACAAAAAGTCCGAGAGATAATGATCTACTCAGGACCACGAATGCTGCTCCCCCATCCCATTATGTCGATTAAGCATTTATTATCAGAAAGAAAACCCGCGCCAGGTAAGCCACCTGAAGGCGTTTCAAATCGTCACATAAGAAAGCAAAAAAAAGCTTAGGATACTGGTCGAAATAGTCGCTTAGAGGTATTATCACTTAGAATGAAATAAGGGGTAACTGATCGAACTCGGACCGTTTTTCTCGCAAGCTTATATTTGGTTATCATTACTCGGCGGTATTCATTGCTTCGGGGTAGGCTTATATGTGCGCTACATATACGCCAACAGCGATCCTAGCACGACACAAAGTAATCGTTTATTAGGCTCGTTATTTTTGCTCATTGCACTTTTTTTTGCCACTGGGGCAATCACCCGTGAAAATGCGCCGATTCAAATTCATTTCATTTTGACCTTAATGGTGCCCTTTTACTTTTTATTGATGCCTTTACTTTATTCATACTGTAAAGCTTGCCTGCAAATTCCGGTATCAGATAGTAATATTCTCAAACACCTATCACCGACGTTAATCACTATGATTGCCATTATGTTTGCAGTGTTTTTCAACATTGGGCTGGATCCGACCGCTTCAACACAAGTGGTCAATTCAGTTAGCGAACTCCGTCATATCAACACGATTGCATTAGTCATGCCTGGGTTCATCATTTTACAAAGTGCCATCTATTTTGGGCTGATATTCAATACCATCAGCAAACATAAAAAACGCTTTAAATTAACCAACCAACAAAGCTTAAAAGATATTAGATTGCGCTGGTTACTGATACTTACTGCTGGAATATTGCTTAATTGGGTACTGCGCATAGTGATGGTATTAATCCCATTTTATTTCGGTGATACTATTTCAGTTTTAGCTCATACCATTGCACGATTGTCACTGCTGATAACGGTTTATGGTTTTGCCTTATATGGTTTGCATCAAATTACTCGTGCAGCCTATCTCAGAGGTAACAACAATAGCGCCAATCAGAATCAATCACACAAGCCACAAAAAGCCAGTGAGCAGTTATTAAATTCTGAAGAATTGAATTATTTACAAACCATCATCAATGAAGATACGGCCTCAGAAAAGCGACTCCATTAACACACATCAAGAATAAGGAAAGGAGCTCCATGTCAACGTTATTAACCCGCCTTCGCCCAATTGGGCTTATTTCTCTACTCAGTATTTCTTTTCAGACAGCAGCCGAATCTGCACTAAAAAAAATCACTATTGATGACTTTTTTGACATCGCCATGATGAAACAAGTGAGTTTTAGCCCTAATGGTAAAGAAGCGATTTGGGTAGAAAGTCGTTGGGATGAAACGCTCGATAAAGCCCAATCTGACTTATGGAAAGTCAACACTAAAACCCGTCAAACTCAACGCCTCACATTCAGTAATGAAAATGAAGCAAGTCCAGTTTGGAGTCCAGACGGGCAATATATTTACTTTCTCTCAAAACGTACTGACAGCCATGAAAAAGCGCCACTGAATGGCAAAAACCAAGTATTTAGAATGACTAATAGTGGTGCGGACTTACAGCCATTGACCAAAGAAACTGAAGGGGTAAATGCGTTTCAGTTAAGCCATGATGGTAAAAACTTGTACTTTACTGGCAATAAAACCACCGAAGAAACCGATGTCTGGAGTGAGATGCGCAGCCGTCATGATGCGCCTCAATATGGTCATGGTGAACACCAGTCAAATCCACTCTATGTGCTTGATTTAGAACACTACAAACAACAAACTTTAATTGATGACGATAAGGTAGTCTGGCAATTCAGTGTTAATAATGCCCAAACTAAAATTGCCCGAATTACGACCGAAGATAATGAATTAGTAAAACTTGAGGGTTGGTCTGACATTGATATTTATGATGTGAAGCAACAACGTCATCAGGTATTGGCTGATCAACAATGGCGTCAACAAGCTCCATCACCTTACGGTTGGTTATTAGGGTTAGCTTGGCATGATAATAATCAGCAATTGGCCTTTCGCATCGACTTTGACGGTCACCCAGGCAAGTTATTTATCGCTGACACCGCCAAAGGCAACAACAGCATAACCGAGCTCTCTCGCCCGGGTAAGGTCACCTTAAATGGACAAGATATTCAGTGGCGTCCAAACAGTGATGAAATTTGTTATCGCGGTGCAGAGTCTGCTCGAGTAAAAATTTATTGCACAGAATTTATCAAGAACAAGCAAGGTGATAGCCGTAAAGTCATAGATGCTGACATCGTAGTCGGCAGCTATGATTTTAATTCATCAGGTAAACAGCTCGTGCTGAGCCATAATGGCTTAACTCATTTTAGCGACCTTTTTATTGCTGATGCTGATAATCGCCGCGCTAAAATTAAACGTATCACTGACATCAACTCGCAAGTAAAACAATGGCAATTACCACAGATTTCCATCGTGAAATGGCAAGCACCTGATGGCGCTACCGTTGAGGGTATTTTAGAACTTCCACATGGCTATAAAGCGTCGCAAGGGAGATTACCACTGATAGTACAAATCCATGGTGGTCCTACATCTGCGACACCTTATGCACTGCAACATCGCTCATACGGACGCAGCACATTTTCGGCGGATGGCTGGGCGATCTTATCGCCAAACTATCGTGGCTCAACGGGATTCGGTGATAAGTTTCTCACTGACTTAGTAGGTCAAGAGCACGATATTGAAGTCAACGATATTCTTGCTGGTGTTGATCATTTAATCGCTGAAGGCATCGCTGATGAAGATAAAATGGCAGTGATGGGCTGGAGTAATGGCGGCTACTTAACGAATGCCCTCATCAGCACCACCAATCGCTTTAAAGCAGCAAGTTCTGGTGCAGGCGTTTTCGATCAGCGCTTACAGTGGATGTTAGAAGATACCCCAGGTCATGTAGTGAACTTTATGCAGGGATTACCGTGGGAACAGCCAGAAGCTTATAAAAAAGCGTCATCACTGACCTATGCCAATAACATTAACACGCCTACATTAATTCATATCGGCGAACACGACCAACGTGTGCCTTTAGGCCATGCTCAAGGGTTATATCGTGCTTTAAAGCACTACCTTAATGTTCCCGTTGAATTAGTTGTGTACCCAGATGAAGGTCATGGATTAAGTCGATATCAGCACCGAAAAGCCAAAATGGAATGGGACAAGAAATGGTTTGATTATTATGTGCTAGGTATACAAGACTAGAAAACAGCCTTTCAAATCAAGACTGTACCTAAGCGCGCTTCGCGTCAGTAGTCTGAACCTTAGCTGACAATAAGCGCGTTATTTTTGCCCTTTGACTCACGGCTTTGATATGCTGCTTGCAAACTTGCATCAATTCAGCTCATTTTTATTGTGAATACGAACATGATTTGCCATTAACATTAATGAGCAAGTAGTGACCCTACATAACAGCTGAAACCAATCCGATATCGATTAACAGGAGTTAGCATGAAAAATATTTTATCCGTCTTAGCACTGAGCGTTGCGCTGTTAGGGCTTACTTTTTCTACCACTGCCCATGCAGATAAATATGCTGACAAATACGCAAAGACCATTGCTGACTTTAACAAAGCCCCAGAAGTGCAGAGCTTTTTCAATGATGCTTATGGATATGCCGTTTATCCAACAGTAGGTAAAGGTGGTGTAGGTATCGGCGCCGCCTATGGTTCAGGTCGAGTCTATCGTGGTGGCAGCCACACTGGTGACTCAACCCTATCTCAGCTGTCTATTGGTTTTCAATTGGGCGGACAAGCATACAGCGAGCTTATCTTCTTCAAAAATAAAGCTGCATACGACGACTTTACCAGTGGCACATTCGAATTTAGCGCCCAAGCCTCAGCCGTCGCCATTACTGTTGGTGCAAACGCTCAAGTTGGCTCGACTGGTAATTCTGCCGCTGCAGGTAATGCTGGAAATCGCACAGCAGCCAAAGCAAGTTATATGAATGGCATGGCAATTTTTACAGCGGCTAAAGGTGGCTTTATGTATGAAGCGGCCATTGCCGGTCAAGCTTTCAGCTTTGATCCGAAATAAGCTTATTTAAACAATAAAACTGTCACCCATTAAAAAGGCTGCAATAGCAGCCTTTTTACTCTCTAAAATAAGAGCCAAACCCTTTTGAGCTTATTTGTCGATGCGATCATAAGTTGACATAACCCTTATCTGACTTTCAAGATCTTAGCTTAAAGATATAACCATATCCTGATATAAAATATAACCATAAGCTGACAAATTGTAATATTCACTAATAAACGAGAATAGTGTCATGTTCTTTTATTACGATTAAGACATTAGCTCTTTCTAGCTCACTTTTGTACAAAAGTAAGTTAATGCAGAAATTATAAAAGTGAGCTGTGATATTAGAAAATGTATGGTAATAAATTAAAGTTTACACTGACCCAATATATTCTTGATTTATATGGGAACGACAATAAGTAATATTATTGAGATGTTTAAGCATAATGAGTGTAAAAGTAAAGCAAAACAAATGGGTGGCTATTTAATTACAGTGACGAGATCAATCAAGTCATTACCTAATACTGATCAGTTAACAATTTTGGCCGTTATTTCAGGTACGGCATAAAGGTCTCTTTATTGTATGGTTGCCTTTCATTGAATTATCTCAAGCGCTCTAAAAGCTTGACCTAAAATCTGTTTTTTCATTCACCTATTTATTAAAATGCTTATAGCTGGATATTTAAAAACTCGCTAAAGATAAAAAGATAAAGAGGAAAAATAGATACTTTGTTTGCTATTTATCACTTTTAAAAGAGCGAAAGTCGCATTCAAATAGCACACTTTAGTCTACAAAATAAGTACAAAAAATGCCGCTATCAATAAGCGGCATTTTTAACACATTATTTAAAACATTAATTTACAACAGCAAGTTAATTAGTCTTCTTGCACTGTTGCTTCGGCAGAACTAGAGTAAGTCGTACTTAGATCGTCACCCACAGCATAACTTTCGAAGTCCTCAGATAGCATTGCAGTATCGTTTGCATCAGCGATAACAATGTCATCAGCGAGTAACTCTTTTGCTGACTCTTTAGAAGAGCTACCTATACGGATTTGATACGTTTCTGTCGCTGTACCTGTATTGATTGCTTCATAAGGACCGTAGAAGGTTGTGCCACCATCAATTGAAAGTGAATAACCTGTTGCAGTCCATTCAAGCACTACATCAATATCGGTATCATTTGCATGTGTTAAGCCATCAATGATTTGCTGCGATTTAGATGAATCACGATATTTAACACTACCATCATTACTAAAGATAATTTCGCCTGTTAGGTTACTTGAAGAGGCTGAGCCACCATAAATACTAATATAAGCGGTATTATCTTCACTAACCTCCGGTGTTGCAGTAAAGCCAGCAATCGCCTGTAACTTAACGGTTGTTGAAATAGAGCCTTCAGCAAGTGGAGTCGTGGTTAAGCGTAACTCAGCGTCAGCGTCTAGTGATGTGTCAGCCATTCGAGCAACTTTATTTACACTACTTCCCGCTATGGTCTTAACGGTTGCTTCAGCAGAACTTGAATACATTGCACTTAAATCTTCACCTTCTGCATAAGTTTCGAAGTCTTCAGATAGCACTGCCATATCGCTCTCATCAGCAATGACGATATCATCAGCGAGTAATTCTTTTGCTGACTCTTTCGAAGAGCTACCAATACGAATTTGATACGTTTCTGTCGCTGTACCTGTATTGATTGCTTCATAAGGACCGTAGAACGTTGTACCACCATCAATTGAAAGTGAGTAACCTGTTGCTGTCCAAGCAAGAACGACATCAATATCTGTATCATCAAAATAAGTTAAGCCATCAATGGTTTGTTGATCTTTATTTGCATCACGATACTTAACAGCACCGTCTTTAGCAAAGACAATCTCACCCGTTAAGTTACTTGAAGAAGCAGAGCCACCATAGATACTGATGTAAGCGGTATTATCTTCAGAAACTTCTGGTGTAGCAGTGAAGCCAGAAATTGCTTGTAGCTTAATGGTTGTAGAAATAGAACCTTCAGCAAGTGGCTCCGTTGTTAAACGTAACTCAGCGTCAGCAGTTAATGATGTATCAGCCATTCTGGCAACATTGTTTGCTCCAGTATCAACAACAATTGTGCCTGTAATTGTGATTGCTAATTCAGCGGTAGTGCCATCAAAAGATTCAATAGTAAAGGTATCGAGTTCACTTTCACCCACAACAAGTGCTGCAATCGTGGCATTAGCAGTATCAAGGGTATAGGTCCAAGAGCCATCTTCTAAAATTGCTAATGTACCGTATGTACCCATTAAGGTTGTCTGAACAACAAAAGCTTCGCCATCATCTGGGTCAAGTACACTTACAGCACCTGCTGCCGTTGCCTCATCACTTGCAATTCTTCCAGTTAAATCAAAGAATACTGCTGGCGTAGGTTCTTCTGTGCCATCGCCTGCATCAAATACAGACACTTCAGCGTAAATAGCTAAGCTATATTTGCTGTCTGTACCATCTAAAGTTTCACCTGCATCATAGCCTTCAAAGTCATCTGAAAATATACTTGTAGTGCCAGCGGTATCAGAAAATACTTCAATGTTATCAGCATAGAAAGAACCGAAAGGAATCGTTCTATCATTATCACCGAATCTAAATTGAATAGCTTTAACACCATCAGCGAACCACTGGTCTAAGCCTGTATAATCAGAGTCAACAACTGCTGCAGTAGAGAATGAACCTCCACCAATCACTTCACCATCAATAGTCACGGTGATTTGATCTGCCTGATCTAAGTCCCATGTGATTTCTACATCATAAAACTGCTCTTCAACAAATGGGGCAGTGATTATATTGCCAGGGTAAGCGTCACTGTCAGTATTTCGAACAAAGAAACGAGGGTCAATGACAGTGCCGTCGTCTTGAGTTTGAGTTCCTTGAATACGCAAATCTATAAGCGATTCACTAGAACTACCAGATGAGCCATAAAGCGTAATGTAGGCATCTTTAATATTTCCATCACTACCAAGCGCAACCTCTTTAGATATAGATGCAGTCAACTTACCTTGACGAAGGTTATCAACGCTAAATCTAATCTCACCCGTATCGCCGCCTGTATCGCTTATTTTTACAACTTGAGTAAGTGAAGCAACACGAATATTAATATCAGCAGTGGTACCATCAATAGAAGCAATAGTGATTGAATCACTTACAGACTCACCTAGTTCAAGGTTCGCTAAAGTATCATTTGCAGTGTTAACCGTGTAAGACCAGCTACCGTTGGCACTGATACTAAATGTACCATAATCAAGTGCCACATCAGTTTGAGCAACAAAAGCATCTTCTTCGAAGTTTGGATCGATAATGCTTAGTGAACCAGTTAATGGATCCGTAGCAGTATGTTGAACAGTACCGCCAAATTCACCTTCGATGATTGCTGCAACAGGGTCATTGTTATAACCAACAGCGGCTCCAATTCCGTCAAGTAACGCCTCATCAACAGAACTAGCAACTTGTGAAGTCGTTTGCAAATTAATTTGTGCTGTCTCAAGTGTAACTAAAGACTCTTCAGAAAAAGAACCATCAGCGACGTCACTAGCAAGATCTTCCATAACGGTAGATAAATCTGCGTCTGCGTTGTCTGCATCAACTTGTGATAGTAGCGCTAGCACAGAACCATATCTATCAGCATCTTCAGCACCATCAGCACCAAGTTCAACAGTACCAACTAAAGTAGGAAGCACTTCTGTTGTATCAAAACGAATACCAAAACGAGCATTAATTATTTCAGCTGCGTCAGCAAACTGGTTTAAATCACTACCCGTGTTTTGAACAGCCATTTCGGTTAAAGGAGAAACTACATAGGTAGGTGGTGGTAGTATGGTTTCCACACCCTCATCATCAGTCTCAATAATATTTTCAACTACATTCACTACAGATCTTAGTTGAGGAGCATCTAAGGTTAAACCTGTTGACTCGTCCGTATAAGTACCGCCAGTACACGCAATTAAACCCGCACCTTCGAAGTGTACGTCAATAAAAGTAACGCCACCTGAAGTGTCAGAGGTTGCAGTGCCTTGCTCAGGAAGAACCGCAGCACCACTATCATCAACTTCAAATATGTCACAAGTTGCACCATCAATAGGTCCCTTAATAATGCTAGCAGAAACATCTAAGGTCGGGTTGATAGTGGGTGTAGATGCACCTACGCCTTCGGTAAAGCCTGCATCATCGGTATAATTAGCAGAAACAGAAATGACAGTGCCTTCATCAGCTTCAGTAATTGTGTAAGATGTGCCGATTGTACCTGTTGACCAAACATAGGTAATGGTGTCTGCTTGAATTCCGTCAGCATCAGTAGCTGCTGCAGAGATTGTTTCGCCAGCGATAAAATTGCTTCCGGTTATTGCTATACTACCGCGAGTATTTCCATCGAGTTCAGCACCGTCATCACCGCCACAACCTAATAGGCCTGTCGCAATGATGAGCGATAAAAGAGATTTATTATTCATTTTTATGACTCCAAAAAGATTCTTTTCCAAATTTAGCTTGTTTTATTATAAGTACTAGCCTTGGCTAGTACTTAAAGCTGACACCTGCGAACAGGCGAGGACCGTAATCACTTACTTGACCCAAGTTACCTTGGGTATAGAAGTCATCACTGCGAGGCTCACTGAACAAGTTAATTGCTGAAACTTTAATACGAAGGTGTTGATTGATTTTGTAAGCAGCACGAGCTTCCCAAATACCTGCCTCATCAACATAACGCAGTCTTGTGCCGTTAGAAGTGTATGGTTGGAAGTATTCACTACGATACTTGTAGATAAGCGCAGTATCAAAACCGCCTATTTGGTAGTAAACCTGTCCATTGAATACATGCTCAGAAAATCCAGGTACTGAAGCAGGAGGAACAATACCTACGGTTTCCTGAGTAACAACACCATCTAAACCAGTAGTAAAGGTATTACCGTAGTTACTATCTTCAAACTCATAGGTTGTATCGGCGTAGTTATAACCAAGCTTCACACCAACGCCCAAATCCCAACGATACGAGAATGTCGCTTCGAAACCATAAAGGTCACTGTTTTCGTCAGTAGTGACTGAATTAGTAATAGGTAAAGAAACTTCCACACCGTCAACGATAAAATTCTCTAACTGTGTTTGCTGTTGGTAACCGCCATTGAATTGCTTATAGTAAACACCTAGCGCTACCATAGAGTCATCGCTTGGATACCATTCAAAAGCAGCGTCATAGTTCCATGACATTAATGGTTGAAGATCAGGGTTACCTGAACCATTAACACCAACCAACAAGTCTTCAACTGATTCAGGGTCATCCGAGTCATCGGTTACGAATGTGCGGCTATAACTTAGATCAGATGGATCTGCACGTGACATACCTCGGTAAATACCGGCCCTTAGGAGAATATTGTCATCATAATCAACGACTAAGTTAAAGCTTGGTAGTACTTCAGTGTAATCACCACCACTTTCAATCTTTTCAATACTTCCGTTTGGTACTAATTCGACGATACCTGTCGCCGGATCAGTGACAACGTCGAAACCTTCTCGAAAGCCAATAGAGGTAACGTCAGTATCCACCACACGAACACCAAAGTTACCACGAATATATTTACCAAACATTTCAGTGTCGTAATTAAGCATGGCGTAAGCAGAGGTAGTTTGTTCTGTTACGTCAATAGTACCCGCATTCTCGTATGTAACATCTGGGTATGCGAATTCGCCGCCTTGTGATGCTGCTACTGCTTGAGAGAAACACTCGTTATTGTAAGTTGCCCACGAAGCGCCTGTACCGCTTTCTACAACATTACCTGAACTGTCAACATGGGTGATAATATCACCGTCAGAAACACTGGATAAAAAATCAGTCTCAGGGAAGGCTATTTGGCAACCTTCAAGTACATCGATGGCCGATGTTGCAGATTCATCTAAATTATATGTCGTTCTTGAGCCATTACCGTTCGTGCCACCAAATTGAACAAATGTTAGCTCAGAAACGCGAACACCAGCTTGAACGCTACTAAAAAAATCACTGTCTAGAATATAATCAACATCAAGGCGTGCACCCATAATTTCGTTGTCGCGGACATTTTCTCTGTCGATACGAGTACGAAGGCTATCAGTAAAATTGGAAATATCAGTCACATCAAAATCAGTCACTGTGAAATGAGGAATATATTCACCTAAATCCCAAGATAAGAAAGGACGAGAGCTTGTTCTTCCTCGGTTTGTTATTTGTAGTTCTTCACGGCTGGTTTTAGAGTAGCCAAGGTCAAGACTAATCTTTAGATCATCAGAGAAAAAATGTTCAACGTTCAAGCCATATCCACGATATTTTTCTTCACGCGAAAATTGCTCGCCCGCTGACTCAATGCGTTCTTCACCTTCCCAATGTAGAATACCGCCAACATCGTTTGTGATCAGATTTTGTCCCGTTACACCCGGTGTAACGCGCTTTTGTAAGAAAATTAAATCATGACGCGCTTCTGCTTGGGTACGATCTGAAATTTGCGCGTCAAAATTGATATCCCATTTACTTGAGGGTTGGTATTGTAGAGCAAAGAATAAAGCGTCTCTTTCATCAGATGTTTCATTTTGACGGAAGCTTCGGCTTGAGCCAGTCCATGCGTATTCTCTACCATCATCTACTGCCAGACCTGTGTCTGGATCAATATCATTATTATAACCTTGGTTATTTGAGCCAACAATTTCATCTTCACAATCGCCCGCTGAGCTACGGAAAAAACCGGTATTGGTATCGGTTGGATCATTCAAACATGCCCATAAAGATGAACCCGTTGGGCTTGAGCTTCTATATTCAGCTTCTGGCTGACTAATATCTTGACGCTGCAAACCTACACTCAAACCAAATGCTTGACCGTTATCAAACTCAAATTGATCAACATAACTTAGTGTTCCACGGTAGCCCAAATCACCTTGGAGTGAATTGTCAACGTTTGCTTGGTCTGGGTTGTAGTTACCTTTTACTTCAGCCTGAAAACGTTGCTTACCAAAATCTAAAGGCTTAAGTGTCTCCAGGGTAATAACACCGGCAACCCCACCTTCAATCATGGAAGCATCTTGTGTTTTATAAATAGCGACTTTCTGCATCAACTCTGATGGGAACTGAGAAAAGTTAACTGAACGGTCACCACTACCATTGGTCGCTTCACGGCCATTGATGTTAGTGGCACTTAAGAATGGACCTAAACCACGAATACTGATTTCAGTAGCACCACCATTTTCACGGTGAGATGATGCCCCCGTTAATGTTTCTAGCGCCTCACCAATTGAAAGTGCAGGTAAATCACCAATATCTGAAGCAGATAAACCGTCAACAACCGTGGTAGATTCACGCTTTATTGAAATTTGGTCTTGAATTGTTTTACGTGTACCAGTAACGACAACAACTTCTATATCATTATCAACTTTATCTAGATTTTCAGTTTCGGCTTCTTGTGCTATTGCCGAAAATGCAAAAGAACTGGTTACAGAAGTAAATGCAGCAAGCTTCATCCATTTTGCTATAGGTGAAAGCTTGAACTTCCCTATTTTATGGATGGGTTTTGTTTTTTTACTTAACTTCGTCGACATACCGTACTTCCCCTTAGTATTTTAATAAGCATGTTAATGCCATTTATTGGTATATTTATTTTTGCAAGCAGGTTACTGCCATTTACTTCTTATATTTATTATTGCAAGCAGGTAACTGCCTTAAATTCTTATATTTATTATTGCAAACAGGTGACTGCCATTTACTTCTTATATTTATTATTGCAAGCAGGTGACTGCCATTAAATTCTTATATTTATTATTGCAAGCAGGTGACTGCCTTAAATTCTTATATTTAAATTAGCGCTATATTAATTTCAACAGACGAAACCCAAACAAAAGTTCTAACCTATTAATTTAAATAAAAATATAACCAATAGTTGTAGTTACGAGTTACGAATTTTAAATTGATGTATTAACTGCGCTAAAATTTATACCCTTTATGCGTGTTATGGATATGATAGAAAGTAGCTTGCACATAATCACCATCAGCGCCGCCATTGTTTTGGTTATAAACACCCGCTTTAAAATACATATACTGGTTACTAGCACTGTAACCACTATCTTTCATATCAAAGTACTTAGTAATATTAGGCTTACCTTCCCTGATTATAGTGACGAACAACACTTCATCTTCGACGGAAATTTTATAAGAGAACTTTTCGTTTAAGGCGATGCCGTCATCAGGATCTGACAAAGTATGTGAACGTGAGCCAATCATATTTATCCAAATATCATCACCATCATTTATTTCATGGGCAAAATAAATAGACCCTTTCGAGTTGCCAGGTAATTTTCGGTAATATAAACGGACGGGTTCGTCATCCGTCGCGTGAATTTGGCCGATGATCACGCGTCCGACCTTTTTTTCATCACCAGTGGTAGATACTCGGTTTATTGCCAAAGTCCCTTCCAAACTGCCTTCAACTCCCCCAGACTTAGCTTTCGCCGAACCATGCGCATTGCTGAAAACCCAGTTATTTTTAGTCAGGCCACGCGTTTTTATTCGACTATTACCTCTACGTAGCATTTCGCGTAGTTCGGTTCTCGCATATTTTGTATTTTTTGAGGTCTTGGCACCTACGTTTGGGCAAGCGAATACCAAGCCACCATCATCTGCTGTATAAAAAAATGGCTTTAAGTTAAAGCCTTTACTTAATGATTTCTCATAGACGGTATCAGCTTTTTTATCTTCGTTGAGATCGGTTGGCAACGTTAATGACCAATCGAGTAAGTCAAAATTTTCACCTGGCTTTTTAAGCGGATCGAGTTTTGACAAATCCCCCAGTAAAACACCTTCAGCAAGACTAGTGTGTGACTTAGGAATAAGCGTATTCCCCTCAATTTCCTGAGCATTGAGTGATGCGCTAAAAACAGCTAAAGCAAAAACTAGCGCAGCAAAAACGTCACACATTTTCCTTTGAAAATGTCGGTAAGATTTATATGTGTTGATATTGGAATCCTTGATAATTTACGATCTCTTTGTTGAATATGTTCGTGTATTGTTCGGCTTAACTATTTTCAACGCTTTCTTAGAATACCTATATGCGCAGCATATAGTCGCGCACCTACACATGAACTTAACTAACCCCGAAAAACGTAATAAAAATAGGTAAGACTTTGCTTCTAATTAACACCAAAAATTATCTAATTTCGTTGTAAAAAGAAGCAGAACTCTTTGTTGTATATGCTCAAAGAGCTATGATTAATTGCAATGCATAGAATCATAGATAACTTACCTAACACAGCCGCATCCTTAACAATTTATTCACACCTATAACTTTGTGTTAAACAAAATATAACCACCACAACACATCCTTGTCAACCAAAATAGCGACCCAAGCATTACCAAAAAACTAAATTGGTAGTAACTAAAGCATAGAAAAAGACTAATGCATTGGCTTGACATATTTCCTGCATAACAAAAAGAAACCATATAAACAATAACTTAAAGGAAAGTTAAGCTGTTATTGCTGAATAGTTTTTATATTCACTACCAACGGATATGACAACATGACCAAATAACATAACAAACTTAACCAGCGGTCAGGCCGCATTACCAATCAACGAGATACATTATTACCAACTAACAATAAGTGCTATTACCAATTCTAATGTAAGCATTACCAATAGATGATGTGATGAGATTACAGTTCAGAACTAATAAACAGATAATAAGCTGTACGATAATTCGTATGGATTGTGATTTATCATTAATGATCTTGTTGAACGAAGCTACGCAGTCAGGGGCATTAGAGCTTATTTCGATGCATGTCCTGATAACCTTTCAACCGAAGATTTGAAGCACTACTTTGCCAGTTTGATTGCCTTAAATTCGTGGAGCACGGTGAAACTCGACCGTAATGGGTTGCACATTCACTTGTAAATAGGTCTATCGACATATCCTTGACCAACAATGGCAGTGGCTTAATATTGTTAAACTGCCACAAGTCAATAGACTTGCTTGATATGCTTACGCCCGCAGAAGTCTCTATCGTTATTAGTCTTACTCATAAGCTGCGATATCAATGGCAAACACATCCGTCAGTTCAAGAATGAGTGATTCAATCCATCCTCGTCAGTGGTCATAGTTGTTACCTGTGTATTTATCATCACCACATAAGAAGGCGCGGCATCATAACCTCCATGTTTAATGCTCAAAGCAAGCTTAGTAGGAAGTCACGATTGATGTCATTAACTATGGGTGTCTACGTATATTTGCCGCGTTTATCATCACCACATACTCTTTACTCTAAAAGAATGCACGGCGAACCACGCGGCTACAGCAATGATAATAAGGGTATCTCGTTAGCAAGAGTTCAAGGCTAATTTGGCTTCTACGGGGGAGCGGCATCATAACCTCCATGTTTAATGCTCAAAGCAAGCTTAGTAGGAAGTCACGATTGATACCATTAACTATGGGTGTCTATGTATATTTGCACCGCATTTATCATCACCACATACTCTTTACTCTAAAAGAAAGCGCGGCGAACCACGCGGCTACAGCAATGGTAATAGGGACTATCTCGTTGACAAAAGTTCAAGACTAATTTGGCTTCTACGAGGGCGCGGCATCATAACCTCCATGTTTAATGCTCAAATCAAGCATAGTAGGAAGTCGAGATTGATGCCATTAACTATGGGTGTCTTTCTATTTCCATTCTTTTAACTATTGATGCCATTAACTATGGGGGTCTTTCTATTTAACTTCTATCGATTTAACTTTTAAAAATTCAATAAAAAAGCAAAATAAAAATTTATATGTTTTGAGAACAGTAACAAACTTAAAGCATTTTTGACCTATGGCTTCCATAGGTCTTTTATTGTTCGATAACTTTCCAATATTCATTAAAACCACATTTAACAAATACAACCAATTACACACACTCAAGCTGTTTATTACCAAAATCCTGATACAAGTAAATATTAAAACCAAGACTCAAGAATAAATACCAATCCCACCACAAAACAATTTAACACTTCCTTATTGATGCACCCGTTAGCATATAAATAGATAATATATATTTAACAACTACCATTAACTAGCTAGCCTTACAAAATAAAATAGCAACCTAGTTAATATATAAATACTTAAATTATATTAAACACAGAATTTAAAACTAAAAATACAACAAAACCACAACCCCAATAAAAACCAATAAAATCAACAAAAAAGCCAAATAAAACACAATTAAAACTAAAACAAAAAACCACTATTCCACTTTCTGAAATTTCAATTTCCAGCAAATGCGAAATAATCCACATAAATAAAAATTCCCAGCCTAAATCATCAAGTAAGTATTTAAAGAAATCACTATCACGTGTAACGTAAAAATTATAAAAGTTTAAAAATTCGTTAATCAATAAAACACTACAAACTAAACAAAACAATCGGAATATAAAACTAATCATGAATTTAAACATAACCTAATCGACACAAGGCTAAATATTGAAAACCACCTTGTGACACATTATTAAATTAAGGATAACTTTATTTATGTCGACCGTTTCTCAAACTGGAGAAATTCAAGCCCTTATTAGCATTAATGCCGATAAGTGCAAAGGCTGCGATGCCTGTAAGAAGTTCTGCTCTACTAATGCAATTGAAGGGGCATCAGGTGCCGCACACTCAATTAATAATGATCAATGCATCAGTTGCGGCCAATGCCTCATCAATTGCCCTTTTGATGCAATTGAAGAAACGCACACCGCGCTTGATACCGTTATCAAAAAACTAGCCGACCCAAAAACCCAAGTTGTCGGCATTATTGCCCCCGCAGTTCGTGTCGCTATTGGTGATGAATTTGGCTTTGACAGTGGCGAGTTGGTGACACCAAAGTTATATGGCGCAATGCACCAAGCAAACTTTAACATTTTTGATTGTAACTTTGCCGCTGACTTAACCATTATGGAAGAGGGTAGCGAACTTATTCACCGCTTACATGCCAACCTCAACGGTGAGGCTGATGCCGGTAAATTGCCACAATTTACTTCATGCTGTCCGGGTTGGGTGCGTTACCTTGAAAACCAATACCCAACATTATTGCCTAATTTATCAACGGCAAAATCACCACAACAAATGTCGGGCGCGGTAGCAAAAACCTACGGCGCAAAAGTGTATGACATGGATCCAGAAAACATTTTCACTGTTTCTATCATGCCATGTACCGCCAAAAAAGTGGAAGCATCACGCCCAGAGTTCAATTCTGCATGGAAATACCATAAAGAGCATAACAACGCACATTCAGACAGCTACCAAGATGTTGATGCCGTGCTGACTACCCGCGAGTTGGCACAGTTATTCAAGTTACTTGAAATTGATTTAGCCAACGTAGAAGACTTCAGCGGAGACAGTATGTTCTCCCAATATACCGGTGCCGGCACCATTTTTGGTGCCACAGGTGGTGTAATGGAAGCGGGATTAAGAACGGCATACAAGGTGTTAACTGGCGAGGAAATGGCCAAGTTAGAGCTTGAACCAGTTCGTGGTTTAGAAGGGGTAAAAGACACTGAAATCACCCTGTTTGATAAACATCTAAACCAAGAAATTACCATCAAAGTGGCGATTGTGCATGACATGGCAGCCAACATAAAACCGATATTACATGATGTGATGGCAGGCACTTCCCCTTACCACTTTATTGAAGTGATGAACTGCGCTGGCGGTTGCGTTAATGGTGGCGGACAACCTATCGATAAGAGCGGTTCAGCCTGGTTAGGTAACGTGACGTTATAACTTTAAGGAAACACATTATGTCTAAAAAAACTCATGTATTTGCAGAAGATACCTTCTTCTTATCACGTCGTAAATTTATGGTAATTGGTGCAGCTATCACAGCCGCCATAGCACTACCAATCGGTTGGATTTCAAGCCGTATCTCAACACGTAACGACTACATTAGATCCCGTAGTTCAGGCCTTTATAAAGATGACACCATCTCAAAGGTGCGTGTAAGCCACGCAAATAAAGCGGTTGAGAAATACTACAAAGAATTTGGTGGTGAGCCATTAGGCCACGTTTCACATGACTTGCTACACACTCACTTTGTTGATCGCACCAAGCTTAAAGGCTAACTACCCTAAAAAGGAATAAAAATGAGTCACGAACAACATGACATGCGCCCGGTTCAAAAGCATCCATTGAATGTGCGCATTTTCCATTACATTTTACTATTAAGCTTCTTACCATTAGCGGTAACAGGGTTACTGTTATTCTTCAAACCGCTTACCCAAGAAAGCATGCAGCTAACATATGATATTCATATGATTTGCGGTGTAATCCTAGCCTTAGATGCCGTAGCTTTCACCTTGATAGCATTCGACCGTGTGGTGTTATTTACCGCTCGAGTTTTTAGCTTTTCAATGCGTGATGTTAAATGGTTTATGGTTTTAGGTGGTTACCCACAAAAATTCATCTTACGTAAAAAAGTCCCTGTTCCGCCAATGAACAAGTACAACTCAGGCCAAAAATTATTTGGCGCGTGTGTATTGGTTGGCGGTACTGTACTGATTATTTCCGGCTTAATACTGTGGTTAATCCCTCATGCTGCACCGCGTGATATCGTTTGGTTTATGGGTCAAGCACACTTGGTATTTGGTCTGTTGTTAACCGCCTTTTTACCGATTCATTTGTTCTTAGCGGTTTACCGTTTTGATGACTTCAAAGCCATGATGATCCACGGTAACGTGCCATATCATGATGCAGCCGAATACACTCCGTATTGGGTTGAAAAAGAAATTGTCGCTGTGAACGCCAATGAAGAATCACTAAACAAATAAGCCAATTAATCAAAAAGCAATTATTAATGCTACGGCAGCCCAAGGTTGCCGTTTCTATTGCCATTAAAAATGTCATTCTAAGTAGGTAAAAAGTATGTGCGGGCACTCCATTCAAATGCAAGCTTATAACCCCAATGTAAGCTTTATCCGACCAGAACAAATAGAGGCAACGATTGAAAATGCCAGCAACCCAACCCCTGCACAAGTACAAGCAGTTTTAGAAAAAGCACAATTATGTGAAGGCTTAACCCTTGAAGAAACAGCGATATTATTACAAAACCAAGATCCAGCCTTAGATGAGCAGTTATTTAACGTCGCCAAAGAAATCAAAAATACTATTTATGGTAATCGTATCGTTTTATTTTCTCCACTTTACATTTCAAACCACTGTGCCAACAGTTGTAGTTACTGTGGGTTTAGTGCCGATAACCATGAACTTAAGCGTAAAACGCTCAAGCACAACGAGCTAGTCCGTGAAGTTGAAATTCTAGAAAATATGGGACACAAGCGCATTCTCGCAGTATACGGCGAGCATCCACGTAATAATGCCGAAAATATGGTGGAAAGCATTCGGACAATATATGCCACCAAGCAGCCTAACGGCGGTGAAATTCGCAGAGTTAATGTCAACTGTGCACCACTGTCAGTGGAAGAATTTAAAGTATTAAAAACAGCTGATATTGGTACTTACCAGTGTTTCCAAGAAACATACCATCAACCTACCTACGAAAGCGTTCATTTAAAAGGTAAAAAGAAAGATTATCTATACCGCCTATATGCCATGCACCGCGCAATGGAAGCCGGCATTGATGATGTAGGTATTGGTGCCCTATTTGGCCTGCACGATCACCGTTTTGAATTGTTATCTTTGCTTAAGCACGCTCAGCAAATGGAAGCTGACTGCGGTGTCGGCCCGCATACGATTTCATTCCCACGTATTGAACCTGCTCACGGCTCTGATCTCAGTGAGCGCCCGCCCTATGAAGTCGATGACGCATGCTTTAAGCGCATAGTAGCCATTACTCGTTTAGCCGTGCCTTACACTGGGTTAATTTTAAGTACTCGTGAAGGGCCAAAACTACGTAAAGAGTTATTGGAATTAGGCGTGTCGCAAATCAGTGCTGGTTCTCGCACCTCTCCCGGAGGCTATGAGCAAAGTCAGCAAGAGCAACAAAATAAGTGCGACACACGACAAGACAGTGAACAATTTAGCTTGGGCGATCACCGCTCAATGGATGAAATCATCCACGAATTAGTCACCGACTCAGATTCAATTCCATCATTCTG
This sequence comes from Shewanella sp. MMG014, assembly GCF_018100775.1. Classification (NCBI taxonomy): domain Bacteria; kingdom Pseudomonadati; phylum Pseudomonadota; class Gammaproteobacteria; order Alteromonadales; family Shewanellaceae; genus Shewanella; species Shewanella sp. MMG014. Next base: position 70,229 of record NZ_JAGJDZ010000010.1, read on the forward strand.
TACCGGCTGTTACCGCAAAGGCCGCACTGGCGATCACTTTATGGGACTAGCCAAAAAGCAGTTTATTGGTAAGTTTTGTCAGCCTAATGCGTTGATCACCTTTAAAGAATACCTCAACGATTACAGCTCAGAAGCCACCCGCGCTGCAGGCAATGCATTAATTGAAAAAGAGCTGATAAAACTCAGCCCAGCAAGGCAAAAAAATATCCGCATTTGCCTCGCCAAAACCGACAACGGCGAGCGGGATATTTACCTGTAATGAGCAATCCAAGGTTAGATGTGAAAGTGCATCAGCGGTTACCGCTTAAATTAGTGCTACAAGCACTGGAGACGGCATCCTTTGCCGTGCTCCATGCTGCTATTTATAGTAATTTTGCCGACAATGCTGTCGGAAAAATGCTGCAAGAACAGTTACGAATTGGCCAACTTAAGCAGTTGTATATTTTACAACTGCAGCCCCATGCTCACTGGCAGGATGAATTTGCCGCTATTTTACGCCCTAAACCCATAGAAAAACCAGCGATACCCAGTTTGTATCAGCAATCGCATGCTTGGTGCCAGCAGTTGCAAGAGCAATTTCCACATCAACTGCACTTTCACTTGATTAAATCACTACCATTACAGCCAATATTACTCATTGGTAACCGTATATTTGCTGGTCAATATGCCCATAGTCAAACCACCTCTGCTGATGGATTATGGCTGGAAATTGCCGTGGCAGAACAACAGCAAATAGCAACACGTTTTTTAACTCCAAAGCTCACAACAACACTGGATAACATCACCTTACGCTATATCGATGAGTGCCGTTTTGCTTATCAACAGTGTCTTTCTTAAATCAAGGCTAGATGATTATGTTACAACAACTTAAATCCCATTTAGAGCCAGTTTCATCAGGCTACCCACTTGATAAAGCGCAGATCCTTTCGCTACTAAATGGCGACGCAGACCCCTGGCTGTTTGACAGCGCCAATCAACTCACAGAGCAGCAATTTGGCACCGACGTTTATCTACGCGGTATCGTTGAGTTTTCTAATTACTGTGTCAATAAATGCGCATATTGTGGCCTAAGAAGTGCTAATAGAGACGTGCATCGTTATCGCCTCAACACTGAACAAATTCTCGCGGCAGTTGACCATATCGCCAGCCTTGGCATGGGCAGTGTGGTACTGCAGTCGGGTGATGATTATACCTATCGCGCTGATACTATTGCTGAGGTTATCCGCGCGATCAGGGCCAAACATGACTTAGCCATTACCTTATCATTAGGGGATCGACAGCTTGATGAGTTAACCCTATGGCGAGAAGCGGGCGCCGACCGCTATTTATTAAAAATGGAAACCTTTAACCGAGTGTTGTTTAATCAACATCGCCACAATGCAAACTACGATGAACGTATTGAGCGCATCAAACATTTACAAGCTGTGGGTTACCAAACTGGCTCAGGCATTATTGTTGGTTTACCGGGCATGAATTTAGACATTCTTGCCGATGATATTTTGGCCTTATATGCCTTAAAGCTCGATATGATCGCCTGCGGTCCCTATGTTACTCACCCACAAACACCGATGGCAGATCAAGCAAACGGTGACGTAAAACTGAGTCTTCGCGTCAGTGCGATTTTACGGTTAATGAACCCTGGAACCAATATCCCAGCAACAAGTTCACTTGATGCGCTTGAAGCAGGCGCAAGAGAGCGCGCCCTTAATTGTGGCTGCAATGTGGTCATGCCGTCCTTTACGCCACTGCAGGTTTCTAATCAATACGCTATTTATCCGGGTAAAAACCAATCCCAAATTGAAGTCGAAGCTCGCCTAAACGGCTTGAAGCAGGCTTTTTCACTCCATAATCGCCAACCATCATCAGCACGCGGCGATGCTAAACGAGGCCAATATGTGTCAAGGAATTAGTCCAGAGCAGCAAGCTCAATTACAACCAAACTCACCTCGGCAGCCTCAAGGATTTGGCAACTCAACCCCGCGCAGTGCACGCTGTCACATTGCACTCATTGGCCGCAGAAACACAGGTAAATCGTCATTATTAAACCTTCTGTGCAACCAAGAAATCTCTATTGTGTCAGACACCAAAGGCACAACCACAGATGCGGTTGCCAAAGCTTATGAACTACTGCCATTGGGGCCTGTCCTGTTTTACGATACCGCAGGCATTGATGATGAGGGCGCATTAGGCCAACAACGCATTGCAGCCACCCGCAAAGTGCTTTACCGCGCAGACATTGCCTTGATGGTTGTCGATGAACATGGCCTAACCGCAGAAGATAGCGCCTTATTAACAGAAATACAGCAACTTAATGTGCCTGTGTTAGTTGCGTTTAATAAACAAGACATTCACGAGAGTGACGCAACTGATATCGCTTTTTGCCAGCAAGCTAACGTGCCTTTTGTCAGAGTCAGCGCACACAATCAACTGGGAAGCTTAGAGTTAAAGCATCAGTTAATGCAGCTTGCCCCCAAAGAAATGCGCCAAACACCCGTATTGGCAGGGGATTTATACCAACAAGATGAGCACCTAGTATGCGTCACTCCGATTGATAGCGCCGCCCCTAAAGGCCGCATTATTTTGCCGCAAGTGCAGGTTATGCGTGAGGCGCTAGATAAAAAAGCCCTGGTTACCGCAGTGCAAGTCGATCAATTAGCCGCAGCAATCAAACTTAAACCACAGCTTGTGGTCACCGATGCGCAAGCGATTAAAGCCGTGGATCACATTGTCCCAGCCAATATCCCACTGACCACCTTTTCCACCTTATATGCCCGCCAAAAAGGCGACCTTACCGTTATGAACCAAGGCGCGGAGGCGCTAGATACGCTAGCCGATGGTGATCATATCCTCATTGCCGAAGCCTGTAGTCATAACGTGCAAGAAGATGATATTGGCCGAGTAAAAATCCCTAAATGGATTAAAAAATATAGTGGCAAAGATATTCAATTTACTGTGGTTTCTGGTCATGACTTCCCCGAAGATTTAGACAAGTTTAAGCTGGTACTGCATTGCGGCGGCTGCATGATTAATCGCACCGAAATGCTCCGCCGCTTACGGGAATGCCAGCGCAGAGGTATCCCTATAACTAATTACGGTATCGCTATTTCAAAACTGCAAGGGTTGTTAACCAGAGTCATGGCGCCGTTTAATATCGCTAAGGCGCAGTAAGTAAAGTGCTGTAAGCAAAGCGCAGTAAGTCAGCAACGACCAATAGCTGTGCCAACAATTGCTGCAAAAAGTATTAAACCGCACCGAAACTAAACGGCAGTGTTAAGGCTCTGAAGTAAAAGAGTAGCTAAAAACACCACTAAAAAAAGCGCTTTGCCCACATACAAGGCAAGCGCTTTTTTATTGCAATTAAAGGCTAAATCGACAATAGTGATATATTTATGAAAGGGAGATAATAAATAGGGAAATTATTGTAACCTTTATAAGATTGCATCAAGGTTACGACTAGAAGATGAAAAAAATTATTCAATTTATTGGTAACTCGATACTGATTTTAATAGCGATAAGCCTTTTTTTATCAGGAATTATTTCTGATGAAAGTACATTAGTAAGCTCAAGTTTTCTTTACATTATATTAGGAGCAGGGGCTGCATATTTATTTTGGAAGTTTTCACCAGGGTTACATTCTAGTAAAAATCAAAAACAAAGAATAAAACATCAAATTTCGGCATTTTTAGTTTTTATTTTTATACTTGTTGCGGGACCGCTTTCTACCGCTAGGTATGGCCACATATTGCTTTCTTCGATTGGAAAAAGTAAAGAAGTAAATTTAGAACTAACGGTGGATTATGTAAGCAGTACATATAGTAGTGCTTATTGCGCAGGGGTAATTTATTTAAAAGGTTATTCCAACTTTGCCAACGGTAGGCTCTGTGGCGTATCAAGGTCAATATGGTCACAATTAAAAAGTGGTGACCATATTATAGTCCAAGGTTTAAAAACATATTGGGGCTTTGAGTATACAAATTTAATAAAGAATCTCGATAGAGAAATTTATCAAAGTAAAACACTTAGGTTACTTCAAGATTTTGATAACATGGATTCAAATAAAGCTTTTGCATTAGCTAGAGGAATTGATGGTCGCGAGGTAATTGGTTATTCACATTCATATAGTTCACCTAAAAAAGCGAAAGAAAGAGCTCTTAATGAGTGCCAAACGCAAATAGAGTTATATAGCATGAAAGCTAAATGCAAACTTATTCGTTAATTTTCTATAAAAACCTCTCCCCGCATAATGAGAAGAGGTTTTAATCATTTTCAGCAGAATTTCAAAGTTAACTCTACTTATCTAATACCAATGCACGCTTTCAGCGACATTACTCGTGTCCCCAAGGCGTTGGCGGTAATGCCACAGGCTTGGTTAAATCAAAGTCCACTCTAAAGTCGCGGTTTTCACGCGTTAAACGATAGGTGAATGTGGTTGGCTCAATATACATGTGCCACACGTTAGTTACTGACGCCGTTAAACCGTTTTCATTAAAGTTATCAATCGACTCTTGGTCAACTGGGAATGACTGCTGAGTCGCACTGCCCATATCAGCAGTATCGCCGCCATACATAGTCACTTTATCTTCAGTGCCGTCTTCATGGCGATGGTCATGCTTGAGACGCAAGCCTGTTTCAGTTTTGGTAATCACCCAAGTACGTGAATGGTCATCACCTACATGGAAAGGAATTTTAAGTTCGGTATCGCTACACTCACGTACGTGCATGATTAACGCTTTATTACTAAAAGCAGAGTCAGCTTCATTACCAGCTGTCACTTCACCGGCAAACGCTTTACCGCAGTATGCGGCGATTGCATCAAAATATTGATGTTGTGGGTTGTCTTTAGGGGCATGTGCCATTGCAATAGCAGGCGCCATGCTGCTGATTACACCAGCGATCAATATTTTTTTCATTATTATTCCTTTTAGTATCGATCTCGTTATTTTTATTCACACATCACACTAACAGTGATTGTTTAATTAAACCTGAAAAAAAACCGTCTATAAAGACGGTTTTAATGTAACAAGGTTAAGTCAAAGAGCTAACAATAGCCATGCCTTATATTATTTCGCTCTCGCAGGGCGTTTTCCTTGCTTTTGGCCTGCGCCACCAGTGCCTTTAGCGCTAAACGGCTTTTTCTTTTGTGACCAGCCAGTTTTGCCTTTGCCTGCATTGTTACCCTTATCAGATGACTTCCCGCTTCCACTAGTGCCGCCTTCTGACTTGGCTTTATTCGCAGGTGTGGGTTTCTTGCCTGATGACTTTCTATCATCAAACTGATTACCAGAAAAACGGGTGAAAGCTTTTTTACTGTCGTCACTCTTACTGCCACGGTTTTTAGCACCTTGCTTGCCACCATAGCCTTTGCGCTCATTACGTGCTTCTGGCGGAACAATATGCTGGACGCCGTGGCCAATCAAATGCTCTTTGCCCATGGCAACAAGTGCTTCACGAATAAGCGGCCAACCTGCTGGGTCGTGATAACGTAGCAATGCTTTATGTAAGCGACGTTGACGACCTTTTTTCGGTACAGTCACTTCTTCACTGCTGTGTTTCACATTTTTAAGTGAGTTAAGCTCAGTATGATAAATGGTAGTCGCATTAGCCATTGGCGATGGATAAAAATTCTGAACTTGGTCTAGCTTAAACTTTTCTGATTTAAGCCATAACGCCAGGTTCAACATGTCCTCATCTGTAGTCCCAGGATGCGCAGAAATAAAGTACGGGATCAAGTACTGCTTCTTACCCGCTTCTTTAGAGTAAAAATCAAATAACTCTTTAAACTTATGATAACTGCCCATACCCGGCTTCATCATCTTACTGAGTGGGCCATCTTCGGTATGCTCTGGGGCAATTTTTAAATAGCCACCAACATGGTGTTTAGCCAGCTCTTTAACATAGCGTGGATCTTCTGTGGCTAAGTCATAACGTACTCCAGAGGCAATCAGTACCTTTTTAATACCTGGGACGTCACGTGCTGCTCGGTATAAATCAATGGTGTGTTTATGATCTGTCCCTAAATGACCACAGATACTTGGATAAACACAGGATAAACGACGACACGTTGTTTCCGCTTTTACACTCGTGCAGCCAAGACGATACATGTTCGCCGTTGGGCCACCTAGATCTGAAATAACCCCAGTAAAACCGGGTACTTTTTCTTGAATATCTTTGATTTCTTTAATAATGGATTCTTGAGAACGACTTTGAATAATGCGCCCTTCGTGTTCTGTAATCGAACAGAATGAACAACCACCGAAACACCCTCGCATAATGTTAATCGAGGTTTTAATCATGTCATATGCAGGAATTTTCGCCTTACCGTAACTTGGGTGCGGCACTCGTTGATACGGCAAATCAAATACTGCGTCCATTTCGTCAGTATTCAATGGCCAAGCTGGCGGATTGACCCAAACAGAGCGATTTCCTTGGGCTTGAAATAACGCACGCGCACAGCCTGGATTTTGCTCTTGATGCAAAATACGTGATGCATGAGCGTATAAATATTTATCATCAGCGACTTTTTCATAGGCTGGCAATAGTACGTAAGTTTTTTCCCATGGCTTGGGTCTTGGCGGCTGGACACTGATAGCTTTTGGCGCATCGTTATCAAAAATTTTCTTATCAGTTGGCCCTGACAGTTTTTCACAGCCAACATCATCTGCACCATATGGGTTTGGGATCGGATCAATCTTATGCAATTGATCCAATTTACGTGAGTCCATGCCTTTCCAGCCAGGCAATGGCTCATGGCGAATAACTGCGGTACCACGAATATCGTGCAAGTCAGCCATTTTCTCACCGTTAGCAATACGGTGAGCGACTTCCACCAGCGGACGCTCGGCATTACCATAAATTAGGATATCGGCTTTGGCATCAAAAATAACACTGCGACGCACTTTATCTGACCAATAGTCATAATGAGCAATACGGCGCAAACTGGCTTCAATACCACCAATCACAACAGGTACTTCTTTGAAGGCTTCTTTACAACGCTGGGTATAAACGGTGACTGCGCGATCAGGGCGTTTACCGCCTTCATCATTAGGCGTATAAGCATCATCGCTACGAATACGGCGATCTGCCGTGTAGCGATTGATCATTGAATCCATGTTGCCAGCTGTCACACCAAAAAATAGATTGGGACGACCCAGTTTCATAAAGTCGTTTTTGTTCGACCAATCAGGTTGGCAAATAATACCCACGCGAAAACCTTGTGCTTCGAGCATACGACCAATAACAGCCATGCCAAAGCTTGGGTGATCGACATAAGCATCACCACTGACAATGATAATGTCGCAACTATCCCAACCAAGCTGATCCATCTCTTTACGAGACATAGGAAGAAACGGCGCTGTGCCGTAGCACTCGGCCCAGTATCTAGGGTAATTAAATAACGTGGATTCAACTTGCATGAAATTTGCCTACATTAAAACATCATCAATTTGGTGGGTTGCACTACATCAAGTTTAGTCCAACCCAGCCAACTTTTTTCTGGAGGCGGAGTATAGCAGTTACATCACACTAAGTGTGACTAAAAAAGCAGCATAAATAAGGTTTTTAAGCTATTTATAGGTTTCTATAACCTTATTAAAAACAATGACTTTTGTCTTTAAGGCTAAAGCTGATTGTTATAAACCAATAAAAAATCCAATATTTACAATCGCTAAGCCAACCATCACAACCCAAGTTAACAAGACGCCCCAAACGCGGCCAAAGTGCACACCGCCTTTAGCTGCAGTTAACCCTATGGCATGTAATAATCTCGCCACAATCCACACGGTACCAAAACAATGCAATATTGCTGCAGGTAAGCCATTAAACTCAGCCAGCATGAATAAAATCAGTGCAAGGGGCGCATTTTCTAGCAAGTTTTCATGGACACGCTTTGCCAACGCTAAATCAGCATTACCACCAGTGCCAATACCGACTTTATTGACTCTTCGCTGCTTAATCACTCTGATGGACAAACCTATTGCAAGTAGCACGGTTAAGCTAGCGTAGAACCCTGAAATCATCAATGACATGTGTGATATTTCCTTTTTATTATTTTTACGGCATTTAGCCAAATAGTGACTACAATCGAGTATTCATTCTATACACATTGAAACAAAATGGAATTATCAACTTTTTAACAATTTTTTGCTGCTTTTTAGGTATTCAGCCAACCTCATTTCGGTTACTATTCGCGCCATTGACCTACTACCCATGTTAACTAGAGTGACGCACGCCTAATGAACGATGACAACTTCATTGAAAAACGCAGATTTATCATAAAATTAGGCAAAGCCCTGCATAAATTCGGTACGCCCGCTTACCGTCTTGAATCCCACTTACAAACGGTGTCTTCGACCTTAGGAATTGAGGGATACTTTTTAATATCACCCACCTCAATGACCTTCGTCTTGCAGCACGATACCGAACAAGAATATAACCATGTTGCCAGGGTTAAACCCGGTGACTTGGATTTAGGCTCTTTGGCGCGCACCTTTGATTTGGTTGAAGAACTTAGTACAGGGCAACGTACCCTGAGTGAAGCACTCGAGCGTTTAGAAGAAATTGCCAATAAACCTAACCCTTACGGTCATGGGCTAACGTTATTGTCCTTTGGGGTGAGTGCTGGCGCGTTTGCGATGCTAATGGATACCAGCTGGAACGATGTTTTTTGGTCTGGCATGCTGGGCTTGCTAGTTTATGGATTGGTATTTTGGGCAGAAAAATCTAAACGTGTCGCTGAAATGCTTGAACCGTTAGCGGCTGTAGTCTGCGCGATTTTAACCTGTGGTATTGCAGCGGTGGTTGATCCCAGCATCAATATACCCGTGGTCATCTTGTCAGGGATCATTATTTTTATCCCTGGTTTAGCGCTCACCCTTGGTTTAGCTGAGCTTGCCGCTCGAGATTTAATATCAGGCACAGCAAGGATCATGGATGCGATCATGCTGCTTTTTAAATTGTATTTTGGTGCTGTACTCGGCATGACTTTGGGTAAAGTGATGTTTGGTGAATCTGTGTATATTGAACCCGATTTACTCCCTCGCTATGCCTCATGGGCAGCCGTTCCATTACTGTCTATGGCGTTGGTTATCATTTTTAAAGCACGTATCAAAGACTCACCTTGGGGTATTTGCGCGGGTATTGTGGCGTACTTTTCTGCCATGTTAGGCGGTCTTTACCTAGGGGAGTCAATTGGTATATTTGTTGGTGCACTGGCTGTTGGCATTTATTCAAACCTTTATGCTCGTTGGATGAAAGCACCCGTATCAATTGCACTGCTTCAAGGTATTGTTATTTTGGTTCCTGGTAGTAAAACTTATATTGGTTTAAATGCAATGATCTCAGGTGAGACCATGCTAAACCAGGCTCATTTAGGCACACAGGTATTTTTAATTTTTATGTCACTTATCGCAGGTTTAATTTTTGCAAACGTGATTGTACCTCCTAAACGTAGCCTTTAATCTCAGCGTTAAGGTCAAAGCATGTCATCCCTATTAATATAGGAGCACACGGTTTGACCTTTCCCTTACCTCAAAGTATGTCTCAATCAGTCAAATACATTACTTATTACGTAATAACATCATGATAAATAATTAATTTTATGTTATTTCGTATTTTTTATTTTCTTTTTATTCTGATTTGTATTACCTTCTGCGCCGCTAGGAAAGCATGCGGCACCGACTATGATGTTAGGCCGTAATTCAGGTTCAATGGATGAATCAACCTACCTTGATATCTCCATGTCCTTATTTGCTTGAATCACCTAGCGATAATAATCAAATAAAGGAATGATTGATGAAAAACGTTACCGCTTTAGCACTACTATCTGGTCTATTCGCACTTCCTGCAATCGCAGCACAAGATGCTCCGTTTCAACACGAAGCTGGTCTTGAATATTCAGCTAATACTGAAGAATTCGGCGATGGTATTTGGGATCTAAACTACCGCTACTACATCAAGCCAGTATCACAAGATAATGGCCCATATGCATTGAATGGTTTTTTAGCGCAAACCACTAATATTGGTGCTGGTTACTCAATGTTTGATGATGCAGATACTGACACAATTCGTATTGATGGAACTTATGTATTTGACTCAAAATGGTTTGTTGGTGCTGAATACAATCGCTTTGAAATCGGCGATTTCAGTGGCAACCTTTATCAATTCGATGCGGGTTACTACTTCAATGACAGCTCGAAAGTCGCGGCATTCTATGTCGATGGCAGTGATGATTTTGAGTCATTCTACGGTGCTGAAATTCGCAGTTTTCTAGCCTTTGAAACCACAACAGGCATCGATTTAGGTGCTATGTGGACTCACACTGACAATGACGACATCTTCAATTTGAATGCTGACTGGTATGTGACTAAAGCTTGGTCTGTTGGGCTTGGATATGTTGACGACGGTTCAGATAATGATTTTGCAGCTAAGACAGCGTACTGGTTGCGTATGTCAGACGCCTTCTCTGCAACTTTTGAAGTATCTAAAGTACTTGATTCTGATGTAGATGGCTTTGGCGCAAGTATCGGTATTGTCGGTCGCTTCTAAACCTTGCTTACTATCTCCCCTGATACCCAAAAGGAGCCATGATGAGGCTCCTTTTTTTATTGACTCTCTCAGTCAAACCAATAATTTTTGTAAATAATCTGCGAAATTTCAAATACCCGCCATACTTAATCTTAGCCACTAAACCTTTGCACTAAAAATGATCGTGCAATGATTAATTACTATTAGGTCAATAACTTAATTAGCTAATTCAATTATACATAGCACTCAAGACTTCTCATTTGTGGCCATTAAAATAAGTATAGGTAACCATAATAAAAACAACGAACGCATCAATAAAGCTTACCCATTGCGCTTGGAGCTTTATGTTAGTCATCATGATGTCTCCCGTGCTTGCATTAGCCTCACAAGCACCGCTAACTGTACCCAATCAAAGCGATAAAGACCGTGAGACAGCAAATCAAAATAACACCATTACTGTTGATAACATTATCGTGCAGAGTAATGCTATTTTTGACGAAAGTGACCCTGATGCCTTTTTTATCCATCATTGGGCGAATTGGCTACACATTAATACCACTGAACCCACCATTCTCGACAAGCTCACTTTTAAAGAGGGTGAACAAGTCACTCAAAAAACGTTTGCAGAAGCACAACGGTTATTGCGTGCTGAACCTTACTTACGTGATGCAAAAATATATGTTGCCCAGAAAGCGCCCGATGCGGACTCCGATGAGCAAACCGTGGTGGTTGAAACCTGGGATAACTGGTCGCTACTCCCCACATTTAGTCTGAGTTCGAGTGGCGGTGAAACCAAATATTCAATCGGGATTAAAGAAGATAACTTAATGGGACTTGGGATTAAAACTCGCCTTAAGTATCAATCTAATGCTGATAGAACGGGTTATAAATTTGGCGTTACCGCCCCACTCAAAATTATTCAACATGCCACTGTATCTGCCAATATTTATGACAACAGTGATGGCCAAGCAACCCACTTGTACTTTACTAAGCCTTTTTACTCATTGGACACAAAGGATCAGTATTTTGCAGAGTACTTAACAGATCAACGTATTGATACTTCGAGACAAAATGGTGAAGACGTTAATGAATTCGAACATAACGTTGATTATGCCGCCTTGTCTTTTGGTTGGTTATTAAATAAAACAGACGCAGATCTTTCAAGAGTAACGCTCGGTGTTACCCAGGATAAACATCAATTTGCAGCCAGTGACACGTTCCCCGATGGCCCTTTACCTCAAAATAGAGATTTTATTTACCCTTGGATAGGTTATGAATACCTGCAAGATGACTATCAGGTTTTTACCAATATTCACTTGATCAACAATAATGAGGATTTTAATTTAGGCTGGCGCCATTATGCTCGAGTTGGTTTTGAAACCAATGATGTTAGTGAGGGGAGTAATATCGGCTACCATTTTAATGTTAGCTCTAGCCGAGGTTATCAACTAGAAAAAGACTTACTGTTACTCAATTTCAGTGGCCAAGCTAGCATCAATACCAGCCAAAAAGACTTTTATAATGTTAGCGCTCAAGCTGAGTACTTTTATAAAATTCATCCTAAATGGACTGCCTACGCTAAAACTCGGCTGGCAACCTCGAAAAACAATTACCTTGATAAACCTTTTGCTTTAGGTGATGACACTGGAGTTCGGGGGTATCCCAATGATTACCAATATGGTGATAATCAATGGTTACTCACAGGTGAAGTTAGGTATTATCCCAACATCAACCTTTACCAATTAGCTGAATTAGGTTGGGCAACCTTTGTTGATATAGGGCAAGCCTTTGGCGGACCTGATGAAAACAACGAGGTCAGCTCCCCTATAGGCAGTGTCGGCATTGGTGCGCGAGTTTTCTCCTCAAAATCAAGCTATGGTAGCGTAGGTCATATTGATTTAGCCGTGCCTTTTACCAGTGGGGAGAAAGTCGATGACTGGGAATGGCGTTTTCAAGTAAAAAACCGTTTTTAATAAGATCTTCACTATTTAACCTCTGCGACTCAACTTGAGTACACCAGTTCCCTTGTTGAACATTAACAGCTGAAAGGCTTATTTGATGTTTTCAAATCCAGCAATCTTGTCACGAATTTGCTGTTCTTGTTCCTTGCTATCGATTTGATAAATTTTCTTAATTTGACTTTTAAATTGCGGAGCGTCGCCAGTTGATACGGTATCAAACCCAACTGTCACCTTACCCATGCGAGATGTAATAACCAAGGCCTTTGCAAACGTTAAATTCGTATTTACCCCACTTAACACAATGAGGTAAGTTTGTTTTGGTCGACTATCAACAAACACTGTGCGATTGTCCATAGTTCGCCAACCGTCCATCCTAAAGTTATCAATACTGGTGACTTCAGTCAGCTCATCAAATTGATAAAGTGCAGCTTTTTGTTTGCTTGCCTCTGACGCACTGCATCCCAATAACATTAACGATACCAACGCAATTATCATTTTATTCAACATAAGCTATCACCCCGTAATATGTTCAGTTAGTTCACGTTTTTAACGGCATAACGTCAGCATAACCAATGAATGAGTGAAAAAGCTAATGAATTTTTGATATCACGGATTGTTCAGCGACTACCTGCCATTGCTCCATTAATCCAGCGTTAATGCTGTCGTTAATGGCGCTATCCAATATAGGAGCCAAATGGGCATATTCGCTGTTCAGATACACATATAAGGGGTAAGTTTGTAGCTCTACAGGCAATATCATCACATTGTCGATATTCATCTTATTCAATGTACTTGCACCATCTAAACGACTGGTCACCGCCACATCAATACGACCTTTAACTAAAAGCTGCATGAGTTGTTCAGTAGACGCCACTTTTAATAGCTTATCTGGGTTTACGTCAATTTGTTCGGTATGTTTAACACCACGGATCACTCCCACATTGACATCGACGATATCTTTTAGCGAGTAAATATTGAGGCGATTATCACTGCGAACCAGTAATGCCGTTTTTAAGTGGTAATAAGGAGTGGGAACGCGAATGAGATCGGGATTATCAATGCCATATTCCCATATGCGCATGATTTCACCGGCACTTTTAGCTTCGCACACATTAAGCTCAGCTCGGCTTGCAGGCAACATTTCAATTTCACAATTTAATTGGTACTTTTTGCAAAATCCATCAAATAATCTGGCACCGACTTCCTGCTCTGCTAGCCCTTGGATACCAACAAAAGAATAGGGTTTTGCCATCGCACCAGCGACAGGTATTAGCCAAATGAACATACAAAGAAACTGAAATAAGAAAACATTAAGAAACACTTTCATGGCAATAAGTCCTTTTGCCGCGACCGATATACACCGGGATATGATTGTTGCTTTACCTGTACCTATGCCAATTTAGCGAGCACTTTCATAGAGGTAGATTGTAGCCAGCCACAATCACATCACCTAGGTTATATCGATAACTCCATTAGTGAGTTTCTATTATAGTAAATTTATCGCTCGCAGCTTTTAAATTGGTACTTAAGTGCGACAGTCCTTGAGACTGTTCAGAGACTTCATTAGCAATCATACCCACTTGTTGGCCAACTTCATCTATTTGCGCCAAGCCTTCTGTTAATTCCGACGTTGCTAACGCCTGCTCCTTACTTGCCTGAGCGATAAAATCTTGCTGCTCTGCTGAATAACTCATGTGAGCCACAATATCGTTGAATGCGAGGCCAGTTTGCTCTGCAACGAGATTTCCTTCATCCATTTTAGTTAACGACACTTGCACTAACTTCACCGTTTTATCAGCCGCTTCAGCGCTGCGACTTGCTAAGTTTCTTACTTCATCTGCCACCACAGAAAACCCTCGACCAAACTCTCCTGCCCGTGCCGCTTCAATGGCTGCATTAAGTGCAATTAAGTTAGTTTGTTCAGCAATCTGGGTAATTTCTCGCATGATAGTGGCAATTTGTTCACCTGAAACATGAATATCTTGTAAAGCGACCCTCAAGGCTTGCATTCGATCATTACCAGCTTTAGCAGCTAAATAAGCGGATTGACCTTTTTGGTTCATTTCTTCTGTTGCGTTAGCTGTTAAATGGATCTGGCTGTCTATTTCTTGCAACGCTGCACTGATCGAGCCTACTGACGTTAGCTGCTCAGTGGCACTTTGTGCCAGACTGTTGCTGTGATGATTCAGATCTTCTGTCGCACTGATAATTTGCTGGGTATTTTGCTTTACCGATACCGTCAACAAGGTGAGGTTATGCACCATTTCAACCAACGCATGCCCTAACAGATCTCGCTCACCGGCTACCGACGGCTGACAAGTTAAGTCACCAGATGCGATAATTTCAGCCGCAGCAACTTGGCGCTTTTGCATCTCAATTAATTGCTTCATTGACTGGCTCATATGGCCTAGCTCATCAGTGCGTTGTAATAATGCTTGCCACTTTTTGGCATCAAGGTGGGTCAGATTACTATCTCCTACCGATAAATCATCGACTGCGGTGACCATTGTCCCTAACCCTTTGGTTATTGCATTCACTAACCCTAAAATAAGCCCTGTGATCAATAATGATGAAACTAAGGCCACAATGCTGCTCAGCAGTATTAATTGAGACTGGCTTGCGGCCATAACTTTTTTATCGGTAGCACTGACAATGATCCACCCCGTACTAGCCTGTTGCCTGATTGAGCCAAGATACGCGACCCCATTCTCTTCAAAATCAACGATGCCACCTTGTTGTTTGCACAATGCTTGGTGTGACGCAAACGTTCGCTGACTGTCTATTAATGGGTGAGCAATAAGCTCACATTGCGCTGATAAAATAAACGCATAGCTATGCTCATCATGTTGGCTAATATCAACAAAGTCATGGTAAAAATTATCCAGTGGGATACTGGCAAATAACACCCCTTCACCTTGAACCCGTTTCGCAAAAGTGACCAATAACTTACCGTCTACTCGGCTTTTTCTCGGGTTAGAGATAACAATATCTGCTTGGTTAAATGCAGCGTTAACATAAGGAAGCTGCTGATAGCTTTGGCCAATACGCTGCTGATTACTTGCTGCGATGGCGACACCTTGTTTATTGAGTAAAGCGAGGTTTCTAAATTGAAATTCAGAAGCTAAGGCCGCAAAGTGCTTAGAGAGTTGCTCAGCAACCTGCGAGACGTTATTGCCTGTCGAGATGCGATTGTCAATGTGAGCATTATTAGCTTGTAACGTTTCACGTATATATGGGCTGCGAATGAGTGCGCTAATAATACCTTGGTTATGCTGATACCAACTATCAATGTTCTTTTGCAGCAATGCACTATTACCACTTACTGTATTTTCAGCCGTTTGTTTCATGGTGGTCAAACTAAAGTAAATAGTCAGTGTTGCCAATAACATAAAACCACACACAACCGCTGGCACAATAATGAGATTAAACTTATGTTTTAGCTTCATATTATTTTTCTTATTTATTCAAAACACGTTAAAACCAATAAGACATACAATATGATAAAAACCAGCTAAAAAAGATGATTAAGCTCAATTAATCTAGACTTAATCTGACAAATTTATAGATAAAATCACATAAAGCGTACACAAATAAAAAGCCGCTTCATCATTGAAGCGGCTTAAATATAAAGTTTAGAATTTAGATAAAGATGCGCTGAGATTAACTTCTGCGTCTAAGGCCTAACAAGCCCAGCACAAATAACCATAATCCCATTGCACCACCGCTTGAATCAGACTTAGGTTCAGGCTCTGGTGCTATCACTTCAGCAGTCACAGCAATAGTTGCTGTTGCAGCTACCGCTGTTTTAACACCATTACTGACCGTTAGCTCAATCACGGCACTGGCATCAGCATCAACCGCTGGCAGCGTTACATCGGTATCCATGGCCATTGCATCTGCGAAGATCACCACAGGGCCTGACACTTGGCTCCAAGCATAAGTTAACTCATCATCACTATTAGGCGCGGTACTATCACTTGCAGATAAGCTCACTGTCGTGCCTTCATCAGCTGTCAGCGAAATGGATTGTTCACCATTGATTTTGGCAACAGGTACACCACTTAACATTACAGGCGCTAGCATTTCAGTATGACTCACTTCATTAAGAGTATGCGAGACACTGAATACCAAGTCTTGGCTCATCACCAATGCTTGTGTATCAAGTTCCACGACAATCTCTTGTCCAGCTTCATTGGCCGCTTGCACCACTTCCCAAGAAACCATTTCACCATCAACACTCCCTTGATGACTGTCGCTTTCGATAACCAAACCGACTGGCAACTGCGCAGTGACTAATAAGGTGCGTTCCTCATCAGTGTCATTGTCTGCAAGCGCAATAGATAATGTGATCATATCGCCAGTATCTGCTGATTCGACATCCAGCTGACTTTGGGCATAGGTTGCTTTTCGGTATAACTCAATTGGCATTAATCCCACGTTATCTGCAGCATCCACACCGGTACCAATTTCAACTACAGTCGTATAAAGCGTGTCAGATTTAAGTGTTTTATCCCAGTTAAGGACTAACCCAATATCCTCATCGGCTGCCACAGCAGATTTAAAGTCAACAGTTACACTTTCATCATCTTTGCCAATGACAGCGAGTTCAATCACCACATCATCTTCGACATCTGACGGCGCAGACGTATCACCATAGTTGTGCACTGTGACATAGTAAGAACCTGGATCTGGGTCATTGATTTCACATAACTCATAAGCCGTTTCTGTTGCGCTCATACACGTTAAAGGATCCATTTCCCGTGCATTATCAGGCTTACCGTTATAGTTACTATCACGGCCAATATATAAGTCTAAATCCGGTGAACTGGTATGTTTAACACGTGCAATAAGACGCTTAGTGTTCGGCGTAATGTTCACTAATTGCGAATAATACTTACTGCTATCGTTATACACATTCGTTGGCCAGTTCGATGTATCGCTGTCGTCTCGAGGTATGGTTGTTTCAATCACTTCAACTTCAGCTAACTCAAAGACCCCAACCTGAATATCACTTGAGCCGACGGTCTTAATGCCAGAAATCGCAGCACTACCTTTATTCTGCCCTGTGGTTAACTGCGCTATTTCAGGCATACTGCCAGCAACAAAGCTCCCCACTACCGGCACCTTGGCGGGAGTTAGCGCGGTATTTTCTGGCGTTAATACTAAATATCCCATGCCATATTCTGACGCATAGCCTTCACCAATGGCTGCAGTGATATCTAAGCTAATACTTTCGCCAGCTGCAAGGGTAAAACTTGAAGGGGTTGCAGAGATAGACAAACCAGGGGTTTGAGATAACTCGCCCACAGTCCATGTTGACGATGCTGTTGCTGTGAATGTTCTTGTCCACGAACAGGCCATCATACAGTTATTCATTAATGCTGAAGGTAGGTTCAATGACTCGGGTGTGCCGTCTAAACTAGGATCTGCTAACGTATAATCTTCATGCGATACATCCATCACCAAGCCAGCGTTTAATGCATCTGCGACACGTGCGCTGCCAGCTCCACCTGTAAATAAACTGGATGGCGTCACACCGTCTTCCATCCATGTGTTTGTTTCAGCACTGAGCATTAAAGCAGATTGAGCTTGAGCCGGTGTCCACTCCGGTTTTAAAGCAGCAATTAAGGTATATACACCAGCAATATGCGGACTCGCCATAGAAGTACCGCTCATAAAGGTCGTCGGAGATTCTGTTTTATCTCCAGTATCTCGCCACGGTTGGTACTCTGTATTCGCCCCATAAATTTCAACGCCAGGAGCAGAAATATGCGGTGTAAGCCAACGGTTCATTATTGACTCAGGGCCTCGTGAGGTAAATTCCGCCGCAATATCTGCTTTAGCAGGATCGCTTTCAAGTACTGACGCATTAAAACTCACAGTATGATCAGAACCAGACGATAGCCAATCCGTCAGTAGTGCACCTTGATCAGCATCTAAATGTACTGCGGGTAAGACGTGTAAATCAGCATCGACTGTCTCAGCGCCACCCTCTAAGTTAATCAAGACTAAACCAGCAGCGCCACCAGCACGAACATTAGTCCCCTTAGCTACCCTTGCTATATCACCTCGCTCACATACAACAATTTTTCCGGTTACTGTGTCAGCGTCAAAAGGCTCAAGACAGCCTGCCATGCCTAAATCTGCAGCACTAATGATTTCGCCAGAGATACCGCTTGTTGCGCCTTTACCTATTAATGGCTCAAGATCGTAATCACCGCCTGTAAAGGTGACTTCCTTGTCTGTGAAGCTACGATCATGTGTATAAGCGGCGACGGTGGTAAGCCAAGGCGCATTACCCGGTGAACCAACGGTCTCAGCGCCAGGGCCGTCATTACCTGCTGCGACCGCAACATGGATACCTGCTTCTCGCGCAGCAAGAAATGCTAATGCATCAGTATCATTCCATGGGTCACTTGCGCCACCACCGACTGAATAGTTGATAACTTGAACGCCATGTTCAATTGCGTGCTCAACCGCTAATGCAGTGACATCAGGCCAACATCCTGCATCGGCGGCGCATACTTGATAAGACACAATATTGGCATGAGGGGCAACACCACTAATTTGACCAAAGCTAAATTCAGCTTCTTCGCCAACGGCGTTATAAACCGTCACATCTTTAACGATGTTACCTGCTGTGGTTGAAGCCACATGAGAGCCATGACCATTATGGTCAATACCAATTCGGTCGTCCCCTTCTGGGGTATAGTCGTCTAAAAGCGCTTCATGCGCCCAAATACCAATCAATTTGTCATTACAATAATGCGCTAAATCAGAATCACTACAATGACCTAAGTAGGTACCTTCTCCAAGTGGGTTTGTGTGGTCATAACCATCACCACCAATATCAGCAAAAGAAGCACTTGTATGGTTAATCCCTGTATCCATGATTGCGACGATGATGCCTTCACCCATACTAGAAACGCCTGTTGCTGAGCCATCCCAAGCACTTGGCGCTTGGATATGCTTTGGCCCAGAGTCAGTATTCAAATGACGTAGTTCGACTTTTTGAACGCTTTTTACACCCGCAACAGAGGCCAGCATTTGTGCTTCTTTTTCTGATAACTCAGTACTGAAACCGTTTAAGGCAATTTGATACTCGTCATGCACAGCCAATTGGCGGTTCAATGTTGATTTCGCCAGAGACAATGTTTTACTACGCTGGGTATTAAGGTATTGAATATATTGCTGACTCACTGCACTGTTAACATTCAGCACGCCTGTTTTAGCTCGGGAATTTGATGGGTTAGCTAAAATGCTTGTGGCCTTAAGATCCCCTTTATCACCGTGATAAGTCGCTAGGGGCTGGTCATCTAATAACACCATATAAAGGTTATCAATTTGACGTGGATTCTTGGTCGTTGGTTGGTATCCTCGCTGACCACTATCGGTATCAAGACCTCGGGTATCAACCACTTTCGCTTGCAAGTTAGGGCTAAATGCCAGCGTTAGCGCTGCTGCAATTAAGCTTTTCTTATATATCGATGTCACAATATCTTCCTCGTTCTAATTATTATCTATCGCGTCTTTATCTGTTTTCGTTAGCCATTGCTTGGCAATAAATCATGCTGTTAACGACAACATTTCGCAGCAATAACGATGTCTGTAACCTTGATACTCGAAGATAATAATCTGAGGCAAATATACAGCGACTATTCCATTTCATTTAAGCTTCACTTTTATTTCAATTCCTTTTTAATCATAAACTTACAAAAACAAATTGTATCTAAATGTATCCAATTTTAGCGATATATTCTCTTTTAACTCCATAACAGGGCTTCATGACAGTTTTATGGTGCACTCTCCAAATTAAACAATAAAAAACAGATGCTATCTTATTGTTTATTAAGTAAATGAAAAATTATTGAAAGATAAAAGAAACAAAATCAACGCCCATTTGCTTGAGCTTTGTGGTGGTTTCAATGAAAACCTATGTACGAGTATTGAGCAGAGGAATTCTGACTCAATGAGCCTAAGAGTGCGGCAACTCTATTTGAAATAAAAAGAAATGAAGTTAAGCAAAAATATAAAACAATAATTTGAAGGGAAACCCTATGTCATTTACCAAGTCAAAACTAGCGACGTGCATTGCAATCGCCTCAATGATGCCAGCAGCTAGCGTCGTTGCCAGTCAGTCTGATGTGTTGTCACCTTACTCAGCCTCAGCTCAACAAACCGAAAATGCGACCTTATATGTTTACTTATCTGATAAAGGGTCGTTAACTAAAGCAACTATCAACAACAAAAGTAAATTTGCCCAGCGCCTACAACAAATAGAAGCAAGCCAGCAGCAAGTGATTAATAACATCATGGCACTTGATGGCAATATCAAGACGCTTCCTGGTTCTAAACTCGTAGGTAACTTTATTCGAGTACAAGCCGACAGCAGCTATATTGAAAAAATTAAACAACTTGATGGTGTACAAGCCGTGGTTGTGGCTGCAGCACCTATTAGCGTGCCAACAAATGCACTTCGTACAGCAACAAGTCCTTCGATTAACTCTATCACTCCAGCTTCTGCGCCAGCATTTTCTGACGACATGACAGCGGGTGAAGGCGTTAAAGTTGCCATCATTGGTAGTGGTGTTGATTATACCCATACAGGACTTGGCGGCGATGGCAGCGATGAATCCTATGCAACAGCAATGGAGAATGCCGTTAATGCATTTGATGGGTTTCCAACCGATGTGGTTGTTGAAGGGATGGACTTAGCCAGTGATGCAGGCTGGGGATTAGATCCAAACCCAATCGACCAAAATGTGTATTTTACCCGTGATTACGACGGCGCGACACACAATACAGGCCACGGTACTCGACTTGCCAGCGTTGTTCACGCTTTAGCGCCTGCAGCCAAAATTGCAGCGTATAAAACCTCAAATGTGTCTGATCCATATGGCTACGGCTATAGCTTGTCATCAGAAACTTCAAGCACATTTATGTTGGCTCTAGAATACGCTCTTGACCCAAATCAAGACGGCAGTTTTGACGATCGAGCAGACATCATTGTCGTCGATGCATTAGGTGGTAATGCATTTTATGCTGAGCATGATGATGGCGTATCAGGTGCAGTGATTGAAGCTTATGCAATTGAAATGGCTTCGGCATTAGGTAGCTTAGTGGTAGTTAATGCTGGTAATGGCGGAGAATGGTACGACAATAGTTTTAATATGACATGGCGCGGCGCCGCGCCGAGTGCATTAACAGTTGGTGGCATGGTTGCTGACGAAGAAGGCAATATGATGGTCACAGAAAAGACTCCATATGGCCCAGTTCGTGGTGCATCAACATTCAGTAAACCTGATATGGTCAGCTACGCTGAAGATATCGAAGTCGCCGTTGTCGGTGGTGGTGATGAAATGGACACCCAATCTGACACTGTCATGGCTGCTGCCCGCATGGCTGCCGCCGCTGCGGTATTAAAATCAAAACGCCCTTCATTGTCGATGACTGAAATCAAAGCATTGCTCATGAATACAGCCAACAACAAAGTCATGGATCTAAACAACAAGCAAGGTGAATTAACGCTTATTGGTAGCGGCGCTGAAAACCTTGAAGACGCATTAGCTTCTGCAGCGGTTGTGTGGGAAAAAGGCTCATATCAGCCTAACCTCAGTTTTGGCTTTTCAGAGGGCACTGGCACGCAGCGTTATACCAAACAAGTACAGCTTAAAAACCTTTCAGAAGAAACCGTCACATACGATGTTGCCCTAACAAGCATGGGCAAAGATGGCGACATGGCCCTGACTTGGGAGCACCCAGCCAATATCAGTGTCCCTGCAGGACAAACGGTCGTTTTCCCAGTCACTATGGTTGTTGATTACACCAAGCTGGCTAATTGGCCGATGAAAATGGGCAGTGATTTAACTATTGAAAATTGGCAAAAAATCGAGCTTTCAGGCCAGCTGCAATTAATGGCTGAAGAACGACCAACACTGAGTGTGAATTGGCTTGCCAAACCACGCGCGAAAACGTCTATCACCCGTCACTTTGATACGTATGAAGAAATATACGGTACTGAGTTTACTCAAAAATTTAGCGAAACAGCTGGTGCATATGCACAGCAATTTACCAATGACAGTGAAACAGAAACAACATTTGCCGTGTTTCCTGCCATGAAACACCAACCCAACATCAATGTCGGTAAAGAGCATACCAAAGGTAACATGCTCAACACGGTTGCTGGTGGTATTTATGATGAAGCGATGTGTTCGTCAGGTAAAAAAATGGTTGTTGCTGGCCGCTTCTTTGAACCGAATGATGTCGGGATGGCGAACCATTTTGATAAAGCGGGTGCAGCACTTGTCTATTGGAGTACTTACCAAGAGCAGTTTGTTATCGACAACGAACTCGATAAAGCAGTTAATGGCGATCCTTATGCATGGGATGAAGCGACTCAAATGGTCATGAGTGGTTTTATTGAAGTTGATGAAAATGGTCAGCCACATTCCTACTACATTGATTTTAACAAAGAGTACGACTGGACCGATCATTATGGCCGCTACACAAAATCTAGCTTACCCACGTATGTCACAGGTCATGGCCAAAACTTTGTCGCACAATACTGTCTCGATGACTTATATCATGGCGAAAACATGGCGAGCTTAGAGGACTTTGACCAAAACCAAGGCTGGCTTTTTGGCACCGACCGCGACGCTTTAGCAAACCTTGGTGAACCCATTATTCTGTTTAATCCGGTCCAATATGGTAAGACAGCCACAACTGAGTATTTCGACTGGTTTACCGGCGAAATGGTCGAAACACAAAGTAAAGATGGTGGACTACCATTAATCTCTCGCTTAGTGGAAGAAGGTGAAGCCAAAGATTACAGCCCGATGGTCACTCTAGCCGCTGGTGAAACAGCTGAACTTGCGATGGCAAGTGAGTGTAACTTCTCTTTCGGGTTTGGTGGCGGTGGCTGTCAAAATGACGGGATGTTAATCATGAGCCTGGAAAATAACTGGGCAATGGCGACGCCTATGGGCCAAGGTGATTATGCCTTTATTCCACATCCCAAAGACGGCCAAAGTCACAGCATTAATGAAGATGCAGAAATGGGAGAAGTGGTTGCCCATGTTGAGCTGGATGCAGAAACCTTCTTTGCTAATGGTCAATATGAAGCAGAATGGTCTCCATATACACTGGCATTAGCCAAAGCAATTCCTGGCGATCCTTTCTCGGTTGCAAACAACGGAGAAATCACCGTCAACAATCCTGATGCTATCGATTATGATGCAGGCCACATGAGCTATGACTTAGAAGTCATTGGCTATCAAGGTAACGCATACACTGCGGTATCGACAGTGACGATTAACATTAATAACGTTAATGATATTGCACCAGCAGTTGTCGCTGAAATGCCAGCTGTCACTATGGATGCTCAACAAACGGCTGAAATTGATGCCTCAATGTATTTCAGCGACGCTGAAGGTGATGCACTGACATTTAGCGCGACGGGTCTACCTGAAGGCATCAGTATCGACAGTAAAACAGGTATGATTACTGGTACTGCTGCTGCTGGGACTTATGAGGTGGTTGTAACAGCTGATGACATGGTCAATAAAACCGAAACTGGCTTTACCATGACCATTAATGCACCTGTGGCTGAAGCGGCGCCAGAACCTAAAAGTGACGATGGTGGTAGCCTTGGCTGGTTAAGCTTAAGCTTGCTCGCTTTACTCGGGTTACGCCGTAGACAACACTAACCTTAGATAAGATCTAAAATGAATAAAAAGCGCCTTAGGGCGCTTTTTTATTTCTCGAGATACAAATTGAAACATTAATTTAACATTTAAGCAATATAACTTAAGACGCTGTAATTGTTATAAAAACACTCCTATCAGTAAACCTTATCCAAGATCCCAAAATGCATGGCGTATTTCAAAAAATAATAAATCAGTTATGTTACTCAAAGCTATTTGGTCATGCCTAAAACGCATTA
Organism: Shewanella sp. MMG014; assembly: GCF_018100775.1. Lineage (NCBI taxonomy): Bacteria > Pseudomonadati > Pseudomonadota > Gammaproteobacteria > Alteromonadales > Shewanellaceae > Shewanella > Shewanella sp. MMG014. The sequence goes on from NZ_JAGJDZ010000010.1 coordinate 94,652, forward strand.
ATAAAATATACCAGCACCGTTAAATAATATTTTTAGACACCATAACCAAATATTACTCTGAACATAATAACGAATAGAAACACGCTCAGGAGTTTATGCTGTTAATATGATTTCCCTTCCTTATCAGCGCTACCAGATTGGTCAATGCATTATCAACTGTTACGACATGACCATCACCTCAGAAAACAATACGGTTGCCTTACCTGCAAAAGTATTCGAATTTTTGAAATTATTGCTGCTTCATCCTCAACAAACAGTCACTAAAGAACAAGCAATTGAAAAAGTATGGCAAGGTAATACTGAAGTAGGAAAGCGTGGAACAGGGAATGCCATTTGGCAGTTAAGAAAATCATTTTCTGAGCTTGGACAACAGCCTGAAGATTACTTCAAAACCGTCACAAAAGTGGGTTACCAGCTATTAATTGATCCGGTCCCCATTACTAAGGTGGTCACTCATCAACAGCAAAAATCTGATAATAAAAAGCCCATATTTATAGGGTTTTCTTTGGCGTTAATTGCATGTATTGCATTTTTTGTCAGCCAAACAGCAACCAAGTTAACCCAGCCTCCGATTAATGCTCAGGTTAAACCAGAGCGAATCACACATTTTGAAGGTGTAGAAGAGCGACCATCCATTTCACCTGATGGACGGTTTATGGCGTTTCAATGGCGTAAAAGTGGGACAAAAGGTCAGTTATACATTAAGAATTTACAAGACGAAGATGCCCCACTAAGACAAATTTCAATGAGTCACGATACCGAAGCAACGCCAAGCTGGTCGCCTGACGGACAATCATTGGCCTACCTAAGAACCACTGTCGATAATCAGTGTTTTGTGCATGTTCGTGATCTCATCACAAACCAAGATAAACAACTGGATAATGCCTGTGTTAGTAAGGGGTATTTACACAGTCTTGAATGGTCGCCAAACGGTAAAGCGCTTGCGTATGTCAAAGCGACCACAGATGCATCAGCTATTTTTAGCTATCAATTCGATACTCAGGAAGTGACTCAGTTAACCGCCCCATTAGCTGGTGAGCATGACCTAATGATGAGCTGGTCAGCAGACTCAACTCAGCTTGCTGTCATGCGAAGCCAAGATAACATGCAAGCAAAGATCATGCTGTATTCACTCGATAGCAACACCACAACCAACCTTATTTCAGATGAAACCCTTATCATTGGAATGGACTGGGAACATACACAAAATCAATTGTATTTTACTGCGCTAAGGGAAGCGGACTTTGTCATACAACGATACGATTTCGACACCCAAACATTAAGCGCTTTTCACCAAGATGAGACCATCAGCAGCATTACAATCAATGAAGCTAACCAGAGCCTGTATTATGCAAGGCATATTTCACAAGAACACATCACACATCGCTCGTTAAGAGATGGGCAAATCATTAAACAGCTAATCTCTTCATCTCGCGATTTATATGGGCAATACTTTACCGCAACCAACGAATTAATCTTTCTATCTAATCGCTCAGGGAACTGGGAATTATGGCTTAAGCGTCAAAATGAAAATATGATGCTAACCAATGATATCGGTATGATTTCAATCCCTTCCCCTTCTCCAACCAGTTCTCTTTATGCTGCGCCTATTCGCACCCATGGAATTGACTACAATGAACTGTACTTAGGTGATACTCAAAACCAAACCTTAGCAAAGATTGAACAAGTGAAAGGCAATGTGCGCTACGCCTCTTTTTCTAATGACGGTAGCGCTATTTATTACTCGGCATTTGTTAACGAACATTGGGGATTTTATCACTTCGACCTTGCCACCAAAAAAATCAGCCTACTCCTTGATAAAAACATAAAATTTGCCATCGAAGACGATAAAAATGGTATTTACTACACGTTAGATAATGAGCCTGGAATTTATTATTGGGCCATCAGCGATGGGTCAGTTATTCAAGCCGCTAATGATGAAACCCAAAGCACTCACACCAAAGTGAATGACTCACTGAGAGCCAAAGATTGGGGCAGTTTTTTCTATCAACAAAATGCCTTGTATTACCTTGAGCGAAGCGATGAGAATGACCTCATTCAAAAACGTGATGCCAATGGCCAAATCAGTACAGCGTTTACCTTACCAGCAATGAGTATTCGCAATGAACGCAGCCTTGCCAGTAGCACTGACGGTCACTTAATTGTCAGTATGCAGGGTATCAATGATGCTGATATTTATCGTATTCCACTATTAGACTAGCCATGAGCTCTAAAAAATTGTGACATATTCTTTTACAAGCCAACTAACTTTAACGAATTAAAACATGGTGCATAAGCGCACAATTTTTGACACACTGTAGCGCTAATTTTGGGTTTAAATTCAAGCAAAGAATTAATAACAACAAGGATGCCCCATGAAAGCACTTTCACTGGTTTGTGCCAGTATCGCTTTGGCGTTTTCAGGATTCAGCCACAGCACAGAAATCGACCATAGTCATATTCAACAATTTGGCCCTGTCGCCATTCCCACTTCACAATCTTTATCTGCTGGCAGTCACAGTGATGCTCTAAGAGCCAACCTTGCATCAAGCTTGTCTGCTAATAGTGATATCGATATTTTTGGTAACAGCTACCAATGGCAAGCTGTTGATACTAAAACCGCAGCCGGTTGGGTTGGCTATAAAGTCCAGCTTAGTGCAGAGCGATTTACCCAAGGTAAATTAACGGTTTCAGGCCTTAATGAGCCGCAGATGTACCTTAACGGTGTGCTACTTGAAGCATCTGCTAAAGCTGAAATCGCACTGCAAAGTGGCGATTACCAATTCATGATTTTAGCCGATGGCAGTGATGATGAATCTGAGTTCAGTATTGACTGGCAAGGTAAGTCAGATATTGATAATCCGAGTTTTACAGCAACTAAAACCCATCGAGTGTCTCCTGAGCAGTTGTTTGACTCTGAAGTCGTCACGAGTCTGAACCTATCGCCAAATGGCAAATATTTACTCCAAAGCAAAAGCCATTATCCGGCCAATAATGACAATAAACCTGTCAGTGTCACCGAGTTAATCAGTACCTCAAGTAAAGATGTGCTTTATCGTTGGCAGCACAGTGCTCCAGCAAGCGCCGCTTGGGCAAATAACAGCAAACAATTGGCTTTTGTTGCCGACAATCAAATACAACTGCTCACTGTAGATGGCATTAACCTTGCTATCCTCGCTAATGACATGGAAAACGTCTCGGGCCTTCAATGGTACGGCGATAACTTACTATTTAGCTGGGAGAAGCCCTATAAAGCAGACGAGAAAGCAACCAATAAACGCTTCCAAGCCCTGCAAGATAGATGGAGTTACTGGCGTAACAACAGCCAAATTTATCAATTAGATGTTAAATCAGGCTTCATTCGCCAGTTAACCAATGACAAACTCAGCAGCTACTTGCTCGACAGTCATGCCGATAAAGAAACACTACTGCTGACTCGTTCACCTGTTGATTATAAAGAACCAGCTCATAGCTTAACTCAACTGGTTGAGCTCAATGTAAAAGACCTATCTGAAAAGCTCATTGGTGAATACCGTACTTTCAATTCAGCCACTTATACTGATGATGGAATGTACATCATGGCCGGGCCTGATTTTATGAACGGTCTAGGGGTTCAAGACACTAGCGTGGTTGTCAATAACTATGATGGTCAGCTTTACTGGCGTAGTAATGAAGGTAAAGTCACCGCTCTCAGCAAAGACTTTGATCCTGCTATTGGCGGCGCAGCAAAACTGAGTAATGACGACTTAGTATTGCGCGTTGGCGAAGGCGACCGTGGCCAATTATATTTGTTCGATATTAGCAAAAAGCGCTTTAATAAAATTAATGCAGGCATGGATATGGTTAATCGCTTCAGCGTAGCCAGCGACTTATCAAAACCTGTTATTGCTTATGCTGGCACCTCTGCCACCGTGCCACAAAAAGCTTACTTGATGAAATCGGGTAAAAAGTCACTGCTATTTGATAGCCAAGCAGCCAGTTATGCTGATACGCGCTTAGGTGATATTCAAGACTTCGATTTTACCAACAAACATGGCCACAACATTGATGGCCGTGTCTATCTGCCTGTTGATTTTGACGCCAATAAACAATACCCAGCACTTGTTTATTACTATGGCGGTACATCGCCAGTAACCCGTAACTTTACTGGTCGTTGGCCATTTAACCTATGGGCTGCCAAAGGTTATGTCGTGTATGTACTACAACCCAATGGTGCGACAGGTTATGGCCAAGCATTCAGTGGTCGTCACGTTAACGCTTGGGGCGACTACAGCGCTGATGACATTATCGAAGGTACACAAGCCTTCTTGAAGGCACATAACTTTGTCGACCCTAAACGTGTTGGTAACATGGGCGCCTCTTACGGCGGCTTTATGACCATGTATTTAGCCACTAAAACCGATATTTTTGCCGCTTCAATGGCACATGCTGGGATCAGTAACTTATCAGCTTACTGGGGCCATGGTTGGTGGGGTTACGGCTACTCAGGAATTGCGAGTAAAGGCAGTTTCCCATGGAATAACCGTGATTTGTATGTTGAACACAGCCCGCTTTATAACGCCGACAAGATTAACACCCCAATGTTATTGCTTCACGGTAATGCTGATACCAATGTACCTGTAGGTGAAAGCCACTACATGTACACCGCATTAAAGATGCTAGATAAACCAGTTGAACTCATTGAGTTTAACGGCCAAGACCATCATATAAATGGTCGCCAAGCTCGCTTTGATTGGTGGGATGCAACCTTGGCATGGTTCGACTTACATTTGAAAGACGAGCCACAATGGTGGAACACGCTTTATCCTGAAACCAAAGCAGCTGAGTCTGAGTAAGCTTTTAGGACAGGACAAACCTAACCAATAAAAAGCCCTGATGATTCAGGGCTTTTTAATTATTCAGACACAAGGATTACTGGTATAGCTGTTTGTAGTTGGGGATATGTTCGAGCCAAAATGGCGGTGTACCGATATATTCTTGCACCGCCTTAATGAACTCACTGACTAATAAAGTCTGTTTTCGATGTGGGTATACCGCATATATGCCTGTATCCATCGTTGATAAACCATAGTTAGTCAGTAATGGTACTAACTTAGATTGCGCGATAGGCTCTTCTAAATTAAACAAATCAATCAAGCTGTAACCGAGCCCAGACTTAACTGCATCGATTAACGTTCGCACATCACTGACTTTATAATTACCACGCATTTTATACATTTTATACAAATCGCCATGGGGAGTTTCAGTTAAGCACATCTGATCTAAATTCACATTACCATTGCCGTAGACCACTGCGGGCAGTTGAATCAGCTCTTCAGGTGTCATAGGCATGCCATGTTCTTGAATAAAGCATTCTGACGCCACAATGGCAAAGTGAGTTTTAGCAATTTTCCGTGCAATTAAATTCGACTCGGTGAGTTTGCCAACTCGAAATGCCACATCAAAATGGTCTGTAATAATGTCAGTGCGCTTATCATCTAAGTTTAGGGTGACTTTTACCTCAGGGTATTGCTTCATAAAACGAGTGATCACTGGCTGCAAATATAATTGGCCAAAATACACCCCAGACGTAATGCGAATAATCCCCTTAGGCTTTGACTGGTATGAATCTGCAATATTTTGAACTTGGGATAAGGTATCAGTCAGTTGTAACGCTTGAGCTAAAATCTCTTCCCCAGCTGAGGTTAATGAAAACGAACGTGTTGAACGATTCAATAACTGCACACCAAGTTCCGTTTCTAATTTTTTAATCTGTTTAGACAGCAACGAATTGTCCATGTCATGCAAAGTTGCAGCCTTGGTAAACGAGCCTTGCTGAACGACATCAACAAATAGCGCCAATTGTTTGGTTAAAGACATGAAATTACCGTTAATTTAATTCGATGTGTGACTAATAATGACCTAATTAGTCCAACTTAGGGAGTCAATTTATAAATTGTTATGGGATGAATAACCTTAGCAAGTATAAAAAAACCACAACCAAATGAGAATAATATTTATTTACGTTGTAAATTTTGCTATTTTATCATCAAGTCCATGACGTAGTAGGCATTGCAGTGAGTTCAAAAAGCGCGCTAAAAAAGCTAAAGAAGAAGTCAAAAAAATTGACCAATAAGTCATTAAAGCAATTGAATGCGTTAACGGCAAACACCAGTAAAGTCACCTTGCTTAATCCACAATTAAAGCAAGAGCTTAATCAGTTGTCAGGACAAGTTGTTGGTAATGTCGTATCGGAACTTATTCAGCCACTCAATCCAGTTTTATCATGGTTTAATGACAGTGGTCAGCCATCTCATATTGGGCCTGTTAGCCGCGTAAAAATGCCTATCTCTACAGCAAAACCTGCAGCGACAAACGCCGTCCAAATTCAGCCACGTTCGATTGCGCAACTGCCGCTAAAAACGCCACCTTGTAAACGCTGTCCAGCACTCGCTGGGGGGAATTGTAAATGTGCGATGAAAAAATTTAATCTGAATTAATAACCCATTAAACGCTTAGAATAACGCGGCTAATTGATGGCCCAACGAGGCGAGATAATGCAATACCTGCCATTCCTTTTACTAGCGTTTTAGTCCCCGCAATAACAGCACTCTCAACGAATGATGATTTACTGCTTTCAACTAGCCAATCATGACTTTCTAGAATTTCTAACAAGCTTTCACAATCAAGCTCATTATCATCAAAGGTAATTGCAACTGAACCAGCATGGCATTGGTGTTTAATATGTTTGATAGCATCAATTTCATTTAGCTGCTCAATAAGCTCAATAACTTGATCTTTATTGTGGCGAATATATTCAGATCTCACTCTTAATCTTTGCTTTGTTTTATGAACATAAACACTCATCGAACACCTCTATAATTGATAATCATTATCATTACACTAATATTATCACTGACAGCAATTGTACGTAAAGCACTCGATCACATTTTTGACCTTCAAACATTATTTCTTTATCCCTGTTCTGCTTACTTCAATAACATATCCCCTTCCCGCACAATCTTTACAAAACTTACAAAACCAAGTCTATTTCAGCATATATATATTAAAGCATTCAATATCATCAACTTAACGCTACTCCCTACAGCACTTTTTCGCTCAACTTCAAATTTAAACGGATGATTAACGATCCCTGCCATAAAAATTCACTCAAACGTGATCTTAAACAAATAACTCAAGATTTTCGGTTCGTATAATGCTCGAATGGACAAATATCTAAACAAAGTTATCAAAATGAGACGCTGGGTCATGATAGCTCATCATATTCCCGGCCGAATTCGTCTCAAATACAAGCTTGGGATCATGTCACACCTGATGCAGTTTAATTTGCAAAATGTTGACGATGTGATTGCTCAAGTACCCGCTTTTGTCAGTTATAAGATCAATAAATCGACTGGTAGCATCGTCATTGAATACAACGCCAATCTCGTCAAACCTGAGCTGGTTGATGATCTTTTCGCAGGAACAGATGAGCAGGCAGAACACGCTTATTTCGCCCTTGCTCAGTACTTAAATGCCGAAGGAATTAGAACATGAGCCATAAATACACATCCGAGGGTTATGCCCCACAGTATGCTCAACAAGGCGACAATCAAAGCGTCCCTCAACAAGAGCAAAATCCGCAAGCTCAGCCACAGCAGGCTCAAGTACCACCAGAAATGAATCCTTACCAATCACATATGCCTCCAGGTTATGGTTACGGTATGCCGCCTAATGCAGCATACCCTCACATGCAACACCCTCATGCTCATATGCATCCGGGCATGCATCAAGGCATGCAGCATAACCATCCGCATATGCACCCAGGTTTTAATGGCCCACACGGGCATCCACACTATCACTCACCCTATGCGCAACATCATCCAATGTGGTCACAACCGCACATGATGCACCCCGCATATTATCCTCACCCTAACATGCCACCTCAGTCAGAACCTGACGCAAATGCAGAGCAAAACGATCCATTTATGGAACAGGCGCAAGCCATGCTCGAACAAGCATTAGGTGAAGACGCAGGCATGTTTAAAGACATATTAGGAAGCTTAGGTATGAACGATAAAGAATTTTGGAAAGGCGCAATGATTGGCGCTGCAGCCGCATTATTACTTAGCAATGATAAAGTCCGCGGCAAGTTAATGGACGTAGTATCTGGCGCAGGTGACATGCTCAAAACGGGTGGCGGTAAAGTAAAAGAAACCGCAAGCCAAACAGCGAGTAGCGTTAAAGAAAACGTGACTAACAGCAGTGAAATATTTAAAGACACCTACAGTGCGGGTAAAGAAGGTTTTCAAGCATCTGTAGAGCGTCATTATCAAGCACCAGCTGAAGAAGCGACTGCTGAAGCAGAGCCAGCTCCAACTGAAGAAGCACCAGTGCTAGCAACGCAATCATCAGATGAAATGAAACCAGCATGAGTAATACATACAGCCAACTAAGCCCTGCCAGCCGTGCTTTGCTTGTCGGTGCCATGGTAGGCGGTGGCGCCTCTGTCGCCACCCAGTGGCAATCTTACAAACAAGGTGAGATAGAAGCAGAAATGATGGTGTCTAAGGCGACTAAATCAGCCATTCAAGCGGCGGCAATCAGTGGGCTCACCACTTATGCTGCTGGTAAAATGGCTGGCCGTCCAGTCTTGTCATTAATGACGATTTTGGCTGCAGGCGCAGCGGGACTTTACCTCGTCGATCAATTTTCAGGAAAAAATCACCATGAATAATTATCCTCCTTATGGCTATGGTTACGGTTATGGCCCAGCAGGTCAGGCTCAACAGGCACAATCTGCTCCGACTGAAAACGCTGCACCATATAAAGCACAAAACACCAAAACCCACTTTATGATGGGATTAGCCGCAGGCGCTGCCGTGGCGTATTTGATCAGCAATAAAAAGGTGCAACAAAGTGTGGCATCAACCGGCGAAAAAGCCTGGTCTACAGTACGTGGTGAAGTAGAAGAGCTCAAAGAGCGCCTCGAAGACACCCAAGCTGAGTTAGATTATTACCGTAATCTGCATAAAGGTGAATAATGATCCCGTTGCGAATTAAGCACCATATTCCGGGTCGTATACGCTTCAAGCTCAATCGCGCAACCGAGCTTGAAGATACTGGCGAGTGGATCAAAAAAAGCCTCATGGTGATCCAAGGAGTCAGTGCTGTGCGGGTTAATGAAGCCGCTCACTCGATTGTGATTGATTACGATGACAACTTACTAGAGCCTCACACTATCGAGGCTAGGCTAACCCAGATTGATCTTAGCGAAGCTGAGCTTGAAGAGTCTGAGCATCAATTTACCCGTGGCGATATCGCCATGAATGTCATTGGTACTTTATCTGCGGCTTTGCTGCCTAATAAATGGGGTGCGTTGACCACTGCCACTCTGATAGCACCGACCCTTGCTGAAGGCATTTCAGAGCTGAAGCAAAAACGTGTATCAGTTGAAGTGCTTGATGCTATCGCCGTAGGTTTATCAGCCTATCGCGGAGATTATCGCACTGCGATGATGACCCAAACGCTGATTAGTCTTGGCGAATTCATGGAGCAAGAAACCTGTCGTAAAAGTGACAAGTTGCTCGCTGATTTGATGATCCCACAAGAGTCTATTGTTTGGCAGATCATGCCTGATGGCACTCGCTTGCAGGTAAGCTCAATTGAGCTTGCGGTGAACGACATTATCGAATTAGTGCCAGGTGACCCTGTTCCGATTGATGGCGTTGTCATTGATGGCGCTGCGCTAATTAATCAGTCAGCGTTGACGGGTGAAAGTGTTCCTATTCGACGAGAACTCGATGCCGTTGTGTATTCAGGTTCTAGCGTGCATGAAGGCACGATTAAGGTCAGAGTTGATAAGGTCGGCAGTGAAGCGACTACCGCTAAAATTGCTCAACTGATTTACGACTCTCTGAGCGAAAAAAGCGAGATCCAGCAAGTCACCCAAGACATGGCGAATCGCCGCGTAAAAATTACCTTAGGGATCGGTGCTGCAGTATTTGCACTGACTCAAGATATTAATCGTGTCGCATCTGTCTTTTTAGTCGATTACTCCTGTGCGCTAAAACTCAGTACACCAGTGACGTTCAAGTCCATTATGTACCGCGCCGCTCAGCAAGGCATCTTACTCAAAGGCGGTAGCGCCATTGAAAAGCTAGCCGAAGTCAATGTGTGTGTATTCGATAAAACTGGCACCTTAACCCATGGCGATATGGAGGTCACCGACGTGGTGCCATTCAATTGCCAAGGTGAGCACTGCGCTCGAGATTTATTGGCCATTGCAGCCTCAGTTGAAGAGCACAGCAACCATCCGCTTTCGCAAGCGGTAGTGAATGCTGCTAAACATCATAAACTGCCACACATTGATCATGGTGAAGTGGAATACGTCATTGCTCATGGGCTCAAAAGTACCGTCAATGACCATTGCCTTGTTATGGGTAGTCGTCACTTCCTTGAGTCACACGAATCTGTCGACTTTAGTGCCTATGAAGAGCAAATTCGTCAATATGAAGCCAAAGGGCGTCATCTGATTTTTATCTCTCATCAAGGCGAACTAATGGGCATGATTGGCCTTAGAGATCACCTACGTGAAGATGTCTATCAAACCCTAGAAGATCTAAAACAGTTGGGCATTAGCCAATTGATGATGATCTCTGGCGATAGTGTCTACAAAGCCAACATGCTTGGAGAAGATCTCAAACTCGACAGAGTGTTTGCAGAGGCGACACCAGAAACCAAATCAACCATCATTGAGTCATTGCAGCAGCAAGGCCATAAAGTGATGTTTGTGGGTGATGGCGTAAATGATGCACCTGCATTAACCAAAGCTAACGTTGGTGTAGCCATGTGCAAAGGCACAGAGCTTGCCAGACAAGCTGCAGATGTCGTGTTACTGCAAGATAGGTTATACGGTGTTGCTGAAACCTATCAGCTGTCTCAAATCGCAATGAAGATGATCAACAGCAACATTAAAGTCGCTGAATACGTCAACAGTGGCATTATGCTCGCTGCAGCACTTGGCTGGCTTAATCCAACCATGAGTGCGTTATTGCATAATGGGACAACGTTAGGGATTCTAGCTCGCTCGGTCGCCATCAAGAATGGCCCGAGGATCGGCTAGTTCTCGCCAACCTCCGACCTAAAACATCCTGTTTTAACCACAAAAAAGCCCAGTGTAACTGGGCTTTTTTATTGGCACCTGTTGTCCAATACCACTTAGTTTTTAACTAATATAAGACTAATTCATCGACCGCCTGCCTTGTAATAGCAGCAAGATAAAGTAAATTCCGCCAACGACAGATACGATAGTCCCAGCGGCAATTTGCGACGGATAAACTAGGTTTTGCCCTAACCAATCAGAAAACACCATCAAGCCTGCACCTAATACCGCAGCTGTTGGTAATTGCATTTCAACTTTTTTGGCACCTAAAATCACTGCCATATGCGGTGCAAGTAAACCAATAAATGCAACAGGCCCCATGGTGGCAGTGACAGCAGCGCAAAGTAATGCCACGCAGCTTAGCAACAAGACAAAAGCTTTGGGCACGTTCAAGCCTCTGGCTTTAGCAAACTCTCGCCCCGTTGAAATCAATGTTAACCAGCGACATGTCACCAATGCAAAACCAATTAAACCAATCACCATGGCAACTAAGGTTAATGCCGAAGATGGTGTCACTCGATAGGTTGAGCCAGCCAACCAACTCAAAATGATATAAGACGTTTCATCACCTTTGGCTAACGCAAATTGCACTATAGCTTCAATCAATGCAGTCAGTGCGATACCAATTAAAATCAGCATTGAAGGCGCATAATGATGCCGTTTGCCTAAGACCAACAAAATAGCTAACACCGACATGCTACCTAAAAAGGCAATGGCAGGCGCAGTGCTAAAAATATTTAACCCAACAAAAATCGCACCGCCCACTAGGGCTAATGTCGCCCCGGCAGAAATACCTAAAATATCAGGACTTGCCAACGGGTTATAAATCAAACGTTGAAGTAGCACGCCTGCGACCGCAAGCCCGGCCCCAGCAGAGGCTGCGGTCAGCAACCTTGGCCACTGAATTTGCCAGCCAAAGGCGTCAGGTATTGCCCAAGTCCAGATGATGTCTTGCGCACTCGATACATCTTGAGCAACAGTGACTTGATTAAATATCGTCGTAAATAAGCCGAGTAACACTAAACCAGCAACTAACACCATTAATTTAGCTTGGCTCATCACATAATGACTTTTCGGCATTGAAAAAGACAACTGATCTTGAGCTGATAGCTTACGGCGAGTAAACCAAATCAATGCGGGCGCACCGATAAAGGCAGCAGCGGTACCCGATGGCACTAAATCAAAGGTTAATACACTTAACCCCACAGCAAGTGCATCGGTTAACACTAGAATAAGACCGCCCAGCAACATGCTGTAAAACAGTTCATCTTTTGGGGTTCTTGCTCCCAGCTGCCGAGCAATATTTGGCGCTAACAAGCCAATAAAACTTATCACACCAACGCTGGTAATACTGGCTGCAATCAGCCACAGGCCAATGGCAAATAAACCTAAAATGGCAGGAATGATATTCAATCCACGGGCAGATGCACTTGCTTGTCCCATGCGCAACAAGGCTAATATCCGTGGTGCGAATATGAAGATAAGTACTGCTACAGACAACTTAGGCAGTAGCCACTGTATTTGCGCCCAACCATTTTGCGCTAGATCCCCTGCTCCCCATATAAACAGGTTTTTAGCATATTGGTCATTAAGTAGAATAATCGCCGTTGCAATAGCACCCAGTAAGATATTAACCGCCATACCTGCCAGCACCACAGGTAAACCAGCGAGGTTGCGTACTCCCGCAATTAAAATCACTAAACCCAATGTCAGCATGGCGCCAATTAATGCCGCTATCGGTGCATAGTCACCCACATACGACGGAAACCACACATTCATCACCACCAGTGCAAGCCAAGCCCCTGAAGCAGTACCCAGCGTCATGGGCGACACTAATGGATTTTGTGTTAACTGCTGCATTAAACTGCCGACCAGACCTAACATGGCGCCAACCATGATTGCCATCACAATACGTGGCAGTTGAGACTCGACAAACATGATGGCATCAAAATTATCTGCCAAAGTGAGTCGGTCAGAAAAGTTCATCAACAATGACAACTGCTCTGAAACAAGGATTTGGGTATCAATCTGCGCCGACATCAATACCGCTAATACCAGTGCAACAAAGGTAAATACGTAGCGCTGCGACATCGCAAGGTTACTCATGCATCGCCCCCTTATGAATCTCAGAGGTTGGCGCAATCGCTAATAAGCTGCGAGTGAGAGCTTGGGCCATGTATTCAATTGAAATGGCCCCGCCATAATTCCATGCAGGTTCAATACTGTTCATCTTGTTGTGACGCACAAAAGGCATGGCATTCCACATGACACTTTCTTCAAGTTCAGCTTCTTGGGCAAAAGGCTCAAAATACAGTGCGACGCCATTTCCCACATGTCGAAGTGATTTTAACCTCTGCTGTTTCACGCCCCATTGAGTGGCTTCCACTTCGATAGCAGGTTTGATACCAAGTAACGATAAAGCATATTGAGCGGTAGAATTGTCACCATACAAATAAACAGAGGTCATACTGGCAAACCTAAAAGTGCTGACGTTAGGCAGTTTACCTTGGTATGCCGTGAGTAATTGTTGTTTCTGCTCATCAATCACTGCATGCATTTTGTCAATTCTGGCTTGAGCTTGTGAGGTTTTGTCTAATACTTTTGCGATACTAAAAAAGTTATCTAACGCCGCCTTAGCATTGTCATGATGCTCGCTGTAAGTTTGAAAAAATAATACTGGCGCAATTTGCTCAAGTCGGGGTAATAAATCTAACTGTGGTGATGCAATGATTATCACATCAGGTTTTAATGCTGCTAAACGTTGAAAGTTAGGCTCTACACGAGTGCCAACATCCATCACCTCATCGGGTACTAACGGGTTCATCACCCACTCTTTGTACCCTGCAACATCTGGCATGGCAATAGGTGTAACGCCCAGCTCTAATACTTGCTCTGCAATATCCCAGTTGAGCGCTGCAACACGCTTAGGAGTGCGAGGTAAAACCTGAATACCACGACTATCCTCAATGGTAATTTGGGTGTTTGTTTTGCCAGTATCGACAGCGACACTAGGCTCAGCTAACGCTGGCATAATCACAATAAATGCCAATAAATACGACCATAACAAGGCAGATGGTTTTAACATACAATCGCCACCTTATGTGGCTTGTTAGGATGATCAACTAAGGTTACTGGCGTTGCATATAAATCACTTAGCAAGGCTTCATCAAGTAAAATATCAGTATCACCCTGAAACGCTATCTGGCCTTTCTTTAATGCCACTATTTGCGTGGCAAAACGCAGCGCTAAGTTAAGGTCATGCAAAATGACAATCACCCCTACACCGGTTTCTTTATTCAAGCGACTGAGTAGATCCATCAATTGATATTGGTGCTGAATATCTAAAGCGGATGTGGGCTCATCAAGGATCATCATTTTGGCCTGTTGAGCTAATAACATTGCCACCCAAGTGCGTTGTCGCTCACCACCTGATAGTTGATCTGCTAACGCATCTTTAAACTCTGTAACCCCAGTTTCAGCCATCGCTTTTTCGATAATTTGTTGGTCTTCATCACGCCAGCGCCCTAACGTGCCACGCCAAGGGAAACGTCCCAATCGAACAAGCTCTGACACATTTAATCCTGCCACCTCAGGTAGCTTTTGCGGCAAATAAGCAACGGTTCTAGCAAGCTCTTTGGCAGAATATTTTTTCAGCGGTTGGTTATCTAAGGTAATGTCACCCGCTTCTGGCTGAAACTGGTTAGCCAAAAGATTAACGAGTGTCGACTTACCAGAACCATTATGACCCAGCACGACGGTTAAGGCGTGGGGATCTATGTTCAGTTGTTCAATATCAAGAATGGTGCGCTCATCGCGGATAACTTTAACGTGACTCAGTTGGTACATTAAATACTCTTCTGTTTTAACTTGGGGCAATTAGCGCACTTTTGGCCAGTAACGGTTTTATACACGGAGCAGCAGCTAGAACGTGTAAACACTAATTGGTTTGTTATAGGTGAAAGCTGAATCTTCGTGATGTGCTCATCAGATAATGACAAAGCATCGAGCCACAACACGGCCTGTTGACGAATAAAAGTAGCAGAGAATTCAGGATTAGTCTGTTGCAATAAGAGTAAGCGAGACAATAATGCATCTGCAATTAAGTGCTCAACAAATCGAGGGCGACAGCGAACAGATTGATCTAGCTCTTGGCGAAAATGCTCGAAAATAGTCAAAAGTTGCTGACCTGCGGCGCTGACTAACTGATGATACTCACCGGTATCGCAGTCTGTACATGAAAAACAAAAACCTGCCACGACACCATCTTGATGACGCTGAGACATATTGCATAAATCAGGCAAGACTTGGCAGTGATAAATCGCAGTAATGGCAACATACAATGGCTGCCATGTCAGTAAATCCCAGCTACGAGTGAGCCAATAAGCTTGACCTGCCTCAGGCGATTGCAACTTGATACTTTGATACAGTGAGCGAATATTCGCTAGGTTAGAACCATGGTATGAAATCAAAGAAGAATCTGGGCGGTCAGAAACCAAAATCTCCCCTTTAAGATAAGGAGAGATTTGTTCACATTGCTGATATATATCGTTAAAAACAGCTAAACTCATGGCCTGACCAATCGATAAATTAGGGCCATAAAGCGATACGGTTCCGCTTTATGGCAAACACTTCACACTAGATTAGAAGTTATATTTGAAATTTAATTCAATGTTTCGCTCAGCACCGTACCAACAATTCACTGAGTCATAACAGGTGTAGTATTCTTCGTTGAATAGGTTATTAGCCACTAAGTTAACACTGGCACCTAGCAAACTAGTACTGAACTCACCTAAGTCATAACCCACTGATAAATCAACTAAGGTGTAAGAATCAACTTGGTCTGTGTTCATGGCATCCATTTGCATTTCGCCCACGTAACGCACACCACCACCAATACGCATACCTGCTAACGCACCATCATCAATATGGTAATTAGTCCATAACGATGCAGCATGTTTTGGCACATAGATAGGCTGTGTACCTTGTAAGCCATTACCACTGTCTTTGGTAATTTCCATGTCGATGTAAGTGTAGTTAACGGCAACATCAAAGCTGTCAGTCACATACCATTGACCTTCAAACTCTGCACCACGAGATTCGATTTCACCGATTTGCAGCTTATCGCCCCATGGGTCATCAGGGTTAGCCATTAGCGCGTCACTTTTCACGATGTTAAAGAATGACAATGCCGCTGTTTTACTTTGATCAGCAGAGCCATATTTTAAACCAAACTCAAACTGTTCACCCATTTCAGGCTTGTAGGTTGAACCATCCGTTTTAGTCCCTGCAACTGGCTCAAAGCTCGTTGCATAGCTAACAAATGGCGAAATACCATTGTCGAACTCGTACATAGCACCAACACGGTAAGAGAACTCTTGATGATCAGCTGCTGATCTACTATCGCCGTAGTCATCTGAATATTCACTTGATGAAGTGTAATCATCATAGCGACCACCTAAAATCATGATCAGGTTGTTGTAGCGCATTTGGTTTTGGAAATACAAACCCGTTTGCTCAACCATCACATCATCTTTTGCATCATAGGTTGATGACAACTGCGATGGGTCAATCATGTCATTATTTGGGTTGAAGATATTGAACGTACCAAACTGGCTCGTCGTGCCGTACTCTGAGTACGCTGACACACCATCCAGTTTTTGGTAATCCAAACCAAACAATAGGTTGTGCTCTAAGTTACCCGTATAGACTAAACCAGATAACTGGTTATCTATGGTGTAACCCGTTGAGCTCTCTTCAGTGCTGTAGATGTTACGATCTAAGTCACCTGTCATAGGGTCAAAGTTGTCGCCTAAGTGGTAAGTGTTCTTTTGCGATAACGTCGCATCCATATAGCGGAAGTTTTGTAAGAACGACCAGTTATCGTTGAAATCGTGATTGATTTTATAACCAGCTAACACAAATTCACGCTCAAACTCAGACCAATTCTTATCACCCGCAAATGTCGATGAGCTTGTGCTGCCATTTGGGTTGTCGTAAATCATGCCCGATGCAGGTAATGATGAATTCATCCCCATTGACGGGTCATTTTGATAGTACAAGTTAAAGTTAATGTAAGTGCTATCTGACACATTCCAATCGATCGAAGGCGCGAATACAAAACGCTCTTCTTCAGTATGGTCTACTTGACCATCTTTACTGCGTGCTAAAGCAATCACACGGTATGAGAAATCACTATCGCCAATTTGGCCAGTAGTATCAATCGATGCTTCGGTCAGGTTGTCAGAACCCACTGCAACATTCACATCAGTGCTGCGCATTTCTTGTGGCGTTTTGGCAATCATATTAACCATGCCACCTGGTGGCATTGAGCCATAAAGTACTGATGTTGGACCTTTAAACACTTCAACTTGCTCAAGTGCAATAGGGTCAATTTGTGGTTGTAAGTTCCAGCCTGTTAATGATTGCAGCACCAAGCCGTCATAGTAGCTTTGGTTTACATCAAAACCACGGATATTGAAGGTGTCATACATGGTGACTGCGCCACCTTTTTGCTCAGTGGTCACACCCGGCACATAACGCAATGCTTGGTTTAATGACTTAACACCACGTTGATCTAACAACTCACTGTCGATCACGGTGACACCTTGTGGCGTCTCTAGTGGAGTTAAAGACGTTTTAGTCGCCGTATTTCTGTAGGCCTGACCAAGAACAGTGATGGTCTCAAACTTTGGCACTTCAATACTTAAGTCATTGCTATCTTCAGCCAACACTTGCTGGCTATACGCCATTGAAGTGGTGATTGCAGCTGCAACCATGGTTAATGTAAATGACTTATTGCTCTTAGATGAGACCATACCGCCCTCTGCCTTATATCGTTCAGTTCCATGTCAGTAAACATGAATAGTAATGAGAATGATTATCAAGCGCGGATAATATAATGTTTCATCTAGATACATTTAACAATTTGGTGCATGAAGCGATGAAATGTGAAAAATAATATGATTTCGAGAGTAAAGTCACAATTCCAAAATAGCAGCGTTAAGGGAGGGAGCGAACAGGTAACCAGTACTCCATATCTGTGGGTGTATCAATATTGCTTATTAGATCACCGTAATGTTCCAATTCAAAACCATTTACGCTGTCATAGCCAGATTGCGGTAACCAATCACACATCAGCCATTCAACCAATTGGCTAAAGCCACTGGCTAGGCCATGATAAGACACCACTGCATAATCTTGAGTTGGAATAACCAAGGTTGATAACTGCGCTTGAGCGAGATAGTTTTGTAAGGTTTCAGCTGGGAAATCATCTAATTGCAGTGCAGCCCAATAACGTAGGTTTGCATGCTCAGGCGTATGGTGTTGGGTATCTACAACACCAACTAATTGGGCTTTCAAGTCATTAGGATTACCCAGTCGACTTAATAAGGTTTCCCACAAGCTAGGCACAATCGTTGCCACATTCGGTGATGCATCCAACAGTCCATTAACTGGGCTAGAAATACCATACACAGTAAATTCGGACTTATGCTCAATACGGGTTTGTAATGACGTACTATCGATAAAGTGTTCAGCTCGCTGGGTAATAGGATTTCTCAGCCCCACTTTGGTTCCTCGTCTGCGATACTGGCTCGGACTGAGGCCAAAAAGCTGTTTAAAAGATCGACTGAAACTCACCTCTGAGGTAAAACCAAATTGATACGCTATATCTAGCATACGATCATGGGTCGTCAGTACTTTTTCGGCAGCTAAACTCAACTTTAACTCCCTGACATATTGGGCCACATTTAAACCTGTTTGCTGCTGAAAAATACGCTGCAATTGCCATCTTGAAATGCCAAACACCTCCACTAAATCATCCAAACCTAAGGTTTGATCGATATGGCGATGGATATATTCAAGGATTCGCTCAACGCGAGAATAAGGCGACTGGCCTCTCATAGATGTCTTTCCAAATAATGATCAAAACTAACGATAAACGGCAAAAACTCTCGAAAATATAGCAGCTATAGCTACAACTAGTTATAGCAAGCGAATAGCAAAACATAAAGCCCCTCGCCCAACAGCTCCATCAACCAATTCAGATAACGACTAATGTAACACTTTTATCAGCACAATTATTTTGCTGATAATTTTCATCACCTTAGATAGATAATTAAACCATATTGAACAATTGTTCAAAATAAAACTTGAACGATCGTTCAATTCATTCTATATTTTAACCAAGCCAAGCAAATGTACGCCAACAACATGGTGTATTACTGCTAATAATATTTGAATTAATTAAACACATTTGAATGATATAAATTCTGGAGTACACCATGAGCAAATTTACTATTCACACCTTAGAGACTGCGCCTGCAGCAAGTAAAGATTTATTAGCGCAATCTAAAAAAGCTAACGGCATGATCCCCAATCTACATGGTGTACTTGCTGAGTCTCCTGCGACATTTGAGGCATATCAAGACCTACATAAACTATTTACTAACTCATCATTTAACGCCGAAGAGCTTACCGTAGTGTGGCAAACCATTAATGTTGAGCATGGCTGCACATATTGTGTCCCAGCACATACCGCTATTGCAGGCATGATGAAGGTTGATAGTGAATTAACCGAAGCACTAAGAAACCGCACTGCTATGCCAACTGACAAGTTACAAGCGCTGCACGACACCACATTACTCATGGTTCGTAAACGTGGTTTATTATCCGATGCAGAAATGGACGCCTTCTTTGCCGCAGGTTATGGTCAACAGCAGTTACTGGAAATTATTTTAGGTTTGTCGCAAAAAGTGATCAGCAACTACGTTAATCACATTGCACATACTCCAGTAGATGCGCCATTTCAGCCATTTGCATGGCAAGATAACAAGTAAAACATAGCACCAGCGAAAGCATTATCAGCTTTCGCTGGTTTTCGTTTCATCACCACAAAAACAAGGCTAAGCATGTCAGATAAAATTAAACTCGATATCGTGTCAGATGTTGTTTGTCCATGGTGCATTGTTGGTTATCAAAGCTTACAACAAGCGATTCGCGAGCTGGATATTGCAGATAAAGTCGATATTGAGTGGCAACCGTTTGAACTTAACCCAAACATGCCACCAGAAGGTGAAGAGTTACGTGCTCACGTGGCTCGCAAATATGGTTCGAGCCGTGAAGATAGTGACAATGCCCGCGCCAATATTACCGCTCGTGGCGCTGAGTTAGGTTTTGAATTTAACTTTGGCGATAACATGCACATAGTGAATACCTTCGATGCGCACATATTGTTAGATTATGCCAAACAATTCGATAAGCAAACCCAGCTCAAGCTAAGGTTATTTTCTGCCTACTTCACTGAACATAAAGATATCTCAGACAGAGCAGTGTTGGCTGAAGAGTTAGCCACTGTCGGTTTACAAGTTGATGAAGCAATGGCGTTACTGGATAACCCTGAGGTGCGAACGCGCATCAACATGGAAAAAGACCAATGGACAGCAGCGGGTATTTCATCTGTTCCTACTGTGGTATTTAACCGCACCAGCGCGCTAAACGGTGCTCACCCTGTTGACTCTTATAAGCAAGTGCTGACTCAGTTACTTGAAGAGTCCACTAACTAACTTATCATCGTTACCTAACATGGCATCTGTGTTCGGCAAATCTATTGAGCGACAAAAAGTTATATAGATTTGCCTTCACGGTTTATATTCAAATCCTTGTCTCAACGCTCGCGCTGACTGGCAATACCTCGAATCTGAAATATTGAACTATAATTAATTCATTAAAAAAGCATGATGGGTTTATCAATGAATAAAAAAAAACCAATATTTGATCCCAAAACATTCCTTCTTGATAATCCTAATGAGCTCATATCATTAGATAAGTGGCAAAAAACGGTGAACTTACTTGCTAAGGTATTTCATGCTCCTGCCGGCTTTTTAGTTCAATTTACCCCCGATGATGGCTTTCAAGTCACGATCTCAAGTCAGCAAGACAGTAATCCCTATGCAGCAGGCATTGTCATAGAGCCCGAAGCCAATATTTTCTGTCGCCGTATCGTTGAAACTGGCAATCCGCTGTACGTGCCCAATGCCCCGATAGACCCTTGTTGGGATACCAACCCAGAAGTCCACAACGATGGCTTTACGTCTTATTTGGGCGTCCCCGTTTTTTGGCCTGACGGGCACCCTTTCGGAACATTCTGTGTCATGGATTATAAGCAAACAGAATATGAGGACAGTTACTTAGAGCTTATTGAACAATTAAAAGACATTCTTGAATCTGATCTCGCCTTAATCGATTTATACGGCCAAATGCAGCAACTGGCGATTACAGATCCTTTATCAGGCATTAATAATCGTCGTGGCTTTGAAACCCTGAGTCAGCAACGTATTGCGCTAGCCAAACGTAATCAAGCTAAGCTGGGACTTTGCTACTTAGATGTCGATAACTTTAAGCTTATTAATGACCAACATGGCCATAAAACGGGTGACGATATGATTAAGCACATTGGCACAGTATTGCAGAATACCGTGCGTCAAAGTGATGTCATTGGTCGTATTGGTGGGGATGAATTTGTCGCACTGGTTATGTTAGAACATGAGTCCGATCTCGTTGCCTTTAAGCAACGTCTAGAGGTTGGTTTTTGCTGCGCGAAACGCGCGAAACATTTACCTGAGTATTCCGTCTCTATTGGTAGTATCGAAGTCGATTTACATGCCAATTTTACTGATTTACTCGATAAAGCCGATCAAGAAATGCTTAAAAATAAAAAGCGAGTTGCTTAATTCTACTAAGGCTTCAATCACTATCAGTTATTTACTACCAGTTATTTACTACCAGTTACTTATTATCAGCTACTTACTATCAGCTACTTATTATCAGTGACTTATTATCAGTGACTTATCAGTGACTATCGGATATTACTCGTTAATAACAACCTAGTTATCAGCTCGCTTACGAGTGAGCTTTGCACCTATTCAACACTCTCGTTAAGTGCAGAATCAAGCAGCTGTAAATCAGCAACAATCAGGTTAGGCTGTATTTCCCACGGGTCAAATACAGCCCCTTCAGTTCGCTTAACCCATGCCGCTTTTAGCCCCGTCGCTATTGCACCAATCACATCAAACGGATTACTTGATATCAGCCAAGTATCGCTTGCTTTCGACTCAGTTGCCTGTAAAAAGTGTTGGTAAATATCTGGGTTAGGTTTAAACGTTTTTATCTCGTCAGCACTGACGACCCCTTCAAACAATGCATCTATTCCCGCTGCATGCAGTAATGTTTCAACGGCACGCTTAGTGCCATTTGAAAAAGCAAACATACGATAACCCTGGGCTTTTAATGCTATCAAAGCAGGCTTAACATCTTCAAAGCTGGGTAAGGTTTTGTAACACTCCATCAGCGCATGTTTTTGTTCAGCAGATAAGGGAATTTGATAATAATCGCAGGTATATTCAAGTGCTTGGCGGGTACAGTCACTAAAAGGAACATAGTTTTTCATCAACCCGCGACGAAAGGAATACTCTAATTGCTTTTCACGCCAACGATTGGAAAAGGCTTTAGCCTTGTCGCCTATCATTGTCTCGAGCAGGATTAACACCCCATGAGTATTAATTAAGGTGCCATACACATCAAAAGCCAAGGTGATGTTTGGCCGTTTTAGATTTTCTTTCACCTTCCTCACTCCTTACCCTTTAATGACATGTACTCAGTAAATAGCAGAGCTTTTAATAACAGCACCTTCAATAACATCGCTTCAACGAGGAAAAGTCTTATTAACTCTGTCTGGCTAAAGGCGGATTACTGAATATGGCTTCAATAAAATCTTGTATGGTATTGTCGTCACTATTGGCATGGGCATAGGTGCGAATACCGATAATTTGCACTTGTAGGAAACGAGCCAAGGCTTGTGGCGTTTGGCTTGAATCTAGCTCGCCATTGTCTTGTGCTTGAGCTAATAATTTAGCAAATGCAGCTTCGACCATAATAAGTGATTGCTTAGCTTCTGCGAGTAACTCGGCATGCTCTTCGGTTAATTCAGCCACCGTTTTCACTAACATACACATACCACTCGGAGCATTGTGCTCACGCGCCGACACAGCACATTCAACAAACATCTTCAGAGCTGCAAGCGGCGAGTCCGATTGCTCAACACATAAGTCTAGCTGAGCAACACCAGATTGCGCATAGTGTTGTAGGGCTTCTTTGAATAAACCCTCTTTACTGCCAAAGCTTGCGTAAATGCTACCCGGGCGCATATCTATGACTTCTTGTAAGTTACGCATAGAGGTCGCGTGAAAGCCCTTTTCCCAATAAAGGTCAGCAGCTTTTTTAATGGTTTCTTCGCGATTAAATTTGGCCGGTTTACTCATAGCTATCTCGATATCTCAATCTATATTAAACAGTCACTCAACTCATATTGAGCACTCGTTCAATTATAGAGTTTACTACCCAAATCGTCCAGTGTAATTGCACATAAAAAAGCCTAACTTGCTCGACAAGTTAGGCTTTATTTCATCATCTCATGTGCAAGGTGACCCTTGCTGAATCATTAGATTGCGACGGTTTTTCCTTGATAAGGGATCCGAAATGCGATGGTGTATGTCACAGGTAAAACAATCAATGTCAAAATCGACGCAAATCCAAGACCAAAGATAATGGTAATCGCCATTGAGCCAAAAAAGGCATCACTTAATAGCGGCACCATACCTAACATAGTGGTAATTGCCGCCATCAATACTGGCCTAACACGGCTAACCGACGAGTCCACTACCGCTTGATAAGGGTCTTTGCCCTCTCTGAGCTCTACGTTGATTTGGTCCACCAGCACGATACCATTTTTAATGATCATCCCAGTTAAACTGAGTAACCCAAGTAACGCCATAAAGCTAAACGGTGCATCAAATAACAATAGACCCGATACCACACCAATTAACGCCAGTGGTACAGTAAACCAGATAACCAATGGCTGCCTGACTGAGTTAAACAGTAATACCGTAATCAAAAACATGAATAAGTAACCCATAGGTAATGAGCTAAATACTGACACTTGAGCTTCAGTTGATAATTCATACTCTCCGCCCCATTCAAGCTCATAGCCTGCTGGCAGTTCGATGGCTTCTATTGCTGGGCGTAATTTACGGAATACAGAATCAGCCGTTTCATCGGTACCATTAATCGGGTCGGCAAGCACTGACAACACACGCTTACGGTCACGACGCATAATGATTGGGTTTTCCCACTCAGTATCAAAGCTTGAAACCACTTGTGTTGCAGGAACAAAGGTATTGCTTTCGCTACTCCATACTTGCAGTTTCCAAATACTTTTAGCATCTAAACGTTCTGACGCGGGTGCACGAGCAACAATAGGTAGCAAGTGACTATTTTCACGATACACACCCACTGACTTACCACTGAAGTTGGTCAGTAATGCATTATCTAAGTCCGTTTTGCTGATACCGGTTTCTCTAGCTTGAGCAAACGCCAGTTGCGGGCGGATCATTTGAACTTGATTGCGCCAGTTATGTCTTACGCCAACGGCTGTTGGTTCAGCATTAAAAATCGCTTCAGCTTTAACCGCGATTTCACGCAGTACTTTTGGATCTTCGCCATAAAAACGCGCTTCAATTTTTGCGGCTGGGCTTGGACCATTTTCCATGTATTTAAAGCGATATTCAGCCTCTGGGAAACGCACACTCAGCTCTTTTTCCAGAATACGCATATAGCTGTTTACGGTAGTTAAATCGGTCATTTCAATCAATAACTGACCATAAGCACTGTAGCCTTTTTCTGGTACATAGGGCAGCACGTAACGTTGCGCGCCTTGACCTAGCACTGTGGTCAAGTTAACCATGCCGACATCTTTTTCAGCTTGCTCAGCTAAGAGATTCTCTTCAATTTTATGTAAGAAAGACTCAGTCGCTTTGATATCAGTTCCTTCAGGCATCCACACATCAACATAAAATATTGGCGTGTTTGACGCAGGGAAAAACACGTTTTTCACGTGACCAAAACCAGCAAGTGAGGTGATTAATGCTGCAATAATTAACAGAACGGTAAGCACTCTAAAGCGTATCGCAAGGTTTAATGTGGTGCGATAAACCTGAAATAACCACCCTTTGTATGGGTCATCCTCAACATCTCCAGTTGGCGCGTCACCATCTTTGAACATCATATTGCAAAAGAAAGGTGTTAGCGTCATCGCAGTAATCCAGCTAATAAATAGCGAGATTAACAACACTTGGAATAGCGATACACAGAACTCGCCAGTAGCAGTGTCAGATAAACCAATAGGCGCAAAAGCAATAATGGCAATAATGGTGGCGCCCAGTAGCGGCCACTGGGTTTGTGTGACGACTTCTTTGGCAGTTTCTAAACGGGTTTTACCACGTTTAATGCCAATTAATATCCCCTCAGTAACTACAATGGCGTTATCCACCAGCATACCAAGCGCGATGATCAAGGCTCCGAGCGAGATTAACTGCAGCTCGATATTAAGCACTTTCATCATGATAAAGGTGCCAAGAATAGTCAGCAACAACACCAAACCAATCAGGATGCCAGAGCGTACCCCCATAAACACCAACAGCACACCAATCACAATAGCGATAGATTGAGCAAGGCTGACTAAAAAGCCTTTTACCGTTTGATCGACCATCTTACTTTGGTCGTAAACCGTTTCTAGCTGCATGCCAATAGGCAGTTCGCCGTTAAGCTCTACCATTCTTGCATTGACACTTTCGCCAACCGTTACCACGTTCACACCACTTGAGAACGAAATACCAATCGATAATGCGTTTTTACCATTAGCATGATAGATATTGCTTGGGGTTTCTTCTGTGTCTTTGTAGATTTTGGCGATATCCCCTAGGTAGACTAATTTAGTGCTACCAGGTGCACTCACCAATAGGCGCTCCATTTCCGATACGCTATCAAATTCCCCTGTTGGATGAATACGAATACGGTTATCACCAACGCGGATAGTCCCAGCATTAGATACCACGTTCTGACTATTGATTAAGCTGTAGATATAATCTTGATCTAGGCCTAACGCATTGAGCTTTTGCTGAGACATCTCAACAATGACTTGCTCGTTAATTTTACCTGCAATCGTGACCTTTTTGATGCCATCAACGAGCACGAGTTCGCGACGTAAAAAGTCAGCATAATTTTGCAGTTCACGGTTGCTATATCCGTCACCGCTGACATTGAGTAAGATTCCGTAAACATCACCAAAGTCATCAATCACAGATGGGGTATTCACCCCAGGTGGTAACTGAGGGATCGTGTCATTAACCTTACGGCGCACTTCATCCCACATTTGGGGTAGTGCGTCTTTGTCGTACTGCTCTACAATTTCAATTTCGATTTGCGATAAACCCGCACTGTTAATTGAAACTATGTGCTTTATGCCATCAAGTTGTTGTAGTGCATCTTCAAGCGGTAAAGTGACTTCCTCTTCCACTTGTTCAGGTGATGCGCCAGGGTAACTGGTCACCACTAATGCATTTTTAAGAGTGAACTCAGGAAATTCCAACTGACCTAAGCTAAAAAATGAAATACTACCGCCAACGAGTAACAATAGCGCGAACATCCAGCTGATCACCTTACGGGTGATTGATAACTCTGCAAAATTCATCGCTTATACACCTCGTTGCCAGCGCAACGGTTTCACTACTTGATCTTCAGATAAGTACTGCACACCAGCAACCACAACTTGATCGCCAATATTAATACCATCAATAATTTCAATACCATGAGTCGTTACATTACCGATAGTCACTAGGTGCTGATTCACCGTACCCGTTTCGTCACTGTATAACCAAACAACATCTTGACCATCTGCATCACGCTTAAACACTGCATTGGCAGGAACAATTGCAGTGATAGAGCTTGGCTCTGTCCCAGTCACATCCATACTCACCTCAGCGCTCATACCAGGTAAAACAGTGATAGATTGCGGCCGTGGCAAGGTAAATACCACTTCATAGGTTTGAGTGCCTTGAGTAATTTGCGTTGCATGTTCTTTCAATTTTACTGGGTATGCTTTTTGAGGATTATTAGCAAAGCGCACCTGAGGGACAAAACTAGAATTAGGATTAAATCGAGTTACCGTGCTCGCTAATGATTCAGGTACTTGAATCACCACATCAATCTTGCTGTCTTTTTGTAGCACTAAAATGGCTTGGTTCGCTTGTACCATCTGATAGTTGTCCATATCAATCTTGGCAATTGTGCCTGTATATGGCGCTTTCAAAACGGTATAACTTAATTGATCTTTTGCATTCGCAAGATTCGCTTCAGCTGATTTAAGCTGGGCCTTTGCTAAGTCATACTCAGCGGCAGAAATAAGCTCACGTCTTAATAGCTCACCTTTGCGCTTGAAGTCAGCTGCAGCAAGCTCATGATCGGCTTCGCGGTTTAATAACGTGTTACGTGCATCTCGATCATCAATGCGTGCAAGCACAGTACCCTTTCGCACTTGCTGCCCTTCAAATAACGACAACTCAACTAAATGACCTGAGACTCGAAAAGCAAGATTAGCTTGTTTAGTCGCAGCGACTTTTGCTGGAAAAGCGCGAATGGAGCCAGCATTAACATCTGTCACTGTTAGCAATTTCACTGGCCGAGTTGTCGGTGGAGGCGTTTCAATAGACTCAGCAGTACAACCCGATGTCATCAGAATGAATAATAAAAGTGAAAATGGTAGTAGGAGGTGTTTCATTTTCGAATTCCCAATAGCGAAACAAAGTCATGTAACCTTGATGTAAACAGGGCGCAAAGATACCAGTGATTATGGTTGAATAAAATGGAATGATCTGGAACTATAGGTTCCATTTAATGAAACTACATTTACTTGCTATATACAGAATTGTGTGTGCAAACTGATAATAGATAGTCAGGACTTTGTTAACGCTATGGATAAGTTAAATACAATTTAAAGAGTCATCTAGATGAAAACTGAAGATATTTCGCTGTTCCATAGAATCGTTGAAACCGGCAGCCTTGTTGAGGCTGCAGACATTTTGAACTTACCTAAATCAACCTTGAGTCGACGCTTACAGGCATTAGAAGATGAATTATCGGTAAAGCTTTTTCACCGCCAAAGCCGCTCAATGACATTAACGGCATCGGGCAGTCACTTTTACGATAAAACCACTTCAATGATGTCTTCATTAGAAGAAACCTTGTCAGAACTGACTAATGAGAAAACCGATGTCGGTGGTCATTTACGAATTCTTGTCTTCCCTATTCCTGAGTTATTGCAAATAACCCAAGGCATTTTACATTTTATGGATCTGCATCCTTCCATCACAGTTGAAATTATTGTCAGTGCCGAACCTCAAGATATGATCCGCAACAATATTGATTTGGCGTTTATGTTGGAAGATTCATTTAATGAAAATGAAATGGTTGCTAGGCACATCATGAGCGAGACAGTGCATTTTTTTGCAAGCCCTGAATACCTTGCCCGAGCTGGAACGCCGCAAACCCCTGAAGAAATCAGCGATCACAATTCAATTTTATTTCGATACCCAAATGGACGAATATTTAATGAAGTCCCATTCGGCCAAGACATGGTTTTATCAGTAAAAGGGAATTTATGTGTCAACAACCTCTCTGTTTGCTTAGAAGCCACTTTAGCTGGAGCAGGTATCGCCATGATGCCATTACCTTTTTGCCAAGATTATGTCAAAACAGGTCAATTAGAAATGCTGTTCAAAGACTCAGCCCCTTATGAAGGAAAGTGCTATTTAGTCTACCCATCGAGACGATACATTAGCCTTGCCAGCCAACGTTTTATTGATCATATGCTCATCGAACTAGAAAACTGTTCACAAACAGGAACCTGTAACCAAATAGCAAAGATTCGTGGTGCGATTAAACCACTGATATAGGCCAATTCAACACCTATAATATTGAAATATATTAATAAAAAAGGATGCCTTTTGGCATCCTTATTTCATTTATAGCGGCTTTTTATTGTCGATTTCGAGTAAAGCTAACAATAATTTTTTCTCTTTAGGTGACAACGACGCCACTGCTTTTTTAACATTTTTCTGATATTGGGCAAGCGTCACCTTGTCGCCAGCGATTGCTGCATCTAGGGTTTGTTCATACTTAACCAATAAATTATTCATTTTATCGGCATTATCCATGTTCTTTTTGTGCGCGGTATAAGCGAAAAACAACACAATTAACAAGGTAAGCAAGCTAAAAAAATTGAAGTCTAAGGTGAAAGTAACCTTGGATTTTTTGGCAGTTTCAGTCATAGGGTTACTCCGTTATCATTGAAATTTTAAGTTTTATTAATTCAGCCTGTTTACCAAGCTCGGCAATGGCGGCTTGTTCTTGTAGATTAAAGTAATAAATACACCCCACTACAATTAAGGCTACAAGTAAGGTTGATATGTTTTCAGCTAGCCATCCGACAACTAGCTCTACAATCCATGAGAGTGCGTTAGTCATTATTTTTCATCTCGTATACTTTCCTTGCCCTGTCTTTCATTCGATAAAAACAAAGCGTTTCAACACCAACAACTTGCTGGTTACTGGCATCGTTAACAGTGATAATTATTACTTGCCTCATATTGTCGCCTTACATTTTGGCAGCTCTTGGTAATCAAAGGTATTCAGGCTGATTGATTGGCTAATGGCCGCAGCATCAAGGCTTTTTAACATAAAGCAGCGGTAGCGCTTACTGTTCTCAAGCTCTAACAAAATAAGGTTATTATGGCCTTTACTCTTTAAGCTATTAAGTAAAGCTAAGGTCTCTTCATTATTATTTAAATAGCTGACCATATTGGTTTCAAGCTTATCAATAACTGACTTCTTCCCAACCGAGCCTTGGCTTAAATTAAACCAATAAATCGGGTCGTCATAATTAGAAATAAAATTAGTGGCTAACTCGCTAACCTTAGGTTTATAGAAGTACTTTTGCTCTGCAAGCACGCCGATATTCGTATGCTCTAAAAAGTTTGGCATGCTGACTGATTTCACTTTATTGTCCGCTAACCTGACACCCATGTAAGCCCCCACATTGAGGTCTTGTTTTAGCACAGTAATATTCGTGTCAAATGGTGAGACAACCTCTTGAAACCCTAGTAAATTAGGGATGAATTGCAGTTGTTTATGAGCAAAGTCATCGTAAATTCTAAATGGATTTTCCCTTGAAATAATCTCACCTGTCGCCGCATCCTGAGTGTCTGTATTGGCATATAGCAGCTCAGCAACAACATCAATAACAGCTAAACGACGATAGGTACTGTGGATACCATTCTCAATATCCATCACGTAACCAAAGCCCATAGTAAAGCCTTGGTCAAGCAATGACTCTGTACTGTATGTATCAGCAAAATTAGCCATCATTTGGTTGTAAGCACTTTTGCTGTTCAGGCTAGCACCAACTGGCAACGCAAAGGCCATGACACCGCCTACAATCGCGACAGATAAATACCCTTTATGGCGTGGATATAGGTAAAGACCAATTTTTAAAAATAACCCGCCAATCGCAAACAAGCTGGCGACAATACTAAAGGGAGGAATAACCGCTAAGGTGACCGCATCTTTACCCAGTTTATGCATACTGCCGCCAGGCGAAAATGCGGCTGTGGCAGCCGTCGATGTGACCATTTTAATGAACGAAATATTGTCTTGTTGATCCAGCCATTTTTTCTTGTAATTTTGTTCAGAAATGCCTGGTGTAAAGCTCGACAAATAAAATGGCCCTAAGCTATCACTTGCAAACTGCTTAACAACATCAGAACGAGCAAATGCCACTCGGTCAAGCCTTGGCTTTGGTAGCTTAAATTGAGATGACGCAAGATATTCATTCCAAATGGCTTTGGCTCGGCCTTTATATTTAGCTTCAATCGCATTTCGCAGTTGTTGATGATCATCAAATGTCCAATCATTACTGACGTTGACGATCCCACTTTTAAATGTACTAATCGCTATTTGGGTCGCGATTGTTGAGCTAAGGTACTGCTCATACTCCATGTCTTCTGGAATGCCATAATGGCGGTGTAAGTAGTTCACTCGCCCTCTATCAAACATTCCCAGTAAATTATATTTAGACTTGAACACTTTAGAAGCGTTGATCTCATCAGGTGCTAAGTAAATACCAAACGGTTCTCCATCTTCAAATTTGAGGTTGTTGATGTAATCTGCAAAGAGTTGTCTATTTCTATCTCGGCAATCTCTTTTACAATCCGAGTCCCAGTATCTTCTTTTAAATTCACTAAATTCTTTACGAAGCACACTTTCATCATCAGTGGCATAGCTTTCTCTAAACTCACCTGCAGTAAGCAAGGCTTCAGAGTATTCTTTCCAGTGGTCACTGATATTAGTATTAGCTTGCTTTAGTAACGCAACACGCTCAGCTTCAATCAATGCATAATTATTTTCTCTTTTAAATGCAGTGACATACTCTTTACTGGCTTGCTTATATTGCGAAAACTCTTGCTCATAAACGCGATCAAACTGACGAATACGCGGTAACGCTTCGGCTATAAACACATCTTCTTGGCGGCTTAACAAAAACTGATTGGCCATGCTTTCTAAATTACTGCCAATCAGGCTATTAAAGCCCGTTGATAAGTAAGCTAAAGACGGGATCATTGCGACCATCAATTGCTTGCGATTTGGGTCACTGGCAATGTTATCTAACTCTGGAAATCCTTCAATACTGACCACTTCAGCCAAGTAAGCTTCTTTATAAACAATAGCTCTTACGGCACCTAGCTTACCTTCATTACTGGTAATGTTAACCGCGGTATCGACTGCTACGCGAAGCGAAGGAATGATAAGCGCCCAAGCAACCAGTAATACTAGCGGCCTAATTTTCCAATTTAGCTGCTTATTAACATATTTATCGTCTTTATCTGCCAATGAAGGCAAAAGCGTTTTAACTCGTTTACTGTTAACGAAAAACGTTGTGATACATAAAGCCAAACCAAAACCAGATAAGACTCGACCAAAAAGTTCGAGCCGCTCGGCGTTGAGACTAAATTCACCAAAAACCTGTTGAATAGGCTGAGCATATAAGTCAATCAATAGCACATTGAGCGATAACTCTAGACAAACATACACACTGAACAAAGCCAGTATGAACACAATAATGAAGTGCTCAAAAAGTTTACTTTTCATTATTTACGCGCCTTAAAATTGCTCTGCCATTTACGGTTTTAGTGTTACCGTCGCCAATTCTGCTACTGCATTCTGCAAGTAAATGGCTTTCTGGCTTAATGCATCGATCGGCAATTAACTGGTTGTTATCGCCATAAGGCTTTTTATCACCCCATATGTTGAGATAAACCCCTTCGCTAAATAGCGCTTCTTGCTCTGCTAACTGATTAAAGTCAGCATCTTTAGGCAATGTTGCTACCAGTAGTTGTTGGTCGATTTTTAATGGTGGTTTTAGCACATCGTTTACTGGATCATTAACCAAATTAGTATTGGTTTTCATGCACGCAGTTAATGGATCCGACTCGAAAATAATGGCTAAGGTTTCACTATCACCAAAGCTATCGTTTACTTGTATTTGGGTGACCCCGTGAGATGACGAACGAATAAATCTTTGCTGGCTATTTGCTTTGGTGGTGATGGCCTGAAACCCTGCGGTCTTAACTGACGCAGCCTGACTCGCAGACACAATGAATGAAGTGGCATGTTGTTCAAACACCTGACTCACAACTTGCATAAGCAGCTTCAATTGGGCGTTTGTTGGGTTAGCAGATGGCTGAAATATTAACTGGTCTTGTGCTGAGAATGTAGCAGAAAAGTCTTCAGAAAAATCGTTAAGTGGCATCAATTCACGCTCGGGATTAACGACTTTCCACTGTTCATCGCTATAAATGACTTTTAAAACAAAGCCACTAAGTAAATCTTGATGCTGACCAATATAACTCGGCAACGGTCTATCGCTAATTTGATAATAAAGCGCAGATTGACACACATTTTGATTTAACGGCAATACTTCACCAGTGCGACTGATAACCAGATTACGACGTTCTAATGCATGCTGTAAGGCTTGATCTTTTGAAAGTAAACTTGCGTGAGCTGCAATAGATGAGCTGATATTAATAGCAGGTTTATAGCTATCTGGTCTTTTATCCACTGCACATCCGGTAAACATAAGCGCTACCAGTAAACCAATGCAGACATTTCTCAATAACGACACAAAAATCCCTCTTCTTTATCATTGCGAACTGAAAATAAAGCAGAAAATTAACAAATGCAACGAAAATAGAACCTTGCTCGTTCAATAAGTGATCTAAAGTCGCTTTTTGTAACGTTTTCTATCATTTATGCCTATTTTTCAGACAGTAATATTGAAACTCTTCAACTGACTTTATCCTTTATCAATCACACTACTCTTACTATATTTCTATATACCCACCTACCTAGCTGTGATGACTGTGTATTATCATTCACAGTGTTAGAAGTTTTTAGTTATACAGCGAGATAATACAGTCGCCGGTAAATCGCCGATTTAGGAACAGGAAAAAATATTCTGGGTGCGAACAAGTTTTAAGAGCAAAGCCTAAGCTGGCATGTTTTACAGCATATCTATCGTGTTATTTATTGGAATTACACTGCGTTCGAGATAATGCAAAAATGAATAACATTATAAAAGCTAAAAAAGTAAACCTAATACTGTCACATCACATTTTCATAAAAGTTAGTACGTCTTCACTATATAGTAGAGGACACTAGCGGTTTGCTATGTAATCTGATTTAATCAGCTTGCTTAGATATCAATGTAGTCATCGATACATCAATGAAAATAAGCCAACAGAGAAACGTAAACTGACCGATAAGCCTTATCAACAGCGCTCTTTGCGAGTCGCTAACTCACCATCATCAATGACGCTGCTTATCGTGTTATTGGTACTCTTGTGTCAGTTTTCCACTAGCAGTGCGGCTTTTTCAGTGCAATATCCTCATGGTGAACACCCATCCGGTAGTCAGGTGAATCATCATCATGGTCATTTTTCTCACGGGGATAACGAACACGCTAATTCACCTGTCCACCAGCATTCACATCAAAGCGAATTACGCTTTAATGCGATTGAAACTCAACAAGATATTCTTGAATCTACTGCCACTTCCACCGACTCTGTTTTGATAGATAATGCCAAAACCGATCACGAACACAGTAGCCATTCACACGCTCCATCACACCCTCCCATAGAGTCAGTGTTTGTGGCAGAATTTACTCATACCAGCACTATTAGCGATAATGAAACGGCTTATGCTACCGTGCATTACGCGCCCCCAATCCCACCACCACATCAATAAGTCGATAGTTGTTTTAATCGAAAAATGAGTGTTTATCGAATCATGGTTAACTAACCTCGATAGCTTTCACTCATCTGTGCTGTATCACGTCTAGATTAAGCTGATTTCATCGGCAATTTACGTAGATACTCAAAGACTTATTGGAGTTAACACAATGAGCCAAACTCTGGCGAACGCCTTAAAAATATCGTTGATATTGTTAGGGTTAATGACATCATTTTCAATTTATGCCCACGGAGTAGATGAAACTACTCGACAGTTTCTAACCCAAAACCAAGGGGTATCAATACTGCCCTTTATCTATATTGGCGCTAAACATATGGTGACAGGTTACGATCACTTACTGTTTCTTGTCGGGGTGATTTTCTTTTTATACCTCACCAAAGATGTATTGCTGTATGTCAGCCTATTTACCTTAGGTCACAGTGTCACTCTCCTATGGGGCGTATTTAACGACATCAATATTAATGCTTATCTCATTGATGCCATTATCGGATTTTCTATCATCTATAAAGGATTTGATAATCTTGGAGGCTTTAAGCGTTTAGTGGGATTTCAGCCCAATACCAAACTCGCGGTGCTGATATTTGGTTTATTCCATGGCTTCGGGTTAGCGACAAAAATTCAAGAATTTAACCTGCCACAAGAAGGGCTTATTGAGAACATTATCGCGTTTAATGTTGGCGTAGAAATAGGCCAGTTTATGGCATTAGGCTTGGTATTAATTGCCATGAGTTTTTGGCGTCGTAGCCCCAGCTTTACGCGGTTTTCTGTCGCGGCCAACACTGCACTTATGAGTGGCGGCGTTATGCTAGTCGGATTTCAGTTAACAGGCTACTTCGTTAACTAACCAATACGAATAAACAGACAATTTGAAAGGATTTACCATGCAACACTCTGACAATAATGACGTGCAAGTGCAGTCAACAGCCACGCTAATCAAAGCCAGCGTCATCGCTATCGTTATCGGTATTTTAGTACTCGTGGTCGCGATATTACCCGCTGAATACAATATTGATCCGACGGGATTAGGCAGTGCTATGGGGCTCACTTCAATCGCCCAAGCCGAGAATCAAATCAGCTTAACAACCGAACCAGCCAACACAGCAAATGCTCAAATAGTTATCCTCAACGCACCATCGGTTGCGGTAATTCAACAAGCACGAGAAAACTCAGCAGTCCGCTCAGACACGGTCAATGTTCTGATCCCTGCAGGTAAAGGATTAGAATATAAATTACTACTGAACCAGTTCACGCATCTCGAGTATGAATGGCAGACCTTGAATGATGAATTACTCTACTTTGACTTTCATGGCGAACCACAAGGTGATACCACTGATTACTATGAAAGTTACAACATCAGCACTGCTAGCAAAGTTACGGGGTCATTAACCACCCCTTTTGCAGGCTCCCACGGTTGGTATTGGAAAAACACTTCGAACTACGCAGTCACCGTGGTTTTAACCACTAAAGGGGAGTATTTAATCAAAGGTTAACGCTTAATAAAGTCCGTTAGCTAAGTGCAAACGTAAGCTATGCGGGTTTATACATTGATAAAAAACCACGCTCAATGACATTGAGCGTGGTTAATGACTAAATTACGAATTGCCTTAATCACTATTTTTGCGTTTGGGAATTCAAACTCAGTACCTCTTTGCACCTCTAAATGGTCTGCTAAGTAGAACGGAATCAATTCACGGTTGTTAAATGCGAACTCTTCTTTAACCATTGCTTGAACGTAACCTAAATGCTGTGAAGCATTTTCAGCAAATTCGTCATATTTATTTTACTTCTACATTCCCGCCACCCAAGCGGTGATATCTCCAGTGGTGTCATTCACAATAAAATTAAATTTTTAAGATCGACTCTCCAACTAATGGCTTCTATTTATCTTCCATCATGCGGTTTGGTTTTTAATCGATAATTCAAAACCTTAATTCACAAGTTGCTAATATTAATGACCATCAAAGCATGTACTCATCTCCCCAGCTATCATCGCTTTGTACGAAAATAGCTCAATACACTATTGCGATCGCATACATCATATGTTTACACTAATTATATCAATTTGCTTGTATATCTGTTTGTAAACATAGGTCGCCAAATCGATGACCCATTTATTTGCACTGTTGTCAGTTAGCCCTGCCTCAATTGATACAGAGGAGAAAACAGCCTGACGTTGACTGTTTCCTCTTATAAAAAATAAGCCCTTATAGCCCGAAAATGTAAGAGCTGACATTATTTTCCCTAGTAAATAAATGGACTATTTATGAACAAACTTAGAAAGTTAACGGTACTCACATGCAGTATTGCCAGTCTTTTTTCTCTACATAGCTTTGCCGCAGCGCCTAGCTCACCACCTATTGCTAAACCTGGTGAAACTTGGGTATTACAAGCCAAGCGTTCTGATGAATTTAATAATAAAGACTCTGCAAAATGGAACTTTCAGCCTGAAAACTTTGGTGTTTGGTCTTGGCGCGACAGTAATGCTGTTGTTTCTGGCGGCAAGCTGACTCTAACCACTCGACGTGAAAATCACACCCGTACTTTCTGGGATGGTTGTAATAAAAAACAAGTGCCAAACTACCCTTTGTACTACACCTCAGGCATAGCTAAATCACGTGCAACGGGTAATTACGGTTATTACGAAGCAAGAATTAAAGGCGCAAGTACTTACCCTGGAGTATCACCTGCATTTTGGATGTATAGCACGATTGATCGCACCCTGACTGAAGACGGCGATGTGCAATACAGCGAAATTGATGTGGTTGAATTAACGCAAAAAAATGAAGTTAGAAAATCAGATCATGACCTACACAACATTGTAGTCATTAATGGTGAGCCAACTTGGCAACGCCCGTTAAAAGTGCCATTTAATCACAATCAAATAATTCTGCCTTATGATCCTCGCAACGACTTTCATACCTATGGTGTAAACGTCACTAAAGACAGCATCACTTGGTATGTCGATGGTAAAGAAATCGCCACTAAGGAAAATAAATATTGGCATCGTCAGATGAACTTAACGCTGTCACAGGGATTACGTGCCCCATTAACTGAATTTAGATGTAACCAGTTCTATCCATCAGATCAACGACCATCTGCCGGTTACCCAACCTCAATGGAAGTTGACTACGTTAGAACATGGTTTAAAACCAACGGTGGCACTGGGCCAACCGATCCTACTGACCCAACCGATCCGACCGATCCTGGTAATGGCAATGACTGCCCTACTACTTGGGTTCCGGTAACAGGGGTGACAGTCACACCTGCTTCTAAGGTGCTTGCTAAAAACCAAACTGTTAGCCTGAATACTACGGTATTGCCGCAATGCGCCACCAATAAAAAAGTCACATATTCATCAAGTAATGCCACTGTTGCCGTGGTTAACTCAAATGGCGTTGTTACCGCGCGTAAACGGGGTAATGCTGTCATTACAGTAAAAACCAAAAATAAGGGTAAGGTAGATACGGTCAATATTACGGTTAATTAACCGACTAATATTGCATTAAACTCACCTATCCAAACCGTTACAAGCTTATTGTTACATAAACTCGATCAGTCTATGCATGCAGTCAATAAGCTTGTTAATTGGCGCCCCCTTCAATGACGATGAAGGTTTTTATGGTAATAACTAAAAAAGGTGACAAAGTGACGATAAACATAAGCACTCACAACATCATCATCTTGGCTCTAATGGCCACTGCTCTGAGCTTGTTCGGTCGCCTTTTACTACAACAGCAGCTGCCAAAAGGCTTCCATGAATTGCGACTAGATGAGCCAAAAACAGGCGTATTACAATCCTATAAACCTGTAGCGACTGCTAATAACCGCTTATTGGCACAAGCTGAACGAGCAAGTGCACAAGCCAGCAAAAACCAACAGACAAGCAATTTTATTGCTAGGCTTGAGCAAGCAAACCAAATTGCCTCATTTGAACAACGTGCACCGATTATCAAAAATCTACTGCAACAGTGGAGTAATCACGACATTCACGCCGTTTTACACTGGCTGCAACAGCAACCAATTACCAACGAACTCGGTGAATACTACTCTCCGGTGTTGCAGCGTTATATGCAAGAAGATGAGCTAGGCGCAGGCGAAATGATCCTCAGCTTGCCCGCTTTTGATGTGATGCCAAGTATTATTGCTCATTATATTAATCACCTTACCCATAAAGATGTTGAAGCTGCACTACTTTGGGTTGATAGCATCCATGACGACTTATCAAAACAACAGGCAACTCAGTCATTACTCAATGCTTGGTCACAACAGGCTCCCCTTGAGGTAATGCAATACCTCTCCGATAACAGCCAAATATCTGAAACCGTTAGCCAAAATGCCATGATATCGATTGCCAATCAGCTGAGTAAACAGCAGCACCAAGCGAGCATAGACGCCATTCATCAATATCCAGAAGTGCTGCAAACCAAGCTGGTTTATAGCTTACTGACACATTGGCCCATTTCTGATGCAGCCAATGCTATTGAGTGGATTAATACCTTGGACGGTGGATTAAAAAATGAGGCTATCCGCAGTTATATTGACTACTTTGGTGTGAGCCAACAGCCTGAAGTCAGTTTTGAACTTGCCACAAATATGGTCAATCACCCTTTAAAGTCAGCTTTACTGCTTAGGGTGTTAACCCACTGGTATCGAATCGATCCGAGTTATGCAAGCCAACGTGTGCGAACGACAATGAAGCTAACTGAACTTGAAAAACAGCAACTTATTGCACAGGTTAATCAGGCTATTGAACGATCAAACCATCAACCAACTCGCTGACAAGGGCTGAGTGACAGGCAAAGCACAGTAGCAAATACATTTAGGTTATAACCGGCGATAAAAAACCACGCTCAATAACATTGAGTGTGGTTAATGACTAAACTACAAATGGCGTTAATCACTACTTTTGAGTTTTACGGTACTCGTCAAAGTTATAACTATCTACTCCAGTGTCATTTCACTTAAGCTAAAGAATGTAAGCTGTTTTCATTATTGTTGATGTCACTTTAAAATTTAAAGAATGGCTAAAGACCTTATTTCTATTTAACAATTACACCAAACTGTATTAACATCATCTTGCTTCAAAAAATGAAGCGCCCACAATAATTCTAAATTTCTCATTGATTTAAATATCGCTTAGCACTCTATTTTATAAGCAAAAGGATTAGCTTAATGTCTTGGTGTTCGACACAATTTATATTTGTACTCTTAATTCAGAAACTGTTTGCTTTTATTTTTGTTATTACGACCATTACTCTTCCAACTTTCTCTATTAATGCCCAAGAACAAGAAATAAAGGCAAATTTAACACGGCATAATTTAGATAAAACTTGGTACAAAAATAGTTTTGCTGAAAAAGGAGTTGTGCTTACAACTCAACCTAAATGGGTTCAAACCATTGATAATGACTCCCCTCCTGAACCAGATTCAACAGAATTATCCGATGGGGTATATCACGTCATTCTCGACAATCAGATCAAGGTTTCAGATAGCGATACGTTAAAATTTAGTCGGTATGTCACCAAAGCTGTTACAGCCAAAGGGCTAGAGTATGTATCTCAAATCTCTATCGACTTTGATCCAACTTATGAAAAAATTGCTTTTCATGGCATAACACTCCATCGAGATGGCGAGCGCATTAATAAAAACCTTGAGAGCCAATTTTCATTAGATAAAAGAGATTCAGCAACCGACTTAATCTATGATGGAACCTTAACCGCATTTTGGTTAATAAACGACGTCCGGGTAGGAGATACTATAGAGTATAGTTATACGCGCGAAGGTGCTAATCCAGTCTATAACAATCACTTTTCCTATAATCGTTCGCTGCAATGGAGCGTGCCTATACACAAGCAATTCCTTCGAGTTATATGGGGAAGGTCTACACCACTCAATGTCAAATTTCATAATAGCGAACGTCAGTTCAAAACCACTAAACTAGGGAAAGAAACTGACTATCAATTGTTACTTCAAGATAACGCCCCACTCAGTATTAGCTCAGATGCTGCAATCTGGTACAGCCCTTACGAATACGTAGAAGTCAGTAGTTTGCCAAGCTGGGCATCAGTTATTAACTGGGCACTACCATTATTTGAGAAACAAGTTGATGACAGTGATTTAATTACTCGCCAAGTGCAGCAAATTAAAAAGCAGTCTAGTGTCCCTAAAGAACAGCTAGTTTTGGCACTCAATTTTGTACAGCAGGATATCCGTTATATGGGATTAGAGATGGGTAGTAATAGCCATTTCCCTGCAAAAGCGAGCGAGACCTTGCTAAAAAGATACGGAGATTGCAAAGATAAAACAGTCTTACTTTTAGCGCTGTTAAGAAAACTCAATATTACAGCTTCAGCAACACTAGTAAATTCTGAAAATGGTAAAATATTAAATAAATATTTACCTTCACCACAAACTTTTAACCATGCGATTGTCAAAGCTGAGTTAGATGAAAAAACTTATTGGCTTGACCCAACGTTACTTTATCAAGACGTCAATCTCGACGAACTTTATCAGCCAGATTATGGATTTGGATTAGTAATAAAAGATGGCAACAAAGCATTAGAATCACTAGCTAATAGCAATAGTGGTAGCAAAATTGACTTTAAAGAGCACTACGACTTAAGTGAGGGGGTGAAAGGTAATTCTACTTTTAATTCTGTTGTTACTTTAACGGGTCAAAAAGCACGTCAACTCCGTGCTAGGATTGAAAATAATAGTGTTACAGAATTATCTGAAACCTATGCAAGTTACTACAATTCAATCTTCAATGGCATTGAAATTGCTGAACCTTTAAAAGTTGACTTTAACCCTCAACAAGGCAATCTCTCCATTGAGGAGAACTATCGTTTAACCTCTGCTTGGACTCAGGACGATGATGAAGGATATAAAATCTATTTTTACGAAAGCCAGATCGCTCCTTACCTTAGTATGCCTGAAGGCTTTGGTGTACGTGAAATAGCTTTAGCCCACCCTCTAACAATACAAGGCGTTATTACTGCCAAACTTCGTCCTCAAAATTGGGATTTTGATCCAGAACTCATCAAAGAAGATAACCGTTTTTTTAGTACCATTTTCAAGCTAACTTTTGATAAAGAAAGCAACTTACTCACACTAAACTATTCTTATCAATCAAAAGTTGATCACGTTAAACCCTCAGATATTCAAGAGTATTCCAATGCTTTAGCTAATGTTACTGGCATTGACTCGTATGGGATTGTTGACTTTGATAACCCATCAACTCCTACAGTTATTAATGAACCTTCAACTCTACAAGTATTCATTGACGAGCTTGGAGGGTTAACATATTGGATTGTAGCGATAATTTGTTTCGGTATTGGTGTGCTTTTTACTATCGTCAGCCTATTAGATGAAACGAAACATCAAACCACTGCTACTTTTTATCCAATTTCATTCAAAAAATTCATTCTGTTAGGTCTTTTTTCTTT
The DNA here is from genome assembly GCF_018100775.1 of Shewanella sp. MMG014. NCBI lineage: Bacteria > Pseudomonadati > Pseudomonadota > Gammaproteobacteria > Alteromonadales > Shewanellaceae > Shewanella > Shewanella sp. MMG014. Next base: position 136,493 of record NZ_JAGJDZ010000010.1, read on the forward strand.
TTCTTTATACCTACCATATTGGAGCTACAAAAACTGGCAATTCATTAAAGCAACACATCGATCTGATATTTGGCCTATTGCAAGAGCGTTTTTCAATCCCTTATGGTTCTATGCTTTATTTATGTGGATGGAAGTAGACAGCGAACAACGAAACAAGCGTAATTGGCTGATACCCACTTGGGCTGCAGGGTTAAGTTTCATTGCTTTAATCTGCTACAACATAGTAAATAACAATATAAGTGTAAGTGTTGTAAGTTACATTATCCCTATTGCGCTATTTTTACCCTTAGTTCTATATGCAAACAAAGTAAACGGACGTGACTCTGAAGCGTACATTGCAAATTCAACACTCTATATTCGAAATTGGGTATTCATGATTTGCGCGATTCCATTGCTCGCCTTGATACTAGCTCAAGAGGTCAATTTAATTGCTAAAAACGACGTTATCAACGGTAAAAACCTCTGGCAACATGATATTAGTTTTATGCAAGATAATGAGATGATTCAAGCAGGATCCAGCCCAATTTATTTTTACAGTGAATCCTTTTTTAGCCTGCAAGAAGCTGGCAATGGCTTCACTCAAGACAACGTATTTTCGTACTGGACAGAAAATGATGAATTACACAAAATTTCTGCAGCATTTACCTCAGTTGAAAACATAACTGTTGAATATAGCGGCTCAGAAACTGAAGAAACACAAATAAACATTTTCTTAGAGAATAAAGATGAATTTTTCTTACTTGTCACTGCTTCTTCAGCCCAAGATAAAGTTTTTGTAGACAAGTTATTGCAACAATGGAATGCAAGTAAAACGCCTAAAAAAACTGATTCAGTTGCCGAACACACCAAAATAAAAGCTGAGTCCGTTTTATAGAGATACATAAAAAGCCACTGAGAAGTGGCTTTTTTATGCTGTTATACATTTTGAAGCTTACTTTTGAGTTTTACGGTACTCGTCAAAGTTAGTGATGTAATCTTCCATATTACCTTCTAGCAGCTTGCGATATTCTTCAACGTAGTATGCAACCATTTCTGCTTTTTTCTGCTTCATTTGCTCTGCATTATCAAAGCTTGTCGATGCAAACCAAGCGTTATAACGAGCAAGTGAGTACATGAAAGAAGCACTGATCTCTCCCGTTTTCACCTGAGGATCTTGATTATTCTCGTTAGCAACATTAATGAATTGATTAGCACGCTCGAAAAACGCTTTATCTGGATTTGTTTCAAACATTATAAGACCCTTGAAATAAAAGCAGCCAAACGGACATGGCTGAATAGTAATACCTATTAACGTACGTGCTTTTAAGGCGATAAACCGTAAGATTGTTCACATTCTAGGTGACTGATATGTCATATCTGTGAGCCGTGTCAGCTTAGTCAATCCGCACGATCAAACAGGCATAAAAAAGCCCTACTTATGACTTGATTACAAGTATTAAGTAGGGCGACATATTACTTAAAATATGTGGTCTATCTATCAAGCATCTTACTTAGCTTTACAGTTGAACTCGCCGCTGTAGTCAAAGTTGAAGTTGTAGATAGTGAAGCCTTCAGTGCCTTCTTTAGTGCCATCTTCACCTTCAGTAGACAGGCCTGTGATTTCATTTGTTGCACAGCGTAAGCCTTCATCAAGCTTAGCCGAAGCAAATGAAACGCTAGTTGTGTTTGGCGCTTCAAGTTGGAACACTTTAGCATTCGGGAATTCAAGTGTAGTGCCTTCTTGCATCTCTAAACGATCTGCTAAGTAGAACTGAACTAATTCACGGTTGTTAAATGCGAACTCTTCTTTAACCATCACAGCGTTATCAACACCAGGCATACTTGAATTAGATGCACGGTAGTTGTTGGTAATCACATAGATTTCAGCATCATCAGCAATTTCAACACCATTGTAAGTCAGGCTCGTTAACTGCTCATTTTCAGTTTCAGTGTACTGGTGACCATTGATGTCAATGAATCTTGATTCGTTTTCAACATTCACAGTGTACTTAAGTAGCCCTTCGCCATCAGCATTAAAGCCACCGTAGAACGCATCGAAGTTATAACCAGGGAACTCTTCAACTAAGAAGGTTTCACCCGCTGATAACGGTAAGCTGCGGTATGCATTTGAGTTAACCCACTCAATCCAACGCTTAATATCAGTACCAGTCATTTTCAATACTGCTGGCGTGTTGTTATCAAATACATAGATATCAGCAACAGATGCGTTAGTTAACTCACCTTCTTGAATGTTGGTGTAATCAGTACCGCCATTACGACCAGACTTGAATGGCGCAGATACAGATAAGAAAATCGCATCTTCTGAAGCATCAGCGAACTCACCGTCTGCTTTCCATTTATTTAACTGGTGAAGTTGCGCTTCATTAACGACTTGAATTGATAAATCAGGTACCACTTGCGGGAAGAAGCTGTTCATGTTGACGTCGATATCAGCAATTGAGTCAGCCATGTATTCCACTGTGCCTTCATGCTCAGTTTCAACTAAATCTTCGATAGCACCGTCAGAGCCTTCAACTAATGAGCGAAGTTCTGCAGTCGAGAAACTATGGTCAACCGCCCAAGTTTCACCTTTATCTTTAGAGAAAAGTCGTAAATCAATCACACCTAACTTAGCACCCCAGTAACCAGGCATCACTGCTGGAATACCGTTGATTAACCCTTTCTCTGCATCAACATTTGGAATGTCACCATACTCGCCAGTCGAGTTAGGGAAGTCACGATGATCGTGGCCAAACATGATGGCATCAATGCCTTCAACGTAACCTAAATGCAGTGATGCATTTTCAGCAAATTCGTCATCGTTATTGTTTAAGCCTGAATGCGGAATAGCAACAATCACGTCTGCGCCTTCAGCTTTCATGATTGGTACGTAATGCTCAGCCGTTTTCTTGATGTCTGAAACCACAACGTTACACACTAAGTGAGCAGCATCCCAACCCATGATGTCTGGTGGAGTAAAACCAATCACACCCACTTTTACCGTGTATGTCTCACCATCTGCAGCAGTAAATTCACGATCTAAAATCACATATGGGTCATACATGTGCTCAGCAGTTTCGTAGAAATCTTCAGTAATGCGAACTTCACATTCATCAGCAGCTGCGCTCACTTTTTCTAGTGAATCATCAGCTTTCCACACGTTTGCACCAACGTAAGGGAATTCTGAACCTTTAAGTGCTTCATCTAAGTACTCTAGACCATAGTTGAATTCATGGTTACCTAAGTTAGCAGCATCATATTCTAAATGATTCATCGCTTTGTAAACTGGGTGCTTCTCACCTTTTAAGTGCTCTGCGCCAAGTGCTGCCATGTAGTCGCCCATTGGACTACCTTGAATCAAGTCACCATTGTCAAACAACATGCTATTAGCGACTTCTTTACGAGTTTCTGCAATCACTAAAGAAGTACGTGCTAAGCCCCACTCTGGTAGGTTAGCTTCATTGTGTTCAGCACTTTCAAAGTAGTTGTATGGCATAACGTTAGTATGGATATCTGTTGTCTCCATAAGACGGATATCCATTGAAACGATCGTATTTTCAGGCGGGGTTTCTGGTTTATCGTTATCAGATGAATTACAACCCGCTAGTGCAGCTGCAACACTTGAGACAAGAAGCAGTTTCTTAGCATTAAATTTCATGTTCACTCCAAAGGAATTAAAGTATTTCTTTCATTTGAACCATTACCGCCATGTTTCTATTAATCACATTAACTGAACATAAGCCGTAAAGTATTTATTAGTCACGGTCATTAAAGACGGCGACAAATTAAATAAAATTAATATCTAAGTAAAGTGAAGAATAAATGATACACCGAAACAAATTAACAACTCGGAATACACCACAATAGAAAAACAGAAAGTAAATTAAATAATAAAATTACAGTTTGAATGGAAAAACAAGATAATCAGCACGGAAGGTTTATGACATGGGTATTAAAGTTGAAAAACAAATGCGTTTTTAGATGAAAGAACTCATACATCGCGCACAAAGACCCCAATGGCTTATCAAACTGGATAAAAATATTAATCACTGCCGATTAACAATAATATAGCTCACCAATAATCCGTCAGTCTGAACAATAAAATTATAATTAAAATCTATATATTACCATTCAACCACTTAGAGTAAAACGAGCTACAAGGGCAAAAATACAAAACATCACAAATAATAACGAAACCAGCATAAAACACTTAAAAAATAAAAGCGCACAAACAAAACAACCCAAGATTAAAGTCAAAACAAAATATGATCTAAAAATTACAATCCTGATAGAAACATAAATAATATTGGTTAAAAAACCAACAATAAATACAACTAAACACTACAAAAACAAAATTTATCTTTGAATAACAGCAATCAATCCGCAAACAAACAAGCTCAAATGCTGACGCAATAATTAAACAGTTACAAAACAAGCGTAACAAGTTAACCACAAAACTTATTGGTAGGGTGTATTATTTGCTCTCTATTATTAACTCAGCACTTAAGTTCATATAAAACTAAGTAGTAATATCAGCAATAAATAAATCACACTCAACTAAAGAGACAAAATACAATAGCAAAGTATAACCGATAAATATAATTTTAACGCCAACCAAATTGCAAATATATATTACAACAACAAGACATACATATTAATTATTTAATATATCATTATGGCAGCTCGCATATTTAACCGACTAGAGGATTAATTATCTATTAATCAGTTAAAAACCGGATCCCACCTTAAAATAAAGCGCATTTTCTTCATCACTGGCTGCAATATCTATCCCCATGTGAATACCATAGCGGCGTGCGATTTGGTAGCGAAAGCCAACACCGTATGCATTAACGCTTTCAAGACCATCTTTGAATGATTCATTTTGCGTGACGCCATAGCCGTAAAAACTTGAGACGGTCCAGCGGTGATCAATGTGATACATCAATTGCGCCTGTAATGTTCCTACCTGCTCCCCTTGATAGCGAAACGCCGATACGCCTCGCATATCAACATATGGTTTAGCTGTGGGCGATAATTCAGTGTCTTTCTCATAAATTTCGTCATAGCTGCCCGCCACCGCAAATGTCCACTTATCAGCGATAGGAAAGTAAGCTTCAGCACTGGCATTCAAGGTCGCATAATGACTATCCGATCCAAAAGCTTCATCAAAAGCCATATATTCAGCCGACAAAATATAGCCGTTTTTAGGAAAGAACATATTGTCACGGGTATCAAACTCTGCCACGAGCCCTAAGCCAGATGTCGTATGCTTATCACCTAATGCTTTTTGCAGTAACCAATCAATAATTTGATTTGACGATGATACGCTCGACTCTGACCATATCTGTTTAACGCCAAGCATTAATGGCGTATCTGCAACTCTAAATTGTAATTTTTGCAGTGCAAAAAAAGCCTCTGTCGATGTATCAAACTTAATACTTTGATTCGGAGGCAATATCCCACCCAAATCGGTATAAATGTTTAAATTCGCTTTGGCTGCACCAGCACCGCCTGTGTAGCGGATCCGATCATTAAGCCAAGAGTGACGATGACCAGCCAGCGCAAACCAAGTACCATTTTCTGTTCCACCTGCGCCCACTAGAGTCATAGCAGCAGGAATAAGTTGCGCTCCACCGTCTACAGACTCAAGTGCCTTTTGTTTCCTTAATGCTTTTTCTTCTTCTGTTTCATGTAAGAACAGTCCCACTAATCCGCCACCAAAGCCCACTGCGGGTTCAGTAATAATCACAGGGACGGGTAAAAAACCGTAAGCATTTTCCGCCAAATGATGCCCTAAATCGAGCTGACCATCTTGCTCATCAAAAAAGTATGATGACTCTGCCATTGCATGTGATGAAGCCACCAACATGGCAAATAGTGAAAGATTTTTGAACATGGAAATGCCTATTTAACAATGCAATAAATACAACTGGAACGCGCTTCTAAATATTCCGTTGTCAAAGAGGCGCCAACAAGAATTAAGGTCTATTTTGAAGGAAACATAAAAGGTCAACGAATCGCTGATGAAGGATCGCATCATACCAATGCAGGCAGCATTGCGTTCATCAACCCCAAACTTATACGGCTAACACTGCTGTAAAATTAAGATAAAAACGATAATAAAAACATAAGCAGACCTTATATTAGCAATTAAGCGTTAACATTCAGGCCTTTTACCCTGCCACCTCACACTTTACGCATTTCATCAACAGCAAGATAACGTTAATAACATATACTAAACACTCCTTCACTTTATCCCATAGGAAAAATGATGACTCGTTATTCACTTGCCGCTACCTGCATTGCTTTAGCGTTATCCACGACTGCCAATGCAAGCTCGATTGAAGAAGAGCTAAAAGCGTTAAAAGAACGAATTGAACAGCTAGAAGCACAACAAGAGGCTGCCAATAAAACGCAGCAAACCGTACAACAGGATGTTGTCGTCATCAATGAAGTTGAAGTCGTCGAAGCTGTGGAAACGGTTGAGAAAACCGAAGCCAAGGTCAACTTTGGTGGCGCAGTACGAGTCAATTACTCCTATGAAGACTTTAATGATGCTAATGCCGATCGTGGTGGTGATTTTGACTTCGACCTATTTAGAATCGACGTTTCGGGCAGCTACGGCGACTTAATCTACTCAGCACAATACCGTTGGTTTGAGTACATGAATGTGGTGCAACATGCCTGGATTGGCTATAACTTTGACGAGCATCAACAAGGTAAAATCGGGGTCACTCAGGTGCCATTCGGTATGCTGACTTACGCATCGAATAACTACTTTTTCAGTTCTAACTTTTATCTTGGTCTAGAAGATGACCATGATATGGGCCTAAATTACACATACAAAAGCGACGTAAACCGTTTTGATGTCGCCTTTTATAAGAATGATGAACAAGGTGGAATTGATGGGTTTGTGTCAGATCGTACTGACCGCTATGCCTACGATGTCGTGGGAATTCGCTTAGACGGCGAGGATGCTTATGATGCACCAACAGCAGGTTATGAAGCCGGTGAAGTCAACACCTTTAATCTGCGCTACGCCCACAACTTTACCTTTAATAAACTTGGCCTTGAATTAGGCGGCTCAGTACAAGCTGGCCAATTAGAAATTGCAAATGGCACCGATGGTGACAATTTTGCGGCAGCGATTCACGGTATTATTGATTATGACCGCTGGAACGTAAAATTACAGGTCACTGATTATGAATACAATGTCGACGGAATAGACGTTGACCGTATCGTCGTTGCAGCCTACCACTTCTATGACTCAATTCCTGCAGAAGCGACCACTTACATCGCAAACGTAGCCTACAGCTTACCTGTCGATTTTGGGCCAGTATCAAACCTTACCTTCTACAATGATTACTCTTTAGTCACAGGTAAATCGGCATCACTTGAAGACACCTTTATGAATGTCACTGGCATGGCAGTGTCAGCAGGCGGTCTATACACTTACTTCGATTATGTTGTCGCCGAAAACCAACCTTTCATCGGTGGCACTATGGTGGGTAATGGTGATACTAACAAGCGCTTTAACATTAACTTTGGCTACTATTTCTAATCGCTTATTGCGTTATTAAAGAAGACAATATGCCCGATTATCACTCGATAAACGGGCATATTTTTATCATGTTGCGCGCTCTGGCCTTTCTTTGATTTCTTCACTTTTACTTCATCTTTGCAGCTTTTTTCTCACTTGATGCAAGCTAATAACTGACAAAAAAAAGCCCATCAATCAAAGAGAGATGGGCAAAAAAGGTAAATGATGAAATATGAAAAAAAGCGCTAATTACACCTCGAATTTGTAATAAATGTAGAATCGAGTATCCGTTAGGTCGTCGCCTGTCGCGTAATTAACAATGGCATGGCGAGCTCGAACACTTAAGCCTTCCACGTATTCAGTTAAGTCATAACGGACTGACAAATCGGTTTCGTCGATATCTTGGCTTGAATCACCATCAACTTGATAATTTGCATAATTCAAATAAGCACTCACCCCATTCAAGGCAGAGCTAGGGGCAAATCGATAAGCTAACTGTGCACCATAGGCATCTTCATTCGCTCGACTCGATTGAACAACTTGCTGAATGATTACTTTTTCATCACCAAATGGCGCAATGATATTCCCGTCACCAGTAGTGACGTATTTCACTGTTGCATCAAAGCCATTCCACTTCATACCGAGGTGGAAACCTGCTTGATAAGTGTCAAACTGCGCTGCGGTGTTATCTAAATTACCAATTGAATCTTGCTTCAAATACGACGGTTTGAAGTACCAATTAGTCGCCCCTAACTCACCGCTCAAATCAAACTTGATGTGATATTGGTCGTACACATCTTGCATTGAGTAGTACCAAACACTCGTTTTAGCCTTAATAGCATCGATTGGTAAAGTGTAATTTGCGCCTAATGCCAACATAGGATTGTCATCAACATCAACAATAATACCGCTACGTGCTAACTCTCCTTGAATCCCCTCTGACACACTTACAAAAGACTCTTCAGTCCATCCCATGTAGTCAGTGATATACAAAGCCGAAATGGCTAAGTTATCGATAGAGGTATTTTTAACACTCGCACCACGGTAGGTGAATGGAATCGCACGCAATGGGAACGGATTCATCATAGGTGTACGCAGTTCTTGTGCACCGACGGTAATTTTAGTGTCAAACCAATTACCCGACACAAAGTACTCTTGTAAACGATTAACCGATTCACGTTCAGCGATACTACCTGGTGCTCCACCACCAACAAGGCCATAAATACCTTCACTGTTCGCATCCCAAATGGGGTTAGCTGAAGCAAAAGAACCGCCGAAGCTCACACCATTTGCCTCGCCTGAACGTAAGTAAAATAATCCGCCTAACGATGTATCACGACGATCAGTCGTCTCGCCATCAAAATCACGTTGAAAATCGAATAATTGAAATTGACCTTTAAAGCTACCGTCATCAAACAAGTTTGAGATGGGATCGGCAGCGAACGCTGGGCTTGCGGTCATGCAGGCCACCACTAAAGGGAGTAGTTTTGTTTTCATTTTGTCATCCTTGTAAATCAAAAATTAGTTAATTGCTGGACTCGCTCATTGGCTAAGGCACAACAAAATCAAATCGAAGATGACAACTACCACAGTAGTTTTCAGATGCTTTATGCTGATTGTGGCAGTAAGTACAGTCAGTCTCAGTGCTAAAGTGACGGTTTTCATGTGGGTTTGTTGGCATGACATTTTTAGTCGTTTCAGCCAATTCTTTAGTGTCATGACACTCTAAACACTTAAACATTGGCACCGCTTGAGGAGGCTTAGTTTCATGACAATCGCTACATTCAACACCAGCAGCTTTATGGGTGTTACCTAACGACTTATCAGCAGCGATTGCGCCATTAGCAAACACAGTCAATGCCATTGCAAGCAAGATATTTTGTAAGATAAATTTGTTCATTGTTTTATTCCATTTCCATCAAGTCATTTGGAATGGATGCCTGATGCTCAGGCCTCCATATCAGATATTCTTTGCAACTTATAAGTTAGCGACGTGCTTACCTGCTAAGTAACCGAAGGTGTAACAACGCCCTAGCGATAGACCGAATACCGTTAGTGGGTAATCAACGCCGCCATAGAATCCGCCGCCAAGATTACCGATAACAAATAGGCCGCCAATCGGCTTACCATCGGCATCCAAAGCTTGATGGTTTTTATTCACCAACATGCCAGAACAAATAGTAGAGATACGCATACGACGATGAATACCGTAGAAAGGCGCTTTTACAACTGGCAGCATTTTGCTTGAAGGCTTACCAAAATCATCATCCATGCCTTTTGCGCAAAGCTCGTTATAACGCTTCACATTCGCAGCTAAAGTCTTAGGGTCACACTCTAATTTCTCAGCTAACTCTTCGATTGTGTTAGCCACATAAGTGTTGGTTTGCGAAGCATAAACACCCGTTTTAGGTGTTGGATCTTCAGGCATGTACTTTTTCAACTGCTCAGGAGAGTAAAGCTTGCCTGGCCAGTCTGCTGCTTCTGTCATGTAATTTGAGTCGAAGATTTGGCTGTAATGACCTGCATTTTCTTCGTCACGGAGATAGTTATTCATTAATGACATCGCAACGGTTTCGTTAACGAAACGATTACCTTTGCGATTAACAGCAAGGAATGGCATATCACACATAGAAGCAGGGCCTGCATCGAAATCATGCAACATCTTAGTGTGGCCAACAGGTTCAATGACACCACCCGCCCAATAAGCCATGCTGAAACCGTCACCTGTACGTTCCATTTGCTTACGTTCGAAGTTCTTCAAATCAGGGATGAAGAAATTACACATCGCTTCATTATTTTGGTAATCACCAGACGATAAAATGACGCCTTTTTTGGCCATGTATTTGTGGTATTTACCATCACGGCTTTTTGCGATAACACCAATCACTTTGCCTGATGCATCTTGAATAAGTTGTTGCGCTGGCGTATTGAAGAAGAATTTCACACCCGCTTTTTCTGCTGTTTTAGCCAAGTCACGCATACCGTCACCAGCGGTATAAGGCTTAGGTCCGAAATATGACGTCACAAAGTTAAGCTTATGCTCGGTGACGCCATGAATACCATGTTGAGGACCAGTACCTTGGTCAACCACTGACGCGCCACCTTTTTTAGCACGGTCAATCACCCAAGAAATGGCTTCACCAGAGTTGTATGCCCACTCTCGGACAAGCTCAGGATGACAACGGTGAGCACTGTCGCTCATTAAACGTGACACCATGGCTTCAACGCCTGCTTTGTCACAGTTTTTTAAGTCTAAACCTGAACCGGTATTACCTTGTGAAACCACAATGGCTTGCTTTTGCAATACAGCAACTTTGGCACCGTTTTCAGCAGCAGAAAGTGCAGCAGGAACGCCCGCAGCACCAGCACCCACTACTACCACGTCAAATGTTTGCGTCGAAGCAATGTCTTTATCAGCGATTGGTTTTGGTTTCGGCATGAAATCTAGTGTCGCACCACCGACAGACGCATGAGCTGCTTCAGCTCCTGACTCTGCAGCAGTTGCACTTGCCATCCCCCCTAATCCAGCAAAAGCCACGGCGCCAGTACCTTGTACTGCACGTGTCATAAAACTACGACGAGAAATACCATTTTGAAGCACATTCGCAGTGTACTGATCGATAACGTTGTCTTTACTCATTTTAAAACTCCATTTGCATTCGCCGTAAATGAGAAGCTCCACGCTGCCAACAGCAACAATGAACTCTGTCAAAACAGCAAAGGCTACTTACTTATCAAAGTAGGGTTAGTGTGTTTGCGTCAGAAAAGGAGTAAGCCGCACTTTGATAGAAACGAAATTTGCTATGTCCTACCCCTTTAGGGCTAATGTATGACATATAACATTTAACCAAAAGGATCTAAGGTGACATTTATGCGGTCGATCTCAAAAAAAAGTTATTTTGTGATCCATTAAGTAACAAGGTTGTAAAAGGCTAATTTACGTATTAGGCAAGATGATGGGGCAGTGAGAAAGGAGCATTACAACAAGTGTTTTACCTATTAAAAACAGGGTCATACTTACTATTTATCAAAGGCTTAAAAATAAAAGGTGTATTTTTATATCGCATTATCCTTAACTAAAATGGAGCAAAAAATTCGCTTCTAGCAACCTGGTCAAGTATCCGAAATTATCCTTTTCGTAACAAAGCAAGAAGAAAAAAAAGCCAAAAGTTCTCCCATGTTTATAGAAGAAACATAGACTTAAAAACACCAAGCAGATCAGTTTTTTTGCCAATTTACCCCAAAACCAACACGATATCCTGAGGCGATGGCCTATCGCCCATGCTATGATAATTGCCATAGTAAACTTCAGGAAAAATGTGTGATGGATTTTAAGCCAGTCAAACAACTTAAAGCGTCAAATGAAATAAGTAATCAGCTTAAAGATGCCATATTTCAAGGAAAATATATCGCTGGTGACAAGTTACCCTCTGAACGAGAGCTTGTAGAATCTTTTCAAGTCAGTCGCACCGTTGTTCGTGAAGCTATCAGAGGATTAGAAGCAAGCGGGCTTGTTGAAATCAAACAAGGCGCTATGGGCGGCGCATTTGTTAAAAGCATCACCTTCGAGCGTTTAATCAATGTGTGCCAAGAACTTTTTCTGATGGATCAAATGTCTTTTTCAGAAGTGTGTAATGCCAGACAAATGATTGAGCCAATGGTGGCGGGTTTAGCGGCCAAAAATTGTACCCCTGAAATGGCTGAAAAACTGCTTGAAGCCTGTGCTAATGAAACCCAAATACTTAGTTATGAAGAAACAGTCAAATTACGCCAAAATGTGCACTACCTGCTAGCTGACATGTCCAACAACCGCTTCTTAGCGGCTATTGTGAAATCCTTACTCAAAGTGATCAGTAATACCGCACAAGAGTTCGAACCAGACCATGATGAAATGCACCCTGCTGGTTTACATGATCCTATTGTTAAAGCTGTCATCGCAAATGATGAAGAATTAGCAAAAGCAGAAATGCATAAACATTTATTAGATTTCACCTTTAGACTTGATCAAGTTGAAACTAATTTCAGAAATAAATAATTTCAGTTAGCAGTCACTTCAACAAACCTTACACATCACCTAACACTGCAGTGATGGTAAGGTTGCCGAGCAAATCCCTTCTTCAACAACAGTGAGGGCTCTCACAACCTAAATAGGCTAAGGATATAGAGTAATTTAAGTAAGATTATTCCGTGTTCACCTTCTGCTCATGTTACCTTTAGTATATTGATTATAATCACCCCTGCTCGAACATTGTGGTAACGGTAAAGACCTAAGTGATTGACTTCATTAATGTCACTATCATCAATAAGAGAATGTAATATGAAATTATTATTGGTCGAGGACTCAGAAGCCTTACGTCGACCTGTGATCAAAGCGCTTAAAGCATCGGGTTTTGCCGTTGATGCCACAGGTGATGGCCAAGAAGGTTTATGGATGGCGCTTGAGCACGATTATGATGTCATTATTCTCGATATTATGCTGCCAAGTTTAGATGGCCGAGACGTATTAAAGCAGTTACGCGAAGCCAATAATGAATCTCCGGTTTTATTCCTTACCGCTAAAGACGCCATTGAAGATCGTGTTGCAGGTTTGCGCTTGGGCGCCGATGATTACTTAGTCAAATCCTTTGCCATTGAAGAGCTCATCGCACGTGTCGAGGCCCTAGCAAGGCGTAAATACCAAAACCGCTCGCCAAAACTTGTTGTCGCAGATTTGGAATTGGACCGCTCAGCGAAAACCGTCATGCGAGCACAACAATCGATATCATTACCATCGCAGTTATTTGCTTTATTGGAATATTTGATGCTGAACACCAATAAGGTTATTTCTCGAACTCAAATAGAACAACATATCTATGACGAACAAGTCTCACCTAGCAGCAATGTGGTCGATACCGCTGTCTGCGCCTTACGAAAAGCAATTAGTGTATCAAGCAACAGCGCCCCGCTTATCCACACTCGTCGAGGAATGGGCTACATGATCAGTGCAGAAAAACCATGACCAGCATTCGCGCCAAGTTACTATTTTGGCTAGTTCCCTGCTTTGTGAGCATCGCCATATTAGCGATATCTGCTCTGTACCTTTCTGAGCAGCGTCGATTGAATGCCAGCCTCACTAATGAGTTGAATGAATTTGCTCGCATCATAAAACTCACGCTTAAAAGACCGCCTAACCGGTTCACCCCACCTGCGGCGTTAAACCAAGATTTTAGCGCTAATATCATGTCAAAACTCGACCATGAAAATAGCAATTACTATCTACAATCTTGGGACAAACAAGGTCAAACACTGCGTAAGTCCAGCAGTCTTGGTGATAATCACCTGCCTGCCCTCAGCAGTTTACAACAAACCGATAGCTCAAATGATGTCGAATATAATAGTCAGTTAAGTAACGGCGATGCTATTCATGTGTATTCATTTACCGTTCAAGGTGGCCTAAGAAAACCATCAGCAAACATATCAGTGGCCATAAATCGAGAAGAGATAAATCAACAGTTGTCCACATATGCACTGCAATTGATTGCTGGCGGGTTATTTTTTTGCACCTTATTATCAGTCATGTTGGTGTTTGCTATTCGTAAAGCATTAACGCCAATACAGAACTTGTCTGAACAGGTTGCAAAAGTCGAAGCTGGCTCGTTGCATAACCGATTAATTGCAACCAATGTCCCTTCTGAGATCAGCCCATTAGTCGACAGGCTCAATCAACTGCTCGCAAGGTTAGAACAAAGCTTTGCCAGAGAGCGTCAATTTAATAATGACTTAGCCCACGAGCTACGCACCCCATTGGCCGCAATGCGAACCACCAGCGAGGTTGCTTTGAAATGGCCAGAGCAGTCCTCATCTGAAGATTTTCAGTATATTGCTGAATCATCGGCTCAATTACAGCAAACCATTGATAGCTTGCTGTCGTTAGCACGAATCGAAAACTCAAGCGCTGAAACATTACTGGAACAAGTCAATATAACCACGCTCATTGAAGAGTGTTTATCATTGCAGACCAACCAAATACAGCAGCGAAATATCACCATCAGCCAATTAGTCACTCAAGATCAATACATAGTGAGTGATCCTCGCTTACTGCGCGTTATTTTTTCAAATTTAATCAGCAATGCCATCGCCTATGCCCCGGTAAATAGTGACGTCATCATTGACAGTGTATGCCAACAATCAGTCATTCGAGTCAGCAACCATGCACCTCATCTCAATCAAGATGACTTAACAACCATGTTTGATCGCCTCTGGCGAAAGGACAAAGCAAGAACGGATAACCAGCATGTCGGATTAGGCCTATCTATTGCCCATAGTGCTGCCCAAGCGCTATCGCTTGAGTTGAACGCCAGACTCAGTGAACAGCAGTTACACATGTCACTTAACTACAGTAAATAACACTCGCTCATCTTCTGCTCATCTTTGGTTAATTATGCTAGCCCTGTATGAACAACTCATAAGGGAAGCACAGTGAAAATTAAACTAAAAACAAACCACACGCTGCGTATACTTTGCTCAATGTTACTCAGTCTCATGTTATTGGGTTGCGGCGGCGATAGCACGGATAGCCATCAAGACGAAACAGACATTGGCGAAACCCCCATCGATTCTGGCGGAGATTCTGGCGGCGATGATGATAGTGATGATAATGGTGATGATGGAGACGACGGCGACTCAGGCACCGGTGAAGATGATGACGGTAGCGGCGAAGACGGTGAAACACCACCAGTGAGTTTCAATCTCGGTACGGCAGCCCTTAACGATACCGGCATTACCTTTGGCGCAGACTACAACCGAAATGGTATTGACTGCAGTACGACACTCACAGCAAGTGATAACACAACGCTCGCTCAAGATTGTAATCAAGGCAGAAGTGCTAGTACGAGTCAAAGCGGTTTTGATTTTACCCGTATCAATGCAGATGGCACTGAATATAACGGCAGTGGTGACTATCAAACCGCGCCTTGGGCATGTGTTAGGGATAATCGCACAGGCTTAATGTGGGAGGTCAAAACTCAGGATGGCGGCATTCACGATGCCAACAAAACCTACCGCTGGGGAGGATTAACTGCGCTCGAAAGAGAGCACCCCGAACGCAATGGGGATTACT
Source organism: Shewanella sp. MMG014 (assembly GCF_018100775.1). NCBI lineage: Bacteria > Pseudomonadati > Pseudomonadota > Gammaproteobacteria > Alteromonadales > Shewanellaceae > Shewanella > Shewanella sp. MMG014. Next base: position 152,110 of record NZ_JAGJDZ010000010.1, read on the forward strand.
ATGATGATTGGAACAGCTTAATCATTGGCACCAATGAAGCTAACCTTTGTGGCTACAGTGACTGGCGAGTACCGAGTAATCATCAGTTAATGTCAATTGCCCATTTCGGTTCCACCTTTACCAATAGCAATGGCAATCTTGCGTCTAAAATTGACGGACAATATTTTCCCAATACGGTTAGCGAGTTTTACTGGAGCTCGGTGCCTTATTACGGCGAACATCAAGCGTTTTATGCATGGGCGTTTCAATTCGTATTCGGTAATAACAAAAATATTCAGCGTTACCAGCCAGCAGCATTGCGCTTAGTGCGAGTGATTGACCCTATCTCCACCACCAATAGTGCGCAGCAAACCCCAGATGAACGTTACACCGTACATGATGACGGTACCGTTACCGATTTAGCCACTGGCCTAATGTGGGCACAATGTGTTGCTGGCCTTAATGGGCTTAACTGCGATAATGGCTCAGCAGAAGCGATGGACTGGGGCCTAGCACTTGAATATGCACAAAATACTCAACTGGCAGGCTACAGCGATTGGCGTTTACCTAATAATAAAGAGCTATTTTCACTGATAGATTTTAGCACTGTCTCCCCTGCCATTAACCTCACCATTTTCCCTTCAACCACCAATGATTACACCTGGAGCTCGTCGCCGATGATCGAGTTCTCACAAGACTCATGGTTTATCAATTTCAAAACAGGGTTAAATTGGTTTAAAGGGCGAAGTGATAACATGTTAGTCAGAGTAGTGCGGGCTGGTACGTCAGACTCGCAACTGGCAGCTATTGATATTCAAGATGGCGAGGCGATAACCTTTGATGACGGTTTAGGTACTGTCGAAGGTGATGTTGCGCCAGTAGATGTGCATGCTCAAGTGCTTATTAATGAGCAAGGATTAACGGGTGATCCTACAACAGGTCGAAATTTACCTGATATTAATGATGCTAAAGCCCAGTTAGGTAAAGCGCTGTTTTATTCAAAACGATTAAGCGGTGAATACGATACCGCCTGCGCCTCTTGTCATCATCCAGCGCTCGGTGGTGGTGACAATTTATCATGGCCTGTGGGATATGATGCCGTTGATGTATTTCATGACTTTGCGCCTAACTTACTCGGTTCAGGTCGATACTTTAACGGCAGTGATAGTGATGAACTTGCGGGTTACCCTGTGATAGGTCGCAATGCGCCAACCGTGTTTAATCTAGGTCTGTTAGATCGAGGGCTGTTTTGGGATGGCCGTATCGAAAGCATCAGCGGTACACCGAATGCCCGTGGTACTGATGCTGGCATCATCACCCCTGACTCCGCTAACTTCAGCAGCGCAGATAGTAACATCCCGTTAGGTGCATCATTGGCCAATGCACAATCTCGTTTCCCCACTATTACTCATAACGAAATGCGTGGCGACGAGCCCTTAGGTGACAGTCATCAAGCATATCGCTCAATGTTAGCAGCTCGCTTTGAAGGTCATGCAGAATGGGAAGCACTATTCCTAGCCGCCTATGGCAATAACACGGTGACATTTGATCGTATTGCTGAAGCTCTGGCCGCCTTTGAAGAGTCAATGGTCTTTGCGAACAACCCATGGAAAGAGTATGTCGCAGCGCTGCGTGGTGAAGCCAATAACAACATCGATAGTCTCAGCTTTAATCAAAAAGTCGGTGCGGTATTGTTCATGACAGCAGGTGACGAAGGTGGCGCCGCTTGTAGCCAATGTCATACTGGAGATGCGTTTACTGACGGTAAATTCCACGCCATCGGTCTAGGCCAAGTCGGCCCGGGTAATGGTGACAGCAATCAGTTTGTCATCGACAGCGATTTTGGACGCCAAAATATTACAGGCGATATAGGCGATGCTTATCATTTTCGCACCTCGCCATTACTGAACATTGCGGTCACTGGGCCGTATATGCATAACGGTGCTTTATCTACGCTATCGCAGGTAATGGATGTTTATGGTAACCCTGGTGGCGCCATGAATGACCTGTTAGGCATTAGCTCAATACTCAATGCCGACTCACAATTTAATGAGCTCAATAATGCCGATTATTGCCAGCTAACCTCTGTAGTCGATTTAATGAACAAGTATGGTGAAAGCTGTGAGCAGGTTTACTACAATATGAACCCATACGCATTTGAAAATACACGCTTCTTGTTCCGTCAAAGCTTTGATGAATCAACATCTCATTCGCCAGCACCAGAAATCGATATCAATATTGAGCAATCCGATAAAGTCGTTGAATTTATGGAGGCACTAACCGATCCCTGTGTGACCGATAGAGCCTGTTTACAACCATGGATTATCGATAGCAGTAATTGGCAGCAACACCCTGATTATGCTGACAACCCTAGTTTGATATTAATAGGGGAAGATAAAAACGCTACTCTGCATTAACCCGCATAAAGTGCAATGAATCAACACATCAAACCTTCAGACATTAAAAGTCTGAAGGTTTTTTTACTTAAAGACCCTGTTAACCGAAAAACAAAAATAGATTAGCGTATTGCTTGGCACAAATAAGTCGTTATCAACCACAAACCTCGTTGTATCGGTCCCTATAAAACCTGCTTATGCGCTCAAGATGATTCAATAATGTTCAATAAACAGTAAATTTACAACATAAATGATATGTTGTAACATAACTGTTATATTTTGGACTCCAAGAACCTAAAGTGAATAATTTAGGTGAATTTAAACACAAAAATGTAGAGACAGTTAATGCAAAAAGAAATGGTTGTAGCCTCCTCCCTGAGTGTGCGTTTTTCAGAGCAAAATGTCCTTGACGATGTGAACTTTAAAATAGGTGAAGGCGAAGTATTTGCCCTGCTTGGCGGCAATGGTGCTGGTAAATCCACTGCTCTTAAAACCTTTTTGGGAACAATTTCCCCAGCCAGCGGATCTGCAACGGTAATGGGAATGTCTGTTGAAAAAGACATAGATAGCATTCGCAGTAAAGTCGCCTATCTACCTGAATCAGTTATGTTATACGGTCACCTAACCGGTTTTGAAAATATTAAGTATTTTCTGTCTCTAGCTGATATATCTCGCGCCGAATCAGAAATCGAACAAGCTCTCACACGAGTGGCACTGCAAAAGAATGCGTGGCATCGAAATATGGCGCATTATTCAAAGGGCATGCGTCAAAAGACAGCCATTGCCTTGGCGCTATTGCGCGAGGCGCCAGTATTATTCCTTGATGAACCTACCTCAGGTTTAGATCCCAATGCCATCGACGAGTTCAACCAACTGATTGCCACTCTCGCCAATGAAGGCGCTACCGTATTTATGGTGACTCATGATGTTTATGGTGCTTGCCAAATTGCCCACCGCATTGGCTTATTAGATAACGGAAAAATTGTTGGCATGTTTGAGCGTGGTGACAACGCCCACATCGATACAGAAGAAGTTCATTCAGCCTTTTCAGCGAGATACAGAAGATAATGGCCATTAATCAAATTACACGTGATGAATGGCGTTTTTGGCACAGAACTAAGCTTGCAGCAACCATTATCATCATCGGTACCTTACTGACTATTGTATCTGCAATAGTTAACACCAATGAAATGCAACACGCCACGCACGAGCGTGAGCATTTACAACACACCTCTGAATCTCGATTTTTAGAACAACCTGATAGACACCCGCACCGTATGGTGCATTACGGTCATTATGTATTTCGTACCCCTTCTACACTGAGCATCATTGAGCCAGGTGTTGATGCATTTACTGGGACATCTATTTTCCTTGAGGGACATCGTCAAAACAGCGCCATGTTTTCTGATCAACGTCAGGCATCGGGCATGACCCGCTTTAGCAGCTTAACCCCAAGCTTTTTGCTGCAAGTGCTGGTGCCACTGTTCATCATCATGATTGGTTATGCCAGCATCACCCGCGAAAAAGAAGCCGGTACTCTCGATATCATGATTACCCAAGGCATCAACTTATGGCACTTGCTCATAGGTAAATATATTGCCTTAGTCAGCAGTGGACTATTGATGTTACTGCCGCTGATTATTGCCGCTATTTGGGCGACAGTGAACGGTGAGTCAATCATGATCACCAGTGCTTTCGTTGCCGGTTACGTGCTTTATATCTTAGTTTGGAGTGGCATTGTTTTAGCCGTTTCGGCGCTAAGTTCTAAAAACAGTGCCAGCTTCGCCACGTTAGCCTGTCTGTGGATAGTGCTGTGTATTTTAATTCCTCGCATTGGCAGCTCAAGCGCTGCGGCCATAGCCCCTTCACCAGGGAAATTGGAAGCAGACTTTGCTGTTTTAGAAGAATTAAGAAAACTCGGTAACGGCCATGATGCTGCAGATCCTGCATTTGAGCAGCTAAAGAAGAACTTACTGGAAAAATATGACGTCGATAACATCGAAGATCTACCGATTAATTTTCGCGGTGCGGTATCGCAATACTCAGAGAAAAAACTCACTGACTTGTTGAATGAGTTTGCAGAAAAACGCATGGATGAAGAGCTTTCACAAGCCCAAATCGCAAGACAATTTGGTTGGTTAACGCCCACCACAGCAATCCGTTCTTTTTCTATGATGATATCGGGCACCAGCCTAGAAACTCATCATCGTTTTCTTCGTGAAGCCGAAAAATTACGTTTCGACTTTGTTCAGTCACTTAACCAAGTTCATCAAGATGCGTTGAGTTATGAAGACGATATGAATCGTTATACCGATGATGACATCGCTCGAGTCGATGCTGATAACTGGCAAGTTTTATCTTCATTTTCATTCGAACCTGACGCAGCGACAACCAGACTAGAACGCAGTACAGCTTATGTTCTGCAATTATTGTTTTGGGCGATAGGTGTAGGGCTTTGCTTGAGAATCGCAGTAAGGAGGATACGTTAATGAATGTATTTTCAAACCTAAAAAGAGAAGCGCACTTTGTTGCAAAACAGCGTTATGTTATTGCATTTTTGAGCATTGTGTTTTTGCTAGCTGTTTTTTCCGTATGGTCAGGGATCAGTGAAACACAATCACAATTAACTACGATTGAGCGACTGCAGCAAAAAGATCAAATAGACCGTGAAGATGTCCTGTCAAAACAGTCTGATTACGGCAGTGCAGCCTATTACACCTTTCAACTGACCTACTCAGCCCCTTCAGAGATTGCCTTTGCTGCATTAGGGCAGCGAGATATTTACCCGTGGAAGCATCGCGTACGTATGTTGGCTTTGGAAGGACAAATCTATGAAACCGATGTAGACAATCCAGAGCTGTCTTTTTTAGGCAAGTTTGATTTTGCTTTTCTGGTGAGTGTGTTGTTACCGCTATTTGTGATTTTATTACTGCACGATCTGCGCTCATCTGAACGTGAAGCAGGTCGTTACGACTTACTGATCACGACAGCAAGAAAACAGCAAAATCTGTGGTTATCACGTGCCTTTGTTCTGTGTAGTGCGTTGGCTATCGCCGTCTTGTTACCCTTTATTGTCGGTGTATTGTTCTTTAAGGCGCCACTGACATCCGCACTGCTCATGATACTGGTCGTACTCGCCCATCTGGTATTTTGGATGTTATTAACCCTAGCCTTTACTGCCAGTAAAACAGCCTCAAAACAAAGCTCTGCCCAAACCGCTTCAGTGTTACTTGCAGCTTGGCTAACCGTTACCGTGTTAGTGCCTGTTGTCAGTGATATGGCCATTGATGAGATGGTGCATAGTCCTAATGGTGGCGAAATCGTATTAACCCAGCGCGAAGCTGTCAATGATGCTTGGGATCTACCGATGTCCGATACTTGGGATGCCTTTTTAGTGAATCATCCTAAATGGAAAGATAGCACTCAAATGGATTCATTATTTGAGTGGAAATGGTACTACGCATTCCAACAAGTGGGTGATGAGAAAGCCAGTGAGTTATCTAACGCTTACCTTAATGCCACATTAGAAAAAGATGCACTCGCGGGTCGTTTTGCGCTTCTGTCACCGCCGATGCTGGCACAAAGATTAATGTCATCAATCGCAGGCACAGACACACAAGCGTCAATGAGGTACGAGCAAAGTGTACGCCAATACCATCAAAGGTTACGTCACTTTTATTACCCACTGTTGTTTAGCGACGATGAGTTTAGCCTAGACACGATGTCAGGCTTACCGAAATTTACCCCCCCTGAAAATATATAAAGCCACTAAATCTAGCCACTCATTTTAGTGGCTAGATCGAGTTGCTAACTCAAGTGAATAACAAGGAAAATAGTTAACATGAAACGCCACACCTTCAAACAGCAGATCACACCTTTGAGTCTGTGTATCAGTATCGCTTTATCAACGCCAATGCTTGCTCACGCAGCTGATACAACGGCGACCGTTAAAGAGGATGTTGAAGTCATTGAAGTGACAGGTCTTCGTAATGCGTACCGCGGTAACGTTCAAGAAAAAGATCTCCCTCAATCTATCTCCACTATATCCTTTGAAACATTGGAATTAACTGGCATTACAGGTCTTCAAGATTCATTGGCATTAGTGAGTGGCGTAACCAGACAAAACGACTTTGGCGGACTGTGGGACATGTTCGCCATTCGTGGTTTTGCTGGAGATGAAAACCTGCCTTCGGCCTATCTGATTAACGGCTTTAGTGCTGGTCGCGGCTTTAGCGGCAATCGCGATATGTCTAACGTGGAAGTGATGGAAGTGCTTAAAGGACCAAGCTCTGCATTGTATGGTCGTGGTGAGCCTGGCGGTACCGTCAATATCATCACGAAAAAACCTCAGTTTGACCAACAAGGTTATATCAAACTGACTGCAGGTAGCTTTAACACTTATCGTGCTGAAGCTGACTTCACGACAGGATTAACTGACGACTTAGCATTTAGAGTTAACGGTGCTTATGAAGATGCTGAAAGCTATCGTGACACCGTTGAAAGTAACAAAACGGTTTTAACACCCTCATTTTTATACCAATTAAGTGATGATACGATTCTCAGCTACGAGCTTGAATACTTAGATCAACAAACCCCAATGGATCGAGGTGTTGTGGTTGTTGAAGGTAAAGATTTCTCAGCATCAAATTTTTACGGTGAACCAGCAGACGGGCCTGTAGAAATTAATGCTATGGGACACCAGCTGCAACTACAACATGATTTAGCGGGTGATTGGGCCATTAATGCGGGTCTCAGCTACCGCACATCATCATTTGAAGGCAGCGCAACAGAACCACGTTGGTACGATGCCGATGGCAACTACATTGTCCGTCAGCGCCGCTATCGTGATTTTGATGCCGAAGATTTATCGGCTCGTTTCGAGTTCAGTGGTTCAGCTGATTTATTCGGCTTACAGCATAACTTGTTAATTGGTGCTGATGCTTACGAATATGAGCTAGAGCGTCTTATTTTACGCTATCGCCATAACACGGCGCCAGCTGGTAGCCCTGAAAGCGCCCCTGAGTATTACGCCATCGACTACGATAACCCTGTGTATCGCGACGCCTTGCCAGACATGATAGACAACACGTCTGATTTAGAAGAACAAAGTGGTCAAGGGATTTACTTCCAAGACCAAATTGATTTGTCTAAAGACTGGAAAGTCATGTTTGGTATGCGCTACGACAACTTCAGCCAAGACATCACTTATCGATTAGACAATAACCGTAAAACCAGCACCTCAAAGTCTTACTTTAATCCTCGTGTGGGCTTAGTTTACGAGCTATCTGATGAAGCACGTCTTTACACCAGCTACTCAGAAGGCGCACGTCCAAACTCAGGCACCGATGCCGATGGTAATGGCCACGAACCTGAAGAAAGTAAGTCTTACGAAATCGGCATGAAATGGGACTATGCAGAACTCGGTTTCAGCGGTACTGCGGCCTTATTCTCAACCGAGAAAGCCAACATTCTAGCCAGTAGTCCTAATGGTGATGGCACCACTGAAGCCATTGGTAAAGCGGAAAGTGAAGGCTTTGAGCTTGATCTTTCTTATGAGATGACCGATAGCACGTTAGTGTCGATGTCGTACGCCTATATCGATGCGCAAAATGCCAAAGAAATAACCCTATGGGATTGGTATGTCATTGAAGAAGGTGCTCGTTTAGGCAATGTCCCTGAACACAGTGGCAGCCTTATGCTACGTCAGTTTGTTGAATTTGGTGGGTTTGAAGGCAGTGGCGGATTTGTCGTTCAATATGTTGGCACTCAATTAGGTGACTTTTTAGAGCAAGATTACGACCTGCCTAATTACACCTTGGTGAACCTATATGCCAACGTCACATTGACTGAAAATTTAGAGCTTAACCTCAACATCGATAATCTACTTGATGAAGAGTATTACGCCAACTCATATTCTGAAGCATGGACTATGCCTGGCGAACCTAGATCATTTAAAGCAAGCATGAAGTACTTATTCTAACGTCATCTTGTATAAATGATGGCCGTAAGCCGGTGTGAGTAGCCTAATTACATTGCGCTCTTATTCCGGCTTTTAAAGGCTTAATGGCATTTACATTGTCAGCAAAGCCCATTTATTTGGGTGATTAACACATAGCATTTGAGGTAAATAATGATGACAACAGCAACTGAGACAACCAATAAACCTGTAACATCCATTCATCACCAACCTGAAATGCACAAAAGCCGGTTGGCGGTCTCCTCAGACAACCCGAATGTATTAACTGACATTTACCGTGAAGAAGTGAATATTGCCATTTGGCAGCAAGAGCTTAGTCATGATGTTGTCAGCTGTGCACAGAGGTTAGTGACAGAAATACCTCACCTAAAAGCGGTGATGACTGTAACCCCACAAGAGTCATATCAACACTTAACTGAGCAGTTAAGCCTTTTTGAAAATAATCATGTAATTTGCCATCAAATCAGCTTATTGGTGGATATGTTTTGTACCCTTTTCGAGCTTAAAAGAGTTGGCCTAAGATTAACGGCACTTGATCGCGCTATGTGTCCTAAATTTCATGTAGATAGAGTCCCTTGCCGACTAGTTTGCACCTTTACGGGTAACACCACACAATGGCTTGAAAATAATGTCATAGACCGTTCAAAGCTCGGTATCGGTAGCCAAGGACTTGCTGACGAAGAGTCAGGTCTTTTGCAATCCATCGAAGATATCAACCAACTGTCTATCGGTGATGTTGCGTTATTAAAAGGCGAGGGTTGGTTTGATAATGAAGGCGGCGGATTAGTGCATCGCTCTCCTAGCCCAACTAAAGGTGAAAAAAGGCTTTTGTTAACATTGGACTTCATCAACTAAATATAGCTGAATCAACAAAGTTCAATCTATTATCAGTTGTTACTTTCTTGCTCGCCGCCTTCCTCTCGATACTCAAGCTTCTTCAAGTCGGCATCATACATGGCCGTTAATAGCGGCTCGCCATTACTGTTAACTCGAAACTCACCGTAATCAGCGGCTTCATATACACTGGCGTGACCTTCTTGAAAGAAGAAAGCGTTGGTAGCAAATTTGATTTGCCCTTGCCTCACTCGATACTGTATCCGTAACGGATTTGAACTCAGAGTTTGCTCGCTATCTTCAGCACTGTTTATACCGCTGTTTTTTGCATTACTCTTGCCGTCATCTGGAGCATCTGCAATAGCCTGAAAATGGGCGATATGATTTTCATCGATTTTGACAATGACATAACCATCACTATTGGGGAGTGATTGCCACTGTTCACTTGTTATCTCAATGTTTTGCTCTTCACTGCTAGCGACTGAGTGACTTTGTGTATCTGAAACGCCTTGATTGGATTTCGCAGCTTCAATTGATTGCGCTTGAGCATGCTTTAATGCTGCACGAATATCATCTGCGATTTTAAACCGCAGCGCCATGTAGTCCCCCTGCATAAGTGAGCGAGGATCAACAGGAGCTAACTCAAGATAAACTTTGGTGCCATGAGCAAGATGTTGCTCTTTTTGATAAATTTGCCAATTCACTAACCCTAATATGATGACTAAGGTGCCAAATAACAGGGTTTTGTGTAAGCGTGTCTGATGATGACTCAACAATTGGATTAACTTATTCACTCGCCGACTCCTTGGCAACATTATTGATACTCGCCTCTGCACCGTTAAGCCAACTGGATTTAAGTAAAAACCAGCGCATACCTAGCAGGACTAATCCCATCACGGCGAGGGTTATCGACTTTTCAAAAAGGGTGTAGTGTAAAAAGTAATAGTAAGCAGATATAAAGCTCAGTAGAGCGGTAATCCCTACTCCCATTAATAAGTAATTACTGGCTGAAAAACCTAAAATGAGCAACAAGATACCGACGTTAATTCCTGGTGCTTCAAACGATAGCACCGAAATAATAACGATAACGGCGAATGTCCAGTAACGCAGTTTTTGGGATAATTCAGGATGACGACTCAGTATCGTTTGCGCCACATACAGTGACACGAATGCCAATAGTACATTCCCCATCCAAGGAGCGGTGTAAAACCCTTGACTGACCGAGGCGCCGATATCCTTATACCAATGGTATTGAAATGCCATTAAGCTAGACTGTAAAACTTGTGATAATAACAAGCCATATGCAATGGGACGTTTATGACGTGATAACCCGGCAAACATTGGTTTTTTTGATAGATTGAACTCATTTAATAATAACCAGCACGCAACCATCAGCACCACACTGCCACCAATAAACGGCAGATGAAACAAGGCTAACGTCACCATCAAACAGCACCCTGCAATAAATGCTGAGCAAAAACGATGAATATCATTCGGCATTATTAACAATAAACTAAGCTGTAACACTGTGGCCATTAACCCACTAACGTCATCGTTAGTATGTTGAATAAAGCCATATACCAATAATATTTGCCCGCAAAAACTCAACGCTAATGCAAGATGCTCTAAAAACTCATTTCGAATTTTTAAAAGTAATACATAGGCCACCAGCACCAACACAGCTCCCATGATGTAAGGGCCTGAATCTTCATCGAAGATAAACTCTAACCCCAATGCGACAAACCCTAAAAAGAATGATGCTGCAAACCAGCCCGCTATTGCGAGTAATAACTTCACAAACCAAGGTGATGTAATTTCAGTTTTTTCTGGCGCTTCTCCCATAACCAATTGATGCTGTATGAGTAATTGCCAAAGCCCATGGATTGGCTTATTGGTATTAGAGAGTGACTGCTTCATGATTGCCACTCCTTATTGATATTTCGCAGCCACATTGCCGACCCCGCCGCCATTCCAATCGTGGTAAACGACATCAACAAAAAGCCCAACTCATGAACATCATTTAGTAGGTGCGTCGTTAAAAAGCTGATAATAATGATGTTGGCCGATAACAAGGTGCCAGCTAGCATAAATAAATCCTGCCGAAAGCGTCGATAGGCGATGTACATTAAGCCAACCCATATTGGCCACACAAGAACAGGAACGAGGTTTTCACCACTCAAGTCATAGCGACTTACACCTATATAATTGGCATCTACGATAACCAACAATGTCAGCCAAGTAATACTGTAACCACTGACTGACGCTAATACTCTTGGTGCCCAGCGAACAGCTAACCAAGTATATCGGCGGCTCATAAACTCCCAACACAATAGTGCTATGGCATTGATACTAAAGACGCTCCAGAGCGCATTTAAGTCTTGATGCCCAAAAAGTCCTACCCCGCCAAACTCAAGAAAATATAGTAGTACTGCTAAATTGAGTAAGCCTACCCATACCATCCACAATGCACTTAAGCGACCTATGATGACCCAAGGAATAATCAGCAATGCCCAATTAAAAAATAACTGCCACGGATCGGCACCTGTTTGATATGTCTGCCCAAATAACGCCAATAATACCCCGAAGAAAATCGACGCCATTAACAAAGGGATTTTGGCAACAGTATCGCTGACTTTAAATTGGCTTACGATTGAAGAAGGTGTCTTGGAGGGTTCTGATAAAGCGGAGCCTTCAGTTTGCTGAGTTTTTCGCGCTTTTTTATCTAACCAGTAATAACCAATAACAGATAAAACAATTAGCACTTCAACAAGCATAAACTTGGCAAACTTGCCCATCTCTTGCCAGTTGTAGGCAATAAAAAATAGCACTGAAAACATCAATGCTAACCCACCAAACCAAGCGAGTAATTGATTAAGAAATTGAAACCAACCTTGAGTGCTTGGCGAGACACCACTTAGCTTTAACGCTTGATTGATGTGATGTTCAGCGATTTTATCCTGCTCGATCAACTCAATCATTTGAGAACGATTTGAGGTCATATAGAATCCATTCTTATTTTCAATAGCGGTAAATTTGATTAATCAGACCACACTTCAGGAATGAGGGTCATTCTTCTGATGCTAGGGTTATGATTACAAATATGTTGCGTTGGGTTTTCAAGAAAAGCCTTTACAGCATTTGTCTCGCATCGCCATTGTATACCTTGTCCAAACTGACTTGGTTTGTGATGAATAACAGTGCCTGATTCAAATTGCGAATCTAGCACTAATACAATGCCTTTCTGGCTAGAAATAAACGCATCTCTGACACCAATTTCAGACTTTAATCTATTTAACATTGCACTGGCTTCTTTATTACTTTCTGGAAAACGCTGATGTTGATAATAAAATCTATCAACATCTCTTCTAGCGCTTAACACTTGACGGTTTAGGCTTTGAAATAATGACTTCAGTTCCGCTTGTTCAGAATTCAGCTTGATTGTTTTGGTTTGGGCTGCAATTTGCTTTTGCATGTTTTCAAGAATGTTAGCTTTATGCTTTTCCTGCTCGCTCATTCTTTGTTGAATCTCGACCTCCAGCTCTTTATTCACAAGCTTTGACCTCAAACCATTGGTCATAACTTGCACTGTTACAGCAAAAAGTATCAGTAAGCTAGAGACAATAAGCAATTTGTAAATAGAAAAGCCTTTAGTGAAATCTTTTAAGAAAACAGAAAATGATCGGTGCTCTTGATGTTGCCAAATATCTTTCTGTCTTGCTTGAAGCTGTTGTTGTAGTGAGAGCGGAGGGGTAGGTCCTCTTTTATGTGTCGCGATCACTTCTTTGGCAATACGCTCAATTTCTAGTCTATCGAGCTTAGTAACACCATCTAATACTTCAAGGTAATCAATTCCAAGAGGTGGAATATTTCGCCTTTTAATACCATAGAGCTCAAAGTCTCGAGCCAAGACTTTAGCCTTGATCTCATTAATAATGACATCACTTGAGTTACTCCAACAGTTTCCATACCCACTCATATACTTTCATCCTTGACACACAACTTAATCAACCCAATTAAGCTGAAATGTTGTTACAACACCATTTTGTATTCAATCACATTCAAATCCTTAAATGTGATTGAATACAATAGCATTTATTCTTTATATGCACATTAGTTTAGCGATTTAAGTTTATCAATTAGTTACAGCTCAGCTCGATAAGGAATACCTCGCTGCGCCCCTTGCCTAGTCACCGTAATCGCCGATGCTTGGTTGGCAAAGCTCACCGCTTCAATCATGCTAAGCCCTTCATCTAATGCCACCATTAATGTGCCATTAAACGTGTCACCTGCAGCGACGGTATCAATTGCAGTGACAGGAAAAGCAGCTATTAGTTGATTGTATCGCTCAGAATCAGTTTGCACACTGACATAAGCGCCCTGACTCCCTAGAGTGATAATGACCGTGTCAATGCCATACTGATGCAACTTGTTCGCCGCAAGAGCGGCAGAGTGTGTATCAGTACCCGTAAGCGCTTGTGCTTCAGTTTCATTAGTAGGGTTTATTGATTATCAAAATAATAGCCCCCTTTTAAACAAAAGAGACACCCATTGTTTTGACGTTACCAAGGCCTTATCTAGTCCCTCCTATTGATGAAAAGGACCCCAAAGTATAGAGTGAAGAATAATGGCGACTTTTATTCTAAATCTGCGTCTATAGGAGCCGCACTAAATGCAATATAGCCTTGAACAGCTGCAAACATTTATCACCGCTTATGAGTTAAAGTCGTTCAAGAAAGCGGCAATCAAACTCAACAAACATCGAACGACGGTTGGCCAAGTAATAACGAACTTGGAGATCCATTGGGGGGTGACCCTGTTTGACCGCTCAGCACGTTCTGTACAGATCACCGAAGAAGGAAAACTGCTTTATCATCATGCTAAGCAGGCATTGGAACAGGCAAGAACCCTCGATAAACTGGCAATAAGCCTCGCAAGTACCGGACTTGAAACCCTGACTATTGCCTATGGTAGCTTTGTTCCCCAAAGTATTCTCAATACCATCTATCAAACCATCACGGACGCTTTTCCCAACATGCGTATCAACTTTGTGGTGCGGAGCAAAAGTGAAGTCAAGCAGGGAATTCAAAGCGGACAAATCCATTTTGCTTTGATGAATGTTCATCAAGCTCAGATGATTCATAGTATTGATTCGACGTTTTTAGGGCATATTTCACTTATACCTGTCGCAGGCAATCACCATGAAATACACAGCCTGCCAAACAGCGCACGCTACCCTGCGATGCAGTCGTCTAAACAAATGATCATGCAAGCATTTATTGAAGATGACCTCGCAACGCGAATGATAGTATCGTCGCAACATGATCAGATTGGTGAAATGTCGTTATTGCTCAAACTGGTGAGTGAAGGTCACGGCTGGGCGATATTGCCCAAAGAGGCGCTGCAGCATTCTTGTTACCAAAAAAGTATCCAGAAAATCGAACTCTCTGGCGCGCTTAATGAGATGCTAATTCCCATGGCACTTTGGTGCCCGCATTCCATACAAATTGCTCAAATCAAAACCACATTGATTGAGTCTATAACGCCATATTTTAAGTAGATTGTGAGCCTGACAATACGAAAGCCTCACTGCGTCTCTGATAGTGGTTATTGAAAAGAGAACGATAGTGAGGCTATTCTTTTATTTATCAATAATTAGTCGAGTTCAATCTTGTCATACTCGAACGAGGTCGGAATATCGAAGGTATGGACTTTACCATCCGTGAAATCAATCTCATTCAGATCGACCATCTTCACGCTCGGGCTGTAGAAAGAACGAATGTACAACCTCTTGTTTTGAAGATCGCTCACGGTTGTCCATTGTGCAAACTGTGAATAGTCTTTTCCATCAGAATGGCGATACTGTTTCACGCCCTTTGGCATATCAAAGTTATTCAAGATATTAAACACCGAATGCACACCTTCGTCAGCATCAGCAAAGCGATCAGCGGTCTGACTGTAGATAGAAGCGCGAACGAAACGATTCGCAGACGTGATTTCTCCAGGAATGTTTTCTAGGTTTCCAATATCCAGTCCACCAGCCTCAACATCGCGTACATCGTCACCAAGTGGCGCAGCTTTATCGATTGGAAGTGAGGTATAGCGCTTTAGGTTCTCTTGATGCCACTCAAAACGAGGAGCATTGGTGATTGTCCCAAGCGGATTATCGAAGATATGCAGCTCACCATTCACGTATTGAACCACTGCGGCATTCCCCTCTGCATCATTGATAGCCATATGAGCTTGCGGTGAAAAATCCCAGCCCTCGGCACTTGGATAGAGGTTAGAGTCTACAACTTTCACACTCTTAAGTAGTGCCTTTGCTTCCTCTACGTTTGCTGCTTGTGACAACACATACGTTGCAAACTGCCAACCACCAATGGATTCATGTGCTAGGCTCGGATCATACTGTTGATACTCAGCTTGGCTATATGGCTGGAAGAAGAATAAGCCAACTTGAAGGCCTTCTTCATTGACTCCTTCTGTGACTGCTTCCGCTTCAAATGGGATTGCCGCAACAAATCCGTACTTAGCTGCCCATTCTTTGCCATTCGCCCCTTCAGAGGTGTGGCCTTTAAACTGATAGCCTTGTGGGTAGGTTTTCCAGTTAAATTCAATCACATCATTACCAAATTCCATGGTTCTACCAAAGACAGGCGCACCATTATCAGCAACGAGGCGAATACCAGTACAAGCATCTGCAGGGGCTACGGTGGCAAACATCATAGTGGAAAGGGCAATTGAACAAAATAGTGGTTTCAATTTCATCGTTATTTCCTCAAGCGAGTTGTAGAATCCCTATGTTTAATGGCGTGAAGGTGCTAGCGATTAAAACTGACGCACCACTCGTTACTTTTCCATGTAACGCTACGATTTTGATTATTGCCTGATGTGAGCTTTTCTCAAACTACCCATGGTTAGATCAACCCCTACCTTGATTAAGAACCCCCTCTTTCTCCAGCAAAAGAAAAACTAAACAATCTAGCCCGTGAGCACAATAAGCACCCGATAAGGTAGGCCAGATCCATACCATGAAGATTTATTGTGCCTCAGATAACCTTGTATTATGCATAAAATTCAATAGAACATTATTCGTACTATTCAGCATTAAATGGATAAATCCTGTAATAGCGTTCCAGTTTAATTTATCAATCGATTCGCACAACATGATGAGCATAATATGTCCACTACTGAACTATTACTTCAATTCATTACTATTATTGGTACTGCTGCTTTCGCCCTTTCAGCTGTCTTAGCGGCTTTAGATAAAAAAGTCGATATATTTACCGTCATCGCTCTCGGATTAATGACGGCAATTGGTGGGGGAACAATGAGAGACTGGACGCTTAATGTCCCTGTTTTTTGGTCAATCGATGTTTACTACGCCATCATAGGTATCGTTGCGAGTATTTTCGGCTTCTTTTTCTTTCCCATTATGCAAATGAAGCGAATAAACACATTCTACCTTTACATTGATGCTATTGCCGCCTCTCTCTTTGCCATACAGGGGACACACAAAGCATGGAATTTAGACTTTGGACTACCTGTCGCCCCTATACTTTTGGGGGTGATTACAGCGGTAGGTGGTGGCATTGTGAGAGATGTTTTACTGGAAAAACCGTCATTACTACTCAGTAAAGAGCTTTACGCTATCCCCATCACACTTGGTTGCATGATATATACGCTGTTTTTAGCCTTTGCACCTGAGTGGACAACAACAGGCACAGTAGTATCCATTATTTTTTCTGTTTACCTAAGACACCTTTCAATTAGTAAACAAATCACGGTGCCTGAATGGGCGATATTATCAAGGAAGTATCCGTGAGGTGATTTCATTCTTCAATCACAACTATATATATCAAAACTGAATTTAATTGAACGGCAGGCAATTAAATCAAAAGATTTACAACATACTCAACTTAAATATCCACACTCGGAGATAGATAAATGTCTACTAACAATACAGTAACCGTATATACCGCAAAAAAAATACACACGATGGACCCAGGTCGACCGACAGTTGAAGCAATCGCTGTACTCGATGGACGCGTACTCTCTACTGGCACCATCGAATCAATGCAACCTTGGCTCTCTCGTTACGATGTCACCATTGATGATACCTTTAAAGACCGCATCATCATGCCTGGTTTTATCGAAGCGCATTCACACTGCTGGATGTCTGCCGGCTTTATGGCTTTGCATTTTATTGGCCCTATCAAGTGGCCTGGTCGCTTTGGTATTCAAGAACCGATTAATGATGTTGAAGGTATCTTGGCAACTCTAAGAAAATTGGATAAAGAAGAAACTGACCCAACCAAACCTATTGTTGCTTGGGGTTATGATGAAGCTAAACAAGGTGGCACTTTAGACAGAGACATACTCGATCAAATCAGTACAACTCGTCCTATCTATCTTCTAGCATGGGCACCTCACTATATATATACGAATTCAGCGGGTTTAAAGCTGTCTAATGTCCCGACGGATTCTGACAATCCTCATATTCAGAAATACGCAGATGGTCGACTCAAAGGCATCTTAAACGAAGCTGATGGCGTACAAATGGCCATGGCGCCTGTATTAGATCAGGTTTTAGCGGGGGGAGGTATCGATGGTTTGAACTTCATGTCTTCGATCGCCAACCGTGCTGGCATTACGACCATTGCTGATTTGCTATATGGTACATTAGATGAGAAGCAAGAGTTGCACGACCATGTAGCAGCGACTAATGATATGAATTTTCCTGTACGCATGAGGCTCACCCCGCATGGTGCCTCAATGACAAAGTTGCATGGTGTTGAAGGTGCAATCGAAGAAATCAAACGACTTCAAAGTCTAGAAAGCGATAAGTTCTTTATACGTGGTGTCAAATTCTTCTCTGATGGTTCTTATCCACTCCAAGGTTCTTTGGTCGGATTCCCAGGCTACCTAGATGGCTCACAAGGTGAGCAAGGTGACAATGACCTCGTTAATTTAATGCTTCCGTACTGGCAAGCTGGCATGCAGCTTCATTGTCATGCCAATGGTGATCTTGCGACTGACATAACCTTGAACACGCTTGATGCGTTGCAAAAAGCACAGCCTCGATTCGATCACCGATTCTCTATTGAGCATTATTCAATGACGACACCAATGCAGGCCCGTCGACTTAAAGCACTAGGTGGTGTGGCTAGCGTTAATAGCTACTTTATCCATCATCGCAGTCTTCTACACAGAACACACGCTTACGGCCCAGATCGCGCTGAAACTGTTGCTCGTTTAGGCTCACTTGAGCGTGAAGGTGTAGTGTTTGCTATGCATTCAGATTACCCACAAGTTGTGGTACCGATGCAGCCACTCTCCGCAGTTTCTGGTGCCGTAACGCGTATTGCAGAAGATGGTGAAACCGTTATTGCGCCTCATGAGGCGATTGGTGTTGATCGCGCATTACGTGCTGTAACCATCGATGCTGCTTATGTACTTGGTATGGAAGATAAAATCGGTAGCCTTGAACAGGGTAAGTTTGCCGACTTCACTGTATTAGACGAAGACCCATATGAGGTTGACCCTAAACATATTGAAAACATTAACGTTTGGGGCACCGTTATGGGCGGTACGCCATTCAAGGCTAAGGAAGTATAATCATGGCTAATTCCAATAACATTTACACCCCTGCCTTTAATATGGCAAATGTTGTTAATGCTAAGGATAGCCAAGCAGTTGAAGAACGCTTTAACGAAGCACATCAAGGCATGATGGGCATGTTGATGACCGCTTATAAAGTACGCAAGCAAATATCAACAGCGAGCGAAAACACACTACCTTTAACCATCATTGGCGGCTTTTTAGGATCAGGTAAGACGACGCTTCTCAATAAGTTGCTGACTGCACCTCACGGGAAACGTTTGGTGGTTTTAGTGAATGATTTCGGCAAAGTGAATATTGATGCAGAACTCATTGCATCACAGACTGATGACATGATCAATTTGTCGAATGGTTGCGCGTGCTGCTCAGTTTCAGCAGATTTGACCGACAGCCTCATTAAACTGTCAGAACGGGATGAATTACCAGAAGCGATTGTGCTAGAAGCCAGTGGCGTCGCAGATCCACACGGTATTGTGCAGGTCGCTAATGCAATTCCAGCTATTCGCTTGGATGGCGGCCTTGCTGTAGTGGACGTGGAAACATTATTTACGCTGGCTCAAGACAAACTCACTGGCCGATTGTTTCACAACCAGATCTCAGCTGCAGATCTCATTGTGTTAACCAAAGTTGATTTAGTCGATGAGCACCAGTGTGCCATTGCGCGCCAATGGCTTAAAGATAACTACCCAACAAAAAAGGTGGTTGAAGCCTTAGATGGTAACGTGCCACCGGAAATCATTTTGGGTATCGAAACCACGCTGCCAGATGATTATGAATCGCCAGAAAGTACGGATCATAAGCATGATTTTGCCAGTGTCAGTTTTACGTTCGAGCAACCTATTTCAGAAAGCAAGATTCGAACGCTACTCGCCGAGTTGTCCGAGTCGTTACTTCGAGTGAAATGCGTACTTAATCTTGACAGTGAGCCTAGCAGTAAAACTATCTATCAACGCGTTGGACAGCGAGACACTTATCGAACTTCTGAGCCATGGAAGGACGAAAAGAGACATAGCAGCTTAGTCTTTATTGGTCCTAAAGGCACGCTAAACAAAGAACAACTTGAGACAGCACTCATCAATTGTCTTGTGTAGCTGCAAAATGATTACGTGGCTCAACAGTACGGTATATTGCACTCGTAAGCCACAAAACGGCTCAATCTGAGCTTTCAATATTAAGGTAATGACATATGTCTTTTTTTACAATGCTTGAGTTTACGGCTCATGATGGTGACGGCAAAAGATTCGCTGATTTACATATCGAAAGACGTTGTGTAGAAGAAGCTGCGGAAACCATCCCCGGATTTTTACATGGCGAAACGATGCTCTCCAAAGACGATCCAGCAAAAGTACTGGTCATGTGTACTTGGGAAAATGAGCAAGCCTATCAGCAATGGTTAGATAGCCCAGTGCGTGCAAAACAAACCGAAGATCTTATTCATAAGGTCTCCGTTGATGCGAAAACGACTATGTTTACTAGCATCCATATTGTCACGAAATAGATTCTATTTTTCAAAATTGAACACGGTCGAATTGATAAGAATGGATGGCTGGTCTTACACTAGCTCATCCATTCTCATTAAAATGTTAGCTCAAAGATACTTATCAATCGGAAATAAACGTAAAAAATCCAATTGCAATAAAAGTTAACGCTGTAATGAATTTATGGTTCTTATCGAGGATGCTATTTTGGCCTAATACTTTAACCGCATGAGCATGATGAGAATAACCTTGCTCAAGTTCTGCTACCAATCCATCTATATCACTCATTGCCAGTTGTTTTAGCATAGTGTCCTTTATCATCAGTAGTGAAGACGTTACAACACTAGTGTCTAACGATTTCAAACTAACAACAAGTTGCTTTAACAGATTAATTTGTAGAGTAAAACATTGAAGTTTTAGGAGTGCATAAGAGAGGTCTTGAGTGTTTAATGAAAGCCGAACTTCCCTGACGCCTAACCATTTCGGTAGTTTCATTCGAAAATAAAACCACCGTTTACGGATATAAAGGTGCTTAGTGCCAGCTATTGCTTTCATTTTTCAATTGATTTTACAACGGTGTATCAAACCGTGTATCACATTTTCAGTTTCAAATATTGAGTGTGAGATGAGTATAACAGGACAAAAATACACCTAAAATCAGAACCTTATGATTTTTTAGAGATGAATAAAATGATGAGAAATTTAGAAGTGGTGTATCAAACCGTGTATCACATTTTGAATTTTTACTTGATGATTTGAATTAATTTCAGTAAACCGCTTGAAAAATCAAGCGGTTACTAAAATTAATGAGCTAGCCGATAAGCCGGGTCCTGTCGTGGACAGTTATTCATCTAGGCCTGCAATCGCTCGCAGGCTCAAGCGACCTACCCGGTCCCAACGCGAGCAGCGCCATACGGGACCCTATTTGGTCTTGCTTCGGATAGAGTTTACCTTGCAACCAACTGTTACCAGTGGCCCGGTGCGCTCTTACCGCACCCTTTCACCCTTACCAACCTAAGTTGGCGGTCTTCTCTCTGCTGCACTTGTCGTCGGTTTACACCGCCCAGGCGTTACCTGGTATCCTGCTCTGTGAAGCCCGGACTTTCCTCCCCGTTCTTGCGAACGCAGCAACTGTCTGGCCAACTCGGCGCGGATTATAGCCTAAGCATAAACAACACACCAACTAAAAATGGCTGCGTTAACGCATTTGGTTAACCGCAGCCATTTTTAAGCAAGTTTTATAAAGCTGCTTTCGTTATAAACCGATATCTAAACCATGCTTATAAAGAGCATTTTTCTTAATGTCATAAATTTGCCCTGTTAATGCCGCCGCTTTTTTTAAGGGCAATTCTTGGCAAAGGATTTTAAGGGTATTTATGACAGTGGTTGAAAACTCTGACTCGGCTTCTGTGCGATGACCATGACACATTAATACAATTTCACCGCGCTGCTGATTAGGATCATCTTTGACGTTCTGCAACACATCGGCTGCAGGGCCTGATAAAAATGTTTCGAATGTTTTAGTGACTTCACGTGCCATCACAATTTCACGCTCGCCGCCTAATGCTGCCACAATTGATTCCAAGCTGTGCACAATACGATGTGGTGATTCGTAAAAAATTAATGTACGCGGATCTTCTTTGAGCGCTGCAAGTTTATCTAATCGCCCTTTTTCTTTTGATGGCAGGAAACCTTCAAATGAAAATCGATCTGACGGAAGTCCTGATGCACTTAATGCAGTAATCGCAGCACAAGGACCTGGAAGTGGGATCACATTAAAACCTGCCTCTCGCACTTGTTTAACTAAGTGGTAACCAGGATCGGATATGAGCGGTGTGCCAGCGTCAGAAATTAATGCAACGGCCTCGCCGTTACCTAATTTTTGAATAATCCACTGAGCTCGGTCACGTTCGTTATGGTCATGCAAGGCCGTTTTACGGGTTTCTATGCCAAAGTGACTTAATAGTTTTCCGCTGTGGCGTGTGTCTTCACAGGCGATTAATGAGACATGATTTAATACCTCAATCGCGCGGTTGCTAATATCCCCTAAGTTACCAATAGGAGTGGGAACGATATAAAGTGCGACCGATAGGTCCATAACTACCTCTGTATTGAATCTCATCTGGACTTTCGCCAAGTGAAAGAGCAGGTTAAACTAGAGACAGCATCTTACCAGAGTGAAGCCCTGTGTTAAAAAGACTGATTACAACAAAATTCGTTTTCGCAGCTATTTTATCAAGTGTATTATTTGGCTGTGCGACTCAAACTACTGAAAATAAACAAGCTATTGATAGTTCGTTAGCAACAGTAACGCAAACGGCTAATACCTATTTATCTGAGGCAAGTAATAGTCAGCAGCCTCAAGATCGAGATAGGTATTTGCTTTTAGCAGCTCACGCTTACATTAATGACTCTAATGTAAGTGCTGCTGATAAGCTTTTGACTTCAATGAAGCCCAATTTACAACCTGAACCAACACTTCAGGCTGAGTGGCTTTACTTGTCTGCAAGAGTGGCTGAGCTGACTCGCTCAGATGCTGATGCACTAGCAATATTGAACTATCCTGAACAGTGGCAATTACCGAACTGGCAACGTGTTACTTATCATCAATATAAAGCACGCTTATTTAATCAAACTAAACAACCGATTGATGAATTACGCCAGCTTAGCTCTCTGAGCCTTTATCTTCCTAAAGAGCAAGCCTTTGAAGTCAATGACACCATTTGGCGTACGTTGCAGCCTTTGCATGAAGAAACCATTAAAAGCTTTATGCGAGATGGTAAAAATCCAACCTTCTCGGGTTGGTTACAACTTGCCTATATCGCTAAACATTATGCGGTCGATCCATCCCAGTTAGTGCGTTATTTAGGCCAATGGCAGCAATCTAACCCAAATCACCCTGGGGCGGCAAAATTACCTTCAGATTTAGAAAAAGCGTTGAATGCTCAACCTTATAAACCGCAAAATATTGCAGTGTTACTGCCATTAACCGGGCGCCGCGCCGCAGTTGCCGAACCAATCAGGCAAGGCATACTTGCAAGTTACATGGCCGCTTATGACGATCAAATCGCGCTACACTTTTTTGATACTAACTTAGGGGTTGAACAAGCTTATCAAGAGGCCGTTGCCGCCGGTGCAGAATTTGTGATTGGGCCACTTTTACCCAATGCAGTTGAAGAAATGCAGGCATTAAACGAGCAAGGTTTGATGACGATTCCACAACTGTATTTGAATCAAACAGAAACCTTTACACCGAATAACGACCAATTTTATTTTGCGTTGTCGCCAGCCCAAGAAGCCAGTGATGCCGCACAACGCCTATTTGATGACGGAGTTAGCTTACCTTTATTACTGGTAAGCAACGATTCAACGGGTAAGCGAATGGCTGCAAGCTTCAATGAAAAGTGGTTAGCGCTAACCCAAGAGAACGCCGAAATCCATTACTATGATGGCGGCGATCAAATGAAAGTCACCGTGCAAGAAGCTTTAGGCGTTAAAGATAGCCAAGCTCGTATAGCAAGAATGAAAGAGCTCATTGGTAATACCTTAGAAGCGGATTTTCGTTCGCGTCGTGATATTGATGCCATTTATATGATTTCGGCAGCCAAAGACTTAGTGCTACTTAAGCCCTTCTTAGATGTTAACTTCAGCGTCTTTGCTGATCCTGTTGCCTTGTATACCACCAGCCGAAGTCGGCTCAGTGGTAACTCGACTCAATCAGCACAAGAACTCAATAATTTAATGATCAGCGATATTCCTTGGTTAATGAGCTCAAATGCTGAAACCACTATGGTTAACACATTATGGAGCCAGTGGAATAATGGTCAAAAGCGTTTATATATCATGGGCTATGACTCATTGGATTTGGTTAATCGTTTAGCCCAAATGCGCGCTTTTCCTGGTTATCAGTTTAATGGTCGAAGTGGCGCATTATCTGTCGACAAAGACGGCGTCATAGAACGTAAATTAAGCTGGGGCAAATACCAGCGAGGAAAGCTACGTCCGCTATGATATCGATGAAAAAACAATGACATTCATCAATCCTGGTCAGCATGCAGAAACACAAGCGCGAACTTACCTTGAGCAACAAGGTCTACAGTTTGTGACTCAGAATCAGCGCTATCGTTTTGGCGAAATTGATTTAATTATGCGTGATAACCAATATTGGGTGTTTATTGAAGTGAAATACCGTTCATCCACTCAGTTTGGAGGTGCTTTACATGCTGTATCTACAGCTCAAATATCACGCATTAGAAAAGCTGCTGAACAATATTTACAAACACATAAAATCAATGCGCCATGCCGCTTTGATGTGATTGCCATCAATGGAGCCGATATCCAATGGCTCCAAGGGTGTTTTTAACTTATTAAATTTAGCTATAATGCTGCCAGAATCGAGATTATATGTAAGCAGCATCACATTACCGAGTAAGGATTTATCATGTTAGAGCGTATTAAAGACAGTTTCACCGAATCAATTCAAACTAAAATTGATGCAGCTGAAGCCTTACCAGAGTCGATTGAGAAAGCGGCTGAAATGATGGTTCAATGCTTATTAAGCGGTAATAAAATTTTAGCATGTGGTAACGGTGGTAGTGCTGGCGATGCACAGCATTTTTCTGCGGAATTATTAAACCGCTACGAAATTGAACGTCCTCCTTTACCGGCAATTGCACTAAGTTGTGACACTTCTACCATCACAGCTATCGCTAATGATTATAGCTATGATGAAATTTACTCAAAGCAGATTATGGCATTAGGCCAACCTGGTGATATTTTATTAGCCATTTCAACCAGTGGTAACTCAGGTAACGTCATTAAAGCCATGGAAGCTGCACTTAGCCGTGATATGACGATTGTTGCACTAACAGGTAAAGATGGTGGTGCAATGGCCGGCTTAATGAGTGCTGGTGATGTAGAAGTACGTGTACCATCTAACGTTACTGCTCGTATTCAAGAAGTGCATTTATTAGTCATTCACTGCCTATGTGACAATATCGACCGCACTCTGTTCCCGCAGGACGAGCAAGCATGATAAAAGCAGTTCTTATCATAGCAACATTATTCCTGCTTCAAGGTTGTGCTGGTGTTGTTATGGTTGGTGCTGTCGGTGGAGCCAAGATGGCCAATGATGAGCGTAGTATGTCTACGCAAATCAGTGATACCAATGCCGACTTTGAAATAACAAGTGCATTAGCTAAGCATCAAGATATTCATAAACAAACCAATATTACTGGCGTAGTATTGAACAGTAATGTACTGATGATTGGCCAGTCACCTAACTCTATGTTGCGTGATAAAGCGGTTAAAGTCGTTCAAGAGCTTGAAATTGGCGGTAAGTTACATAATCAAATTCGGATTGGTAACCCAACCTCATTCACAACTCGCAGCAATGACACTTGGATCACCACCAAGGTAAAAACTCGCATGTTAAATGAAAAAACATTAGACATGACGAGAGTAAAAGTGGTCACAGAAAATGGTGAGGTATTTCTATTGGGCATCATTCCCCGAGATCAAGCTGATCTTGCAGTGGAAATCACCCGCAATACTTCTGGTGTAAGGAAAGTGATTAAGGTTTTCGAATATATCGACCCTTAAATATGAATTGACTCTTACAACGACAGAGCACAATAAAATCACCGCAAATACGTTGCGGTGTTTTTTTATCTATAGGGTAAACCCATTCGATTAATATTGGTTAATTTAATACAGATACCGACTTACGTTGCAGCCTACGAATACAGGCAAGTATTAAAGGTAATAGTACTGTCGGTAGTACAATTAAACTGGCCCCCAGCCAACTCATCCCATCGAGCCATTCATCAAACCATAACCAGCCAAATAGCACGCAAAATAGTAACCCTGAGTATTCAGCTACGGCAATATCACTCGCTTTCGCACTACGGTAAGCAACAATACAGCAAAAGTGATACGCCAATAAAAAGCTGTTACTAATCAGCGATAAGCCAATTAATGCCATCGTCACATCCCCAAAGCCGATACAGGCTCCCACCACACACAATGATGGAATACTCAATAAATTATAAAGCAGTAATGTCACTAATGGTGATTCTTGCTTTGGTAGCTTTCTTAATGCAATTTGATTCATTGAAAACGTTACTGCAGCAACGAGAACTAGCAGGCCTGCCCATTCGATATTTGATGGCCGTAACAAAATCAGCACGCCAATAAATCCCAGTAAAGTAATCCACCATTGGGTCAAACTGATCTGCTCTTTAAGCCAAACATAACCTAGTACAGTAATCATAATCGGCGCTGAAAAAAATAATGAACTGACGGTAGCTAATGGCAATGAAACTAAGCCAACCACTAAGGTAATTGACGTTATAACCCCTAAGTGAGAACGCACTAACTGTAATGTAAAGTGGCCTGTAACAGGCTTTCTCGCCATGAACCATATTGGCAATAACATCAATACGCTGCCGCATTGTCGTAATAATAAAAAGGTAATGATATCTGCATTATCTGGTAACCACTTGATGGATACGTCATATAACGCGCTAAAGATATTGCCAAGCACCAGTATGATTAGTGCAAAAATGACTGGAGACTTCATCGTCACCTCACCGCTTCTAAAAACGGCATAATAACTAGACCTTTACATGATTAAAAATGATGAATACTAAACAATAATGAATTAAAGTAATAAATAAGATTCAATTTTCTAGCTATGTAAATGAGAAAACTACCACCATTACGTTCATTGCAAGTGTTTGAATCAGCAGCTCGATTACAACACTTTTCCCGTGCAGCAGAAGAGCTTTGCATCAGTCAAAGTGCGGTATCTCATCAAATTAAACAGTTAGAATCTTATTATGGTGAGCAATTATTCTTACGCAGTACAAGGCAATTACAACTAACAGACAAAGGAGCCCAATTATCACTACAATTGGAAAGTACCTTTAATGCTCTTGAAGAGGTCAGCTTACAAATTACAGGTGACGGTAACCAGCAGTTAAGATTAGCCGTTTACAGCTCGTTTGCCATTAAGTGGCTTATTCCTAGACTGAGTGAGTTCCGTCAGCAGCACCCGCATATTCAGATCCGTTTGGATATGATCACCAGCGACCCACAACTCAGTGATAATGTCGCCGATATGTTTATTACTGGGCAATCAAATCAAAATGGCTATATGCACCTTACCTTGCATAAAGAGCGATTAATTGCTGTAGCCAGTCCTGATTACCTGCAACAATGGCTAAATAAACCCAATGCATCACCTCAAGAGTTAATCGCCGCTTTACCTTCAGCAACCTTACTCACCGTCGATGAAGGAGAATTAGGCATTGATTGGCAGCGCTGGCATACCGTCAATAAAGTCGACGACAGCGACAAAAAACAACAACATATTTTTAGCCACGTTTTGATGGCCATTGAAGCTGCGATTGCTCATCAAGGAATCGCACTTGCCTCTGACTTTATGGTTAAAGGAGATATTGCTGCAGGAAGGCTTGTTGCATTGGATTTACCAGACATTTTAACGGGTTTTAATTTTAACTTTAGCTGTAAACAACGCAGACAACACGAACCAGCTTTAGCAAGCTTTATTCAATGGCTAAAAAGGCAATCTCACGCTGGTGACTAACCAATAAAAAAGCCAGCATTAAGCTGGCTTTTTTATTAATCGATTGCACGTTAAACAATCATTCCGATTTTTTCGTAAACTTTTTTGATTGTTTCTTCAGCTCGAGCCTGCGCTTTTTCAGCTCCCGCTTTAAAGACTGCATTTAGGTAGTCTTCATCCGCTCTGATTTCACGAAAACGTGCTTGAATAGGTTCTAGCATAGCAACAACAGCTTCACCTGTTGCAACTTTCAAGTGACCATACATTTTGTCTTCAAAGTCTTTCTCAATTGACTCGATTGACTGACCGTTACAACCTGACATCAAGCTCAATAAGTTTGATACACCTGGCTTTTCTTCAACGTCAAAACGAACAACAGGCGGCTCTTCACTGTCTGTCATCGCTTTTTTCACTTTCTTCATAATCGCTTTAGGATCATCAAGTAAACCAATCACGTTATTACGGTTTTCGTCTGACTTAGACATTTTTTTCGTTGGCTCTTGCAGCGACATGACACGAGCGCCGGTTTCAGGAATAAATGGCTCAGGCACAACAAATGTGTCGCCATAAGCATTATTGAAACGCGTTGCAATATCACGTGTTAGCTCTAAATGTTGCTTTTGATCTTGGCCTACTGGCACTTCATTTGCTTGATAGAGCAAGATATCTGCCGCCATTAATACTGGGTAGTCAAACAAACCAACATTAATGTTATTAGCATGCTTTTGCGATTTATCTTTAAACTGTGTCATGCGATTAAGCTCACCCATTTGGGTGTAACAGTTTAATGCCCAGCTCAACTGCGTATGTTGTGGTACTTGAGATTGTAAAAAGACGGTACTTTTTTCAGGGTCGATACCACAAGCGAGATAAATGGCTAGTGTGTCTAAGCATGCCGCTCGTAACTTTTCAGGATCTTGGCGAACGGTAATCGCATGTAAATCAACAACACAATAAATACAATCGTGGCTGTCTTGCATACCAACCCATTGACGTAGCGCGCCCATGTAATTACCAATACTTAGCTCGCCTGATGGTTGAGCGCCACTAAACACGATAGGTTTTGCAGTCATTTGTTTTATTGCTCCATTGATTTAGCTGTAAATTCTGCCGAATTAGTTAATAAGGCTAAAATTTCATTGAATTGTTCGCATACCGCAGTGGGTCCGCTCAGACCAATATCTTCACCGTAGTTGTACCCATAGGTCAAGCCTATTGAGGTTACGCCTGCGGCTTTCGCTGCTAATATGTCATTTTTTGAATCCCCTACCATCAACAGCTGTTGTGGTTCGAGCTGCCATTTGTGCAAAATATGCGTTAAAGGCAAAGGATCGGGTTTCATTTTATCCAGCGAGTCGCCACCTAACACCAGACCAAATAAGTCGGCTATACCAAATGCTTCTAACAACGGGATAGTAAACCGATAAGGTTTATTTGTCACAATCGCCAGTGGGTAGCCTGCAGCATTAAGTTTGCTGAGCACGGTTAATACTCCAGCATATAACTTACTGTGTTTTTGTAGGTGTAATTCGTAATGCTTCATAAAAATAGGCATGACATTTTCAAGTTGTACACCTATGTCACACCCTTTTTGTTGCTCAGCATTGAGTAACGCACGCTGCATTAATACTTGAGCACCATTGCCAACCCAGTTTCTCACTTGCTGCTCGGTGCAACTTGGCAATGCTAACTCAGCAAGTGTCGCTTGGGTCGCGGCGGCTAAATCGGGCACACTATCAATTAGCGTGCCGTCTAAGTCAAACGCAATGGCTTTTATGCTAGAAAAATCAGCCATACTACGCGTCTACTTTTGCAAGCTCGGTACGCATTTCATCAACCACGGTTTTATAATTAGGCTGATTAAAAATAGCAGAACCTGCGACAAACATATCTGCACCTGCCGCTGCAATTTCGGCAATATTATCCACTTTTACGCCACCGTCCACTTCAAGACGAATATCAAATCCACTGGCATCAATTTTTTCGCGAACTTGTTTAAGTTTATCTAACGTAGACGGGATAAATGATTGACCGCCAAAGCCAGGGTTGACTGACATAAGCAGAATCACATCTAATTTATCCATTACATGGTCAAGATAATGTAATGGCGTCCCAGGGTTAAATACTAAGCCAGCCTTACAGCCTGATTCTTTAATTAATTGCAAACTACGATCAAGATGTTCCGTCGCTTCAGGATGAAAAGTAATAATTGAAGCACCTGCTTTAGCAAAATCTGGAATGATACGATCTACAGGCTTAACCATTAAGTGCACATCAATATCAGCGGTAATGCCATAATCACGAAGCGCCTGACATACCATAGGACCGATTGTTAAATTTGGTACATAGTGGTTATCCATTACATCAAAATGAACAACGTCAGCACCGGCATCTAAAACGGCTTTAACATCATCACCTAAACGGGCGAAATCGGCAGATAAAATAGATGGGGCAATCAAAAATGGACGCATAGTCTTCTCGAAGCAATTAAAAGTGACCGTATTTTACCCCCTGAAGCTTATTCGCTCTAGTCGCAAAGCGTAATAAAAGGTTGTTATTGTCAATAAACGTAAATTTTCATAATCTGTAAGTATTAAATTGATCCAGATCACACGAGAGTGATGTTCATTAACTATACAAATTTGCTATAATGCGACCTACGTCACTGTGTTTTTCGCGATGTTATAGTTATGAAGCGACTACCAAGTCAGTTGCTAAGTCTCTATTAGAACGTCACTAAACATTTTTTATTGTGTTAATTCTGAAAGTATAAGACAAGGATAGCCCTTATGATGTGCAGTCAGTCAAAAATGAGCACCCACCAAACAGGTAAGGTGACGCTAAAACCTGTAGTAAGCTTATTTTCAACCAGCGCATTAATGTTAGTTGCCTATTTTGTCATGTCAGATAACAGCAATCCATTGCTAGCAGACAACTGTGCTTGTACAGAAAACGTTACCTACAATTCCAGCCTACCTAGCAGCCACCCTAATAATCGTTGTGCTGTCGAGTCTGACAATGTGAGTTGGGGAGATTGGGTTACCGGTAAGAGTCGCTCAAGTCAGTTTCATTTTTTAGATTTACTCGAGTTACTACACAACAGCGACAAGAGTAAACCGATTAGCGACATGCCCACTAATAATCCGAATAGCATTTAATGTCTTTTTGGCGGGTATTTTCGAGTACTGTCGCAGCCTTCTTTGGAGTGCAGACAGAAGATAATCGCCAGCGAGACTTTCAACAAAGTAATTCACCATTACCTTTTATTTTTATGGGAATTGCTCTGGCGATCATTATGATTCTATCTTTGATTTTTATCGTGAACCAAGTATTAGCGTAACCCTGTTCCAATTACCCTTCATGTCCTTTCTATAGCAATACCATTCCCATGCTATTCATGAATCAATAGCAGAACAATTAATATAATACTTAATCAATCACTTCTTGGTAGTGGTGATCGTACAAGGCCATAATTTCATCCACTTTCTTTCTGCCATTGCCCTTTTGGCTTATATTACGCTGCACCGCAATAGAGGCCAGTTTGGCACCGCGGTATAATTCGCGTGTTAGCGGAATATCATGGTTACTGATTAAAACAGGAATGTCTCTTTCAAGTGCGGTATGACGCGACTCTCTTGCAAGTAAGGCTTGATCATCTAAGCTGAAACCTGGCCCTGCATATGTAGTAAAGCTTGCCGTTGTTGATAATGGCGCATAGGGAGGGTCACAATAAATCACGTCCCCAACAGTCGACATCTCAAAAGCTTTTTCATAACTTACACAATGAAAACTCGCTTTTTGCGCCTTCATTGAAAAATGCCTAAGTTCATCTTCAGGAAAGTATGGTTTTTTATATGAACCAAAAGGCACATTAAAGCCGCCTTTGCGGTTGTAACGACATAAGCCATTAAAACCATGGCGATTCATATACAAAAAATATACTGAACGCTTGAAGGGATCGTTAGTTTGATTGAATTCAGTGCGAATACGGTAATATTGCTCTTTTACATTCATCTCTGGCACAAACATCGCTTTAGCTGCTGCGATATAAGTATCAGGATCATCTTTGACAATATTGTATAAATTAATCAAGTCTTGGTTTATGTCGCAGAGTAAATACTCATCATAATCAGTATTAAGAAATACTGATCCAGCACCGACGAAAGGTTCGACTAATCTATTACCTTGAGGTAAGTGTTTTGCAAGCTCGTCAACGAGTTTAAATTTTCCACCCGCCCACTTAAGAAAGGCTCTATGCTTTTTAGTCATGAATACCGTTTGCTAGCAAAATTAAAGCAGATGATTGTACTCTTTTTATTGGTAATAATCATCGTTTGAATTATCGAATCTAATGGCTTTTTAAGCGGTTAATCTATTTTGAGTTCATATCCAGTCAAATCACTCCATTTGCGCACCCAGGGCGCGGATAAACCTAGTGACTGTTGTAATTCATCAGCTTGCTGCTGTGCCTGACTTACTGTGTCATATTGCCCAAATAACACAATATGGCGCTGTTTATAACGAGCTTGTTGGGCATAAGCTGAGTCTGTTTGAATCCGTTCTAGTTTAGATAATATTTGAGTGAGTGACTTAGCCTCTCGGACACTGGCAATTTGCAATGTATAACCAGGTTTATCTAACAGTGATAAACTCGCCGTATTATCATTGTTAGATAAACCTTCAGCGACTAACTTGTCGCTCTCGACAATCAGCTTTCCTTCTGACACTTCAGATAGCTGCACATCTTGATTTATGTCTTGAGATCCTGCTTCAGGTGATTGATGAGTCATTGGGTCAGCGGCTAATTCATCTTCACTTATTTCAACGTTTTGCTCATCTTCTGTCTGTGAGATGTTGCTTTTTACATTGTGCTTATCAGTCATCTTACTGTTATTACCTGCACTGTTTCGCAGCATAATATCCACAAAATTGAATTCGGTAAGAGTAGGCTTGAGCACTTCTAGCCTTAGACCAGTCTCAGCCTGATTCAAGCCAGCCGTGTCGTTAATGACTGGTTGCAGTAATAATTCAGCGTAATTATAAATAGCCCACTGCGCAGGCGTTTCTGGTGGCAAATAAATGTTATTAAACTTTACGTTATCTGCTGGCACTTCAGCAGTTTCTTTAAACATAAACCAGCTTGCTAAAACAAGAGTTAGTAACAACACAACAGACCCCATGACCCAAGGCAAAAATTTAGGCCACTTTTTGACGTCTTCAGGTTGGTCCTCTAGTGCTTTATTCAATAAATTGATCACTTCGGTAGGCGTGCCAGATTGTTTTTCAATTTGAGCTTGAATAATTTCACGCGGAATAAACGGGGTTTTATTACTTCTCACCAAAAGTGTGCGATATAAGCCTTCTCGCTCAGCCAAGGATAAAGGCTCTAACTCAACATGTAGCAGCAAAGCTTGCATTGAGTCTGTGAGCTCGTGAGTCAGTTCGGCAAGTGAATCAGTTTCGATGGTAAACGTCATCGAAATGGGCTTACCCGCACATTGCAACTGAGTCAAAATCAAGCATTCAGCCCAAAGCTCTTTTGGCATGTATTGCGCATCATCAATAATGATGTGTAAAGGCTTAGTTAAGCTAGATTGTATTCGAAGTAACGTATCAGCCAATGGAAGCGCATCATCAAAGATAGGAGATGAAATGAGTTGAACAAGGATTTTACGTCGAATTTCTGCGCTATCTGCATGCATTGGGCAGATTACGAGTGCAGAATTATAACTATCCAGTTCACTTGCAAGGGCTGTAACTAAGGTTGTTTTGCCAGCTCCTTTAGCACCGGACAAGAGTACCAATTGCTCGCTGTAGCTAGCAATGTGCTGTAATCGCTGTACTAGAGATTCTTGAGAAGGTAACAATAGCGTTTGTTGAATGTCCACAAGCCCACCATTAGACTCACACGTTACTTAGACTTGGCTAATCACTTCTGCCAATAATGAAGTTTCAACATCTGAAAAAACGTCAGCGGAGCCAATTGACGTGGGTAACACTAACCTAATTTGACCAGCAAGGACTTTTTTATCTCGCTGCATATGCGCAATAAATTGATCAAATGTCATTGAATCTGGTGATGCAACTGGCAAATCAAACGCTTGCAGTAAAGCAACGACCCTATCGAAATCTTGTTGTGAGATTAAATTGAGTTTTAATGACGTGAGTGCCGCCATGACTGTACCAGCAGATACCGCTTCACCATGAAGCCATACGCCATAACCCATTACAGCTTCAATGGCATGTCCGAAGGTGTGGCCTAAATTAAGCAAAGCTCGTACGCCACGCTCTGTTTCATCTTGTGCAACCACATCAGCCTTAATTTGGCAGCATCGAGCTATAGCATAAGTTAATGCATCATTATCAAGCCCTTTAAGTGACTCGACATTTTGCTCTAACCAACTAAAAAACTCAGCGTCCCAGATAATGCCATACTTAATCACTTCAGCCATACCAGCTGCAAACTCTTTAGCCGGTAAAGTTGATAAGCAATCGGTATCGATGATCACGGCTTGAGGCTGATAAAATGCCCCAATCATGTTTTTCCCTAACGGATGATTGACTGCTGTTTTGCCACCAACTGAAGAGTCAACTTGCGAAAGCAGTGTGGTTGGAATTTGTATAAACTCAACACCTCGCTGGTAGCAAGATGCAGCAAAGCCAGCCATGTCACCAATGACACCGCCACCTAATGCAACTATGACACAATCGCGGGCATAGTTATTTTCAAGCAAAGCTGAAAATATCAAATCCAGATGTGTGAGATCTTTATATTTCTCACCATCAGGAAGCACAACAACACCCACGTCAGCACAACTCGCCATCGCTTGTTGTGCCGTTGTCAGGTACAAGGGGGCGATAGTGTCATTGGTGACTATGAGTGCTTTTTTACCGGAAAGGTAATCGGAAAGGTAAGCATTTTGCTGCAATAAATTCTGGCCAATAAAAATGGGATAACTTCTTATACCTAATTCAACCTGAACTTGTTGCATAAACCTACCTAAAAACCGAGTTGCTCAATAATTTGATTTGCGACTATTTTAGCGCTTTGCTCATCTGTCTTAACAATCACGTCAGCAATCTCTTCGTATAAAGGATTACGAACATCAGCAAGATTCTCTAGCACTTCGCGCGGGTCATCAACCTGCAAAAGAGGTCGACGCTTATCGCGTTGAGTACGAGCGACTTGCTTATCGATTGTCGTCTCAAGGTATACAACGATACCGCGAGCTGACAAATGATTACGTATGTCTTTACTTTGTACAGATCCGCCGCCAGTAGCAAGGACGATACCTTGCTTTTCCGAAAGGTCAGCGATGACCTGAGCTTCGCGACGACGGAAACCTTCTTCGCCTTCAACGTCAAACACCCAGGCAATATCTGCACCTGTGCGTTGCTCAATCTCATGATCTGAATCGTGGAAATCTAAATGCAGCATTTGGGCCAAATGGCGACCAATTGTGCTTTTGCCTGCGCCCATTGGGCCTACCAGAAAAATATTGCGTTTTTCAGCCATTTTATATACGTCTGAATCTTATATGAAAAGTATGCCTTATCGACTTAAACTCAAGCCGACCTATAATTTAACCTTGCTCTAATGAGACTTGACGGAGGATTATCTCAGTTATGCACCAGTTGTTGCAAGTCATGTTGACGAATTAAGCTGAGTTTCTTAAAAATAAATTCTACTTCTCCTTATTAATCAGAATAACGTTTCCTGAAGTCTAGTGCAGAAGCTTTATTTTTATAGCATGAAATTAATAACTTAATCGAAGTTAACCTAAAGAACAGGCAAAAAAATACCAGCGAGAACGCTGGTATTTTTGATTCGCAATTTTTTACAACTGCTCAGTCACAATCTTAGGTGTAACGAAAATCAGTAACTCTTGACGCTCATTACTATCAGATGTGTTTCTGAACAAGAAGCCAACTAACGGAATATCACCTAGAACCGGCACCTTACTCACACGGCTAATTAAGTTTTGCTGATATATACCACCTAACACAATGGTTTCACCATTATCCACAAGTACTTGAGTGCCGATACGCTGAGTATCAATAGACACTGCTTCACCTGTACCAGTTTGAACTGTTTCACCACGGGTATCTTGGGTTATTTCTAAATCAAGAATCACACGATCATCCGGCGTAATTTGCGGTGTAACCTTTAAAGAAAGAACCGCTTTCTTAAATGAAACAGTTGTTGCACCACTTGATGCAGACTCAACATAAGGAATTTCTACACCTTGCTCAATATAAGCAGACTTTTGATTAGAGGTGGTAATGCGCGGGCTGGCAATAATCTCACCTTTATTCTCTTGCTCAAGTGCACTTAACTCTAAATCAAGTACGGTACCATCGGCCATTTTAGCGACACTAAATGCAATACTCGCAGCGTTAGTTGCCGAAGAAGGCAAATTAACATTTAAGCGATCACTTAATGCAGGTACAACACCAGCAACGATATCATTTGCGCCTTCAAGCGAACCAGAGGTTCCTTTATCGCCTTGTTGATCTGTTATGCCCCAGCGAATACCTAAATCTTCAGATACGTTGTCCTTGACTGTCACCATTCGCGCTTCAATCAACACTTGTTTAATTGGAATATCGAGTATTTCAACTAAGCGATGAATTGTTTCTAACGACTCTGCAGTATCTTTTACAAGCAGTGTATTCGTCCGTTCATCAACAGCAACACTACCCCGAGTTGATAACAAACTAGAATCTGCACTTTTCATTAACTCAGCAATATCTGCAGCTTTAGCATAATTAATTTGAATGTACTCAGAATATAGCGGAGCTAACTCCTTCACTTCTTTTTGATTCTCTAAATCTTGCCTTTCACGTGTAGCCAACTCTTCACTAGGCGCCACCATTAAGATATTACCTTCAATACGCTTATCAAGCCCTTTAGTTTGCAAAATAAGAT
This sequence comes from Shewanella sp. MMG014, assembly GCF_018100775.1. NCBI lineage: Bacteria > Pseudomonadati > Pseudomonadota > Gammaproteobacteria > Alteromonadales > Shewanellaceae > Shewanella > Shewanella sp. MMG014. The sequence goes on from NZ_JAGJDZ010000010.1 coordinate 188,909, forward strand.
CAAGTGCTTGATCCCAAGGTACATCATCTAAACGTAACGTGATATTGCCTTCAACAGTATCACTCGTTACAAGGTTGAAATCATTGTAATCGGCAATAATTTGCAGCACAGTTCTGACTGAAATATTCTGGAAGTTCAATGAAAGTGAGCGTCCATTGTATTTCTTTTCTTCAGCAGCAACGGCAACACGCTCAACTTTATTAATACTAACCTTAAAAACGTTACCTTCTTGCTTATAGTTATAATCGTAGTTGCCATCAACATCGACCATAATGCGTGAAGTTAAATCATCCTTAAAAGTTTCAAAACTTGTCACAGGTGTATTAAAGTCCTGCACATCCATAACATATAACAGCTCATTATTAATTGCTGTGTTATAAAGCTTAACTTCTAATTTTGAGCCAACCTGAGCCACATTTGCCGCAACAGAGCGGTTATTCAAATGAATCAGTAAATCACCACCACCAGTTTTATTGCGTCTAAAGTCAATAGTATCAATACCATTAACAAACGGGTTACTGGCATTATCAGGCCCAGACATTGTGTCATTCACAGTTAAGCGATAGGTATTACCCACAACTTTACCTTGATAAGGCTTAACCTCTGCAAGATCGACAACAATATTTAAAGCGCCATCAACCTGTGTGGTTTTAAGCCCTTCAACACCTACACGATCAATCGTAATGTTCTCTTTTTCAAGGTTTGAAATACTGTCTTCAAAACTTAAAATTATTTGAGCAGGAGAACCTGACAAATCAACTTCAGGCTTATCTAGCGAGGATTCGAATACCAGTTCGAGTTCTAATTGATGATCGACAACAGAATGGTATTTAACATCCATTAACTTATTGGCGGCGAAAGCACTTGGAAGTGCGCCCAACATTAAAACAACACCCAATACCGTTTTAATTAGTGAGACTTTTTTTGTCGATGTTTGCATCGCGGCAGAAGATTTCATTATTCCCTCATCCTTCGCACATTAGTTACCAGATAGTTCTAAGTTGCTTGCTCTTTCAGCCCAGCAACCAGAACCATCTGGAATTAATTCTATTATTTCAATATATTGCGGTGTCACTTTACCTATTTTCCCATGGTAAAGACCGAGATACTCACCGACCCCTAAACGATATACATTGGCATCAGAAGACTCGACCAAAGCCCAAATAGTGTCATCTTCTGTTAATGTACCGCGCATTCTTAAATTGTCTAAAGCATATGTTTCTAAACGACCTTTACGACGCTTTAAGTCAGGCTGTAGACAATTTCTACTTGTATCAACCACTTCTTCTGTAAGCTCGCGTGAAGGTGGTACAAAAGGACTGCGCATTAATTCTGCTTGATAAGCAAAATGTTCAAACTTAGGAGTTTCTTTTAACGGAGGAATACGAGCAATGTGCTGCGCTTTAGTTGTCGTTACAAACAACTCTAAATCACTGCGATCACCAATACAGCCAGTTAACATTAACACCATCATTAATACAGGGAGGAATCTCATTACTTATTCCCCTTATTCTCAGCAGGCAGCTGTGCACCTTCTTTAAATCGATAGGTTTTTGCTAAAATGTCCATCGACAAACTACCGCTATCATCTCGTGTAATAACAAAATCATGTAAGCTAACAATACGAGGTAATTTTGCTACACCACTGACCATATTACCGAGTTGATGATAATCACCCACTACAGCAATTTTAATTGGGAATTCTAAATAGAAGTCACGCTCAATCTCAGTATCCCAATCTAAGCTATTTATTCTTAAACCTGCGTCAGTTGCTACAAATGTAGTGTCGTCTAATAAGCCCGGCATTTCATTTTCAGAAGGCAACATTTTAAGTAACTCAGCAAATTGCGCTTCCATAACAACCAGCTGTTCACGATATAGCTTTAAGTTTGCGGCTAAACGATATTTAGATTGAAAATCTTCTCGTAAAGTTATTTCTTTTCTTTCTTCGTTATTTAAAACGTCAATTGCATCGGAGACAAATAAATAATAACTTGCCCCCATAACACAGATTGACAGAAATACTGCGAAAACAACCTTAACTAAAGCAGGCCAACTACCGATATTTTCAAAATCAATATCATTAAACTGATCTAAGTCTAAATTCATTATTGACCTCCTTCAGTTGCTTCAACTGACTCAACATCAGAAATCGTCACTTTTAATCTAAACTTTTGCAGTTGTCGTAAGTTCTCATTTTGGCTAATAATAGACTGCATACTTGGATCATTTAAGTATTGTGATGTTTTCACCTTACGCATCATATTAGCCACGTTATTATTCGATTCACTGCGGCCTTCAATCCAGAGTAAGCTACCTTTTTTCTCAATACTTGAAAGGTATATTCCTGGCGGAACAATTCGCACTAATTCATCTAAAACATGTGTCGGCAAGTTTCGAGATTGCTGAAGGTTTAATATAATCTTAGTACGTCTTTCAATATCTTTCTTTCGAGCTGTGATTTTTCTTATTTCGGCAATTTGTGCATCTAATAGTGATATTTCATTTTGAAGATAAGCATTTCGTTGGCGTTGATCATCAGTAACAACCTCAATAAAGCTAAGTGTTAAAAATACAGCTAAACAGGTCACTAAAAAAACCAATGCTAATATGCCAATATAATCTCGTTTTTGTTTTTCTCTGGCCTCTTCACGCCAAGGAAGTAAATTTATGTTCGCCATTGAGCGTAACTCCTAAGCGCTAAACCACATGCCACCATATATTTACTAATACTTGGCTTAAGCTGGTTTTTAATATCGTCCTCAGCATGCAAACAACCTTGGAACGGGTCTGCGACAATAGAATGTACACCCAATTCATTAGTTAATAATGCAGTCATGCCTTCAAGTTTTGCGGTACCACCACAGAGCACAATATAATCAACTTTATCTTTACCACTGGCAGTACAATAAATTTGAAGTGTACGTTTAATCTGCTGTAATAATTGTGTTTGAAACGGTGATAACACCTCAAACATATAATTACGCGGTAACTCGCCTGTTATTTTGGCGTTCTCAGCTTCGTCATATGGCATGCCATAAAACGATAAAATAGATTGAGTAAATAACTCACCACCAAACGCTTGCTCACGAATAAAGGTTGTTTCTCCATGCTCAACTACGGCAAATGTCGTCATATTGGCACCGATATCAACCAATACTACAGATTTCTCATTCGCACCTTCGGGTAATTGTGCAAGGATTAATTCTGATGACCGCCCTAGTGCATAAGCTTCAACATCCACCACCTTGGTATCGAGCTCAATCGCATCTAAAGAATCCATACGAGTATCAATATTATCTGTGCGACAAGCACTTAACAGCACATCAACTTTTGTCGGGTCAGTTGTGTTTGCCTGAAGAGTTTCAAAATCGATACTCACTTCATCTAGTGAATAAGGGATAAGGTTATCTGCTTCAATCTCAATTTGTGCTTCCATTTCTTCTTCATTTAATGAAGCGTCCATGTAAATGACTTTGGTCATGACAGCAGAGCCAGAAACCGCGACAGCTGCAGACTTAATACTCTTAGGCAGTCCTCGCTTAATATGTCTTAAAGATTCAATAACAGCTTCTGAATCGCGGATTTCGTGATCGACAACCGCACCTTTACGTAGAGGTGCAGATATATAGTTTTGAATTTTATATCCATCAGCGGTCTTACTTAGCAAAATGGCCTTAATCTCATGAGAACCAATATCGATCCCGACCATTTGCGGAGCTTGACGCTTCCAAAATTTAGAAAGCATATTCCATCATCGCATTTATTTTTTTATATTTTAAAATAGATTAGCACAAAATCAACTCGTTATAAGTATTTGTATTAAATGTTTCTAAATTTTACAACTTGTTTTTTTCTGTTTTCATGTTTTTACTTCACCAAAAACCTTCCCCCTTATATACTAGCGAGCATATTTTTGATTTTTGGAATATTTCGGTGAAGTGGTTTAAACGAATACTTATTGCTATATTTAGCTTAACTTTATTAGGAATCGGCACTATTGTCGCAGCCTATTATTATGTTTTGCCAGATTTACCGGATGTAAATTCCTTAAAAACGGTAAAATTACAAACCCCATTGCGAATATACAGCGATGACGGTTTATTGATTTCTCAATTTGGTGAAAAAAGACGAGTACCCATTGAATACCAAGATGTACCCGAACAATTAATTAATGCAGTTTTAGATACAGAGGATGCTCGTTTCTTTGAACATAAAGGCATTGATCCTATCGGTATTGTGCGTGCTGCTATTATTTTGGTTACCACGGGTAAAAAAAGCCAAGGTGCAAGTACCATCACTCAACAAGTCGCTCGCGGCTTTTTCCTTTCACGTGAAAAAACCTATATTCGTAAAACAAAAGAAATCTTTTTAGCACTCAAAATCGAAAAAGCGCTTTCAAAAGAAGAAATTTTAACTCTTTATCTAAACCGTTCTTTCTTGGGGAATCGTGCCTATGGTGTAGGTGCTGCAGCACAAGTTTATTATGGTAAAGATTTAGAACAACTGAGCCTGCCTGAAATGGCAATGATTGCTGGTTTGCCGCAAGCTCCATCCGCAGCAAATCCGATAAGAAACCCAGAACGTGCCAAAACCCGCCGTAACTGGGTATTAAGCCGGATGCTCGAAAAACGCAATATCACAGAAGCGCAATACCAAGAAGCCATTAATGCCCCGATTACTGCAAGATATCATGGAGCAGAAATTGATCTATATGCACCATATATTTCTGAAATGGCGCGTGAATACATGGTCAATAAATACGGCGAAGAAGAAGCCTATACTAATGGCTATAACGTCTATACCACGATTTCATCTGACTTACAGTTAAAGGCACAAAGCGCGTTACGCGATAATGTTTTTGCTTACGACCAACGTCATGGTTACCGCGGGCCAATTGCCGAATTATGGACAGATGACCCCATGTCCACCAGCGATATTATCACTAACTTAAAAAGCACTTCTTCGGTACAAGGTATTATGCCAGCAGCTGTACTTGCCATTGAAGAGCAACAAGCCACGGTGATGAATGCTAGAGGGGAAGAAATCACCTTAGAATGGAACGGGCTAAAATGGGCTCGTAAATTTATCACCGATCGCCGTCAAGGCACACCGCCCAAGAAAGCTGAAGATATTTTAGCTGTTGGCCAGAAAGTGTGGATAAGAAACAACGGCGAATATTGGCAACTTTCTCAAATTCCGCAAGTATCAAGTGCCACAGTATCACTTGAACCAAGTGATGGCGCAATTCGTACGCTCGTTGGTGGTTTTAGCTTTACCCAAAGCCAATACAACCGTGTGACCCAGGCAAAGCGCCAGCTGGGGTCAAATATCAAACCATTTATATATTCAGCAGCGCTTGAAAAAGACTATACATTGGCAACACTAATTAATAACGCGCCAATTAATAAGCCAGATACTCGACAAGGCACCGCTTGGAGACCTAAAAACTCTCCAGATATCTACGGAGGACCAACGCGTCTTCGTATGGGCTTAGCGCAATCTGTGAACGTCATGTCTGTTCGCGCGATGAGACACATTGGGTTAGATAATACTATCGATAAACTTGTGGAGTTCGGGTTTGATCCTAATGATCTACCTCGAAATGAATCAGTGGCACTCGGCTCTCCTTCTGTAACACCTTTGCAAGTTGTTACTGCGTTTAATGTGTTCACCAACGGTGGTTACTTAGTTGAGCCTTACTTTATCAAGCAAGTCACCGACTCTTATGACAATGTAATTGAAGAAGCCAATCCTCTTTTAGCGTGTACGCCATCAGAAAATGATCATAATGGAACTGATGACAGTCTAAGTGATACAGAATTAACCTCTAAATCAGACGCAAATGACCCATTCGCAGCAATGGCAGCTGAATTTGCTAGCTCACAACAAACTGAAATTAACCAAGCAAATGACACAACCGCTCAATCAAGTGCTATTAGTCAATGTGGCGATGAGAATAGTCGTTATGCACCAAGAATTATCACTGAGCAAACCGCTTTCCTTATCTCTGAAGCATTAAAAAGTGTTATTTGGGGTGGTGGTAATTGGAGTAAAGGCACTGGTTGGAACGGGACGGCATGGCGAGCTTCTCGCCTAATCAAGCGTCATGATATTGCTGGTAAAACAGGAACAACCAATGAATCTCGTGATACCTGGTTTAGTGGGTTCAATCCAACATTAACGTCAACATTTTGGGTCGGTTTTGATGATCACAGCCGCCGTTTAGGCCGTACAAGCTGGGTAGCTGATGGACCTGAAAATCAGATATCAGGGGCAGAAGCAGGCGCCAAGACAGCTGGGCCTGGTTGGAATGATTTTATGAATCAAGCGCTCAAAGGCACTGAGGAAAAGACCACCATTCCGCCTAAAGGCATTATCTCTGCGCGTATTGATTTAGCAACGGGTTTATTAACGCGTAAAACTGATCACACAACTTCTTTTGAGTACTTTGTCGAAGGAACTGAACCGACTGAATATGCGACAGAAGAAACCATTGATGACGATATATTTATTGAAAATCCAACAGATGATTTATTTCAATAAACCCTAAAATGCATCTATAAAATGTGAATGCTAAAAAGCCCTGAGTTAATTTAACTCAGGGCTTTTTGTTATTACAGTCAAGGCTCAAACAATAAAGTAAGTGGCTACTTACCTTGCTTTGCAGCTAATGCTTGTTTAACTTGCGCTAATGATGTGCCACCTAATGCTTCACGCTTTTCTAAACATGACTCAATAGTCAAACACTCATAAACATCATCACTGATAATTGGGCTAAATTGCTGTAACTCTGAAATAACCAAATCTTCTAATGGTGTTTGTTTAGCAATCGCGGCGACGACAACTTCACCGACGACATGATGGGCTTCTCTAAATGGCATACCTTTAGCCACTAGATAATCAGCTAGCTCTGTAGAATTAGCATAACCTTGCTGGGCAGCTGCGAGTGTTCTTTCACGGTTTACTTGTAAACCGCTAAGAACTAATGCGGCCATTTCAAGACAAATTGACCAACTATCCATCACATCAAATAAGCCTTCTTTGTCTTCTTGCATATCTTTGTTGTACGCCAAAGGTAGTGCCTTCATTGTGGTTAAAATGCCCATCAAGCTGCCATAAACACGGCCTGTTTTACCACGGATCAGTTCCAATGTATCTGGGTTCTTCTTTTGTGGCATTAATGATGAACCCGAAGTCACTTCATCATCTAAGTCAATAAACCCAGCTTCACCACTATTGAAGAAAATCAAATCTTCCGCCATACGGCTTAAATGCATCATACTAATTGATGCATCACTACAAAGTTCAATCACATGATCACGATCAGATACAGTATCTAGACTGTTTAACGTTGGAGCAGAAAAACCTAAAGACTCGGCAATTGCATGCCTATCCATTGGATAAGCGGTTCCCGCTAATGCACCACAACCCAACGGACAAGTATCTGCACGTTTCAATGCATCTTCAAGGCGACTAATATCACGCTCAAACATTTCAACATAAGCCAAACACCAATGACCAAACAACACGGGTTGTGCTCTTTGTAAATGAGTATAACCAGGCATCACAGCATCAATTTCACGCTCAGCTAAGTCAATGAGGGCGTTCTTTAACTTGCGCAGTAATGTAAGTGATTGCTCACCCTCTTTTTTACACCATAACTTGAGGTCTGTTGCGACTTGATCGTTACGTGAACGACCAGTGTGTAACTTCTTACCTAAATCACCGACTTTTGCAATTAATGACTGCTCAACAAAGCTATGAATATCTTCTGCTCCTGACGTAATGATAGCCTCAGGTTTATCGGCGACTTCAACCAACAATTCATTTAACGCACCATGCAGCTGTTCACATTCTTGTTGCGTTAAAATACCGACAGAAGTAATAGCGCTAGCCCATGCAATTGAGCCCACAATGTCTTCTTCAATTAAGCGATAATCTACTGGTAATGAATCATTAAATAATTTGAATAATGCACTGCTTTCTTGACTGAATCTTCCGCCCCATAACGCCATGTCGATACCCTCTTTTCAATTCTTATCTGTTTACAAAAACGGGGCTTTGCTGCCCCGTTTATTTTTCATATTAATTAACAGGTCTACTTACTATTAAGTGCTCTGATGCGACTTGATAAAGAATAAAGACGGATAAAGCCTTCTGCATCTTTTTGATCATAAACATCATCATCACCAAATGTGGCAAATTCTTCAGAATATAGACTGTTTGGAGAACGCTTTTTCACGACACTCGCTTGACCTTTGTATAACTTAACGACCACTTCACCATTCACTAATTCCGCTAAAGATTCAGATGCAGCTAAAAGTGAATTACATAAAGGGGTAAACCAACGGCCATCATACACAAGGTGGGCCATTTGAGCGCCAACTTGCTCTCTCCATTCACGACTAGTTTTATCTAATACCAGCTCTTCTATCGCACGAAGACCAGCAAACATCACTGTTCCACCAGGCGTTTCATAACAACCACGAGATTTCATGCCCACTAAACGATTTTCGGTTATATCAATACGACCCACACCGTGTGCTGCCGCTACCTCGTTTAATTGCATTAATGCTGCGTATGGCGATAACGCAACACCGTCAACGTGAGTCACACGACCATTCTCAATATTTAGTGCAACGTATTCTGGCGTATTAGGCGCATCTTCTGGCGCAACAGTCATAGTCCATACTTCTTTACTTGGCTCGTTCCAAGGATCTTCTAACTCACCACCTTCATGTGAAATGTGCCAAGCATTAGCATCACGGCTATAAATTTTAGTTGCAGAAGCTGTTGTCTCAATATTTCTCTCAGCTAAGTAATCAAGCAAATCTTCACGACTTACCATTGACCATTCACGCCACGGCGCTATCACTTTTAAGTCTGGTGCCAGCGCAGCAAAACAACCTTCAAAACGAACTTGGTCATTGCCTTTACCAGTACAGCCATGACATACCGCGTCAGCGCCCACTTTACGAGCAACTTCAACCTGAGCTTTAGCAATAATTGGACGAGCCATTGAAGTACCGAGTAAATAAGTCCCTTCATAGATAGCTCCTGTAGCAATCGTTGGATAAATATAATCAGCCACCAGCTCTTCTTTCAAATCAACGATGTAACATTCAGAAGCGCCTGACGCGATGGCTTTTTCATGTAAGCCCTCAAGCTCTGCATCGCCTTGACCAACGTCGGCACAAAAGGCAACAATTTCACAATTATCATAGGTTTCTTTTAACCAAGGGATAATGGCCGAAGTGTCCAATCCACCTGAATACGCTAATACGACTTTTTTAATACTTGGTTGCTGTTCAATAGACATCTTTAATATTTCCTAACATAAACTGGGTAAAGCCGATTCACTTACTGTGTTAAAGCCAATCGACGAAGTATTTGTTTAACCTAATAGCGTTACCAGTACTGCATTTTGTGCATGCATTCTGTTTTCTGCTTGTTGCAAAATAAGTGAACCTTCACCGTCAACGATTTCTGCAGTCGCTTCCACTTCTCTATATGCAGGTAAACAATGCATGAAGTAATTAGCACCAACTTGGGTCATTAATGCTGTATTGACTTGGTAAGGTTTAAATTTGGCTTCAATCTCTTCCATTGAAGTGTTATCTCCCATAGAGATCCAAGTGTCGGTGTAAACCGCATCTTGCGGGCCCATTTCATTAATATCTGAGGTTAAAATAAGCTTACCGCCATGCTTTGCAGCTAACGCTTGTGCTTCACACACCACTTGTCCATCAGGGAAATGACCCGGCGGGCAAACAACAGTCATAGTGGCACCTAAAATTGCAGCGCCATACATCAATGAGTGAGTCACATTGTTACCATCACCTAAGTAAGCTAATTTCACGTTACTAATATCATCAAACTTTTCAGATAATGTCAGAAAATCAGCTAAGCCTTGGCATGGGTGGTATAAGTTACATAATGCATTAATCACTGGCACTGAAGCATGCTTAGCTAATCCAGCGATAGTCGTATGAGAAAATGTTCTGGCAACAATCGCATCAGCCCAACAAGAAATATTAGTAGCAAAATCAGAAACCGGCTCACGTTTACCTAAGGCCCCATTTTGCTGATCTAAATAAACTGAATGGCCACCTAATTTATTAATGCCGATATCAAAACTCACTCTGGTACGTAAAGAAGGTTTCTCAAACAACATCACCACGCTTTTACCTGCCAAGGCTTGGTTATAATCAGCTGGATTTGCTTTAATCTTCTTAGCAAGCGCTAATAAATCAAGTAACTCTGTTTGCGATAAATCTTTTATAGATAATAAATGTTCCATTAGTGTGTTACTCCTATGGCTGAATTTGGGTGCCAACGGATTGTCCGTTTGATAAGGCAATTAATTGTTGAGGCTGTTTCCAAGATGCAACTTGCACCGGCTTCCCCATCCACTGAGCAACTTCTAATGCCGCTTCGACTTTGACTTTCATTCCTTTTTCTATCACGCCTTGCTGAACTAAATCTGAAATTTGTTGTTGATTTAATTGATCAATTAACTCGCCATTACCATCTAATACACCCGGTACATCAGATAGAAGCACTAACTGACCTGCCACTAACTTTGCTAAGGCCGTTGCAGCTTGATCTGCATTAACGTTAAGCATGTCACCTTGTGCTGACACAGCAATTGAACTACAAATTGGCAGCCAGCCTTGTGATAATAAATAAGTTAAGTAACTCGCATCTTTCGGTGTCACTTCACCCACTAGGCCTAAGTTTTCATTTTTAACTACTGCATCAACGGTATTACCATCGGCTAAACTCATACCAACGGCCACAATACCCGCCTTAATTGCAGCGGCCTGTAATAACTTGTTTGACGTTCCAGCCAATGCACCTACGACAATTGGAATTTGGTCACTGGGAGTCACTCTTAAACCATCCAATTTAATGGTTTCTTTACCATTGGCAGCTAATTGCTCATCGACTAAACATCCACCGCCGTGAACAAAAATAACTTTCTGGCCGTCAGACATCATGTTTGCAACAACGCCCATGAGTTCAGCCATTCCTGATTCTGATTGTAATAATGCGCCGCCAACTTTTAATACAATAACTGGGTTACTCTGTGACATGATGATTCCCCGTTATAGGCCAAAGTGAATTTTAATGCACTGCAGGCCTTGGCTTGCAGCACCTTTCATTAAGTTATCAATCGCACTCGCAACCACCAAGTAATTGCTTTGAGAATCATACTTCCAACCGACAATGCAGTTAGGTGTATTCACAACATCGTCCACCTTAGGGAATTGGTTTTGTAAAACGCTAACTAACGGACTGTCATTGTAAACTTGATAAGCTTTAGCAATATCAGCTTCTGTAGTGCCTTTCGCTAACTGAACCGTAATCGTGGCTAAAATGCCCCGTTTAAAGTTACCTAGGTGTGGAGTAAAGATAACTTCTTGCCCTAAATGAGTGGCAATTTCAGGCTGGTGACGATGACCTAATACGCCATATGGCGTTAAGCTGACTTCACAAAAGCTAGTATGAAGCTGGGCTTTTCTGCCCGCTCCAGTAACGCCACTAACAGCATTAATGACAGGGTAAGCATCCGTTAGGTATGGCGTTAAAGGTTTCAGTGCAGTTAATGACGCTGTTGGATAACAGCCCGGAACTGCAATCATTTTACTGCCAGCGATTTGTTGATGATTCCACTCTGCTAAGCCATAAACGGCTTCAGCAAGAACATCTTGCTGGGTATGCTCAAACCCATACCATTTAGGGTATTGCTCGATATCAGCAAAACGGTAAGCACCACTTAAATCAAAAACTGCTAAACCTTGCTTATAAAAATAAGCAGCTAATTCTAAACTTACTGCATGATCAGTCGCGAGCACGACGCCATCAGCTTCCTCTATAATTGATTGTTTAGCTTCTGCCGTTAGCGGAGATAACGACAACTTGATTTGCTGGTATGCAGGGTATAGCTCAGCAAGTGCCTTTCCTTTATCAAGACTGTTTTCTGATACATAAAGGCCTTGAATAGAAAGCGATGTATCGTTATCAATTAAAGCGGTGATTTGTGCACCGGTATAGCCACTAGCGCCAATTATTGCGATGTTTTTCATTATATTGTCGTCTTTAGGTCAGTAAACTAGAGAAATAATTCGGTATATGAGCAGGGTGCTCGAGATTAAAACTATCGTCGAAGATAGTTTACCTTGGGATCTGTTACAGTGAATTGAATCGCAATTAAATACATATTTATAATCTTTAATCTAATCAAGTTATGGTGAATGCCTTAGCTGTTTGCTAGACTAACACAATAAATTAATTATGCAATAATAATGAATACATATTTATTGCAAGCACTATAAAGGTTGCTATGAATTCATTACCAGATTTAAAAAATGCATTTAAACAGCTAATTGCACTCCCTTCGATCAGTGCATTAGAAGCTGAGCAAGATATGAGTAATCATGCAGTCATTGAGTTACTTCAATCTTGGTTTTCAGATATGGGTTTTAACTGCACTGTTCATACCGTGGCTGACAGCCGAGGCAAACAGAACTTAATCGCAACTATTGGCTCAGGCAGTGGCGGCCTGTTATTGGCTGGACACACTGACACCGTTCCTTTTGATGAAGGACGTTGGAGTCAGAGCCCTTTTGATTTAACAGAAAAAGATAACCGTTGGTATGGGTTAGGTACCTGCGATATGAAGGGCTTCTTTGCTTTAGTTATGGAAGCGCTGAAGTCGTTACCGCTTGATGAAATAAAACGTCCATTACATATTTTTGCTAGCGCTGATGAAGAAACCACAATGAATGGTGCTAAAGCGTTTGCAGATTCAAAAAGTATCGCCCCTGACTATGCAATCATCGGTGAACCCACCAGCTTAAAACCGGTATATATGCATAAAGGCCATTTAGCACAAGGTATCAGAGTGATTGGTAGAAGTGGTCATTCTTCTGACCCCGCTCGTGGCTTAAACGCGATTGAAATTATGCATCAAGTCATCGGTCAACTGATGAAACTCAAGCAGCATTTAAGTGAAAACTACCGTGAAGATGCATTTAGTGTTCCCTACCCCACGATGAACTTTGGCCATGTTCATGGCGGCGATGCAGCAAACCGTATTTGTGGCTGTTGTGATTTACATCTTGATATTCGCCCGTTACCTGGCATTGAGCTTGCCGATTTAGAGTTGATGGTGATTAATTATCTTGCAGACATCAACAAACAATACCCAGGCAGTATTGAGATATCCACGCTTTACCCAGGATCAGAGTCATTTGCAGGTAAACTTGATGATTATTGGACAAAAATGGTTGCAGATATCGCTAATACCGAGCCTGAGGTTGTTAATTACGCAACTGAAGCCCCTTATATAAAACAATTGGGCTGCCAAACCTTAGTAATGGGCCCTGGTAGTATCAATCAAGCTCATCAGCCAGATGAATACATAGGATTAGAATATTTAACCCCCACTGTTGAGTTAATGAAAAAGCTTATTTATCAGGCTTGTATTAAATAGTTGTAATAAGTTTCACTATCAGTAGCCAATAATCATGGTGCATGATTAATTATTAAAATAACCCATTGACCAACCCCCTCACAGCTAGCTATTGTGCTAGCTGTAGCCCATTAATGGTAGCGACTAATTAAGTTAAACTTATGGAGTAATTATGGCAGAGCAAACCGCCGACATGTACGCTTCTTTACGTTCTAATGTGAGTAGCTTAGGGCAAATTTTAGGTGATACGATGCGCGATCACCTTGGTGATGCATTTCTTGAAAAAGTAGAGCAAATTCGTATTCTGGCCAAAGAGTCTCGCCAAGGCGATGCAGAATCAAGACAACAAATGCTAGCTCTGCTCAATTCATTACCTGACAATGAACTGGTGCCATTTGCTAAAGCGTTTAATCAATTTTTAAACTTGGCCAATATTGCAGAGCAATTTCATACCATAAGCCGCAACTGTGATGAACTTGTCTGTGTACCAGATCCTGTCGAGCAGTTACTGGGACGAATGCTAAACAGTAATGCCAATGAACAAGAAGTCATCGACTGCTTAAAAACCCTCGATATTGATTTAGTCCTTACTGCTCATCCTACAGAAATATCTCGTCGTACTCTCATTCAAAAATACTCTGCTGTTGTCGACTGTTTAACAGAGCAAGAAAACCAGCAACTCACTGATCGAGAAAAAGGCCAAACACACCTTAGGTTACGTCAACTTATTGCACAGATTTGGCACACCAACGAGATCAGACATGAACGCCCAACTCCCGTAGATGAAGCACGTTGGGGACTAAGCACCATTGAAGCCTCATTATGGCAAGCCGTTCCAGACTTTTTAAGACAACTCAATGACCATGTTGAGTCAAAAACGGGTCAACAAATTCCCGCTGATATTTGTCCTGTTAGATTTTCTAGTTGGATGGGCGGGGATCGAGACGGTAACCCATTTGTGACCTCAAAAGTCACCGAGGAAGTATTACTCCGTAATCGCCATGCAGCAGCCAGATTATATTTAAAAGATATCGTTTCTTTGGTGAATGAATTATCCATGGAAGAAGCTAATGCCGAACTTAAAACGCAGCTGCCAGACAGTAAAGAACCCTATAGAGACGTACTAAGACAACTTCGTCATAAACTACGCAATACAATTGATTACCTCAATGCCCGCCTAGAAGGTCAGCAAATTGACCTGAACTATGACGATGTTGTATGGCAATTAGATGATTTAAAACAACCTCTTGAATTATTATACCGAAGCTTATCAGAATCTGGCATGCGCTTAATTGCTAATGGACTGCTGCTCGATATCTTACGTCGTTTAGCATGCTTTGGCATTCACATGCTACGTCTCGACATTCGCCAAGATGCTGAACGACATAGCGATGTGATTGCCGAATTAACTCGTTACCTCGGTATGGGCGATTATGATCATTGGGATGAAAGCGAAAAACAAGCTTTCCTATTAAGAGAGCTTACCAGTCGTCGGCCGCTTATCCCTGCTGATTGGCAACCGTCAGCCGACGTGGAAGAAGTCATCAATACCTGTAAATTAGTCGCCTCTCAACCTGCTACTGCACTAGGTTCTTACGTTATTTCAATGGCCAGTAAGCCATCGGATGTACTTGCAGTGTTGCTATTACTCAAAGAAACTGGCTGTCAACACCCAATGCGTGTTGTGCCACTATTTGAGACTTTGAGTGATTTAAATACCGCTGCTGACTGTATGACACAACTGCTCAATATCGACTGGTACCGTGGATATACAAAAGGTATGCAGGAAGTCATGATTGGCTATTCAGATTCTGCTAAAGATGCTGGCGTAATGGCTGCCGCATGGGCGCAATATCACGCCCAAGAGCAACTCGTTGCCGTTTGTAAGAATGCAGACGTCAAATTAATGCTTTTCCACGGTCGTGGTGGCTCAATTGGCCGTGGCGGCGGGCCAGCTCATAAGGCTATTTTATCGCAGCCACCAGGCTCAGTAGATGGTCGGATTCGAGTCACTGAACAAGGTGAGATGATTCGATTTAAGTTTGGCCTTCCAAAAGTAGCTGTTCAGAGTTTAGCTCTATATACCTCTGCAGTTATGGAAGCGACTTTATTACCACCTCCAGAGCCTAAACAAGCTTGGCGAGATTGCATGCAACGTATCGCTGATGATTCAGTAAAAGCGTATCGTGGTATCGTGCGTGAAGAACCAGACTTCGTCGCGTACTTTAGAGCAGCAACTCCAGAGGTGGAGTTAGGCAAACTTCCACTGGGCAGTCGTCCAGCTAAAAGACGTGTCGATGGTGGCATCGAAAGTCTCCGTGCCATTCCGTGGATTTTTGCATGGTCACAAAACCGTTTAATGCTACCAGCTTGGCTTGGCTCAGGAGAGGCACTTAAAGCTGCCAATGAACGTGGGGAGTCGGCACTGCTGAAGGAAATGGAACAAGAATGGCCATTCTTTGAAACCCGTATCTCTATGCTTGAAATGGTATACATGAAAGCCGAACCTAATCTTGCTCGATACTATGAAAGCACCTTAGTGCCAGAAAACTTGCATCATTTAGGTAAAAAGCTGCGTGAAAGTCTACAATTAGGCACAGAAGCGGTATTGTCGCTTACTGAATCAGAAGAGCTAATGTCCCACACTCCGTGGAACAGAGAGTCAGTCAAGCTACGTAATCCGTATATTGACCCACTGAACTTTCTACAAGCGGAACTTCTGAGTCGTACACGTAATGAGGAGCAAGCATCGAAACAAGTTGAGCTTGCGCTAATGCTGACAATTGCGGGTGTTGCCGCAGGGATGAGAAACACAGGATAATGCCATTATTTAAAATATGTTTAGCTTGCTTAATGCTGCTTCTGACTGGCTGTGCTAGTCAGTACAGCATCTCTGAATCTGAAGTTGAAGATTACCTCAATAATGAAATGCATTATGAGGTTACACAAGGGAATCAAGTTTTTGGATTGCAGTTAAAGCTCAACGATATGGAAGTTGAGTTAGGTCGTAAGCCTAACACTATTTCCGTAACTGCAATTACCAAAATGGCGGTTAAAAACCCCTTTAAATCAATTGCTGCTGATATGGAAACCACATTTGAGGCTGAGCCTTGGTACGATGTAGAGACCAAAAGTATCTTTTTAAAGAAGCTTGACTTAGTCAGTGTGAAATCCGAACCCGCAGATATTGAGCAAATGCTAAAACCCATTACGCCACAATTGATGATGTTTCTAAGAACCTTTTTAGAGTCCCAACCTGTTTATGTGCTGGACACCAAGGATAGTAATCAAGCATTGATGGCATCGATGACTAAAGCAATTGAAGTTGAAAGAGGCAAGATAGTCATAAAATTTTAAACAAAAAAGCGCCGCAAGGCGCTTTTTTATTAGCGTTACCGATTGCCATTAAAAGTTCTTAACGGGCTCTACAATCAAGGTGTTACTATGCACTGGGTTTTCAGACTGCATATACAAATCACGCACTAACTTAAAATCTAACTCTAATTCAGTAACGTAAAATCCATCCACAGGATAGGTCTTAATGACTTTCGCACCTTTTATTACTCCAGAGACTTTGATTTTAGTCGCAATACTATTAAGGCTTGCTCCTTGCACTGACGTGTTGGAATTCAACTGCAGCCCATAGACTTGTTCAGCTAACTCTCGATAAGCCAAAATTTTTGAAGCTTCCATCGCCATTAAAATTTGTTCTGACTTTAACTCTGCTGGTTGTTGATCAATTGGGGCATAACCAACAGCGTTTAATACTGGAAATTCTGTGGGCTGATAAGGTTCATAATTACTTTGCAAGACCTCACAGCCTGCTAATAACCAGCACAACAAAACAATTAATAATTTCATTCAATACTCATTGGGTAAGATTTAAAATGGATTTTATTTTTTAACAGCCTATAAATAACGCTAAAGGGAATGACCAACCTCACTTTCAGTCAATTCGTCATTATTATTAGAAAGTAAATCGCCAACATCAGTAATATTCATTTCAGGATTACTTTCAGTAAAATATTCCATTGCTAATTTTATTGCTGTCGAACCTGCGCCAACATAATCTGAATATAATAAACTGCCTGCCAAGGTTGAAGCTGGGCTTATTTTATCGCCCGTTGTTTCTTGGTATATATAAGATAAAATTGGTGTGTGATGTAGAATATTAATAGAATCTATTACATCTTTACTATCAAAACCATCCTCACCAAATGAATAGTAATACACATCATCCATAAGGCTTTCACTTTCTGATGATTGAGCACCAACAATATTATCAGTGGAAGTATTAATTGCCACTCCATCTTCAATATTAACCGAATTTGCACTGATAGCTTGTGTTAGAGCGCTTTCAACAATACTTGTTTGCAGTGATGATAATAAACCCTGTTGCATTTCGCTTACCATGTCATCAGACATACTCAACGAAAGTATCGTCTCATTATCTAAACCTGTACTAGCAAGCATCTGTTGCTGAAGGGTGTCTAGTGAAAATGTTTCAGAAGCCTTTGTTAGCGAAGTTGCTGCAGCAGAGGTATCACTAATTTGGTTCGCCTCATTTAAGATACGACTAAACTGATTCTGCTCACTATTACCATTGAGCTGAAAAATGCTCGCATCGACTTTATTGCCTAGCTTGTCGATAGCCTCATTAACAGTAAGAGCAGATTGACTTTCAGTCATAGTTATAATCCGAATGAATTGAGAGTAAATAATATATTTATCTGTTGAGCTTATTATAGTCCCATGGCTTATTGTAAAGTACAAATAAAAATAACCTTGCAAATATAATTAAGCATTCATTAAAACAAAGATAATGCCATTTAAAATTATCAGCATTTATTTTTCACCCTTTGATACGTAAATGAAATAAATATATCACCCCATAAAAATTGACACCACCAATTAAAACAACAACAAGTTCCAAATAAAATAATAATAAAAACAAGCTAAAAACTTTACCAATACAATATATAACAATTATTAAAAACAAATAATACGTAATTTGGTAAAGTTACGTAAAGAGAGTGAAGAAACTGTGCAGGCCATAGATCTATATAGGATATTAAAGTTACAATTTAAATAACCACTAAATAAATTTAGATATTTAAAAATGAAACTTCCCCTGCTTATTGTTTTATTTTTATTCACTATTTCAGGCTGCACAACAACTGAAGTAGCTGAAATAAAAATCCCTAACAAAGAAAACACGACTGTAAATGTTGTTGAACCTTCTGATGAAGTGATGAAAGGCGATCCAAATTACCGCCCTGTTAGGAACAACAACATTCAACAAGCTCAGCAGATAACAGGTTCAATTTTTAATCCTGATAATGTCTACAATATTTATCAAAACAACAATCGTTACGAAATTGGCGACATGATTTTGATAAGGCTCAATGAAGAGCTAACATCCAAAAAATCCATCAGCTACAAGCGTGATAGCTCTAATGAGTTTGATCTGTCACCCAATATCACTGCGGGTAATATCAATATCAATGAAGACAACCTCAGCGCGGATTATTCGCAAGATAAAAGCTTTGATAGTTCATCTGCAAGTAACCACAATAACTCACTCACTGGAACGATTACCGTTGCAGTAAGGGAGAAACTTGCCAATGGAAACTTAATCGTTGCCGGAGAAAAGTGGATTAAATTGAATAAAGGCGATGAATATGTGCGTTTTTCAGGTGAAATTAGGGTGACTGATATTGCGTCAGATCATTCAATTAACTCCAGTATGGTTGGAAACACTGTTATTGAAGTTAGCGGTAAAGGTGAGCAACAAGATAACCAAGATCCTTCTTTGATTAGCAAGCTACTTAACGTATTCGGATAGTCAATGAAACGGTTTTTATGGCTATGTTTACTGGCAGTATTCCCTTCTGTCAGTATGGCACAGTGGTACGTTGGACAAGCATCGTATCCCATAGGTAACGATGATTATAATGATGTGCGCAAATTGGTTGTTGAAAAAGCAATTGAGAATGCGTCATTACAAGCAAGTAGTTTCATCAGCATTGAAAATACCGTTAGGGATGGCATTTTAACGAGCAGTCAAAGCAATGTTCTGTCACAACACCATATTAGTGAAATTGTCATTCTTAATGAATCTATAGAAGGTGGTAAGCTCACCATCAATCTAAAAGTCAGTTTAGAGTCAAAATCTAACTGCATTGAAGATCGTTACCTCAAACAGCTCATTGTTGCTCAATTTCCATTACTCACACCTTCACAGGCCTCAGCTGGCGATATTTCAAATCTCCCCTTTCATATTGGTTCGAGGTTTAAAAATGAATTAACCCATCAACCAAACGTATTCGTCGAAGAAATGATCCCACAAATGGTATATAAGCCAATTACAACGATGGATACAATTAATTTAGAAACCATACAAGGTATCTCTGAAGCCTTAAATAGCCAATATCAAAGCCAATATTTAGTATTTGGTTATATTCGAGATATCAGTTTATACAACGAAAAAAAATCCAGCTTACTTGTCGATACTGTTTACCCCAAGCGTAACTTCACGATAAAAGTATTTATGTATGACAGGATCAGTAACAGTATATTACTTGAAGAAGAATATCACGGTGAAGGTGGTTGGAGCTTTGACTCATACAGTCGCGTAGATTTGGCGAACAGCTTATTTTGGCGCAGTGAATATGGGAAAACAATCGTCAATACCTTGTTCAAAGTCTCACAAGAGATTAATCAAACTCTAAAATGCGAGGCGACTAAAGCCATTGTCATTAATCGAGATGATGCCTATATCACCATCAATATTGGAAAATTACATGGTGTTGCTAAAGGAGATATCTTTCAGCATATTAAGCTCAAAAATATCACCTTGGCCAACTCTGTTTTATCGACATTGATGCCACCAGATGAACCTATTCATCTGGAAGTGGTACAAGTTAGTAACAAAATTAGCTTACTAAAAGTACCTAAACATTTAGACAAAAACGGTATGAATCAACATCAAATAGATTTATATGACGTAGTGACAACAGTAGAGTTTTAGTAATTTAAATGCTATCAAAGTGAGCCAGTCTCAGTAAAACTAGCTCACTTGACTATTCTAATTACTTAGCAAATCTGGTTATCGAAGGATAATCAACGATTACAGCTTCACCTAGCAATGCTCTACGAAGCATATCATAGGCTATAGCGGCACTAAGACTTCGTATTAACTGTCTTGATCGGTTAGGGATTTTAACCATTTGACTATACACAACATGTTTAGTCGCTAATGCAATCGCTACGGTACCAACAGGCTTATCTTCAGTACCACCATCTGGACCTGCAATACCACTTGTTGAAAGTGCAAAATCACTATCTAATATTTCACGTGCGCCTCTGGCCATAGCTTCAACAGTAGCAATAGAAACCGCGCCATGATCATCGAGGATCTGTGGATTCACCCCTAATACTTTTACCTTAGATTCGTTACTATAAGTCACTAAACCATGGTGTAGATACGACGAGCTACCAGGAAAATCGATTAGCTGACTTGTTAACATTCCCCCAGTGCACGACTCTGCCAAGCTTAAGCTAAAACCAGATTGGAAAAGTCGATGATGTATCTCAGCAGCAAGTGTTGGACGATCTTCAGCTACAATCGCAATCCCTAAAATTGATTTGATTGCTTTCGTCACTTCAGCCAATTGATTAATTGCCTTGTCACCGCGAGCGAATATCTTAATTTCTATGTGTGGCATTGACGAACGGTAGCCTAGGGTAATCCCTGCCGGTAATGTTAATTCTGCTAAATTATCAGCTAAAGAAGACTCCCCATGACCAATGGTCAGTAACTTCTTCAATGCTGTATTTTCACTAATTCCGAACTCAGATTTAATGAAAGGAATAAACTGCTCTTTAATCATGTGCTTTAGTTCAAAGGGCACACCAGGCGTAAAAAACAACCAAGCTTTATTAAGCTTTACACGAAAACCGCATGCTGTACCTACTGGGTTATCAACCATAACAGCCGATTCAGGTAATAAAGCTTGTTTTAAATTACTCTTAGCCATCTGACGATTATTTTTACTAAACCAGCTAATCAATCGATCTCGCCACTCCTCGTTCTCAATCAACGACTCGCCCTTAGCTAGCGCCATCGCTTCAGCAGACATATCGTCACTTGTTGGGCCTAGCCCACCATTAACGATAATCACATCGGCATGGTGGCTTCTTTCAATAAAGGCATCCCTAAGATCTTCTAAACGATCGCCCACAGTAATCCGATGATGTGTTTCAATACCTAACTCCATTAGCGTGTTGGCTACCCACGCGGCATTGGTATCAATAATCTGGCCAGATAACACCTCTTCACCAGTACATATCATTTCTAATTTCATTTGTGTCCCTAGAAGCTTATAGTAATGTGTTGTTAAACTTTCCATTATCAATTGCCTATCAAGATAACTGACTAGCGATAAACATCAATCACTAAATGGTATTAGTCTTATCAAAGCAATCATCAATGAGCTAAATAACAAACCTCAAGCTCGAAAAACCAACAAGATTAATCACGATTGTGTAAACAACTCTAACTCATCTATAAAATGAAGGTCTATTTATCGCTAATGCCTTCACCGATGAATTTTTTATGGAGAACTAAACCAATTCTAATCAATTTATAAGCCTTATAAGACCAACCGCTTTATACCTGTAGATAAGTTTCAAAAATCTTTTGTTATTAAATAATCATGTGGATTTCCTGTTGCACATGAGCATATCGTCCACACTGTGCGCAGTTGATGTGTCTAAACTTGAGCTTTAGCTTCGTTCCTGAACATGTATTCTTAAATTACAGACACAAAAAAGCCCGTTACGTGAGTAACAGGCTATCTGCTCTCTTATAAGAGAAATTAGGCACTTGGCAATGACCTACTTTTACATGGGCATATTGACCACACTGTATTTCGCTGCACTTAATACACTTAACAATCAGACACAAAAAAGCTCGTTACGTCAGTAACGGGCTATCGCTCTCAATTAAGAGAAACTAGGAGCTTGGCAATGACCAACATTTACATTGGCATATCAATCACACTATCAGCAGTGGATGTGTCTAAACTTGAACTTTAGCTTTGTTTCTGAACATGTATATCTTAAATTACAGACACAAAAAAGCCCGAGACTTGAGTAACGGGCTATCTGCTCTCATAAAAGAAAAATTAAGCGCTCAGCAATG
Source organism: Shewanella sp. MMG014 (assembly GCF_018100775.1). Classification (NCBI taxonomy): domain Bacteria; kingdom Pseudomonadati; phylum Pseudomonadota; class Gammaproteobacteria; order Alteromonadales; family Shewanellaceae; genus Shewanella; species Shewanella sp. MMG014. The sequence continues at coordinate 211,594 of NZ_JAGJDZ010000010.1, forward strand.
GCCTACTTTTACATGGACATATCAATCACACTATCAGCAGTTGATGAGTCTAAAATTGAGCTTTAGCTTTGTTTCCGAGGATGTATTCTT
>NZ_JAGJDZ010000011.1:0-184443 GCF_018100775.1 Shewanella sp. MMG014
ACGTTAAGGGGCTTTTTATTAGTTTGCTAAAATTGTGTAGCGAAGCGAAACCGAGCAAACTGTAAAAAGTCCCGCTTTAACTGCTTGTTAGGTATACACTTACGCTAAACTTAAAGCCTTTATTTTTTTACCTTTTGATATGGACACTTTGGCAAGTAAAAATAATAAAATAATCATGAATATGCGACCAATAATAAAGCCCCAATTATATGCTTCTGAAGTATTAAGCTCCAAAAACATAGGAATTGATGTAGCTAAACTTAAAAGAGAAATTGCCCCCAAAATACAGCCTAAAATAATTAGCGTATAACCGCCGATAATTGATGCTTTCATATAAACGTCCTTGTATACCTAACGCCCCATTAAGAGGCAAACAATAGTTGGCTAAAATAAGCGACGAAGGAGCAAATAGCCAGCTGTTATTTGTCCTGCTTGAATGGCTTGTTAGGGAAGCCATTAACCAATAAGTGAATTAATCCGTTCTTTAATATACTTAGAATATATTTCTCGTAAAATATCATTATATTGTACGAAATCAAATGATGTTTGATCTGTATTGAACAGTTCAAATAAGCTCTCGGTTTCAGGAATCTCTGACATTTTTCCATCACGAGCCACGCCAAGAACCTTTTGAATATATTCCATAGACATAAATGATTTTTCATGTTCTACAACTAAATCATTTAAATCACACAAAAGATAGATAATAGCTCCTTCTCTTATTAATTTTTCATCAATATCTATTATTGATGAGTCAATTTCGACTTGAAGAAAATCGAAACCATTGAAGTCTTTAGGATCAATGTAGACAGTTTCATCTCCAGAGAAGTTACCTTCTATACAAAGATGATAATAAAGCAGCAACACAGAAGCTAAAGCCTTATTACCAATCATGCAATTATCGATATTGATGCGCAACTCTAAGGCTCCCTAACAGCTTATTATATAGCTGCTCGATAATGTTCCTGACAAAAATTCAACTTAGTAGCAACGATACCAAGCCAACCGACTGTTTAGTATTGATAAAATGAAAATTTAATACCCGTTTTATTAGTATCAAGCCCGCAAAAATGAGCGTTTTGATGTAGAGGTCTCTACAACCTTTTATCAATAACTTTAGATTCAACAACTTATCAAAAAACTAGCAGTTTATCGAGCATAAATCACCCGATTTTTGCTCACTTTACTCACGAGTCATCTGCGTATAATTATAACTGTATATCTATCTAGTACTTCAAAGTCAGATATAGTGCGCAATAGATTAGAAAATATAAGGGGATATTTCCGTTCTCCGCCACAAGAGCTACTCTTGCTAGCTCGTTATGGGGCAAAAACGTTTTAAGTCCATCAATTCTATACTTCATTTATATTGGCTCTTTTTCAGTCGTCCATAACTTCAACTTAACCAATTGCCTGCCGCAGGAATGTTCAGGATGAACGGAATGTCGCGATCACATGGATGTGAAAGAGCGACCTTTATGCTGATACATCCAAGACACGCCGTAAACACATCCATGTGGGCTCTACGAAAACAAATAACATCCATGTTAAACAGCCAGTTCGGCATCCATGCCTCTCGCTCAGAGCGTTTCACACTGTGAAACTTCGCCTTATTTTCTAAGGTCTTGAACGCATCTACATTGGGATTATTGTTTCTTCGATTTAACTTCATTCGCGGTAATAAAAAATAGCTAAAAGGCTCAATTTGAATTGAGGACGTTGAAGAAAATAGCGTGATGCTCACATGGATGTGAGCATAGCTTTCGCGGTGCAGGGATGCACCATCGGAAGCGTTAGCATTTTCGCATAAGGCCGAAGTTTGCAACAAACGAAGTAAAAAGCGGGATCAATCCCCATCGAAAATTATGCGCTTTTCAGCATTTTTCGTTAGGGGCGCTGGGGGATATCCAAAAGGGGAACAAGCGCTTTTCCCCTTTTGGTCTGGTGTGGGCGAAGCGCCAAGACCTTGATCTTATAACCAAGTAAAATACCAAAAATTACTTCTTACCCTATCCAAACAACGTTAAGTTCAAGCCATAAAAAAGCCCTGAACTTAATCATAAGTTCAGGGCTTTTAAACATCTCTTATCTACTTACTGGTATCAATCGGCTCAAACGACTTAACCAAATCATCAACCGCTTTCATTTGGGCCAAGTAGTTTTCAAGCTGATGCAATGGTAATGCACATGGGCCATCACATTTGGCATTATCGGGATCTGGATGCGCTTCAATAAACAGACCCGCTAAACCTAACGCCATACCACTACGAGCAAGCTCTGTTGCTTGAGCACGGCGTCCGCCAGCGCTATCTTCTCGTCCACCAGGACGCTGCAATGCATGAGTCGCATCAAAAATCACTGGGTAACCTGATTGCTTCATTTCATCCATGCCTAGCATATCCACAACTAAGTTGTTGTAACCAAAGCTTGAGCCACGCTCACATAAGATAATGTTGTCATTACCCGCTTCGTTAAACTTCTTAATAATATGACGCATTTCATGTGGCGCTAAAAACTGTGGCTTTTTCACATTAATGATTGAACCAGTGTTAGCCATTGCAACCACTAAGTCTGTTTGACGGGCTAAAAACGCTGGCAATTGAATAATATCAACCACATCTGCAACAGGCTGACACTGATGAATTTCATGCACATCTGTGATGATAGGTACGTTAAAGGTTGATTTAATTTCTTCGAAAATCTTTAACCCTTCTTCCATACCTGGACCACGGTATGAATTGACCGATGAACGGTTTGCTTTATCAAAAGAGGCTTTAAATACATACGGAATGCCTAGCTTTTGTGTTACTTCTACATAATGCTCAGCAATCGACATAGCAAGATCACGAGACTCAAGCACGTTCATGCCGCCAAATAATACAAACGGTTTGTCATTTGCGATTTCAAGTTCATTCAAACCAATGATTTTTTGTTCCATAGTCACTTCTCTTTTTCAACATTCAATGCGCTGGTTATCCAGCGCCATATAATAAGGCTAAACAGCAATAATTTGTAATAGCTGTCCGCATAACCATGCCATATACGTTCCTACAGCATAGCCCAATACCGCTAACAATACGCCCACTGGCGCTAAAGCTGGATGGAAAGCGGCGGCAACCACTGGCGCTGATGCTGCGCCGCCAACGTTTGCCTGACTTCCCACTGCCATATAAAACAATGGTGCTTTGATTAATTTGGCCACCAGTAACATAAAACTAGCATGCACAATCATCCAAATAATCCCGATGGCGAAATACCACAAGTTTTGCTCGTCTGCGAGTTTTGATACATCCATGTGCAAACCAATGGTCGCCACCAAAATATATAAAAACGCCGACGCGACTTTAGATGCGCCAGCGGCTTCTAAATGCTTAACTGGGCTAAATGATAAAGCCAAACCAATTGATGTCACTAATACCACTAACCAGAAGAACTTCGAGGTTAAGCTGTAATCTCGAGTCCAAGGATAGTTGGTTTCAAAAAATGGCCCTAAAAAGTCTGCGGCAAAATGAGCTAACCCTGTTACCCCAAAGCCTATTGCCACTATCAGCATTAAATCACGTAATGACGGTATACGGGCATTTTCAGCATGATACTTTTCTACTTTTTCTTTTAATGCTTCAAGTGCTGTGGTGTCAGCCCCCGTTCTAGCATCAATCTGTTTAGCTCTTGAGGCCATGAGTAATAAAACAGCCATCCAAATATTAGCCACAATCACATCAACCGTGACCATCACCGAAAAGATATTACCACCCGCTTCATATATCTCTTTCATCGATGCTTGGTTTGCACCACCACCAATCCAGCTGCCCGCAAGCGTCGTCATACCGCGCCAAACCGCATCTGGACCGTTACCACCTAATACCTCAGGGTTTATCGCTGAAATGATTAATAGTGCAATGGGGCCACCGATAACAATGCCTACTGTGCCTGTTAAAAACATCACAATGGCTTTAGGCCCTAAACTGAGAATTGCTTTTAAATCGACACTTAAAATCAGTAACACTAAACAAGCAGGCAATAAATAACGGGATGCGACATAGTAAAGCTTTGAGGTATCACCATCGACAATACCAAACGTATTTAATAATGAAGGCAAGAAGTAACACAGTAATAAGGCTGGAATAAATTTATAAAACTTTTGCCAGAATGGACTTGATGAAGAGCTGGTATAAAAAACAAAGCCAAGAATAACGGCTAACAGGCCTAATGCTGTTGCGTCATTAGTAACCATAGGACTGGTTGTCATGAACAATCTCCCTTGCGAATGCATGTCATAGTGAAATATTTTTATTGTTATGTACGTTTAATCGTACTTATTTTTAACGCGTATTATTTTTATATCTTCGTTGGCTTACTTACCAATCTGCATTGTACTGTAATCGATAATCTAGTTTTGAGCAGCAGTTACATGGTGTTTGCTTGAACTACCTCACTCGATAACATTGATCACGTCCTAGTTAACAAGGTTCTCATTTGAAACAAAAAAATTCAGGCTCATAAAATGAGCCTGAATATCGATGTGCAGTCAGTCGGTTAATGGTACGTTTGCGGCTGTTGACTGAGCTCTTTTAATTGCATTTTAACAATTTCAGTCACAGGATCGTGCGGGCTACTGTCTACAAAGTGCTGTAGATCTGACATTGCCACTTTAATACAACCGAGTTGCTGTGCAATGAAGGCTCTTTCACGATTCAAGTTCACATCATCTGGGTGCCATTGTAATAATAAATTACAGCACTCCATCGCTTGCTCAAATTGATGCGTCACAATACAGCCTGCTTTAAGCTCATGTATCATGCGAGAAATCAGACGCTTAAGTGTTGCCGTTTTAAGGTACTTAGGCTTCATCTGGGCAGCATTACCTAACTCACCACGCACTAATAAATGCAGTTGGTTACGAGTTAATGTCTCACCCGTTAGCGGGTCAAAGTACTTCATTTCGTCATTGATACGAGAACGAACAACGGTTTGCCCCGGCAACAAAACAGCATCTAAAGTGATGTCCAACTGCTTTGCTAGTAACACTAAAACAGTTGCCAGAGTCGTACTATTACCTTGACGGCTCATAATACAACTGCCTAAATCTGCCGCTTCGACACTGAAATAATCTTCACGGGCACAAAAGCCAAGATCGTTATAAAACCAGCGTAATAAACCGTCAAAACGTTGCTGCGGATCTTCCACATGCAAACTCATCACTGAACCTGCAATTTCATACCAAGCCCAGAGTGCTTTTTTTTCTTGTGAAAAACCGAGATGTTGCGTTATTTCGAATGCAGTTTCGGGGATCTTAACTGCATCATTCATTTGATGTTTAGCCATGAAACTCTATTAACCCATTAATACAACTTGTTTAAAATGAGCCAGCCTGGCAGCCAATACGAGCCATCCAATAGCGCCTAAAAAGGCAAAGATTTTAAAGAATTTATTGCGGTTACCTTTTAATGCCATTACACCTAAACCAATGTAGGCAAGTACGGCAATTAACTTCTCTGTCATCCATTCATCTACAAATGGATACTGCTTGATCATGAAGCATAATGTCAGTCCTGACAATAATAAGAAGGTATCAATTACATGTGGTGCAACTTTGACAAACTTCTTGTCCATAACAGGCGATTGACGCATGTGCAGTACAAAGCGAGTAATAAAGAATACCACACTTAAAAAGATGAACGTTAAGTGCGTATGCTTAACAGCAGGATATAAACTGTAAAAGGTTTCCATTATTGTTTTTCTCTTTGCTCTACAGATAAAATGGCCGCTAGTTTACTTCATCAAGCAGCCTGATAGCAATGTTAGGAAAAACAGCCTATGACAGTACGCTAATCGTATTAGCGTACTAATAGCTTATATATTCGAAGCGCAGAGCTTACTGAGGTTTATTCCCCGCACCACTGGCCAAGGGTACAACGGTCATTGCTACCAAAGTCACGTACTGTAGCAACGTTGACATAACCTAAATCAATCAGCTTTTGTCTAACCGTGAGTGCTTGTTCAAAACCATGTTCTAACAATAGATATCCACCGTTAGATAAGTGTTTCGTCGCGTGCTGGGCGATATGAAATAAATCAGCAAAGCCCTGTTCTGCCGCAGTTAGCGCACTCGATGGTTCAAAACGCACATCGCCTAAATCAAGATGAACATCGGTTTCATCAATATAAGGAGGATTAGACACAATCAAATTAAAGTCTTGATGCTCAACAGCACTAAACCAATCCGATTGTAATATCTCAACATGCGGTAAATTAAGGTTGTCACGATTGGCTTTTGCAAGCGCTACAGCATCCTCAATTTTATCGATTGCAGTCATGTGCCACTGTGGGCGCTCTGATGCTAACGATAAAGCAATTGCTCCAGTGCCTGTCCCTAAATCAAGCACTTTAGCATTGTCAGCTAAAGGCAAGTTTAATGCCGTTTCGACTAAGATCTCGGTATCCGGTCTTGGGATTAACGTTGTGGCATTTACAATAAACGGCAATGACCAAAACTCACGTTCACCAATGATATGCGCAACAGGAACCCCTTGTTGACGCTTTTCAATCATCGTTTGGTAAGCTTTAAATTGATCCGCAGTCAGCACTTTTTCAGGCCAAGTGTAAAGATAACTACGTTGTTTATTAAGACAATGCAGAAGCAAAGCTTCTGCATCGATATGAGCCGACTCTGACGAGTCGACTAATTGGCTATAGGCCCATTGCAAAGATTCCGCAATGGTAGAAAAAGAAGAATGTGACAACGTCACTCCTTATTCAATGGAATCAATCATTGGAATTAGTCGTCTGCTAACGCAGCAAGCAAATCAGCTTGTTCTTCTTGCATCAATGGCTCGATGATTGAATTCAAATCACCTTCCATAATTTCATTTAAACGATATAAGGTTAAATTAATGCGATGCTCACTCATACGCCCCTGTGGGAAGTTATAAGTACGAATACGTTCACTGCGATCACCACTGGCCACTAAGTTACGACGAGTAGACTCTTCTTCGCTGCGACGCTTTTCATCTTCAACCGCTTGTAAGCGAGCAGAAAGAACACTCATTGCTTGTGCACGGTTTTTATGTTGCGAGCGCTGATCCTGACATTCAACCACAATCCCTGAAGGAACGTGAGTAATACGAATGGCAGAATCGGTTTTGTTAACGTGCTGACCACCCGCGCCTGATGCACGGAACGTGTCCACTTTTAAATCAGCAGGGTTAATCGAAATTTGTTCAGCTTCTGGAATTTCTGGCAGTACCACAACAGTAACAGCTGAGGTATGAACACGGCCTTGTGATTCAGTTTCAGGTACACGTTGAACACGGTGTCCGCCTGATTCAAATTTAAGCTTACCGTAAACGCCTTCACCAGTAACTTGTACGATTAATTCTTTAAATCCACCATGTTCGCCTTCGTTAGCGTTCATGATTTCCATTTGCCATTTATTAGATTCGCAGTAACGAGAGTACATACGGAATAAATCGCCAGCAAAAATCGCGGCTTCATCGCCACCTGCACCAGCACGGATTTCAATAAAGGCGTTACGATCATCATTAGGATCTTTAGGCAGCAGTAAAATTTGCAATTCGTCTTCAAGACGTGCAATTTCAGCTTTGGCTTCTTTGATTTCTTCTTGCGCCATTTCGCGCATTTCTGCATCGTCCTCAGCTAACATTTCATTAGCTGACTCAAGATTTTCTTGCGCCTCTTGGAATGCAGTGAAGCTTTTAACGATATCTTCTAATTGAGAAAATTCTTTTGATAAAGCACGAAAGCGGTCTTGATCCGCAATAACTTCTGCATCACTTAGTAATGCCAACACTTCTTCATTACGTTCAAGCAAGCCTTCCAGCTTGCGAATAACCGACTCTTTCATTTTAGCTTTGTTACCTTAATTTTTATCTAAACCAAGCGTGACGCGTAATTGGCCTAAGGTATTCAAGTCTCCTTGACGACTAGCAGAAGTTAACGCTTGTGTTGGTGCATGGATTAAGCGATTGGTTAGCCGGTTTGCCAGCTCTAAAATCACCTGTTCATTGTCACCACCTTGAGTCAATTTGTTCAAGGCGCGCTCTACTAATTCATCTTTTATTGCCAAACTCTGGCTTCGGTATTCTCGAATACTATCTACAGACTCTAATGAACGTACCCACTCCATAAATACATGGGCTTGCTCATCAGCAATTATCTCTGCTTGCTCGGCGGCTTCTTTACGTGAAGCCATGTTCTGTTCAATGATACTGTGTAAATCGTCCACAGTATAAAGGAAAGCATCGTCTAATTCGCCAACTTCTGCTTCTATATCTCTAGGAACTGCAATATCAACTAGCAGCATTGGCTGATGTCGACGTTGTTTTAGCGCCTTTTCTACCATGCCTTTACCTAATATAGGTAACGGACTGGCGGTAGAGGATATCACGATATCGGCTTTAGGTAGATAGTCTGGAATTTCTTGTAGTGTAATTGCTGTTGCATTGAACTCTTCACACATGGCCTGTGCACGTTCAACTGTTCGGTTTGCTACAACAATACCGGCAACTTCATTATCTTTTAAATGTTTTGCGACAAGCTCAATGGTTTCACCGGCACCAATTAACAGGACATTGGTGGTACTAAGCGAAGAGAAAATGTGTTTAGCCATACTAACAGCGGCAAAGGCCACTGATACCGCTGCAGCGCCAATTTCAGTTTCGGTGCGGACTTTTTTCGCCACAGAGAAGGTGTTTTGAAACAAACGGTCAATCGTTACCGCAGTGGTACCTGCCTCTTTTGCTTTCACAAAAGCTTGTTTCACTTGACCTAAAATTTGCGGTTCACCCAAGACTAATGAATCAAGACCAGAAGATACACGCATCAAATGTTTAACACATTCATGGTTTTCATAACTATATACACACGGCATGAGCTCTTCGTGCGTGAGGTTATGATAATCTTCAAGCCACTCAATAATGTCTTCTTTCGAGCCATTATTACAATAAAGCTCGGTGCGATTACATGTCGACACAATCACGGCTTCGCCTGAGCTTGTGCGACTCGCCAGACTCTTCATGGCATCATGAATTTTATCTGGTGAAAATGCGACTTTCTCACGAAGGTCTACCGTGGCGGTTTTATGATTTATTCCGATTGCTACTAGGCTCATGTGACTCGTTTTAAGTTCTTCGCGGGATCATTAATTAGGCTATTCTACTGAATTGCAAAAATGAAAAACACAATTGGCTTAACAAAACCGAATAATTGTCTATATTTTTTCTATTTATTCTATCTTGTTAACAAAACCATAGGAAATTAGACCAATTTCATTAATGTTTATGATGCAGGTAAATCCCTAACATGCATAGTAATCTTTCGATATTTACTTCTATTGGCTAATAAAAATGCAAAAACCGCAAAGCAGTTTTTACAATGCAGACTATGGTCAGTATTATAAAGCAACACTCTATTTAGGGCGCATAGTCACTTGCAATATTTAACATTTACTCCCCAGCGCATACTATTACTGTGCTGTTTATTCCTCAGTGCCTGTTCGGTAAAGCCGCCTCATACGCTGTCAAATATTGATGTTACCCAAGCCAATGAGGCCAAGGCATGGGAAATACAAGGTAAACTGGCCTTTCGTTCATCAACCGATAAATTCAGTACAAACCTTTTTTGGTTTCATGACAATCTTTTATCTCAACCGCACGATGAGCTGTCTTTAACGACGATGATTGGCACGACTGCCTTGTCATTAACCTCTAAACAAGGACTTACCACCATTACTGTTCAAGGTAAAACCTATACAGATACAGATCCACAGCGCCTTATTGGCCAAGTCAGTGGTATGCAAATTCCATTGAATAAACTGCCGCTTTGGATAACAGGTCAAGTCACAAACGATGACATCGTCGACAGTTATAATGATGACGGTAGTATTAGCGCTTTTACCAGTCCAGAGTTGGGTGAAAGTTGGCAAGTAGAATATATAAGCTACCAACAACAAAGCGGTGCAATGGTACCAAAGTTGTTGCAAATAACTCGTGCAGATGTGCGTATTAAGATTCAAATTAATCAATGGCAAGCGCTTGCGCCTATTGATATCCCTTTATAACAGAAGAATAAAGAAGCGCTTTATGACAACCAATAGCCAAAACTCAGCCATTTCAACCCATTGGCCAGCTCCGGCAAAACTGAATTTATTTTTGCATATCACCGGCCAACGTGCTGATGGATATCACGAACTCCAAACTTTATTTCAATTTATCGATCGCTGTGACTATCTGGACTTTTTACCAACAGAAAATAGCAGCATCAAGATACACTCTGAATTATCAAAAGTTGTCGCTGAAAAAGATAACTTAATTCTAAAGGCCGCAAAATCATTACAAGAATATGCCAATTATGATGGCGGCGCTGAAATTTGGTTGCAGAAAAACTTACCAATGGGAGGCGGTTTAGGCGGCGGCTCTTCTGATGCTGCGACCACGTTAATCGCGTTAAATAAGCTCTGGAAACTCGATTTGCCACTGGAAAAGCTAGCTGAAATCGGCTTAAAACTTGGAGCGGATGTCCCTGTTTTTATTAATGGTTTTTCAGCTTTCGCAGAAGGTGTTGGCGAGCAACTATTACCAGTTGAACCCACTGAATACTATTATTTAGTTATCGTCCCTGATGTGCATGTATCGACGCAAGCTATCTTTCAAGATCCGCACTTACCACGTGACACCCCTAAATTAGAGCTAACTACTTTAATGCAGAAAAGTTGGACAAATGATTGTCAGAAGTTGGTCGCAGAAAAGCACCCTCAAGTTGCCAATGCATTAAGCTGGCTGGTAGAATATGCGCCGTCAAGAATGACCGGAACTGGCGCATGCGTCTTCGGAGAGTTCAAACAGCAACAAACAGCACTAGATGCATTGGCACAACTGCCTGATTCTATGCAAGGTTTTGTTGCAAAAGGCTTAAATCAATCACCTTTAGTGAGCCGTTTAAGCCAAAGCTAAAATTTATCTTCTAAAGATGATATTGACTAAACTTAACCGACGATTTCGGTCGATTTAGTTCATCTTTAGCCACTAACATTAAAGCCAACACCTGAGGTTCATAAAGTGCCCGATATCAAGCTCTTTGCTGGTAACGCTACCCCTAAACTAGCCAAAAAAATAGCCGACCGTTTATTTTGCAAACTTGGCGATGCAGTAGTAGGCCGTTTCAGCGACGGTGAAATCAGTGTTCAAATCAATGAAAACGTACGTGGTGCTGATGTATTTATCATTCAGTCTACTTGTGCACCGACTAACGACAACCTAATGGAACTTATCGTTATGGTTGACGCATTACGTCGCGCATCTGCAGGTCGTATTACTGCCGTTATCCCATACTTTGGTTATGCTCGCCAAGATCGTCGCGTACGTAGCGCACGTGTACCAATTACCGCGAAAGTTGTTGCTGACTTCTTATCAAGTGTTGGTGTTGACCGCGTATTAACTTGTGATTTACACGCAGAGCAAATTCAAGGTTTCTTTGATGTGCCTGTTGATAACGTATTTGGTAGCCCTGTGTTACTAGAAGATATGTTAGGTAAAGAACTTGATAACCCTGTGGTTGTTTCACCTGACATTGGTGGTGTTGTTCGTGCTCGTGCAGTTGCTAAACTGCTTGATGACTCTGACTTAGCCATTATTGATAAGCGTCGCCCACAAGCGAACGTTGCACAAGTCATGCACATCATTGGTGACGTACAAGGCCGTGACTGTATCATCGTTGATGACATGATCGATACTGGCGGTACTTTATGTAAAGCTGCTGAAGCATTAAAAGAACATGGCGCAAACCGTGTATTTGCTTACGCAACTCACCCAGTATTTTCAGGTAACGCAGCAAGCAATATTGCTAACTCAGTTATCGATGAAGTGATTGTGACTGATACTGTGCCATTAAGCCCAGAAATGTTAAAAGTGGAAAAAGTAACCCAACTGACTATGTCAGCGGTACTGGCTGAAGCAATTCGCCGTGTTAGCAACGAAGAGTCTATCTCTGCGATGTTCCGCCACTAATATTCTGACATGCTACATAGCGAAACAGAATAGATTAAACGCACTCAATTGAGTGCGTTTTTTTATTGCTTTACACTTTGCTGCTGCACCATTTTTCATCTCAGCTAGCCAAATCTTGTATAACTCAGTAACCTACTTGCACTCACAGTGACTAATAAAAATAAATGAGCTGCACGTCATGTTTAAACCTAACTATCTCATTCTTGTTCTTTGTTTTTTTGCAGCCAGCTTATCAGGCCATGCAACTGCGCAATGGCATCAAAAAAGTTTTCAAGTCATGGGAACTCAAGCCCATGTCGAGTTTTGGCTTGAACAAAATGAACACTCGAGCATCTCAGACTCGCCAGCCCAGCTTATTGAAAAGGTCGAACAAGAGATGCACCGCATCGACAGGTTAATGAGTCCTTACAAGCCAAATAGTCAACTGAGTCACATTAATCAGCAAGCTGGAATAGCCCCAGTTAAGGTAGACCAAGAACTGTTTAATTTACTGCTTGATTCACGCCAAATCGCCGAGTTAACCCAAGGTACATTTGATATCACCTACGCTTCTATCGGTTACCAATATGATTATCGTCAAGGTCAAAAACCAGCTAAGTCCGACATCAACCAAGCGCTTGATGCCATTGATTACCGAGCAGTAATGTTAGATAAGCAACAATCGAGTGTGCGGTTTAAAAATCAAGATGTACGTATTGATTTAGGTGGCATTGCCAAAGGCCATGCAGTAAAGCAGTGCCTAGCCATACTAAAAGCTGCAGGCATAAAACATGGACTCGTTAGCGCAGGCGGTGACACAGGTTTGTTAGGCGACAGACGCGGCCGCCCTTGGTTTGTTGGCATAAAACATCCTCGCGCCGCTGAAAAAACAGCAGTGCAATTGCCGCTAAGCGATGAATCCATCTCTACATCAGGGGATTATGAGCGTTACTTTATTGAAGATGGCATACGCTACCATCACATCATTAACCCCAAAACCGGTGACTCAGCCAGAAAAGTGGTTAGCGTATCTATCATTGGCAAAAACTCAACTTATGTAGATGCCCTATCTACCGCAGTGTTTGTTAAAGGCTTACAAGAAGGCATGGCGCTGATTAACCAGCTGCCAGAATACGAAGCGATTATTATTGATAATCAGCAGACCTTACATGTGTCTAAGGGATTACAAGAGAATTAGATTAAAGGGTAAGTTGGGTGAGTCTGAACTGTCTATCCCACACATTTTTAAAATTTGAAAGATGCACCTAATGACTCAAATAGAAGTAATATTAGTTGATTTTAATTAGCGACTAAGAAACGCAATCCATATGTTTGACGTCTTTTCTGATAAATGGTTATACAGCAACTAACTAGAAGTTGTGGCTTTTTTAAATAGAAAACATACTGTTACTACAACAGTTCCGACTGCTACAGAATATAATGGCATTTCGAAAAAGAACATATTCATGGTTCTCTGGCCATCATGCTCTGTATTTGATGCCGTAAATAGACCAATAAAACAAAGAACTAACCAAGGTAAAATAGCAATACTGAGTCGTAATATAAAATGACCAAGAGCAAACTTAAACTGATACCAAATTGCAATTGCTGGAATGACTAGAAGCCCGCCAAACCAAAATAAAACACTTACTAGATCGCTATAGTAAGCGCATACAATTGCCAGAGTAGAGCAAACTAAATTAATACTATTTTGTTTGAACATTCCGTCCATACTTCCTTGTTGCATAAAACCTTCCTCATAATTAAAACATGTACTAGAAGAAAATATTTGATTTTAGCACCTTGTTGAAGCTTAATGCGTAGGCTTGTGTATGATTCATTGAAACTAAAAAAATTAAAATTTGAGTTCTTTTCTGCCCCCACCATAGCAAAGCTATTGATTAATTGTCACATTACTAGAGCCCTGTTAGATATACGAGTATCCATATTGGGTAATAAGCATTTCAGGTAATCGCCTATTTCATTGCTTCATCTCCAAACTTCGTTTGGATTAAGATCAACGTCGTGGCGCTTCGCCCACACCAGACTAAAAGGGAGTGAACTGCGACTCCCTCTTAGAACACCCCGCAGCTCCGGCGAAATTTAAAAAGCAAAATTTCCAACGGAGAATCATCCAGCTTTTAACTTCATTTGCAGACTGCTTCAGACTTATTCGAAAATGCTAACGCTTCCGATGGTGCATCCATGCACCGCGAAAGCTATGCTCACATCCATGTGAGCATCACGCTATTTTCTTCAACGTCCTCAATTCAAAAGGATCATTCATAGAAAATCAAAAGCAATTTTAAACCTTTACAAAATGAGCTCTATAACAACAAATGAAATTGCAGGCTCAATAATCTCCGTTGGAAGTGTCCGAATGCGTTGAGCTAATTTACGTGATGGAGGCAGGACGCCGACATAGCCTCAGTTGAGCCATCGATGGCGAGTCTGAGGCGATAGTAAATTCGCTCCATAGGATGAGGAACAACACTTCGTCGGAGCGGCAAGGCTCTTATAAAAATCAGCGAAAAGGGAAATGCTGTTGTTTCCCTTTCGTCGGGTGTGGGCGAAGCGCCACGACGTTGATTCTGATTTTACCTTTAACTTAAACTTAAACTTAAAAACAAATTTAAAACAAAAAGCTCAGAGGAAAACCTCTGAGCTTTTTAGTTTAATCAGAAAAATAAACCTACATTTCAATCAAACAATGGGTTGAAATGCTGTCAGTGAATCCAGCATTGTGCTGTTCCCCAAACCTTGTCTTGGCGCAACAGTATTAAACTGACCTTGTTCACCATGCAGTGCCATGTAGTTAAGCAATACAGTATCAACCAATAAGTTAACGTTATTAGCAGAAGGCGCTGATGCGGTATCCACTGAGGCATCTGAGCGCATAAAACCAATCTGTTGGTTTTGCGCCATTTGATCGGCATTTGCGCCCATCAATTGTGGCTTGCCCGTTGGGTTATAGACTAAGAAAAACGATGCGCCTGTTGATGAGTTATCACCTGTCCATTCACCCTTGCCTCGTCCTTCCATTGATTCATCAATGCGGCCGTTACTGGCAACGGAGCCATCACTGAACACATACATCATCAATGGTTGGTTGCGTCTGGCTGCGTACTCTAAACATGCCCCCATACAGCGGCCTGCGCGTAAATCTCGAAGCTCTCCCGTGCCACGCTCACCTGTGTGATAGTCAAAGCCGCCCATGGTGACGGTGCCCGCTCCAGAGAAACCATTTACGACTAATTTCATAATCGATGCGGTTTTTTGAAACTCTGATTCAGAATCAAATTCGTTAATCGTGAATATGCCCGCAGGGCCAACAATATCTGGATCAAGTACCGGGTTTAAGGTTGAAGGATCGCCAAATCTATCGGCTAAATCCGCACTTTTTACATAACCACAATTGACTAAATCTTTAATCACATCGTCACGGGTGACTTGAGTATTCACTGAAGCCATTTTCTGAGCACTGATACGCTGAATACTTTCCATCACAGTGACGGCATCGCGCTGAGACAATAAGCTAAATAAGTCCCCCACATCGACTAAGCCCGTCACATCTGACGGACGATCAATCTTAGTCGGGCGCATACTTAAATCAATAAAGTTATTCGGCGCCATAGAGTTGCCACCAGAATCTGTGCTGCGAGAGCCAACCAACGGCATCAGTGAACCATTCGCACCAGCAGCAGCAATGGCATACATTGGGTTATGCGGGTTATTACCAGTGTCATTGTCAGAGCGACATGGGATAACTGCACCATTTATACGTGATGCCGTATCTGCTGAGACTTTTTCTAGAATGCCACGTAAAAAAGCAGAATCAGAATGAAATGCTAAACCTAAGTCCGTATTAATAAAATCAGACATGCCCACATCAGGGTTAGCAATTGATGGCGCCATATCACCAGGTAATCCCAGTTTGTTATAGCCAGCGGTTGATAAGAAATCTTGCTGGCCGCCTGCACCGCCTACCAATACATTTGAACCTGCGATATTTGCGCCGCCAGCCAAGTCAAAACTAATAAAAGGAATTTTGCCTGCGCCTTGAACACTAATACCGCAAGAGTCCCGCAGTGCTTCTAAGTCAGAAGACAATGCTGCATTAGCTTGGTTTGGGTTAGCAAACATACTCATTAACGATAAGCCTGCTATCGCTTGGCCACCTTTTGCTAAGCCTGTTGAGATAAACTCACGTCGCGTCATCGGCTTGCGATGATCAGAAAACAATAATGGCGTGTCCGGATGAAGATGCTTTGGTTTAGTCATGTTGAAATCCTTTTGAACAGGCTAATACACTTGCCACATTGACCAGTTTCAATTTTGAACGAGAAGTAATATTCAGTTGCTGTTTTATCATTATTACTCTCCTATTGAATCAACATAACAGCACTAGCGAGCACTGCAGCACAAGAGGCTTTAGCAATCGTTTGGGTGCGTTCCGCATTACAGTTTGTACCACAAACTGATAAGTGGCTTACCAAAGAGTCCAGTTCATCATACACAGCAGTTGCATCTGGCTGGGTTGCAAGACTCAACGGCATTAATTGATTAATGAGCGGATTAAGCAATGCTGGGCGTTGCGCTGCATTTAATGCGTCAGCAGGTGCAAGGCTAAAGTCGACATCAGGAAACCAAGTCGTGCGAATCGTGTTGTCGTCAATAGCAACATCACAATAGGCAATAGCCAGTTGCGTTACCCCCATTTGCTGCGCTGAAATAAAGGTATCAATATTTTCAACACTGGGCAGTTGCCGCTTCACTAACTCATAGGTATCAAAGACTTTTGTATTTTGTTGTGCCACACCGGTTAATTCGCTCATGGTATGGTTAATTTCGGCAAAATTACGTAGACCAATATGCGATGTTTCTGTGCTGGCTGGAAGTTCTTCTGGTGTAATGACAACACCCGGTACGCGAACATTTTCGTGCTCACCGATTTGCTCGAAAGTTAAGAAAAACTCATCTTGGCTGGCACCTTTTTCAAGGCCAATAATTGTGCCGAGTGCCGAAATTGGCATGGGTTCAGCAATTTCTTGACCACTGTCTATGGTTAAATCGACATTGGAGTATGCCTGGCCCTGAGCGCTTTCTTTGCCGTTAATGCCAAGGCGGATCCCGCGCATATCAAAGTTGTCCGCCACAGGCGTGCCATTAATATTCACCAGTGATGCACCAGTAAATAAGTAGCTATAATTATCAAATTGACTGACTTCGAACATGACGTAGGTTTCGGGTAAATCAATTAAATGACTGACTGAAAACAGTAAGAAAAATTTCTCACCAACTCCAACATCGTAGTTTTGGCTAATTTGTTCTTGCTCGAGTACACGGTTATAAATCGCTAATAAACGAATATCCCCTTGCCATACATGTTGGTTTGAGGCTTCACGACCTAGTATTAATGCAAAGCTGTCATCCCATGATGCAAGCGGCGCAATATCTTCGTCAACGGCGTCAATAAGGTTGCCATTAACATAAATACGTCGCCCTTGAGTTGCATTGTAGGTCAGTACCACATGCTGCAATGTTGCTTGTAGCACTTCATCAGCATCAGGCGTACTTAACGCAGGCTCACCGTTTACTGTTGAGCTCTCTGTGCGCAACATAAAGTCATAGTTATATTGTGTCTGACCTAACGTGAAGTTACGCGCATCATCACCTGCAGAATAGGTGACGATTCTTGCTGGGCCTTCTTGAGTAACATTGTTTGGCGTCACCCAAGCTTCGATAGAAAACTCACCCGTTGAGGTAATAAGGTCATGCAGTTTCTTACTATTAGCCGTACTGGCTTGCGCTTTGCCATTAGTAAAAGATAATCCCCAGCTACCTAGCCACTCAACATCACCTGTTAGTGATAAATTTGCTTCTGGTGCTATGCCCGATGTGTCATAAGCAATGGCACCTTCACCCGTCTTAAATTGATAAAGCGCAATCACATCAGTTTCAAAACGGCCGCCACTGGATGCGGTAATACCATCGGTTAAACGTAATGACTTTGATACCACCATATCTGGTGAAATTTCATCGACTTCAATGGCATCACTCATTGCTGTAATCCCAGCAAGCATTTCATTGCTGTTTTCCTGACAGTTAGTCCAGCAATTATGAAACTCGCTACCCAAACGAACCACTAAACGTGATTGGGTTGGCTCATCAATATTGATGACATTTTTGGCTGATTCATAAGCTTGATTAATGTCATTGCTGGCAAAAAATGGCGACTGGGCAAACGTTGCTGATTCATTATGACAGTCACTGCAATACTGGCTTACGATAGGATAGACATGCTGACTAAATAAGCCGCTATCATCGGGAAAGCTTTTACTGGCTCCAGGTTCTCGTATGACTGGTGATGTCAGCTCGATGGTATTGGCGCTACTGACTCGCTCATCAGCCCACAGCTTGATCCATGAAGTCATGGTTTCACCGCAGGCACTATCACTGTCTAACCAGCAATTATGGCCACCAGCGACTTTTTCAACTAAACGAGATGCCGCAGGATCTGTTAAGTCTACTAATGGGTTAGTCGCAGCGTACGCGTCATTGACGTTTTCTCGACTAGCGAAATACGGCGCTTGATTACCTTCGGTATGACATGCTCCGCATCGATTTTGCCCTGAAATATTATCCCACAGCGACACTTTATATTTTTGAATGTCTTCTGTAGCGGGCGCAGGACCTGTGTAGACATCAGAGCCAGGATCTTGCTGTTGAGGTGGATTGCTTTCGACATCTCCCCCACCACAAGCGGACAAAGTTAATAGCAAACAAATAGCAGAGAGTAAGGTTAGGGTTTTATGAGGTAATATCACCGTTATTCTCCCATACAATAATTGCCAACTTCAGCAAACACACGCTTGAGTTGATATGAGTTTTGTTGAAAAGATGCAGTTGTAGCAGCAATCTGATTAATGTCTTCAGTTGACTCTGCATCTCTTAAACATACGGTTTTAAATACTTTTTTAACTTGGCATTGGGCAAATGCTTGGCTGTTAGCAAACTCTTGGCCTAATGATTTAGCCCCAAAACCTTTACCATTGAGTGATTCGTCCCACCCAAGCTTTTGGTTAACACCTTCACGCCAATAATTTTGCCATTCATCGTCTTCTGTCACGTAACCATAGGGGAAACTGGTGGAGTTAATATGGTATTTCCCCTGTACTCTGGTGCCAGTGTCAGGATCTATTTGACCACTTTGGTTATAGGTAATTGCCCCACTATCACCATCAGGGTCGCTCTCAACATCAAAGTCATATTGATAATATGCAAACCCTTGAGCAAGGGGATCCATTCCACTATGGCAAGCCAAACAGTTATTGATAAATAACCGGCTATCACCACCAGGGCTGCGGCTCACATCTTGGCGAATTCTGTCAGGTGAGCGAGTATTATCTTTTAAAGGCTCTAAATCAGTACAAAGGTGATTCATCAAGGTAAAGCGCACCATCGCTCTGTTAGTGCCTAAATAGAAAAATGCTTTTGCCGCGGCGCGACTTGTAAGCACTCCAGCTGTTGCATCGCTAGGTAAGCCGTTAACACTGGATTGAGTGGTTCGCTCTAGGCCTGACTTTAAATCAATAAATTGATCTTCAAGTGCCTGATAATGAGCATTATCACGGGTGCTATAAGCGGGAAGGTTTAGACTGTTATCGCCTACATAAACCATATCAGCTTGAAGTAACTGCCTAAAATCCACATCATCTCGAACCGCACCAATCACAGTAGCGCTGTAATCATTTAATGGTGCAAAGCTGTCTTGATCAATATTGGTCCATGGAGTGGCAAATAATTTAAGCGTAGTAGAATAAAAAGCGGGGTTTTCCATTGCTAAATAAGCCGCTTCAATTGGCTTACTGTCACTGAGCAATACAGACATCTCATTGAGTGTTTGCTCTGATGCTGGGACACCAGCGATTCTGTCATGTAACTGTTTGGCTTGCTCTAATGTACCAGCAGAGGTGTTTGCTGAAAAAATAGTCAAGCATGACAACAAAAGCAGAGTAATACCTTGTTGAACTTTAAGCTGGGATACATCAATTCCATTCAAAAAATGCCGACTTTTAAGCGTATAAAGTTGCAACTTCATACTGTCTCCTTGTCATTGTTCTTAGCTAACAATTGCTTTAGTAGCAATAAGATAAAAACGCAGACAATGATCGAGTATTCTAAAATCATAAAGCTTGTTGTTTTTATTTTGTTAACTTTATTTTTTACTTGGCAAAATAATTTTTGCTAAAAAGTATTGAAACACTGAGACTAGGCGGCAATAATGTCAAGAATTATTACATTTTTACTATGTAACAATAACAATAATAACAATTGCGTATTAAGGGTAATAAATGAGGCCAATTTGGGGCTATGCAGGGAAGTGCGTCTATATCATTCTGGCCTTCTTTTATCTTACAGGATGTAATACCGATACAGCCATTAAGGATGAGCAAGCTGATCCTGTTTTAGTTGAATACCCTGTTATTTATATTCAGCGTGATCTTATCGCTTTAGACGGCGATGAAGGTGCTCAACCTGCCAGTTTTGATTCTCGTCACCCCGCTCAGTTTAATCCCGGCGCGCAGCTTTTCGTCAAACGAAATGCCTTTAGCGACTCCCCTGTGACTAACATATCAGCCCAGTTATTTGCTGATTTACTGCCAGAAGATGCACCTGCTGACACCATTCAGGCTATTGATATTCGAGATTTGTCAGTTTCAGATGATGGCCAACAATTTTTAGTGTCAATTCGAGCGCCTGAAATTGAAGATGCGGATGAAATGGACCAACCGAGTTGGAATATTTGGCGTTATCAACTTGCAACACAAACTCTTGAACGAGTGATTGTCAGCGATACCACTGCTGAGCAAGGTGACGATCTCATGGCATCGTTTTTACCTGACGGCCGCATCATTTTTGCTTCGACTCGCCAGCGTTTATCTAGAGCGATTTTATTAGATGAAGGTAAGCCCCAGTACACCGCCCTAGATGAAAGCCGAGATAATGAAACCTTCAATATTCATGTGATGAATGCCGACGGTAGCGGTATAGAGCAATTGAGTTTTAATTTAAGCCACGACACACACCCATTAGTGCTGCAAAGCGGTAAAATTTTGTACAGTCGCTGGGATAATATGGGCGGCAATAAGGGCATAAACCTGTATGAAATGAACCCTGATGGCACCGATAATCAGTTGATGTTTGGCTGGCATTCACATCAAATAGCCTTCGATCAGCAAGATGAACTCATCGAATTTGTTAAACCACAACAGCTGCCAAATGGTGAGATCTTACTTTTACTTTCTTCACAAGACGAAACCAGCTACCAAAAGCGCCCTGTGGTGATTAATATCGACGAGTTTACTGATAACCAGCAGCCAACCTTTGCGTCTGCTGCTAACGATAGTGCCATTAACGATTTAGCATTCAGTTTCGAGTTTAACTTTAACTTCTCAGATAACCTTTCTCCTTCTGGACGATTAACCCATTTAACGCCACTACCTGATAATAGTCAGCGCTATTTATTAAGTTGGGATTTATGCCGTGTCGTGATTGAAGAGCAAATTCGTGCTTGCGGCCAGCTAACTGATGAACAGTTATTGGATCCCACACTAGAACTTGCCGCTCCCTTGTACGAGCTTTGGCTATTAAATGATGCCGATGGAACTCAGCAATTAGTCGCTGATAGTGAAGAAGGAAAAGTGATTACTGAAGCCTTAGTCATGCAACCGAGTTCACAGCCAAAAACATTTATAGCCAATAAAGTGATCGGCAATGAACTTGATGCGCAACTACACGAAGAGCTGGCAGCAGCCATTGATATTCGCAGTGTGTATGACTTTGACGGTCAAGACAGTAGTGCCAATTTAGGCGGGATTAGCCAACTCAGCGATCCAACCCAAACACGTGCAACTGAGCTACCTGCACGTTTTTTGAAAGTGGTTCGTGGCGTGCCTATGCCATCAGATGAAGTCAGAGATATTCCTAATACAGATTTTGGTCGTAGTCGCAATCAGCTAATGCGTGAAATTATTGGTTACACGCCAATACAACCTGATGGCTCTGTAAAAATTAAAGTCCCAGCGAATGTTCCTTTGGCTATCAGCGTATTGGATGCATCTGGTCAACGTATTGGTGGCCGTCATAGCCAATGGATTAGTTTAAAGCCGGGTGAAACACTGCAATGTAAAGGCTGTCATACTGCAAACAGTCAACTACCCCACGGCCGTTATGATGCGCAAGCTGAATCAATTAACCCCGGAGCAGCGGGCGGCGCAGCTTTTACAAACGCCACACAAAACATCATTCCCACTCAAGGGCAAACCATGGCTCAAGCTGATGCGATGGTTAATGGTATCGCCGAGTTATCGGCTAACTTAACCTACGAAGATCGCTGGACCAACCCTGCATTATCTACGGTTAATCCCAGTACAGATTATTCCTACCAAAACCTTGCTACACCAGCGCCAAATGGTAGTGAGTGTTTTAACAATTGGAATGCTTATTGCCGAATTCAGATTAACTATGAAGAACATATACAGCCATTGTGGGATTTGCAGCGCCTTGCAATAGATGAAACGACTTTAGCAGTTCTTGCTGATAACACCTGCACTAGCTGCCATAGCATTGTTGACGACAATAACCTTGCCCAAGTACCAGCTGGGCAGCTTGAATTAGTAGCAACGCCGTCCACTGACCAACCAGCACATTTTACTAGCTATCGAGAGTTGTTTTTCAATGATGTCGAACAGGAAGACATTGATGGCATTATCGTCGATCGCTTAATCGTGGTTCTCGACGCTGATGGCAATATTGTCTATCAAGTTGATAGCGAAGGTGAGCTTATTCTTGATGCTGAAGGTAACCCAATTCCGGTTATGACGACAGTAAATGTGCCAGCCATCATGTCAACTAACGGCGCAAGCGCTAGCAGCAACTTTTTTGACACCATGAATGATGTCACTCATCAAAACATGCTGTCTGCCGACGAACTCAAATTAATCGCTGAGTGGATAGATATTGGGGCGCAGTATTACAACACCCCTTTTTATACACAAGAGTAGTAAACACTGACAACAGCACATAAAGGAATGATGATGTTACAACAAGGAAACCATGTTTAATTATCCATTTACCATGAAGTGGTTAAGCCCAATATTATTGTCTATGGCAATGATGCTTCCTTGCTATGCCCTTGCGGCTGAGCCAACTTCCATTCCTAAACGTGACACCACAGTCGATTCATACCAAGACACAAATACAGCAGCAACATTGACCATAGACGTGCCTTTTATCGAGCTACATTCAGGCCCAAGCGCAGGCTACCCTGTAGTGCATGTGGTAGAACAAAGTGAAGAAGTGACCGTGTTAGTCAAGCGAACGGCTTGGATAAAAGTGCGTGACAAACGTGGGGTTGAAGGTTGGTTTCACGAAGATGATTTGTTCGGTTTTAGTCAACATGGACAAGCCGTTGAACAAACTCAGCTCGGGACTGATGCATACCTTAATCGAGATTGGGAAGCCGGGGTAATGTACGGCGATTTTGAAGGTGCAAACCTTTACACCATCCAACTCGGCTATGTATTTACCCCTGTATTTAGCGCTGAAATATCAGCTGGTAAAGCACTTGGCAGTATATCTGACAGTGATTTATTCGAAGCCATGTTAATTAGCCATCCTTTTCCTGAGTGGGTAGTTAGTCCATATATTGGTGTTGGCGGTGGCATTATTAATACTAGCCCTCACAGTGTTATTGCAGATTCACAATCACGTGAAAACACCTTAATGAGTGCGGCAGCAGGCCTTAAATATCACTTAGGCCGTAACTTTATTTTACGGGCTGAATATAAGTTTTCTCTGGCATTAACCGACCGAGATGAAAATGAGCAACTGCAATCTTGGCAACTCGGTTTTAGCGTATTTTTCTAAACATATTAATTAACACCAAAGTCGTCATGAAGGTAGCAATGAAAACAACAATAACAAGCCGTGCTAAAACCGCTGTGAAAAGCCGATTCACTTATTGCTTGCTGGCACTAGGGCTCAGTTTTAGCGCTGGAGCCTTAGCTCAAGAAAACCCAAACAGTGTTGGTGTTAAAGCCGATGTTGAGCGTCGTGAAGTGTTGGACGATGTATTAGATACCGAAAATTTCGAGGTCGGTTTACAAGGCGGCTTAATGTCGATTGAAGACTTCGAAAATAGCCCTTGGATTAGTGCACATTTAGGTTACCACATCAGTGAACACTTTTATGTCAAAGCCCGTTACGCCATAGCTGAAGGCGGTGATACCAGTTTTGAAAAGCTAGCTAATACAGCCCCACTGTTGACAGATGAAGAACGTGAAATGCGCTATTACGGGCTGAATATTGGGTATAACTTTTTACCTGGCGAAATCTTTTTCAGTGAAGACTTAGTGTTCAACAGTGTCTTTTCATTTGAATTAGGTGGCGGCAGCACTGAGTTTGCTGGTGATGAACAGTTTACTGTCAACTTAACTGCTAACTATCGAGTATTTTTAACTGATTGGGTTGCTTGGGATCTGGCCATGAGTGACTACATTTTTGACACCCAAATCACTGGCTCAAGTAAAACGACTCATAACTTGACCTTTGCAACCGGCATAGCCGTTTACTTTTAACCTGAGGTTATTGTTTACATAGCGCAATAAGCAACTGAGTAACGAACAATAACAGGCAGTGAAAGACAGAATAAAAACAATAAAGGATTATTAATGTTTAAATTAAATCAGAGCCTTAAAAGCTTAGTATTGGCTGCGACGCTGGGACTTACCGCGCAAGCAAATGCGGTGACAACCGGGCAAGTTGCACCAGATTTTACCCTTAAAAATATGCAAGGCGAAAACCAAAAGCTGTCTGAGCAGCGTGGCAATATTATCTTAATTAACTTCTGGGCATCTTGGTGTGGACCTTGCCGTAAAGAAATGCCCGTACTGCAAAAATTACAAGATAAGTACCAAGACTTAGGTGTCGCAGTTTGGGGGATTAATGTCGAGCAAGAAAACCAAGCCGGTAAAGACTTCCTCGCAGACTTAGATTTAAGCTTTGCTATCTTTTTTGATGAAACTAACTCCCTTTCAGAAACCTATGACGTGAAAGCTATGCCAACCACTGTGATGATCGATCGTGATGGTGTCGTACGATACGTCTTCTTAGGTTATCAAGACGGCTATGAGAAAAAGTACGCCGCAGCTATCAAGAAACTAATCAGAGAGTAACGCTATGAAGTCTTCTGTGACAAAGCTCATCATGTTAAGTGCAGGATTAAGCTCATTATTAACGCTCTCAGCTTGCTCTAGTCTTGATATAGAGCCTTGGGTAAAACCTTACGAGCGCCAAAACTTAGCCGACCCTATTATGCGTTTTGGTCGACACCCAATTGCCAATATGCATGTAGCTCATGTGCTTGAAGCGCGTGAATCAGCAAGAGGCGCTGAAGGTACGGGAGGCGGTGGTTGTGGCTGTAACTAGAATAATGAACCTCACGGTATGTAAGCTAATCACATTGCTGCTCGTTAGCATAAATGTCCCTTTATCATGGGCGGCTGTTTTAGAGCCAGATAGAGCCGATGCGCTTTATCATAGTTACGAAGGCGGCGGGATGAAAATTGACGGTCCTTCTGTGCTGCTGCGAAAGAAGGCGTCCGAGTCATTAGCGTTCACAGGTTATTATTATCTAGATAGTATTTCTTCTGCGTCAGTGGATGTACTCAGTACTGCCAGCCCTTACACTGAAAAACGTCATGAAGGTCAAATTGGTGTTGAATACCTTAATGACAAAACCCTGATGACGTTTAATGCTAGGCAAAGTGACGAAGACGATTACCTTGCCCAGTCTTTTAGTATTAACGTTTCACAAGATACCTTTGGCGACTTAACCAATCTTAGTCTCGGTGTGTCATACGGTGACAATGAAATTCGCCGAAACGGCGATGACCTATTTGAAGAGCAAAGCCAACAATATCGAATTCGTGCGGGCATCAGTCAGATTTTAACCCGCAACCTAACTGCACAACTTAATTTTGAAGCAATTGCCGATGAAGGCTACCTTAATAACCCATATAGAACAGTACGTTTTATCGATACTACCAGCCCTTCAGGGGTAGGCTATCAATCCGAAGTGTACCCTGAAACCCGTAACTCCTTTTCGAGTAAATTGTCAGCCAGTTACTTTCTTCCCTATCGTGCAGCGCTATTTTTTCACTACCGATACTTTAATGATAGCTGGGAAATCAATGCCAATGATGTGGAGCTTGGCTATCGTCACCCGATTGGTGACTACTTAGAGCTGGAGTTTAAAGTGCGCTATTACCAACAAACTCAAGCTGAGTTTTATAGTGATCTGTTCCCTTATCAAGATGCCCAGAATTATCTCGCTCGAGATAAAGAGCTTAGTGATTTTAATGACTTAACCTTAGGTTTAGGCGTGACTTATTTGATGCCTGAAAGCCTGTCCTTTGGAGATAACCGCTCAGAGGCCAGCCTGCAATGGGATTACATTACCTTTGACTATAGCAACTTCAGAGATCCTACCGCTGAAGGTGGTGTCGGTAATGAGCCATTCTATAGCTTTTCAGCCAATGTCATTCGTGCTTTTTACAGTATTTATTTTTAGTAGTACGCAATTCAACGCTACGTCCAAGGCAATAATATGAAACGAACACAACAATTTTTCAGTTTATCTCAACGAGCACTGTACGCGCTCTTTTTGAGCTTATGTATCTCAGTATCGCCAGTCGTCGCGGCAGATGCCACACAAGCGCAAAGCAGCATTGGTAGCGAACTTGAAGATATTAAAAGCCAGGTCATTCAACTCAATCGTGATTTGTTTATTTTAGAAGAAGATTTACTTTTCCCTGCCAGCACGCAAATAGCAATCTTTGTCTCTGTGGATGTTGGACGTTTTTTTACCTTAGATAGCGTCGAGCTAAAAATAAATAACCAAGATGTGGCTGGATTTTTATATACCCAGCGTCAGCGCCGCGCGCTTGAAAAAGGCGGCATTCAAAAACTATATATGGGCAATTTAAAAACTGGCCAGCATCAATTAACAGCAATATTCACCGGCATTGATGCAGAAGGACGCACGATACAAAGAGCAGTCAACCACCCTTTTGAAAAGACAGATGAAACCATCATGGTTGAATTAAAGCTTGAAGACAGCGAATCAAGTTACCGAGCTGATGTTAGCGTTGAAGAATGGGTTTTATAACAGATGATACCAGTGCTTCAACGAACCCAAGCCGCCGATGTGAGTAAACAATATCGTCATCCAGAGCGAGAAAAACCAGCTAAAACGAAGTTTTTGTCGCTATTGTGTCTGATGACATTGGCTATTGGCTGCAGCAACAGTATTTCAGCAACTGAAGTAAGCACTGTGACCACTGCTAATACTGAAGTCACGACTCAAGCAAACCAAGAACTGCGCAATAAACTTTATCGCCAAGCCTTGTATTACTACTTTGAAGGCGATTATCAAGCAGCGTTAAGGCAAGTCAGCATTAACCGACAACGATTTGATGCCGATACTGCTAAAAGTCAATTGTTCGAAGCTGGGCTACAAGTATCAGTTGGTCTTCATCAAAAAGCGACTCGCACCTTATCTTCATTTGAGCAAACATTGGCAATTGAGCAAGCGTTAACTGGCAACAAAAACCAAGCCAATCAAACTTCTTCTCAGTCTCAAAAAAATACTTCACCCGCTGAACTCAAGTTAGTTGCATTATTGCAATTATCAGAGCAGCAAATAGAGCAAGGTCAGCCATACCAAGCGCAACAAACGTTGCAGCGTATTAGCCAAGTCCCTAACAGCTATATTGAGCAATACCATATTCTTAACCAACTGGCTTATTGGCCTAACGAGCCTGCCATAATGGCAAAGATTGCGGGTGGTGTTAATGCATCTGCTTCTATCAATCACGATAACCCAGCTGATAACCAGTTAGCTTCTTCATCGTTATCGGCTTACGTTATGCTAAACCAAGCACTGCATTTCATTGAACAAAAGCAGTACCAACAAGCTGAAACCCTGCTCATTACAATAAAAAATATGCCTTTGGCTGAAACTGAAACGGGCTTTTGGCAAAGCTTGTTCACTGAAAAAACGCCTTCAGAACTTACCGCTCCAATGACAGCTGAAAATAACGAAAACAACCAAAAAAGCGTTACAGACCAAGAATCTGATCAGCAAGTACAGCAACAAGCGATCAATGATTATGCGCAACTGTTATTAGCGCAAACGTATGTCAAACAAGGCCAATATCAAGCAGCATTTACACAATTAAAAGACTTTCCCCAACAGAGTCCTTATATCGAATCAGCGTTATTTTTATATGCATTTTCAGCACAGCAATTGCAGCAATATCCCATTTCATTAGCGCTATTGGGTCTACTAAAACGCCAATATCCTTATTCTTTAATGGGTTGGCAATCGGCAATATTACTGGCCGCTCAGGTTCGTGAGCAACAAAGCCTTGAACAAAGTCTAACAAGCTACCAAGAAGCAGAAACACTTTATCTTGAACAATTAGCACAATTAGACGCTTTTGAAGTAGCACTAGAAACTCGCTTTAACACAAGCCAAATAATGCAAACCGCATTAACCCCGCAAGGATTAAGTCCTGAAACACTCGAAAAGCAGCCTTGGCTTGAAAAAGCGCTAACAGACAATGCATTGAAAAATGACTTTACGACATTAGCCAGTTTATCCCTATTGGAACAGAACCTTACTCAGCAACAACGTAAAAGTGACTGGCTCGCTGAGACTATCGATTTAAATAAGCAGCGTAGAGAAAAAAGGTTAGCTCAACAGCAATTAAGCGATTATGAAAACCTAATTAGCCAACTAACCGAACGCAAGCAGCAACTTAGCAAACAAATCCAAGCTGTCGATGTTCCTGTCGATGAAATTACCTTCCAGCAAATGCAACTGTTTGCCAATAGTACCGAACAAGCATGGTTACAGCGGATTGAATCAAGCAAACAAGCACTTGCTAACATTGCCTCAACACGTGACACAGAAGATGATTTACTCCGACTAACACGAGTAGAAGGTGCGCTGAATTGGCAGCTGCAACAATCTTTTATTCCACGTTTATGGCAACACAAAAAACTATTAAAAGACATCGACACCCAATTACAAGCATTAAACGCTCAATATGTTCGTTTTAAATCAGTCTCGCAATCTCAACAAGGCGCCACTGAGTATGTTATCCGTCAGCAGAATTTAGCCAAACAAATCGAAGATATTACGCGTGACATCAAGCAAGCAAGTCACAAAACACAGCTAACGATTCAACAAAAACTGCGCCTATTTACCCAAAATCAACGTCAACAGCTAACGCAGTTACTGCTGACTTCACGCCATGAAATGGCAGCGGTACTGGAAAGAATGAGCCAGCAAGATATAACACCGAGCAATGCGATTACCTCTGATAACTTGAACACAACTAAGCTCATGCCCCAACAGGAGCATTCTCCATTGAGTTCATTGACTGCTCATTTCGAGCAAGTGGAGAAGCATTATGCAGCGCACTAACCCACTCGCTTTACAAGCCAGCAACTCTGACACTAGCAATGTTTCAAGCCTTGGTAGCAATATGGCCTTAACGCTTCCTAAACGCTTTGGTGTATCTCGATTGGTAAGTTGCTTAGTGTTAATCAGTCTAGCGGGTTGCCAGCTAACCGATGAGTCGCCAACGTCAAGCAAACAACAGCGACCAACATTGACAGATTTAGCCAATAGCCAGCCTCAAGTAAACTATGAAAAACAGCAATTAAGCCAAGCTCAGCGAAAAGCGAAGTTAGCATTAATTTACCAGCAACTACTGACGTTAGAGCCAGATCCAGAAGTGCGAACTCATGTTGAATATCGCTTAGTTCAAATCAAATCAGAACATTTAGAAGAACAAATGTTTGGCGAAGCCTTTGATGAAGTTGCCAGTCAGCAGACTGACGTGTCAGCGCAAGAAGCTGAGCAGCTGGCGTTAACTCAGCTAAAACACAATGATCAACAGCTCGATAAGCTTATTGCAGAATACCAAGTATTACTGAACCGTTACCCGGATAGAGCCGAGAATGAACACTTGCAATACCAACTTGCGAAAGCACTCGATGTGCAGGGTGAGATAGATGCAAGCTTGATCGAAATGGAGTCATTACTGACTCGCTACCCTAATACTCAATATCGGGCAGAACTCAACTTCCGCCGTGGTGAGATTTATTACAACTTGCAAGATTACCCTGCTGCGATTCAAGCTTATCAGCAAGTAGAGTCGGCAAACGACAATGATAAATATCTCATCAATAGTATTTACATGTCGGGTTGGGCGCTATTTAAGCTCAATCGATTACCCGAAGCGGATGCTAGATTTTTGCAGGTGTTTGATAACATCATTGCGGCAAATGAAGAATTAATTAGTACTGATAATGAACAGTTAACCCAAACCAGTTTTGAATTTAACAAGTTAGCAAGCCGCTACCAAAATCTGGCTATCGATGCGCAACGCGTACTGAGTATTTCATTGTCTCAACAAGAGCAATCTCGCTCACTGCTTAACTTGGTAAACCAACAAAAGTCATCCCCTTACCTGACGATATATCAACATGTACTGTTTGATAATTTGGCCAAATTTTTACTTAAAAAAGAGCTACAGCATGACGCAGAGCTGACTTATCAAACTTATATTGAATTTGACAAAAATAACATTTGGGCTGCGCGTTACTCATTAGCTTTGCTGGATTTATATCAACAGCAAGGCAAGTTCGCCTCGATGCACCGTCTTAAAAATCAGTACGTTGAACAATATGGCTTATCTAGCCAATTTTGGACTCACGCTAATACCGCACAGCAGCAAGAAGTGTTACCGCATTTATTAGCCTTCAGTGACGAGCACAGTCGTCGCCTGTATGCCAGTGCACAACAACTTCCACCAGGGCAAGCTCGCATAGATGGATTTAAAACCGCTGCAAGTGCTTTAAGTGTTTACTTACAACTTGCTAAGTTGCCACAAGCTCAATCTTTACTGACCAAACCTATTCACGGTGACGAGTATCTATTTGCTGATGCAAACTATGAAGCGCAGCAATTTAAACAAGCCTTAATCAGTTATGAGGCTATCGCTTATACACAAAAAGATGCGTTCGCGCCATCTGCAGAGCAACTTGCCTTACAGCAAAAAGCGGCATTCGCAACCACGTTGACCATCCGAGCCATATTGTCACAACATGATGAGTCAGTGGTAAAAGGCGCTGAAATAACACCAATAAGTCAGTCAAAAAGACAATCCATCATCTCGGAGCGAACCCGCTTAGATAAGCTATTTATTGCTAACCACCCACTTGATAAACGCGCGTTAGAGCTTGCTACCGATGGCGCACAGTATGCATTTAACGCCAAGCAATTTGATGATTTAATCCAGTTCAGTCAATTTGTATTACTGCGCCACAAAGTGATTAATCAGGCAAATAACAATAGTAATACCAATAGCAATACCAGCAACAAAAATGACAGCGAAGAAAGTGAGCATGCTGCGCTAGCGGTAAATCAACAAGCAGGAAACGAGCCAGAGAGCAGGCTTATTCGTTACGATAACTCGCAAGTCAGTAATCACTTGCGTCACGGGCAAGCCTTATCAAGTGTTGCATTAACACAAGTACAAGTTGTCAGCCAACTGTATGCCCATAGTTTGTACCAACTATCACACTATATTCAGGCTGAATCGGCTTACGACATCGCCCTGAATTACCTCAATGCCAGCACAAATCTAAAGCCACAGCAGCATAAAGCCAAAACAGAAATGCGCAATTTATTGGCATCCAGTATCTACTTTCAAGCCCAAGCCAATAAGGCTGAAAACCCAGCTTTAGCCGTGATGGATTTGAAACGGATCAGTACAAGAGTGCCAGAGTCACAATATGCGATAAACGGCCAGTTTGAGGCTGCCAATATTTTGCTTTCCCAACAAAAATGGCAACAAGCTATTGAGGTCTTAGTGCCCTTTCAGCAGCGATATCCAAACCATGAATTTAGCGCCACGATCCCCGCTAAATTGGCGCAATCTTACGAAGCATTAGAAGAATGGGAGCTTGCCGCAGAGCAGTTGCTGATTATCGTTGCTAATCAGCCCTCAACAGAATTAAAACGTGAAGCCCAGTACACAGCTGCAGAGTATTACCTAAAGGCAGGCAATACGGAAAAAGCCCGTTTAACCTTCAGAACCTACGCTAGAACTTACCCTGAGCCGTTTGATTTAGCCCAAGAAGTTCGCCTAAAAATGAGTGGGTTTTATCAAGTATCCAATGAACCGAACAAAGAATACTATTGGTATCGCCAAATTCTCAGCGCCGACAAAAAACAGCGCCATCAAGCTTTAGCTATTGGCAATCGTGAGGTCGTTATCGCTTCCATTGCTGCAATTTCGCTTGCCAAAGCTCATCAGCAAACATTTAAAACCATTAAGCTCACAGCACCGCTCAACAAGACGTTAAAACGTAAACAAGATGAAATGAAACTTGCTATTAACTATTACCAGCAAGTATTAGATTTCCAGCAAGCACAATATGTTCCCCAAGCCACTTATGAACTTGCAGAGATGTATCGTCAACTGGCGGCCGATGTTATGGACTCTGAGCGCCCATCAGATTTAGATGAACTGGCACTAGAAGAATATGAAATCTTGTTAGAAGAATTGGCCTACCCATTTGAAGAAAAAGCGATTGAGATCCACATCAGTAACTCGCAACGTGCTTGGCAAAATATATACGACCAATGGGTAGGTAAAAGCTTTGCCACACTCACTGAATTATCCCCCGCCTTATATAACAAACCGGAGGTAACTCATGATGTTATTGAAGCGATTCATTAAAGCGCCGCTTATTTGTATGACTAGAAAAAGTCTGTGGTTGATCTTTTTTGCTTTAATACAAGGATGTAGCAACACCCAAGTTGCAGAAAGCCAAAACGACAACATCACTGAGTTAGAAAGTGATTCGGCAGCATTAGTTGAGCTGGTAGACACCACAAATGGTACCCAAGCATCGATAGAGTCATCATTACAAACAAGCTCAGCAACAAGCCAAGTGAATGCTTATGAAGCAGAGGCTAAGCAAAAGCTAGCAAACGTTCCAACCTCTGTATTAGAGCAATATCAGCAGGCGATAGCGTTAATGAAGCAACAGGAATGGCAACAAGCGGATGCGATGTTTTCTGTAATCATTAACGCAGAACCACAACTGTCAGGTGCCTATGTTAACCAAGCTATTATTGCCCTCAATCAAAACCAGTTAGATAAAGCTAACGGACATTTAGCCAATGCCATTAGTGCCAACCCAACTAACCCTTATGCCCATCAAATCAAAGCCAACATTGCCAAAACCCAAGGTAAGTTTGAACAAGCTGAACAAGGTTACTTAACGGCACTTGAAATTTGGCCTAATTACCCAGAAGCGCAAGTTAATCTTGCGGTTTTACTGGAGCTTTATAGAGGCAAATTGCTAGATGCTCGCCACTATTACCAATCTTATTTACGCTTAAAACCAGATGATCAACTTGCTCAACGTTGGTTGGCAGGCTTAGAAATTAAAATTCAGCGTGCAGGCTTAACCTTGCCTGAAGGAGAAAGTTAATATGTCGGCATTTATTCCTTCAGCAACACTCAAGCGTTTTATCAGCTCAATGCTGCGTAATGGTGGATTGTTTTGTATTTTTTGCCTATCAGCAATTCAAACACATGCGGCCGAACCTGCTAGCTCGCCCAATAACCCCGTACTGATTGAAACCAAGGTGACCGGCACGCAAGAGCAACCCAAAGTTCTCTACATCATGCCTTGGCAAGGGATTACAAATCCTGTTGCGATTCAGGATACTGACATGCAAGTCACCTTACCTGAATTTAACCCGATACATCCGAAGCAGTTTCAGCAACAAGTAAGAGAGTTCAGCCTTAACAAGAGTAAGACCAATAACGATTAATCAATAATAAAAATTTACCCGAAAACACGTAACTAACGATTCAAAACAATTAGGACGAGT
This sequence comes from Shewanella sp. MMG014, assembly GCF_018100775.1. NCBI lineage: Bacteria > Pseudomonadati > Pseudomonadota > Gammaproteobacteria > Alteromonadales > Shewanellaceae > Shewanella > Shewanella sp. MMG014. Next base: position 34,054 of record NZ_JAGJDZ010000011.1, read on the forward strand.
TAATAAGAACTATTCGTTCAACTCAATAAAAAGGAAAATATCATGAGTTTTACCGACCATATCATTGCATTTTTACAAAATGGCGGCCCATTCATTTACCCTATCGCATTAGTGCTCGTGGTAGGTTTAGCGATCACGATTGAACGCTGGTTATATTTAAGTTCAGCACATCGCACAAATCAAAAAGCCTTTGCACTGATTAAAGAGGCATTAAAAAAAGGCGACGTTGCAACCATCAGCCAGCATGCACAAAACAATAAAGCGCCAGTATTTGACGTCCTCCAATCAGGGATTGTTCGTATCTCTCAAGCTGATCGTCGTGAAGATGTGGAATATGCGATGGAAGAAACCATCATGGAATACATGCTGAGGCTAGAAAAGCGCACACCATTCATTGCAACGTTAGCCAATATCGCCACCTTACTCGGTCTTCTCGGTACCATTATGGGCCTAATCGCGGCATTCTCTGCTGTGGCAAGTGCCGATCCCGCAGAAAAAGCCAATCTATTATCATCAAGTATCTCAGTTGCAATGAACACCACAGCATTTGGCTTGATCACAGCTATCCCATTGATTTTATTCCACTCAACCTTGCAAACGAAAACAGCAACGATTGTAGATTCAATTGAAATGGCAGGCATTAAGTTACTTAACTCTTTGTCATTTAATAAGCATACGGATTCTGATCGAGGCTAATACTATGAGACGCCGTCGTCGCCCCAATACCGAAGACGCTGAACTCGATATCACTTCGTTTATGAACTTGATGATCGTGTTAGTGCCAGTATTGCTGCTTAGTTTAGTGTTTTCACAAGTGCGGATTTTAAATCTGCAACTACCTGTGTCTGCAGAATCTCAGCAAGCTGATGAAGATCAAGAACCTAAGGTACTTGAGCTGGTGATCACCTCGAATCACTTAACCCTTAACTACCCTGCGGGTATTTTACTTAAACGTTTTGAAATAACTGACGAAGGCTATGACTTCAAGGCATTATCGGTATATTTACAAGATTTAAAGCTGACATTCCAGCAGCAAGCCATTGAGAAAAGAGATATCGTGTTGTTGCTTGAGCCCAATGTCGATTACCAAACCATCGTCACGACAATGGATACCGTTAGATCTTATAAAGCCGTGGTTGCCGCCAATTTAGTGGATGCTGAATTATTTCCGCTTATTTCATTAGGCGACGCCCCAGAAAATAGCCTTGAGCAAAGTGCAAGCAGTACAACCGCAGGAGGCCAGCCATGAAGCAATCTTCAAGAACTAAGCGTCTTGCAAAGCACCACAAACGCTTTAAAGCTGGCGGTAAACTTAATCTTGTCGCATTAATGGATATTTTCACAATCTTGGTTTTCTTTTTGATTGTGAACCAATCAGAAGTGCGGGTATTGCAAAATATCGAAAAGATAAAATTGCCAGTATCGATTGCCGAAGAACTGCCTGTTGAGAACCTGGTGATCACTGTATTGCCAGACACTGTGCTCATTCAAGAGCGTGCAGTGTGGCAAAACTCTGACGATAAACCCAATTTTAGCGAACAAGAAAATGCGCAATTTATTACCGCTATCACCACAGAACTGACCTATCAAGCCAGCAAGCGTGTTGAATTGACAGAGTCCGAAAAGGAAAAAGGACGAGCGGTCACCATCATAGGAGGCTCTGAAACGCCTTACCTGGTGTTGAAACAAATTATGGCTGCATGTGCTGAAACAGGCTATCGCAATATGTCACTCGCTGTTGAGCGACAAGCCAGTAAAACACAGAGTGAGGGCTAATATGACCACAGCAAGCCTTACTCATAGCAGTGATAATAGCTTTTCTGATATCGGTGATATGTTTAAACCGAGTAGACAAGATAGATTATTCAAACAAATCTTAATTTTGTTACTGGTGGTTTATGTCATCTTTGGTATTGGTGTCCCTTTTTTAGAACAAGTGGAAGTGCCAAGGGAAGTCAAAGAGCAATTGCCACCTCAACTGGCCAAAATCATGCTGAAAGAAAAACAACTTCCAGTACCTGAAAAGCCAAAAGAGGAACCTATCCCAGAACCCGAACCAGAAAAACTCGAAGAAAAACCTGTCGAGAAAGTGGAAGAACCACCAAAGGTGCAACCAACAACTCGAGAGGCAGCAAAAGAGAAAGCACAAAAGTCAGGCCTTGCAGCCATGAAAGATGAGCTTTTTTCGATGCGTGAAGCTTTTGATGTTAAACCTGCAGCGCAAAGTAACCTTGAGCAAAACCAAGCCCAAGAAGTGAAAGTAAAACGCAAGTTACTTGCCGCAGCGGCTAATACACAAAGTGAAAGCTTATCGACTTCGACCGTGCAGCAAACCGTGGTATCTGATGCGATTAGCACTAAAAATACCCAGCAAATACGGTTAGCTGAAGAAGAGGTATTAGCAGTTGCAGGGGCGAATGCAGAAATTGATCGTGAAGCAAGTACTGCAGGTCAGCGTTCTGAAGCGGCGTTAAGGCGTACCCTTGAGGCAAACAAGGCACGATTGTATGCACTGTATAACCGTGCTTTGAGAAAAGATCCTTTTCTTAAAGGTAAAGTCATGTTCGAAATTGAAATTCAACCAAACGGCAGCATTAGTCGTGTCGATATTCAATCGAGCCAATTAAATAACCCGAAATTAGAACGCCAATTAAAGGTTGTTTTACGTTCAATCAGCTTTCCTGCTGAGGATGTAGCGACCATGACGACAATTTGGGCCATCGACTTCTTACCCAGCTAGTTAATCGCATTAACGACAAACAAAAATACGGCCAATAGGCCGTATTTTTTTATAGGGTTAGCCCCATCACTTGTGCATTGTCGCCATAAGTCTCACTGGCGACATTATTTACATCAATGCTAAAGCCCATTTTCTGCCAAAATGGCACTGAATGTTGAATCGCGACTAATTGAATGTGTTGGTAATGACCAGCTTTAGCAATATCAATTAACTCGGTTACCATTTTTTTACCAGCGCCTTTGCCTTTAAGTGCTTTAGAAACTGCTAAATCATGTAAGAACAGTCTATCCCCTTTATTTTCATTTAAAAGAGGCTGATAAAGCTTAGGAGGCATTTCATCGTGCCATTCGTGAGCGAGCAAGTAAGCAAGGATGTTATCCGCTTTATCTTGCAGTACAAAACAGCAGTGAGGCGAATGTAGCCACTTACCTCTTAACACCTGCAAACTTTCTGGCTCAATCTCAGTATAGACCTGACACTGTAACTCAAAAATCGCTTGCCACATTGATGGTTCAATCTTGTTTATCTGCATCACATTCTCTAAAGATAGCTCGCTAATAACAAACGCCGTTAGGGTTCTGAATAATCAAAGCGCCATTGTTAAGCGCTAGAGTGCTTCAAGCATAACGCTGATACTAAATTTCAGGCAACAAAAAGCCCGTCATAAGACGGGCTTTTGCTCTAACCGTAAGGTTAAATATGGCTGGGATACCAGGATTCGAACCTGGGGATGCCGAGATCAAAACCCGGTGCCTTACCACTTGGCGATATCCCAAAAACTTGGATATGTCACTCTTAAACGAGGAAGATGTACATATTGAAGAAAATTTGATGGTACGGGAGGAGAGACTTGAACTCTCACACCTTGCGGCACCAGAACCTAAATCTGGCGTGTCTACCAATTCCACCACTCCCGCATCAAATTTTTACCAGAGTAAACTCATTTATATCATGAGTAAACGCTGTTTCTTGCTCTTTTCTAACTAAGTAGTTTAGGGTTTCCCTCTACTCTACCTTTTAAATATGGTAGCAATGGCGGGACTTGAACCTGCGACCCCAGCATTATGAGTGCTGTGCTCTAACCAGCTGAGCTACATTGCCAAAGATGGCTGGGATACCAGGATTCGAACCTGGGAATGCCGAGATCAAAACCCGGTGCCTTACCACTTGGCGATATCCCAATAATCTTTACTACTTACTTTAAAATGGCTGGGATACCAGGATTCGAACCTGGGAATGCCGAGATCAAAACCCGGTGCCTTACCACTTGGCGATATCCCAATCTAAAGCTTTTTTGAAAACTCGCTATAAGCCAATTTTCTTAATAATGGTACGGGAGGAGAGACTTGAACTCTCACACCTTGCGGCACCAGAACCTAAATCTGGCGTGTCTACCAATTCCACCACTCCCGCACAGACTCTGTTTATCATCCAGAACACGATGCTCATTTAACCTTGAGAAGGTAGCCGGTCATATTTCTAAAGTTAAAACTTTAACTAACCAGCAATCTCTTAATTTACATCTAGAGAAGATGGTAGCAATGGCGGGACTTGAACCTGCGACCCCAGCATTATGAGTGCTGTGCTCTAACCAGCTGAGCTACATTGCCACTTTATTCTTTCTTGCCCTCGTCGTGAGGACGGGGCGTATTATGCTTATTCAGGGTATCGAGGTCAACTGCTTTTTTTAGCTATTTTCATCAATTGTTGTTGTTCGGCTATAAGTTCACCAAACTGAGCGTCAAATCGACAAAATATCTTAGTAAAGTTAACCTCAATCCCTTTTTTAAACAATCTTCACACTATTATAGTTTGAAAATCGCTTTTATACGTTGAATAAGAAATGCATTACATCGCCATCTTTAACGATATAACCTTTACCTTCGACACGTAATTTACCCGCATCTTTAGCACCAGCTTCACCTTTATACTCAATGAAGTCATCATAGCTCATCACTTGTGCACGAATGAAACCACGCTCAAAGTCAGTATGAATAACACCAGCAGCCTGTGGAGCACTTGCGCCAACTGGCACTGTCCAAGCACGCACTTCTTTTACACCAGCGGTAAAGTAAGTTTGTAAATCCAGTAATTGGTAACCTGCACGAATCACGCGATCAAGGCCTGGCTCGTCTAAACCGAGATCTGCCATAAACTCATCACGCTCTTCAGCGTCCATTTCTGCAAGCTCAGATTCAATCGCCGCACAAACAGCAACAACAACAGCATTCTCTGTTTCTGCAATCGCTTTTACTGCATCTAAATGCGGGTTGTTTTCAAAACCATCTTCAGACACGTTAGCAATATACATAGTAGGCTTAAGTGTTAAGAAGTTAAGGTAAGCAATAGCTGCTAACTCTTCTTTACTTAGCTCAAGTGAACGCAGCATTTGGCCTTCATCTAGCGTTGGGCGCATTTTCTCAAGCACTTCAACTTCAAACTTAGCCTCTTTATCGCCACCTTTAGCACGCTTTTGTTGACGTGTAATAGCACGCTCTAAACTGTCTAAGTCAGCTAATGCTAATTCAGTGTTAATCACTTCGATATCGCCAGCTGGATCAACTTTATTAGCAACGTGAACAATGTTTGGGTCTTCAAAACAACGAACCACATGACCAATCGCATCAGTTTCACGAATGTTAGCTAGGAACTTATTTCCTAAACCTTCACCTTTAGATGCACCAGCAACCAAACCTGCAATATCTACAAATTCCATTGTCGTTGGTAAAATACGCTCAGGGCTAACAATAGCAGCAAGCTTATCTAAACGAGAATCCGGTACTGGTACAACACCAGTGTTAGGCTCAATGGTACAAAACGGGAAGTTAGCTGCTTCAATTCCTGCTTTAGTTAACGCATTAAATAGTGTTGACTTACCAACGTTTGGCAAACCAACAATGCCGCATTTAAAACCCATATTTGTTACCTTTATCTATGTTGAACTGCACCAACACTGATGCAGTGAATATCAATAATCATCTTAAAACCGATGACGATTAGCCCGTTGATACGGATTAATCCTTACTCAGCTTTAAAAGTATGTAATCTGTTCATGGCTTTCGCCATATCTTGCTTAAATAAAATCTCTGTTGAACGCACTGCTTCATCTATTACTGCATTCATTTTTTCTTGATCTACTGCGGGCGCTTTACCCAGCACATAGCCACTGACACGATTTTTATCACCAGGATGGCCGATACCGATACGAAGACGATGGAAGCCTTTATCGTTGCCCATTTTCGCAATGATGTCTTTTAGACCGTTATGGCCTCCGTGACCGCCACCAAGTTTAAACTTAGCGACTCCCGGCTCCATATCCAGCTCATCATGTGCAACTAACATTTGCTCTGGGGTAATTCTAAAAAAGTTAGCTAATGCACTCACTGACTTACCGCTTAAATTCATAAACGTTGTCGGTATTAATAACCTGACATCTTTACCGTCAATGGTCACTCTTGCGGTTAAACCAAAATATTTACTATCAGGTACTAAAGTAGCGCCACATAAACGTGCGAGTTCCTGCACATACCATGCACCTGCATTATGACGAGTTTGCGCGTATTCAGCGCCCGGATTTGCAAGGCCGACAATTAGTTTAATTTGACTCATTAGTACTCATTTTTTAGCGAAAATAATACCGCGCGAACAACAAATCAAAGTACAAAAACACACTGACAATGATCTGATTGCGCTAAAGCGCGGCATTTTAACACTCAAAACAGAACTCAACAAATACCCTGTGCTAATTAACCTAAACTCAAGATAATAACTTGGCACCAAGCGGCTGCTTTTACTGACGAGCGCATTTAATTTTATTGCCACAAACTGGCTATTGGCGCAAAGGCTGTGCCTAGTAAGAAGAAAAACAGCAGGAGAAAACGAGAAGATAGATGTTTAAAATTAGAAGCGCCTGAACTTTTCAGGCACTTCATTCGACAACATTATTTCATTAATGATTCAGAGCACAGGGTATGGCTAGTCACAATATCGGTCATGCTAAGCCTAATGCATATTTAAGGACTTTCTTTTTGATTGGGTTGTCATGGTTTGCTAGCTTTAACATGCCATTTCTTAATAATTTGAGCGGCAATAAGTTATTACTAAAACCAGCATAAAATGCATCCATCGCAGACATCATCAGTAAATTATCGTTATAACGTTTGCACTGATATTGCTGTAACACGCTTCCAGTCCACCAAGGTTTATCGTTGCCAATGGCATCAGCAATTGTCGCAATCAATACATCGACATCTTTAAAACCAATATTCACCCCCTGCCCCGCAAGTGGGTTAATGGTATGTGCTGCATCACCTAATATGACCACATTGTCTTGATAATATGATTGCGCATGTCGACGTGTTAATGGAAAACTGCCTCTGTCGATAACGGTAAAGTCACTATCTAACCGCTCAGGGAAATGCTGTCTGATTTGTTCGGCAAGTTGCACAGGGTTGAGTTGCATTAATTGCTTAATTCGGCTGCGACTGTCATACCAAACTAATGACGCATTTTTACCTGGTAAAGGTAAAAGCGAACGTGGGCCATGAGGTGTAAATTGTTGCCATGTGACATCTTGTTGCTCAGTCGCTGTGGCAACATTAATCAACATGGCTGATTGTGCATAATCCCAACCTGTAATGCCAATACCTGCCCACTGACGGACTTGTGAGTTAGCCCCATCGGCCCCCACAACCAGTGTTGCCATCAGCTCAGCACCAGAATCAAGACTGACTTTAACTTGTGTAGCTTCACTTGAGCTAACTCGTTCAAATCGACTTACACTGTTGGGGCAATATAAGGTGATATTGTCCATCGTCTCGATTTGTTGCCATAGACACAGTTGAATTAAGCGATTTTCAAAAAAGTAACCTAAATGCGGTTCATCTATTTGGTCCGCATGAAACCGAGTGATGCAATCATCCATCTCCCAAGTTTCTAAGCCTTTGTATGCCACATGACGTAATGATAATAAGGTGTCCATCACACCAAGACGGTCGAGCAATTGCTCAGAGGCGACACTAATTGCTGACACTCGAAGGTCCAGCGCTTGTTCTGGTTCATAGGCCTTGGGTTGATAAGCTTCAATCATTGCAACATTTAAGCCTAACTGCCCCAAGCCAACAGCAACTGCAGCCCCAACCATCCCGCCACCAACAATCACTACATCATGTTGAATCTCTTGACTTTGGTCACTGCCTTCAACCGTATCTTGAACTGCATCTTGCATTACTAAACCCTTCTCATCGCACGTCACACTTGTTTTAGTTAAATATGTGCAAACGTGTCTAAATTCGCTTAATCGTGTCGATATGTTGCTAGACAATCTTTGAGCAACACCTGCTTACAATGGTGACATATTAACCAGTAAACCTCTTCTTATACTCAAACTGTCTAATGAAAACACCTTGCACCACTTCTGTCATGCCAAGGTAAGAGAGGATACTATGTCTACTAGCAGCACGTACGTACATTCTACAAAAATTAGCACCAAACTTTCGACAACGTCATTGGCGTTTAATGTAAAAAAAATCACCCGCGTTTTAGTGAGCACTATATTGGCCGTCACTGGGTTATTTTCTGCTGCATCTCATGCGCAAATACAACCAATGGAAACCGTCACTGTCATCTATCGCACGCCATTTGATTATGCCTTATATCAGCAAACCACGGAAATGCTCACTGGCTTTAATCGAGAGCTAGGCCAGAAAATTATTGCCCAAGCTCGCCAAGACAATGTCACCTTGGCAAAAAGATACGGTTTTTTTGCTGATGACGAACAAGAATTCGTCAATTTAGCAGCAGAGTTTACCCATTCATCAAGATTGCATGCTGATTTAAATCAACAGGTCATGCTTCAAGCACGTTTAGATAATTTAGCGATGGCCGAAGATTTTGGCTTTTTTGCTAATCAATCAAATGAGTTAGCTCAGCAAGATAAATACCCTGAAAAAATAGGGGTATTCGCCATTTCAGAATAATGCCAACAAGATGTGCACAAAGGCTAGCCAGCGAGCCTTTGTGCAGTTAAAATACTCGGCTATTTTTCTGTGGTAATAGAACGGCGTAACTGATGAGTAAAAAACTGCACATAAAAACCTGGGGCTGTCAGATGAACGAGTACGATTCATCTAAAATGGCTGATTTGCTGGACGATTATCAAGGCTATACCTTGACTGAGGATGCTGAAGAAGCAGACGTACTGCTACTAAACACATGTTCAATTCGTGAAAAAGCACAGGAAAAAGTGTTTCATCAGCTTGGTCGCTGGAAAACCTTAAAAGATAAAAAACCTGATTTAATTATCGGTGTTGGCGGCTGTGTTGCGTCGCAAGAAGGTAAAGCAATTAAAGAACGTGCTCAGTGTGTTGATATTATTTTTGGCCCACAAACCTTGCACCGTCTTCCTGAAATGATTACCCAAATCAATAACGGTGATAAAGCCGTTATTGATGTGAGCTTCCCTGAAATCGAAAAGTTTGACCGTTTACCTGAGCCTAAAGCTGATGGTCCAACGGCGTTCGTGTCCATTATGGAAGGTTGCAGTAAATATTGTTCATTCTGTGTAGTGCCATACACACGTGGTGAAGAAGTCAGCCGCCCTGTCGATGATGTGATTCTAGAAGTTGCACAACTCGCGGAGCAAGGTGTACGTGAAGTAAACCTACTTGGCCAAAACGTTAATGCATTCCGTGGTCCAACTCACGATGATGAAATCTGCACCTTTGCAGAACTCATTCGCTTAGTAGCATCTATTGATGGCATCGATCGTATTCGCTTTACCACGAGTCACCCTATCGAGTTTTCACAAGACATTATTGATGTCTATGAAGATACACCTGAATTAGTGAGCTTCTTGCACTTACCTGTTCAGTCAGGTTCAGATCGCATCTTAACTAACATGAAACGTGGCCATATGGCGATTGAATACAAGTCAATCATCCGTCGGTTACGTAAAGCCCGTCCTGATATTCACATCAGTTCTGACTTTATTATTGGTTTCCCAGGTGAAACTCAAGCAGACTTTGAAGACACCATGAAGTTGATTGAAGATGTGAGCTTTGATCACAGCTTCAGCTTTATCTACAGTGCACGTCCTGGTACTCCAGCAGCGGACTTGCCTGATGATGTATCCATGGAAGAGAAAAAACAGCGCCTAGCGATTTTACAAGACCGTATTACTCAACAAGCGATGCGTTACAGCCGTCAAATGCTAGGTACAGTGCAACGTATTATGGTAGAAGGTCCATCTGTAAAGAATCCAATGGAGCTTCGTGGTCGTACTGAAAATAATCGTGTCGTTAACTTTGAAGGCGATCCAAAGTGCATTGGTGGCTTTGTTGATGTTGAAATCGTTGACGTTTACACGAATTCATTACGTGGCGTATTTGTCCGTGGTGAAGACGAAATGGATTTACGTCGTAGTTTACGCCCGTCAGATATTTTGGCTAAACATAAAACCGATGATGATCTAGGTGTGACTCAGTTCACTCCAAACTAATCATTAATCAGATTATGTTTTGTTAATAAAGGCGGCCTTGAGCCGCCTTTATTATGCTTTTACCATCATAGCGTGGTATTTTAGCGTTTACACTCGTAGATTGATTGTTAATAAACTCTCGTTTTGGAGCAATATTTTTGTCCACTAAAGTAACAACCATGAATTTGTACCTTGAGCCCTCAGAGACTCGAAGGTTGGCCTCATTATGTGGTCCTTATGATGACAACATTAAACAACTTGAGCGCCGTTTAGGGGTTGAGATTGCCCACAAAAACAATCATTTCAAGATTGTAGGCCTACCACGCAACGCATTTAATGCGAATAATTTGCTCAAGCAGTTATATATTGAAACGCAAACGGTTAAAGGCAGCACCCCTGATCTTGAACCTGAGCGCGTGCATTTAGCCATACAAGAAGTCATCAACCTTGAAGCTGAAAGCTCAGGTGAGGACAGTGCCCTGCACATCAAAACTAAACGCGGTGTTATCAAGCCAAGAAATCCAAATCAAGCCAATTATGTGGCCAATATTGCCAAGCATGATATTACTTTTGGTATTGGCCCTGCTGGTACGGGTAAAACCTTCTTAGCCGTGGCTGCAGCCGTTGATGCCCTTGAGCGCCAAGAAGTCCGCCGTATCTTGTTAACTCGACCAGCGGTTGAAGCAGGTGAAAAGTTAGGTTTCTTGCCTGGTGATTTAAGCCAGAAAGTCGACCCTTACTTACGCCCGCTTTATGATGCATTATTTGAAATGCTTGGATTTGAAAAAGTTGAAAAACTGATTGAGCGTAACATTATTGAAATCGCCCCACTTGCCTATATGCGAGGCCGTACCTTAAATGATGCGTTTGTTATTTTGGATGAAAGCCAAAATACCACGGTTGAACAAATGAAAATGTTCCTAACCCGTATCGGCTTTAATTCTCGCGCTGTTATCACAGGTGATATTACTCAAATAGATTTGCCTCGTAGCCAAAAGTCTGGTCTACGCCAAGCTATCGAAGTGCTCAGCGAAGTGAATGACATCAGCTTTAACTTTTTCATGTCACACGATGTTGTGCGTCACCCAATTGTTGCTAGAATTGTTGAAGCCTATGATGCCTTCGACAGTAAAGAGCTAGCAATAAAAGCAGAAAAAGAGCGCCAGTACAAAAAGCGGCAAGAAGCATTTAACGAACAAATGACGCAAGAAAATCATGCTACTGAGGTCGTTAAAAATGAGCTCTGAGAAAAGCACGAAACTGGAGCTAGATGTAGACTTACAGATTGCGGTAAATGACCCACAAGCTATTCCGACACAAGAAGCGTTTGAATTATGGGTTCGCACCGCAATTGGTAACACAATGGCACAAGCTGAATTGACGATTCGTATTGTCGAAAATACTGAAAGTCAGCAGCTTAACCATACTTATCGAGGCAAGGATAAACCAACAAATGTTTTATCGTTTCCCTTCGATGCCCCACCAGGGGTAGAATTGCCACTTTTAGGTGATTTAATCATTGCTGCTGAGGTCGTAGAACTCGAAGCAAAACAACAAAATAAGCCCCTTGTTGCACATTGGGCTCATATGGTTATTCATGGCTGCTTGCATTTGCTAGGTTATGACCATATTATCGACAGTGAAGCCGAAGAAATGGAGTCATTAGAGACTCAACTCATTGAAGGTTTAGGTTTTTCAAATCCGTATAAGGAAGCATAAATAAGTCAAAGGATTGCATGAAAGTGCCCTCCAGCGATTTAGTAAAATATTATGAGTGACGACATCCCACCGAGTACCAGCGCCCGTAAAAAAAACTGGATTGACAAAATAGGTCAGTTGTTTCAGGGCGAACCTCAAAATCGTGAAGATCTTGTTGATGTGATTGCAGGCGCTGAAGAGCGTGATCTCATTACCGAAGATACTCGCGAAATGATGAATGGTGTTTTAGAAGTATCGGGTCTTCGCGTTCGCGATATTATGATCCCTCGAAGCCAAATAGTCACATTACAAATCGATAGTACTGTTGAAGAGTTACTTGAAACAGTCATCGAATCAGCACACTCTCGTTTTCCCGTAGTCAACGAAGATAAAGATCATATTGAAGGTATTTTGTTAGCAAAAGATCTACTCAAATATGGTTTTAAGCAATCTGACCAACCTTTCTCATTACACCAAGTCATTCGACCTGCTGTAGTTGTCCCAGAAAGTAAACGAGTCGATGTGCTGCTAAAAGAATTCCGCTCCCAACGTTATCATATGGCCATTGTGGTTGATGAGTACGGTGGCGTATCCGGTCTAGTCACCATTGAAGATATCTTGGAAGAAATCGTCGGCGAAATTGAAGACGAATTTGACCATAGCTCAGTGGAAGATACGGAAATCAAGAAGATCAGTAACACAGCGTTTATGATTAAAGCCCGCACGCCAATTGATGAATTCAATGAAGCTTGTGGTACCCAATTCAGCGACGAAGAGTTCGATACTGTCGGTGGTTTAGTGTCTCATGCCTTTGGTCATTTACCAGAGCGTAATGAAAGCGTGTTAATCGAAGGCATTGAATTCAAAGTCACTAACGCTGATACTCGACGACTCATTCAGCTTAGTGTGAAGTTACCTGATCCTAAACTTCAAGAAGACAACGACGACTAACACTGTGTTTAAAAAAAATAATATCTCTGCATCATCTTTAGTTAAGATGATGACCGCTTTTATTGCGGGTGCTTCAACCACACTCGCTTTTGCGCCCTACTCCATTTGGGCCTTCTATCCAGCGGCGATGTTATTTGTCCTCTGGCAAAGCCGTAAATTAACCCCAAAAGAAAACTTCTTTCACTGGTTAAGTTTCGGCTTTGGCTGTTTTGCCTTTGGTATAAGCTGGGTACATGTCAGCATCGACACCTTTGGGGGATTACCCTTATTTGTATCGATGACATTAATGGGATTATTAGCACTTTACCTAGCACTTTATCCCGCACTGGCAGGCTACCTCACCGCCAAGCTTAGCCAACACCCTCGCTTTAAGCATTGGCATTGTTATTTCCAATATCTAGGTTTGTTTCCTGCTCTTTGGGTTATTACAGAGTGGATGCGAGGCTGGGTATTAACTGGGTTCCCGTGGTTATGGGCTGGCTACAGCCAAACCCAAGGGCCGCTTTCAGAGTTAGCCAGCATTGTTGGCGCACTTGGATTAAGTTACATCATTGCCCTATTGTGTGGCTCTATTGCATTAGTCATGAAAAAGCGCTTTATGAGTGCCATCATTATTTCTGCAGTGCTATTGGCGTCCACAATCGCAGCACCAATGATATCGGACATTACCCCTCGCAATGAGACTGTAAAAGTGGCCTTGGTGCAAGGTAATATTGCACAAAGCATGAAATGGGAGCCTGATGCACTATGGCCTACACTGCTAAAATACATGGACTTAAGCCGTCCAAATTTTGATGCTGATATTGTCATATGGCCAGAGGCTGCTGTTCCAGCACCAGAATCAATGGTGGGTGATTTTTTAAGAAACACAGATAAAGTCGCCAATATGAATGACAGTGCCATTATTACTGGCATCATCAGTCTGCAAAAGAATGATTTTTATAATTCTCTTATTGTCCTAGGTAACGCTAATAAAGCCGTTCAACCTATGGGCGATTATCAAGGCAATGGCACTAATGATTATAAAAAACACCACTTACTGCCTATCGGTGAATTCGTCCCGTTTGAGAGTCTACTAAGACCATTGGCACCGTTTTTTAATCTGCCAATGTCATCATTTGCTAGGGGAAATTTTCAACAGCAAAACCTTAACGCTATGGGGTATCAAATTGCTCCAGCACTTTGCTATGAAATCGTATTTCCAGAACAGCTTCGCGCCAATACTCATGCTGATACTGATTTACTGCTTACAGTGTCAAATGATGCATGGTTTGGTGACTCAATTGGCCCCCTACAGCACATGGAAATTGCCCAAATGCGCTCAATTGAGCTTGGAAGACCACTGGTTCGAGCAACCAATAATGGCGTGACAGCTGTGGTTGATGTCCACGGACGTATTACCCACCAAATACCACAATTTAAAGAAGGCGTATTAGTGGCCGATGTCGCTTTATATGACGGTGAAACTTGGTTTAAACATCTAGGTCAGACCCCATTATTGATATTGTGCTGGTTACTATTACTCGTTGGCATCGCTATTCAAGTGTCGATATGGAAACAGAGCAAAACTGATTGAACCAAAAACAAAAGCAAACAGGGTTTACCTTAATTGAGCTCGTTGTTGTCATTATCATTTTGGCTATTTTAGCCATTGTGGCAGCACCTAAATTTATCACTGTCTCTACAGAAGCGAGAGTCAGTGGCCTTGCACAGCTCAATGCCAGTGCTAAAACAGCTAATAATCTTGTTTATGCCCGCTCACAAATGAGTAGTTTCTCAACCCAATCAGTAGGAAATAGAACGGATTTATTGGATATTGATTTAGAAGGTGATGGCAGCTTTAATACCCGCCTAAAATGGGGTTACCTAGACAATACTGATATCGAAAAATGGCTCATTCTTGATGATGGTTTTGTGATTGAGTACCAAGGTATTGCAAATACCTTTATCGGTTACGATCTAAACCAAGACGGCAAAGTCCAAGATGACCAATGCTATTTTCTCTATAGCCAAGCTGCTAATGCAGCAACCCCACCAGGCTATGTTAACGAGGTGTCTGGGTGTTAAACCGTTAATTGGCTCAGCTGAGCCAATTAACCTTTGCTACAACATTAAGGTGCTAAAGATTCTCGGGTGAACATTTCATTATCACACTGAGGGCAGTCAGGAATTAAGCTTGGAAACTCAATGCTCATTTCATGGTTACATTCAGTACAAATGACCTTTCCTTGGTTTATCACCTCACCCGACATATAAAAGCCCTTGTGTTTGAAGTCTTGGGCAATCTCATGCCATTCAACTTGGCTTCTATCCGTAATTTCACCTAGCCAATGCCAAAGGGTGTTTTCTAAAGTGATAACTGTAGGACTAAAACTGAGATTTTCAGCATTTTCCTCTTTTACATAGCTTGCGATGTCACGCTTTAAAAATTCTTCTACTAAAGCAAGCTCCTCTGCTTGAGCTTCTGACTTCAATTGCAAATAATCTTTACACTGGGTTACTGATGCAAAAAGGCTCTTTGCAGTCAATGAGTTATCTTCTTCATAGCGCTGTTTCACTTGCTCAAAAAGCGTCTGATAAAGCCCTAATAATGCTGAACTTCTTCCACTCATAAAAAATACTCCTTCATCTGAACCTTTTTAATGCATCACTTCTAGTTTATTCTATGCAGATCTCACTCGCGCTTTTTAGCGTTAGATCAAACAATGGGCGGCATAGGCCGGAATAGATTGATGCAAGAGCAATATAATCCCTCAGAAATTGAAGCCCTAGTGCAAAAGCACTGGGAAGACAAAAAAACCTTCGAAGTTACAGAAGATGAAAACAAAGAGAAATTTTACTGTCTCTCAATGTTCCCTTATCCATCTGGTCGACTTCACATGGGACACGTCCGTAACTACACCATAGGTGATGTTGTTGCTCGTTACCAACGTTTGCAAGGTAAAAATGTATTACAACCTATCGGTTGGGACTCATTCGGCCTACCTGCTGAAAATGCGGCAATCAACAACAAGACTGCCCCAGCACCGTGGACATACGAAAATATCGACTACATGAAAAACCAGCTTAAACTATTAGGTTTTGGTTATGATTGGAGTCGTGAAATTGCGACTTGTACTCCTGAGTACTACCAGTGGGAGCAATGGTTCTTCACCAAGCTATACGAAAAAGGCTTAGTCTATAAAAAGACTGCGTCAGTAAACTGGTGTCCAAACGATGAAACCGTACTCGCCAATGAACAAGTACAAGACGGCTGCTGCTGGCGCTGTGACACTGAAGTGGTTCAAAAAGAAATCCCTCAGTGGTTCATCAAAATTACCGATTACGCTGAAGAGCTATTAAATGATATTGATCAGCTAGACGAATGGCCTGAACAGGTTAAGTCAATGCAGCGTAACTGGATTGGCCGCAGTGAAGGTATCGAAATGACCTTTAATGTTGCTAACAGTGACGAGACGTTCGATATCTACACAACACGTCCTGATACCGTTATGGGTGTGACGTATGTTGCGATTGCAAGCGGTCACCCGCTAGCAGAAAAAGCCGCGCTGAATAACCCAGAGTTAGCTGCATTCATTGAAGAATGTAAAAACGTTGATACCACTGAAGCTGCTATGGCTGCAATGGAGAAAAAAGGCGTTGCAACGGGTCTTAATGCCATTCACCCATTAACGGGTAAAGAAGTCCCAATTTGGGTCGGAAACTTTGTATTAATGAACTATGGTACAGGCGCTGTTATGTCTGTTCCTGCTCATGATCAACGTGATTACGAATTTGCTAAAAAGTATGGTTTAACCATTGAAGCTGTAATTAAGCCAGTTGATGGTGAGCTAGATATTAGTGAAGAAGCCTTCACTGAAAAAGGCGTACTATTTAATTCAGCTGAGTTCGACGGTCTTGAATTCCAAGCCGCTTTTGATGCGATTGATGCAAAACTTGCCGCAGAAGGTAAAGGTAAGCGTCAAGTCAACTTCCGTCTACGTGACTGGGGTGTTTCTCGTCAACGCTACTGGGGCGCACCAATTCCAATGGTGACCCTTGAAGACGGTACTGTCATGCCAACGCCAGAAGAGCAACTACCCGTTGTCTTACCTGAAGATGTGGTAATGGATGGTATTCAAAGCCCAATTAAAGCAGACAAAGAGTGGGCTAAGACTGAAGTTAACGGCCAGAGCGCACTGCGTGAAACAGATACCTTCGATACCTTTATGGAGTCATCTTGGTACTACGCACGTTACTGTAGCCCGCATGCCGATCAAATGCTTGACCCTGCTAAAGCGAACTACTGGTTACCAGTGGATCAATACATTGGTGGTATCGAACATGCGTGTATGCACTTACTTTACTTCCGTTTCTTCCACAAATTACTTCGCGATATCGGATTAGTGGATTCGAACGAGCCAGCAAAACGTCTATTGACTCAAGGTATGGTACTTGCTGATGCGTACTACTACACCAATGAGAAAGGCGCTCGAGTTTGGGTTTCACCAGCTGATGTAACAGTTCAAGAAACTGACGACAAAGGCCGTGTAGTTAAGGCTGTCGACAAAGAAGGCCATGAACTGGTTTACACCGGTATGAGCAAAATGTCGAAGTCTAAGAATAACGGTATTGACCCACAAGAAATGGTTGATAAATACGGTGCTGATACCGTACGTTTATTCATGATGTTTGCTGCACCACCTGAGCTAACTCTTGAGTGGCAAGAATCAAGTGTTGAAGGTGCACATCGCTTTATTAAGCGTTTATGGAAAACGGCACACGATCATGTTGCTCAAGGTGACGTTGTTGCTCTTGACCCTAAAGCGCTTGATAACAATCAAAAAGCACTTCGTCGTGAACTGCATAAGACCATCGCCAAAGTCAGTGATGACATCGAGCGTCGTCAAATGTTCAACACTGCTATTGCCGCTATCATGGAGCTAATGAACAAATTGCAAAAAGCACCGTCTGCTAACGAGCAAGACCGTGCACTTATGCAAGAAGCATTAACTGCAGTAACGCGTTTGCTTTACCCTATCATTCCACATACAAGCTTTAGCTTATGGACTGCATTAGGTAACCAAACTGATATTGAAGATAGCTTATGGCCAACCGTTGATGAGTCAGCACTGGTTGAAGACAGCAAACTTATTATCGTTCAAGTGAATGGTAAACTGCGCGCTAAAATCACCGTTGCTGCAGATGCATCAAAAGAAGAAGTTGAAGCATTAGGCTTAGCGGATGAAAACGTACAAAAGTTCACTGACGGTGTCACCGTGCGTAAAGTGATTTACGTACCAGGTAAACTGCTGAACATTGTTGCAAAATAATCATTTTCAACAATTAACGCTGTTCACTACAGTGAAATAATGCATTTTCTGACAGTAAGGTTGCTATTGATTAGCAACCTTACTTATTTCCCTGTAATCTATTATTCAACTTTGCTTTAGCAAAATATCCACTCCAACGTTTAAAAGGATGCCAATAACAGTGATGCTAATACAACGCATTAGCTTGGCAATAATCGCACTGGTTATCTTAACCACTGCAGGTTGCGGCTTTAAATTACAACGCAGTTATTCTATTCCAGCTGAGCTTGAAGAATTACATTTAAGCACCAGCGATCAATACAGTGAGCTATCAAGACTGGTAAGCGACAGATTACGTATTCATGCAGTCTCAACAGTACCTGCATCAGATACAACGCCAACACTAAGGTTAATTAACGACTCATTAGAGCGAGCGACATTATCGTTATACCCAACAGGTAACGTTGCCGAATACGAATTGATTTATTTAGTGAATTATTCCGTCACTTTGCCACAATCTGAACCACAAATTTTCCATGCTGAAGTACGTCGCGATTACCAAGACGATCCTCGTACAGCTCTCGCTAAAAGTCGCGAGATGGATATGTTGGTCAAAGAAATGCGTATTCAAGCAGCTGACAACATTATTCAAACGTTGGCCTCAATCGAGGTGAATTGATGCGGGTTTACCCAGATCAAATAAGCCAGCATTTAAAAAATCCGCAAGGTTGCTACCTGTTATTTGGCGATGACCCATGGCTCATCGAAAATTGCAAAGGACAGATTTTAGCTGCAGCGAAAAAGCATGGCTTTGATGAACGTGTTCACTTAACTCAAGAAACAGGTTTCAGCTGGAATGATTTGATTCAGGAGTGGCAATCCATGAGTTTATTTGCCAGTCGACGGATCATTGAATTAACCCTGCCACAAGCTAAACCCGGCACAGAAGGCTCTGCTGCATTAATTTCAATGATGCAAAGCCCTAATCCAGACATTATTTTACTTATTCACGGACCAAAGCTGTCCGCTGAAACTAAAAGTAAATGGTTTAAGACCCTCGATACATCTGGCATTTATTTACCTTGTACCACCCCAGAGGGGAAGCAATTTCAGCGCTGGCTAGATAACCGAATCCATCATTATCATTTGCAAGTGCAAATGGATGCCAAAGCCATGCTGTTTAACTTGTTTGAAGGCAACTTATTAGCAGCAGAGCAAGCACTACAGCTACTGCAATTACTCAGTCCTGAACAACCGATTCATAGTGATCATTTAACTGATTATTTTGAAGATCAATCTCGCTTTACTGTATTTCAGCTTACGGATGCCCTATTAGGTAACCATCAAAAGCACGCACAGCACATGCTGGTGCAATTAAATGGTGAAGGCACCGCCATGCCAATTTTAATGTGGGCACTGTTTAAAGAACTTAATGTACTGCTTAGTTTAAAAACAGCGGTCGAAGAAGGCGCACAGCTTAATAGTCTTTGGCAGCAGCACCGAATATGGGATAAACGCAAACCGCTTTATCAAGCAGCATTAACGCGCTTAACCCTAAGCCAAATCGAACACATGCTTGCCTTTGCTTCAAAAATGGAAATGAATCTCAAACAACAGGGTATTGAAGATTGGACCGCTATGAGCCATTTATGTCTGCTATTTGATCCAAATGCACATCGCCGCCTTGCCCATATTGAGCTACAGACATGAAAATAGGATTACTAGGCGGCACTTTTGACCCAATTCATTTAGGTCACATCAAGCCCGCATTGGAAGTCTTGCATCAGCTAAATCTCGATAAAATTTGGTTAATGCCAAATCATATACCGCCCCACAAACAATCAACGACAGTCAACAGTCAACATCGTCTTGCAATGACTCAAGCTGTCTGTGAGCTATATGATGAGTTTGCACTTTGTGATATTGAAATTAATCGTGACACGCCATCATATTCGGTAGCAACGTTAGCATTACTTAAACAGCAATATCCCCAGCATCAGTTTTACTTCATTATGGGAACCGACTCGTTTATCCAATTACCCACTTGGTATCGCTGGCAATCATTATTCGACTTATGCCATATCGTCGTATGTCAGCGACCAGGCTGGCAGTTAACAGCTGAACATCCAATGGCAAGCGTATTAGCAGATAACCAACTCGTCAGTACCACAGCATTGACAGGAAAAATCTACCCTATCGAAGTACAGCCGCAAGATATATCTTCGACACAAATACGCCAATTGCTGAGCAATTTAACAGTCGAAGAACGCCAAGACTCAAACAATGCACAGCTAAATGCATTACTCCCTGAGGTCATTCAGCAATACATTTGCCAACATAGTCTGTATCAAGCTAATTAAGCTGTTCATTTGCACGCCAGTTCAATTGCGCTAACAGGGGTATTTTGCGTATAATGCCCCGTTGTTTTAACAGATCGAGGTAAGTGACGTGCAGAGCACGGAATTAAAAGATTTTGTTGTCGATAAGATCGATGACCTAAAAGCCAAAGACGTTGTGGTATTAGACGTGGCAAACCAATCGCACATTACTGATTTTATGGTAATTTGTTCTGGTACATCAAAAACACATGTTCGTGCAATCGCAGAGAATATGATCGTCGAAGCTAAAACTGCAGGCATGCAACCATTAGGTGTTGAAGGTCGTGATAGCAGCGAATGGGTACTGGTTGATTTAGGTGGCGTAATTTTACACGTGATGCAGCAAGCAACACGCGAATTCTACGACCTAGAAAAACTATGGACTGATAGCGACGCATAATGAAGTTACAACTGATTGCTGTTGGCACTAAGATGCCAGATTGGGTCACCCGCGGATTTGAAGAGTACCAACGTCGCTTTCCTCGCGATATGGCGTTAGAACTGATTGAAATCCCCGCAGGAAAGCGCGGTAAAAATGCTGATATAGCACGCATTCTTCAAAAAGAAGGCGAACTTATGCTAGCAGCAGTGCCCAAAGGCAATCACATTGTAAGCCTAGATTTGCCAGGCAAGAATTGGGAAACGCCCCAACTTGCTCAGCAACTCAGTAAATGGCAACTTGATGGCCGCGATGTCAGCTTATTGATTGGCGGTCCTGAAGGTCTTGCTCCTGACTGTAAAGCAGCAGCAAGCCAAAGTTGGTGTTTATCTGCACTGACTTTACCCCATCCATTAGTTCGAGTTTTGGTGGCAGAAAGCCTTTATCGAGCATGGAGCATAAATAACAACCACCCCTACCACAGAGAATAAACCTAATTGGTAAAGCGCTGGTAAAAGTGAAGTTAATTCAGCTAATATAGCTATTCTGAATTTTTTCTGCCTTACCCCTATCGGAGATAGCTTAAGTGTCGCCAAAAAAGCGCATTGCCATGCACGACCACGCTGCCGAGGCGTCGCTATTCAAACGTCGTGCTTTGTTTACCTTCCTGTGCGTATTTGTCCTAATCAGTATCCTGCTGTCTAATCTATACCAATTGCAGGTTGTCTCTTTCCAAGATTACGAAACACGCTCCAATGATAACCGTATTCGTGTGGTGCCTGTTGCACCTAGTCGTGGTCTTATTTATGACAGACACGGACAGTTACTGGCTGAAAACCAACCTTTTTATACGTTAGAACTGATCCCAGAAAAAGCCCAAGGAATAACTGAGTCGCTGGATAAACTCAATGAGATCATTGCACTCACCCCAGATGAACGAGAAAGCATCACTGAAAGATTGCGTTACCATCGACGCTTTAAGCCACTTACAATTAAATCCCGTCTCACTGAAGAACAAGTTGCCACATTTAGTGTTAACCAACACCAATTTCCTGGCTTTAGAGTAGAGGCAGGCCTTAAACGTCATTACCCATATGAAGGCTTAATGACCCATGTATTGGGTTATGTTGGAAAAATTAATGCTCGTGACCGTGCTTCACTTGAAAGCTCAGGACAATGGAAAAACTATGCCGCAACCAATGACATTGGCAAACAAGGCATCGAAAAATTCTACGAAAGCTTATTATTAGGTAAACCAGGCCACTTAGAAGAAGAAGTGAATAACCGTGGTCGAGTGATCCGTACCTTAAAAGTCACCCCGCCGACACCGGGTCAAGATATCTACTTAACATTAGATTTAAAACTGCAGCAAAAAGCCATGGAGTTACTCGATGGTCGCCGTGGCTCTGTTGTCGCTATTGACCCGCAAGATGGCGGTGTTCTCGCCATGGTTTCTAGCCCAACTTACGACCCTAATTTATTCGTCCATGGCATTAGTTCTAAAGCCTATAGCGCATTACTTAATGATAAATCTAGGCCTTTGATTAACCGTGCAACACAAGGCCAATATTCACCGGCATCGACGATTAAACCCCATGTCGCACTGCTTGGACTCGAAGAAAAAACCATTACCGAGAAAACCCGTATTTGGGATCCTGGCTTTTGGCAAATTCCGAATGTTGAGCGTAAGTACCGAGATTGGAAACGTTGGGGTCACGGTTGGGTAGATGTGTATAGTTCAATCATGGATTCCTGCGACACGTTTTTCTATGATCTCGCCTATAAAGTCGGTGTCGATAAAATTGCCCAGTTTATGTCCCAATTTGGTTTTGGCGAATCCACTGGCATCGATATTTACGAAGAGGCCAACGGCATCATGCCTTCAAAAGATTGGAAGCGCATGCGCTATAACCAACCTTGGTATATTGGTGACACTATTTCGGTGGGAATTGGCCAAGGCTACTGGACAACCACGCCATTACAGCTAACGAATGCTGCCACCATATTAGCCAATCATGGACAGCGCTTCACACCTCATTTGTTAAAATCATTTAAAGATGAAACATCAAAAATTGATACACCGATAGATGAGCAAGCCCCAATTGTGCTCGATAATGACAACAACTGGGAAATCATCAATGAAGCAATGCGCCGCACAGCTCACAAATCTCGCTTTACCGATGCTACTTATACCGCAGCAATGAAAACCGGTACGGCGCAAGTATTCAGTGTCGCACAAGATGCCAAATACGATTCTGAAACCGTTGCAGAGCATTTACGAGATAACGCATTAATCATTGCCTATGCCCCTTATGAAAACCCGAAAATAGTCTTAGCAGTTGTACTTGAAAATGCTGGTTGGGGTGGTGTTAATGCAGGGCCAGTTGCCCGTGCTCTATTGGATGAATATATGTTACGTGACGAATGGAAGGTAGAAGAATGAATGCTTCTCACCACCCACATAAAAAAAATATCTGGCAAAAACTTCACATAGATTTGCCACTATTACTGGGCCTATTAGCATTAATGCTATTTGGCTTATTTGTGATTTATTCAGCCAGTGGCGAAGATGCAGCCATGATGGAGCGTCAGTTAGTTCGCTTAACACTGTCGCTAGGCGTAATGTTTGTATTTGCACAAATTAACCCTGAAATCCTCAGGCGGTGGGCTTTGCCCATCTACGTTGCAGGCATAATACTGCTCTTGGGAGTGCACTTTTTTGGCACTATTAATAAAGGCGCACAACGTTGGTTAAACCTCGGTTTTATGGAGTTCCAGCCCTCTGAACTCATCAAATTAGCCTTCCCAATTACGATGGCTTGGTATATCAGTAAGTTTCCATTGCCGCCTAAAAAACGTCACTTAGCGGGCGGTTTAGTCATACTGTTAATCCCAACGTTATTAATTGCCAAACAACCAGATTTAGGAACCTCGATTCTTGTTGCCGCATCAGGTGTATTTGTCCTGTTTTTATCAGGCATGAGCTGGGTTATTGTCGGCAGTTGTGTCGCAGCAATTTTGGCGCTTCTGCCAATACTGTGGTTCTTTTTAATGCACGATTATCAACGCACACGTGTGATGACCCTATTTGATCCTGAACGTGATCCTCTAGGTGCTGGCTATCATATTATCCAATCCAAAATTGCCATTGGTTCTGGTGGTCTATGGGGTAAAGGCTGGCTACAGGGCTCACAATCACAATTAGAATTCTTACCTGAGCGCCACACTGATTTCATTTTTGCCGTGATAGGCGAAGAGTTTGGTTTAATAGGTAGTTTAATTTTATTAGGCTTGTATTTGTATATCATTGGCCGAGGCCTTGTTATCGCCTCACGAGCACAAACCAGTTTTGCCCGCTTACTCGCAGGCAGTATTACCCTGACCTTCTTCGTTTATATTTTCGTGAATATTGGCATGGTTTCCGGCATTTTACCTGTAGTGGGCGTACCACTGCCGTTAGTCAGCTATGGCGGTACATCGATGATGACATTGATGATAGGATTTGGCATCTTAATGAGTATTCATACTCATCGACGATTCATAGACCGTTAAGTATTGCGCTGTATATTATGCCTCGAGTCGTAACACAACGGCTCGCATTACAATAAGTCGCTAATAAACATTAAACAATAGGATTGTTAATGCACTTTAAAACAAGACTCGCAGCTGGATTAGCATTGCTACTGAGCTGCACCAGCCTTCAAGCTGAAGATACGGTGAATACGCAAGTGACTGATAGCGCTAAAATGACCGATAGCGCAGAAGTCCTCGCCCTAAAACAAGAATTTATCGCCACCCAAGTCAGTAAAGGGTTTACTGAACCAGAAGTGCAGCAATTTCTTTCCAGTGCTAACCACAATCAAGCTGTATTAGATGCCATTTCAAAACCTTGGGAAGCCAAACCTTGGCATCAATATTACCCCATTTTCTTAACTGATAAGCGATTAGAAAAAGGCCTCGCATTTTGGCAAGAAAATGCTGAGACCATTCAAAAGGCAGCTGAAAAATTTCAAGTCGACCCGCAAATTATCGTGGCCATTATTGGTATTGAAACTTTCTACGGCGGTTACATGGGTAACTATAAGGTTCAAGATGCTTTATATACCTTAGGATTTTATTACCCGCCAAGAGCGACCTTTTTCCGCAGTGAGTTTGGCAACTTGATGTCACTGATCAAAGAAGAACAATTAGATAACGATAATCTAAAAGGCTCTTACGCTGGCGCCATGGGTTATGGTCAATTTATTCCTTCAAGTTATCGCCATTACTCGGTTGACTTCAGTGGCGATGGACGTCGAGATTTGCTCAATAGTAAAGAAGACGCCATTGGCAGTGTTGCTAACTACTTTCATCAACACGGATGGAAAAAAGGTGCTCCTGTTACACTCAAATTAAACCACACCAGTGACACTGCGCCTGCTGCAAGTGTTTGGGTTAAGGGTAAGCCAACACAAACCGTTGCTGACATTTTAGCGCCAAGTTTAAGCCTGGCAGAATCTAAAGACATCGATGCATCACAAGCCGCATTATTAGTTAAGCTTGAACAACCTGAGATGAACGAATATTGGTTAGGTTTAAATAATTTTTACGTCATCACTCGTTATAATCGTAGCCCGCTTTATGCTATGGCCGTTTACCAGTTTAGCCAACAGTTAGAAGCAGCTTATCATGCAAAATAACACTCGTTTAAGCCTTGTCACCGTCAGTTTATGTGCTTTGCTCAGTGCGTGTTCAAGCTCAGGTTCAAGCCAAGATGATCGTTATCAAATGAAAAATGACCGGGCTCCGAAAAGTGCCCCAGATGTCAGTAAAGTTGAAGATGCCCATCCAAAATATGAGCCCTACAGCCGACAAGGCAATAAGCGAACGTATACCGTGCGTGGTAAGTCATATACTGTATTACCGACAGCAAAAGACTTTAGACAAAGTGGCTATGCCTCTTGGTACGGCTCTAAGTTTCATGGTCATTTAACCTCAAATGGCGAAACCTATGACATGTACTCAATGTCTGCGGCGCACAAGACTTTGCCTTTACCTAGCTATGTTAAAGTGACCAATGAAGCCAATAACAAACAGGTTATCGTTCGAGTCAATGATCGCGGCCCATTTCACGAAGGGCGTATTATTGATTTGTCATATGCTGCGGCCTATAAACTCGACATGCTAGGTAGCGGTACTGCCAAAGTAAGTATTGAAACCATTCATATTGAGTCACCTGAATCTATGGCCCTAGATGAGCTAAAAGATGACAGCGTACATATCATTCAAGTTGTGGCCTCTAAAGACCAAGTAAGAATTAACGTATTAGCGAAAGAGTTTGAGCGCAAATACAAGGTGCCTGCAATAGTAGAAAGTGCAAATGGCTTTTACCGCTTACTGCTAGGACCGATAGCGCAAACCTACCTAGCCAATAAGTTATTAACCCAGATAAAACAAGACGGTTACCCACAAAGTTACCTGAGAACACCGACAAAAAAATAAATCGATAATAACCTGTCATTACCGACTGTAAATTAACCCTTGTTAATGAACCTAAATGCCAATTTATGGTCGACTAATGATATAATTGTTTTAATTGTGTCGTTTTAGTGTGTAAATCAACTGAAGTAGTTAGCTACTTTATGTTTAACTCGCTGTAATATCATTAAATATTGATTAACGACTCGACTTCTTTCATGACTAACCAGAGATGTGCAAACTCAATGATGAAAATTGTAAACACACCGCTTAAATCTTTGCTGCTGCTTTCCGCTGTATCTTTTTCTTCTCAAGCAGCCAACGCACCTATGGTTATGCCAAATGCGCCAACGGTAGCCGCTAAAGCTTACGTATTAATGGATTACAACTCTGGTCGCATTATTGCTGAAAATAATGCCTATGAGTCACTTAACCCTGCTAGCTTAACCAAAATGATGACCAGCTACGTTATTGGTCATGAAGTTAAAGTTGGCAACATTTCGCTGGATGACGAAGTGACCATCAGTAAAAAAGCATGGTCTAAAAACTTCCCAGATTCGTCGAAAATGTTTATCGAAGTAGGTAAAAAAGTCACTGTTGAAGACCTAAACCGAGGCATTATTATTCAATCGGGTAACGATGCTTGTGTCGCCATGGCTGAGCATATTGCCGGAACAGAAGACGGCTTTGTCGACTTAATGAACTCTTGGTCAAAACAGCTAGGTATGACCCAAAGTTACTTTGAAAACTCACACGGTCTTGATTCTGACAACCACAAAACAACTGCATACGACATGGCATTATTAGGTGCTGCATTAATTCGTGATGTACCAGATGAATACCGTGTTTACTCTGAAAAGTCATTTACCTTTAACGGTATTAAACAGTACAACCGTAATGGCTTGCTATGGGACAACAGCTTAAATGTTGATGGTATTAAAACAGGCCACACTTCTGGCGCTGGATATAACCTAGTCTCTTCTGCAACCAATGACGGCATGCGTTTAATCACTGTTGTGATGGGTACAGGCAGTGAGTCAGCTCGTAAAGCGGAAAGCAAAAAGTTACTTAATTATGGTTTCCGTTTCTTTGAAACGATTACCCCTTATAAAGCGGGTGACACCTTTGTAACTCAAAAAATCTGGTATGGCGATCGTGAAACGGTAGATTTAGGTGTGGTCACTGACACCCCAATTACCATTAATCGTGGCCAAGCTAAAAACTTACAAGCTAACTTCGAGCTAACTAAGCCTTTATCTGCGCCTTTAGCTAAAGGTGAGACGGTTGGCCGTATCTTCTTCCAACTTAACGGAAAAGATATTGCTGAGTTCCCACTTGTTACTCTTAATGAAGTGAACGAAGGCAGCTGGTTTAGTAAACTTATGGATTACTTCAAGCAAATGTTTGAAGGTTGGTTTGGCTAAACCTAGCTAAAAACCATAACCTCGCTTCATATAAATAAAGTCACCTTAGGGTGACTTTATTTTTTACTGCTTTATTTAACCGCATTAGCCTTGTATTACAGTATAATTACCCCATATAGAACACAAAGCACAAATCACAACCGCAGAGAGCACACACATGATAGATACAAACTTTGGCGAATTAATGGAATTCCCGAATTCTTGCCCATTCAAAGTCATTGGCGCAGCAGATGATACGCTAGCCGATCGTGTTGTTGCCGTTGCACAACAGCTTGCTCCAGGCGATTACGCCCCAACAGTAAAATCGTCAAGCAAAGGTACGTACTACGCTATTTCTATTCGTATTACTGTAACAAGCAAAGAGCACATCGAAAAAGTTTATACAGATCTTGCAGCAATTGAAGGCGTTAACCGCGTACTTTAATTGCGTTTAAAACGTGATCAACCTAACACTTTAATGTCTTTTTAGTGTTAGGTGCGTATAATAAGCCATCTTTTTTGAGGGGAGAGGTTGCCCTTGCAAACTCAAGCGTTACATATCAGACATCTTGGACGCCAAGATTACGAATCAGTGTGGCATGCAATGCAAGCCTATACCGATAATCGTGATAGCGACAGCAATGACGAATTATGGATTGTTGAACACTCGCCCGTATTCACCCAAGGCCAAGCAGGCAAAAGCGAGCACATTCTCAACCCTGGTGACATTCCCGTCATACAAGTCGACCGCGGCGGCCAAGTGACTTATCACGGTCCAGGCCAACTGGTTGTATACCCTCTTATCGACATCAAGCGCAGTAAACTAGGCGTACGACAACTGGTCAATAACATCGAACAAAGCATTGTCGATATGTTGGCTATGTATGATGTTAATGCATACGCTAAAGCTGATGCTCCAGGTGTTTACGTTGACGAACGCAAAGTGGCTTCTTTAGGGCTTAGAATTCGTAAAGGCTGCTCTTTTCATGGCCTTGCCCTCAATGTCGATATGGATTTAGCGCCGTTTCAACGCATCAACCCGTGTGGTTATGCAGGGCTTGAAATGGTGCAATGCAAAGCATTAGGCGGCCCTCAAACCGTAACTGAAGCTGGCGAAAAACTGATTCAAACATTAAGCAAAGTATTGGGCTACCAAGAACTTGTACATCATCAAGGATTAGCAGAATAATATGAATAGGCCTGAAAGATTACAACCTGGTGTAAAACTGCGTGATGCCGAAAAAGTCGCACGTATTCCAGTAAAAGTGGTTCCTTCTGAAAAAGAAACCATGTTGCGCAAACCTAATTGGTTACGCGTGAAGCTACCTGCATCAAATCAGCGTATTACTGAAATTAAATCAGCACTGCGTAAAAATGGCTTACATTCAGTCTGTGAAGAGGCATCATGCCCAAACCTTGCTGAATGTTTTAACCACGGTACTGCAACCTTCATGATATTAGGGGCAATTTGTACTCGTCGCTGCCCTTTCTGTGACGTTGCCCATGGGCGTCCGCTAAAACCTGATGCTGAAGAGCCTAAAAAGTTAGCGCAAACCATCAAGGATATGAAGCTTAAGTATGTGGTTATTACCTCTGTTGACCGTGATGATTTGCGTGATGGCGGCGCACAGCACTTTGCTGATTGTATCCGTGAAATCCGTATTTTAAATCCGCATATCAAAATTGAGATTTTAGTGCCTGATTTCCGTGGTCGTATTGATGCAGCATTAGACATCATTGCCACTGAGCCACCTGATGTGTTTAACCACAACTTAGAAACAGCGCCTAAGCATTACCGTAAAGCGCGTCCTGGTGCGAACTATCAATGGTCACTCGATTTATTGAAACGTTTTAAAGAGCGCCACCCTAATGTACCGACTAAATCGGGTTTAATGATGGGACTCGGTGAAACTAACGAAGAAATCGCTCAAGTGCTACGCGACTTACGTGCCCATGACGTTGAAATGCTAACATTAGGTCAATATTTACAGCCTTCTAAGTTCCATTTGCCTGTTGAACGTTATGTACCACCAGCTGAATTTGATGCATTAAAAGAGTTAGCAGACGAACTTGGTTTTACTCATGCAGCCTGTGGTCCGTTAGTACGCTCAAGCTACCATGCAGACTTACAAGCTCAAGGTAAAGAAGTTAAGTAAGCAGGTGTAAAGAACTTCATTTAACAAAAACGGCGCTAAAGCGCCGTTTTTTTATGAGCCATAATCAATTTTACTCACAATCGATAATCGTCCTCGAAAATATCGTATTAACTGATTTTATCGCCCTTGTTGAACCATGGTTTTGATTACCTTGGCTTTAACAAAATGGTCGAGCTTATGTGTTTGAATCCACCAAGTTGCGGCTTCCATCAACAACTCAGGATCATCATTTTTATTAGCAAAAAACGCATAAAATGACACGCCAACATTATCCCCTTTCACTGCAGTTTTTTTATCACACACTTCAATGATTTTGGCTCTTAGTGATGCTCTCATATCCACTTAATTCTCATACTCAGTTAATGCTTACAGCCATCGCCGTTGCGTGTTTCAAAAAGCCTAGCGACTTCTTACTCTTATATAATGACGTCAATAATGTTTAGTTAAATCAACCTAACATGATAGGTCATATCAGACAGCTTCAATCGAGTAATCCATTAATATGGCATCCTCTCGGCCAGTTTCACACGGATAATAGCCCTTACGCCTACCAGATTCACTGAACCCTAATTTATGGTACAAGCCGATCGCAGCTTGATTTGATTGCCGAACTTCTAGCATCACAACTACCGCGTCATACTGCCTGGCATCAACCGTAAGATGGTTAAGTAATTGCTTACCTAACCCTAATCCTTGATAGGTTGGCGCAATACAAATATCCAGCAAAGTTAATTCATCAACTATTTGCTGCACTATGGCAAAACCAACTAATATCTGCCCATCATAAGCGCCATAAACGCGATATAAACGCCCAAAACAGTCTGCTAAGTTTGCAAGGCTCCAAGGGTGACTGTGAGCCTGTTGTTCAATATTAAACATCTCAGGAGCGTTCTCAACCTCCAGTAGACGGATTGTTACCGTTAAAGAAGAAGGTATTTTTTGATGTTCAGGTCGCGATGAGTTATCAGGCATAAGATGTTGGATTCATATGGTAATGGTGAGAATAGAATGACTTACTTTAGGTATTAAAAACCGCTAAAACCTAAGCTGCTTTTGATAAATGTTGGTAAATCTGCTGCCACAGTTCACGTTTGGCTTGATGCCCTTGCTGCAGTTCATCTAAAGGGGACGACACTAACCAAGCCACTCGGGGACGCACTTTTAACTTACGCATATCCCAGACAACCTGCATTCCCTTGACCATTTCGGTATCAAAATCACAATCAGCAAGTGCGATATTCAATAAAGATAGCACCTCTGTAACTAACGGGTGCTGGCTAATATCAGCCCCATTATTATCAGCGTCGCTGTCATAAATGATTAAATATGGTTTTCCTTTCGCATCAGCACTGCGCCAACGAGTTACCCCCATTGCATCTAAATAAGCTGATTTTTCCAAAAGAGTACTCCCTAAGCGAAAGGCGACATAAAGGTTGAGGTAACGAAACAACTTGATAAGTGACTAGAATAGCAGTTCATTAATCAATTTGTTAACCAAAAATAAAGCGATTAATGCTTTTCAGCACAATCGCTTTATCTATAAACAATGATTAGTTTTAAATTTCTGCCAACTTATAATGATAACCCCTTATATCATCACACCGTCAGCATCTTTTGCGGACTCAACATCAGCATAATTACAAACTCGGTTACGGCCAGTATGCTTGGCAAGGTACATGGCACTATCAGCATTGCTGGTTAACGCCTCTAGGCTGTAATCAGACTGCTGGCTATCTGTAACGCCAAAACTTGCACTAATTGGGAACTCATACCCGCTTGGCGAGCTGTCTAATGCTGCTATCGCTTTACGGTAATCTTCGGCAATATTCATTGCCATTTCAGCATTACAGTTTGATAAAACAACACAAAACTCTTCGCCGCCTATGCGCGCAAATATATCTTGCTTACGCTTTAAGTCATCACAAGTACTAGCAACATGTTTAAGCACCCAGTCACCGCAACCATGACCATGTTTATCGTTAATACCTTTAAAGTTATCTAAATCAAATAGAATACAGCTGATTGTATCTTGATTCTTTTGACAGGCCGTAATCGCCTCTTGCGCAGCAGAGGTAAAATGACCACGGTTGAATATCTGAGTCAGCGAATCATATTGCGCTAAACGCTTTAAACGTTTCTGGGTTTGTTTTGCACGAATCGAGGCTAAACTTAATAAGCTTATAACCATGATCAATAAGGCCATAAACAAGCGATTATTTTCAGTTTCACTTTCAGCAAGGCGCTGGCTAGCTTGTAATAGCTTGTTCTGTTTGTTAAGCAATTCAATTTGGACTTTTTGCTCAACCGCTTTGTGCTGGGCAAGTTGGAAAGCGAGATATTTGGTTTTTAAATCGTCAAAGTAGGACTTTTCAGCTTCTGCAAATTTGATGTAATAACGTAATGCAGACTCATAATCACTGTCATTCACCGATGACTGGAATAATACATTGTAAGCAATGACCTCAGAATCAGTATTTGACATACCTTTTGTTAATTCAATAGCTTGAAGAGCAAATTCTCTTGCTTTCTCATCATCATTTTCAGCTTGATATGTTTTAGCCAATAATGCATAAAAAAGTGATTGAATAGGAATATAGTGAATTCTTTCAATCTCTTCAACATTACTATTCAGGACATTTAGTGCTGATTTAAAATCATTATTTTCAAGCATCAATCTAGCTTTGTATATTTGAATTGCGCTAAGCCAAACAGGTTCGTCACCAATTGAACATGCATCAATTGCAGTTTTGAAGTCAGCCGAGTTTAATTGTAATTTTTTAAGGTAAAATTTTGATTCAACTATTTGGTGTTTAGCAACACAAAGGTTTCTCCCATTTAAAAAAAGATTGTCTAACTTAGTTGCATAATCCAACCCTAGTTCATATTGACCAATTTTATTATAGAAATAAGAAGTGACAGATACTCCTAATTGGCTTAGTTCGGAGTCTGTAATTAAGTGCATTAACTCAATATTCTTTTCTAAATAACCTAACCCTTTGTTCCACTCCTTGGATAATGCCATGGTATTTATCAAGGATATATTTGCTTTAAATTGTATATTTATTGTTTGTCCCGAAACACTTAACTGCTCCCAGATAGTTTGAGCTCCAACAAAGTCACCTCTAAAGGCCATTTGATAAGCAAGAAGATAACTATATTCATCGTTTTGAATACGAGATAAATTACTTTCAAATGTTTTCAATTCTTCCATCAATTTATTGAATTCGTCGGCATCGCTACTTCTGTTTTCTGAAGCTTTTTCTAACAAAAAATCTATACTGCGAATTTCATCACCCCAAGATGGAGTGATGAAAGAAATGAAAATAATTAAAGCGACTATAAATTTAGGCATTTATCTTTAAATAATCGCAGCAATTTCAGTTTTATCTTCACTAGGTTTTTTATCTTCTTCTTTTGTCTCTTCTTCTTCAGCAGGAAATAATACACAAACAACATCAGGGCAAATATCTAATGATTTTTCTAAAGCAACAATATCACGGCTTAACATCGATTTTTTTAGTTCTTCATTTAAGTTTGATTCAGTAATAGCTGTTTCAAACTCGATTGCAGATTCGGTTAAACCTGACTCTTGGCCCATACGTTCTAATAACTTAATAATACTTGACATCTTATCTCCTTAAGATTGCTAAAGTGCCGATTTAACGACGTTTTTAGTTATAATGCAGCAATTCAACTTATGCTAATACACTATTTAATTGCGCGATATCCTACTGCGCTAATTCTTGCTCAATTTCAGCCAAACGTGCTACAAGCTTTTCATTTGGCTGCATTTTTTCACTAGGTGGGATCACTAAAGTCGTGTGCATATGAATCTCAGCAGTGACCAACTCAGAAAGTGACAAAGTTTCAATACGAATGTTATCAATTGGAAGTACGGCAGCCTCGTATAAAATCACTTGGTGATCCAGTGGATAAACTTCACTAAGCAACTCAATTAACACTTGTCGATGCGCTGCACCCGTTGAAAACTTAGCCAACGAGCGATCTCCAGCAAGTCCTATTTGCCACAAAATAAGATAACAAGATGGATCATATTGGCGTTTATAAAACATAAACTGACTTGCTTCAAATTGTTGGCAACCAAAGCGTCCAGGATCAATACCTAAATCTGCGATTAAGCAATCTTCTGCTGAAATACCCGGAATCATCTTTGCGGCAAATCCTTCTGCTTTTGCCATTGCAATTGACTTATGGGGCGCTTGGGCGAATACCCCTGGATGACCATAAAAAGCACCGACCACTTTTTTACCCGCCCTCACTTCAGTCATCATCGCATCAACCATTTCGTTATAGGTGATTAGGCGCGACTTACCCTCTTGGTAATACTCTTGTAAAGAACGAACATCTGAGTGCATTTCTTGCAACCACAGCTCAGTAATACCATGGGAGACGGCAGAAAAGACGACATCAGCTTGTTCTATGTAGCTTTTACTTAACGGACAAATATGCGCACCTAGCGTCATTCCAATACCAACACAGGCCAAACTTCCAGCCATAAGTCCCCTATTTAATTTAATATCCCAAACCAACTGTAAGATAACAGTTATAGTTTCGTTTTAGAATTGTAAACCAGCTAATTCTTTGACTAAGTATCATAAAGTGAATCAATTACAAAAAATTCTATAGTACGTTTTTGAAATAATGTACTTGTTCATCTGATGACTTAGTGCTCTCAACAAATCCCATAGCTCGTATCACTCTTTGGATCGCATAGTTTCTAGCAGAACAATTAGTATGAAAAATTCTTATTCCTAATTTTTTTAAGCCATAATCCATAACCGCTGCAGTAGCCTCATTTGGATAACCTTTTCCATGAGCGGTTCTTGTTAAAATTAAGCCTGCATCAGCATCTTCTGAGGTATTACCAAAAATAAACAGATTTTGAATTCCAATGACCTCTTGCGTTGCTTTCACCCTTATTACCCAAATTAACTCTTTTGGGTTCGCGCCTTCAATATGTGTAAGTGACCTCTCAAACATCACATTCGATTGTTCTTCTGTTAAAGGTTTAGCTATAAGTTTCATTATTTTAGGATCACAATATAGTCCTGTAAAAAACTCTTTATCTTCAGCTTTTAGCAACCTCATAGACAATCTTTCAGTCTCAAATTCATGCATTTGAAAATCACCTCCAATATTGAATTAGTAATCTTTTTGCTCAGCAAATCGAATTACGCCAGTTTCATGGGCTGAACGGTCAAATATCACGTAATAATCATTAAGTAACGGTAAACCTAATAAACATTGGTTTGGCCAACGTGGTAACTGGCTTAATATTTTAAAACACGCTTTACCTGGGCTTGGTGAGTTGAGTTGCCAATAATGCTCGGGTTTACAACTGATAGTAATCGCTTTATCGATAACTTCATTTTCTGAATCAGGACATTCGTTGGTGATTTCACCGTCAAATGTAAAATGCAGTGTCGGCCAGTGGCTTAAATCATCAGGATGATGGCCTGTCATATCTCGGCCTTTAAATAGCTCGGCCATATCAATCCCTTTCTCTTGAAAACTGATATCTTTGAATGGCTCGACTAACGTTACAAAGTCACTAGAAACATTGTTAAATCCAGTCATCATGGCTTTGTATAACAAGTCTGTCAGTAAAATACCTGATACGCCTGTATCGATAATGGCATTACTTTTATGGGATGCGACATACTGACTTTGTAATGCTGGAGCCTCTACTTCTGCTTGTTCACCCACTCGCATTGAATACAGTTTGACGTTGTAATAACGATTATGAATGACATCGATGGTTTTGAACTTTCCCTGATACAACTCGGTATGCTCTTTGCCACCGCCTAGAATCAACCAGCCTTTGTTAAGTGGGTCAGCTGCAATTTGCTCTTGGGTATAATCATCTTTAGCAATATGGATGCTCGAGCGTTTTGAATAAAAGCCAAATTTATTGTGCGTTAAGCCATTTTTGTTAAGGCGAGTAAAATAGGGTACGACGGTCTGCTGTGGCTGTTTTTTCAAGAATTTTCTGAAACGCTTTAAATCCTCGCCACTAAAACGCTCTGACTCGTCTGCTTCATCACAGCTCTTTTCATCATGCTCGCAATGGGCTGGGCACACAGAATTTGGCTCTGAAAAAGGCCATGGAAAGGTTGAGGCGGGTTTAATTTTATGTTTTTCGATGTAGGCTGTTAAATCATAGCTTTTATTAAGCCCATAATATGCCAGCCCTAAAATACCGTCTGCATCGGCGAACGTTTTTTGTTGCTTTAATGAAGGTACAATCGCGACAGGACAATCGTTAAGTGATAAAGGCTGATGCGCTAAGTTTAAATGTGGGACGTGGGTTGAGGTATTTTCATCCAAAGAATCTTGAGCTAATGGGTCGTGCTTGAGACCATCTTCACTCACACTCACCTTGGTATGCACTAATGGGCCATCCCAGCCACCCGCGCCATATATGACCTGTTGGGCAAAAGGACTAGATTGTAGATATTGGTCTTCATGGGGCTGATACACCTGCTTTTTAACGACTAAAGTGCTGCTACCGGTATCAACAATTAAATTAGCCAAGCTACCTTCACTGCCAAGGCGCATTTGTACGCAGTAACCACCTTTGGCATACACATTGACTAGGGGTAACTTTACGGTTCTAGGCTGTATTGATTGGGCAGTGAACTTGGCTGTAGATGTTTTTTCAGAGCAATAATCATCGACATTTTCAGGATTAGCTTGATCATCTAAATGTTGCTGCATTTGATTATGATGATGGCAATGGCCTAGTAGGTGTTGATGGTGATCATCATTAGAGGCTTGTTGCGCTGCTTGTTGGTTTATTGCTTGTTCTAGTGCAACTGTTGCTTCATCTAAAGTCTCAGTATCGCTGTGTTCTTGCTTGCTCATGCAGGTGTTGCTTCCTTGCTATTGATACTATTCAATATGCTATCGCTTGTATTTTACTGATTTTCGGTAATTTACAGAGATTATCTAATAAAGAGCCTTTCTGACTCCTTTAGCCGTTACTTTAAATTAACATGATGACCTTTGTCACTCATTAGATGGTTATTAGGTTATTTTTAATACACTTAACTCATTAAGAGTTGTCATCAAATATGAACATAATGACACCTTAACCGATGAGCAAAGCAAGTCTAAGGCTATATAGGGCTAATGTATTAAAGCTTGGCTAACGTGGGAGTAGAAAATAGGCAAACAGTTAATGTTGTAAAAACCTAAAAGTCCTTTACAACATTAACGTCATGAATCAATTGATAAAATGAAAGTTTAAGCGATATTGGCTTTAATTTGAGTTCTTTCTAATTCAATGAACTCGAAACCACGCTTTAAAAAGAGGAATTCATTTTTTTCTGGGAGCCCATGGATAAGCGCGAGCAGCTCTGCAAAAACGTGATCTAATGCTAAGCGATCTTTGTCTTTTAAATGATTAAAAATAAGCGGGCGAAGCACCATACTAAATGTGCCAATTAAATCAGAAAATCGTTGCTCTTGAATCGCTTTAATATTGGCTTGAACTTCTTCGATACAAAGCGCTGCAAGGATTTCATTTTTATCTCTAAAATTTTGATAACAACATGCGCGAGATAACCCACATGCTCTAGGCACATCAGACATAGAAAAATTGATTAATCCATGTTCTTGAATGAGGTCTTTTGCTGCATTTAATAAACGTTGTTCTGTTGTCATGATACCCCCATATCATTAATTTTGGCCACATTGTATAACAGCTGAGTTAACACTTGTATAGCAAATGTACGCAGTCACTCAAAAAAATACAATGTGAGGGCAATAAAAGCGGTAATTTAAGTAGGTTACGGCATGATATACGATTAGCTATTTTTGTCACATACATAACAAAAACTAAAAGCGACGGCCATGGGGATCTGCAGCAAAACTCACATATTGAGAGGATTGTAAATCGGCCTGATAATAATGATGGGCAATGTCATGTTCTTTAGCATGATACATCGCATTATCTGCGGTTTTCATGAGCGTTTTTCTATCTTGAGCATTGTCAGGGTATTTTGAAATACCGATACTGACGCCAACCACTATCATATGACCTGAACAAGGAATATCGACCAATAGTGCTTGCTCTATTTCTTTAGCAACGACAGTGATATTTCGTGCTTCAACATCAGGTACGATAAGGGCAAATTGGTCGCCACCAATGCGGGCTATAACGCCATCACTAGGGACGGTTTGGTTTATCCTGTCTGCCAACACTTGTAGCACTTTATCACCTTCGACATGGCCAAAGGTGTTATTGATCATTTTGAAGTTATCAATATCTAACATCATGCAATAAAACGAGTCAGGCTTTCGTGCAATGGCACTATCGAGTTGCTGATAAAACTGCTGCCGATTAGGGAGCCCGGTTAATATATCATGGCTCGCTTGATGGGCTTTTTGCTGCAAAATGTCATCCAAATTCTCAATAGTCTGCTTGCTTAAGTTGGTCACTAAAAACACAAACCATCCACCAGCTAAAAAAATACCTGCCACAATCACTTCAATAAAATTAACGCGGTCTTGATGTTGCAGCAATAAAGATAAATAACTGAAATAACCAATCACAAACAGCACAATCATCATCAGTAAAGCCAACCAACCTTTACTACTAAATTGCGAGTAAGCACAGATGTCGTAAGCGGGTCGTAAAGACAGTGCTAGACCAACAAGCCCAAGTAATACCATTGTAAGTGCAAAAAAATCCATGTGGACTCCTGTGGGTATCAGTGCTGTTTGTTTTATGCTTAGCCGTTTTGACAGAATACAAAGCTAAGTGCCAGACAGTAAAGTGGAAAAATCGAAAAAAGGTGCCATTAATCCTCCATATTTAGTGTAGCAGTTATCCATTAACTTGCGGCTGTCAGCGACTTTTTCGCCTTTAAATTAGCCAATTCGTGTTTCTCCTAAAAAGCAGTTAACATTATGTCAACATCAATCAGGAAGATGTTGATTTACCTAATACCCATTTTGAGTATCAAACAATAAATAATAAGAACACGGATCGATTAATAACATGATTAAGATCAACAAAAAGATTGTTATTACTTGTTTGTGCTTTTGCAGCTTTTCGCTGTTTGCACAAAGTCAGTTAATAAGTAATATCCACGGCTATACCATTAAAGATGGACAACTTGTTCAATTTAAAGCGCTACAATTTAACGGCGACACCATTGAAGAAGTGTATACCGAACATGACATTTTACCTTACAGCACCCAAGCTAATATTGTTCGAATAGACGGTAAAGGCCAAACACTACTACCTGGTTTAATTGATGCGCATGGGCATGTATTGAGCTATGGATTAAGTTTAATGCGTGCCCAACTTCGTACTAGCCAATCAGAAACTGATGCGGTGAATATGGTCAAAGCATTTCGTCAACAACACAGCAATTTGCAGTGGATTCAAGGCAGAGGCTGGAATCAAGTCTTATGGTCAAGTAACACCTTCCCTACTGCAGCATCGTTAGATAAAGCCTTTCCTGACACACCAGTATGGCTTGTACGAGTCGATGGACATGCTGGATGGGCCAACTCGGCAGCCATGCAAATTGCAGGGGTAGATGCCCAGACAATAAGCCCTGAAGGAGGAGAGATTTTACGCCACAGTGACGGCCGCCCTACAGGAGTGTTTGTTGATAATGCCATGAGCTTAATCACCAACAATATTCCAAGCTTGTCGGTTGATGAGCAACAAACTGTATTACTTACGGCACTTAATTCGTTAGCTGCAATGGGGTTAACTAGCGTGCATGATGCAGGCGTTGGCTCCGACACAATCAAGGCATACCAAACACTAGAAAACTTTAATAAGTTACCTATCCGCGTGAATGCGATGATTGATGCCGAAGATCCGAATTTTGCTCAGTTAATGACGGCTGGCCCCATCGCTGCTGGTTCAGATAAGCTGCAAATCAATAGTGTTAAAATTTCAGCCGATGGCGCATTAGGTAGCCGAGGTGCTGCGTTAATTGAAGATTACAGCGACTTAAAAGGTCATAAAGGGTTACTGCTGTATTCTAATGACGCCTTAATCGACACCATCGAAATGGCAATGAAATCTGGATTTCAGGTCAATACTCATGCCATTGGCGATCTTGCTAATCACATTGTATTAAATGAATACCAGCGTCTAATAGCAACAACTCAGTCACGTCATTTACGTCACCGCATTGAGCATGCTCAGGTACTGCAGCTAAGTGATATTCCTCGATTTGCAGAACTTAATGTGATTGCATCGATGCAAGCAACCCACGCCACCAGCGACAAAAACATGGCTGTCGATAGAATTGGTAACACCCGTATTCAAGGTGCTTATGCTTGGCGAAAGTTGATGACTTCGGGTGCGATTATTGCAGCAGGTTCTGACTTTCCTATTGAGTCACCAAATCCATTTTATGGTTTACATGCATCGGTCACCAGACAAGATCATCAAAACCAGCCGTTTAATGGATGGTATCGAAAGGAAAAAATGAACCTAACAGAAGCCTTAGCCAGTTTTACTTCTAATGCAGCCTATGCGGCGCATCAAGAATCAATGATTGGTGAGCTACGCCCTGGAATGAAGGCTGACTTTATTTTGATTGAGGATGATATTTTTACCACCCCATATGAAGATATGTGGAAAGTCACAGTCAACGAAACTTGGGTCAATGGCAAGCGAGTTCATTAATTAATCAATCAAGATTACACATACTAAGTTTACACATACTAAGAAGAGCCCTTCAGCTGGTTTAAGCATTGAAGGGCTTTTTTAGTAAGCCCATAAAATCTTCGTAGTCAGTGTTTGGTTAACCATCAGGAATGTTAACTAGCGCCGTATTAAATATGTGCTTTAGACAAGTGCTTTTGACAAGAGCAATAAACAAGGAAGATTAAGTAACAGAAAATAAGAAAAATAAAATAACCCTTTTCAAATTTGTTCTCGTTTATAGCAATAACACCGATTGATTTTTCTGTTTTATTGTTGGAGAACACCATGACTTATTCCGTTAAAAAATCTTTATTCAATTCTCAAGTTCTTGGCTCAGCATTATGTGCCGCCTTATTATTTGGTATCGGCAGCCAATCAGCTATAGCAGCAAATTATGATTTCCCTCACCTTGAAACTGTCGGCATAAGCCAAGTTCAGGTTGCGCCAGACATGGCTGAAATCTCTGTGCAAGTGAGCCTTACTAAATCAACAGCGAAAGAGGCAAAATCGGCGGTTGATGAAGCCGTGGTGAAATTTATTGCTCGCTTAAAAGAAGCTGGCGTAAGCACCGATGATATACAAAGCGCTAATTTACAGATCCAGCCGCAATATCATTACCCTTCAAAGCAGCCTAGAGAGTTAACCGGATATCATGCAAGCCGTCAGTTAACAGTGACAGTAATGAAGCTTAACCAGCTCAACGACATTCTCGACTCTGCGTTAGAAGAAGGCATAAACCGTGTACAAAATATTGCCCTTAAATCATCGGATGAAACCAAAGCAATCGAACAAGCAAGACAAGCTGCAATTAACGATGCTAAACAAAAAGCCCAATCCTTGGCACAGGGTTTTGACCGTAAGCTAGATGGTGTTTGGGAGATCCGTTACTTAACCCAACACCCTGTACAACCTGTAATGATGCGAATGTCTGCTGTGCAAAGTGACACAATGGAAAGCTATCAATATGGGGAGGTTAATGTTGAAGAACGTGTGGAAGTGGTTTATCGCTTAAAATAATACTAGCCAGTTCACTGTGATATTAAACAGCGATCATCTTAAGCATGATCGCTTTTTGTCTGCTCAGCTTAACACTATTGACAATTTAACCATTATTTTGCTGTTTTCTTGTTTCTAATCAATATCCCCATTGTTTTGCTCCATAAACTATGGCGCAATTTGTCGGAGATTAATTTCACAGCTAGCCAGATGCGCCCTACACCGCAACAATGCAGCCTACAGTTATTTCCTCAAATCGGTCGTCATGTTTATCCATACTCATTTAGTCAAGAGGACGCATTAATGAAAATCGATTTATCCACTCACGTTGCAGGCGTTAAGCTAGAAAGTTATTTGATGAATGCCTCTGGTCCTAAATGCACCACTTGGGAAGAATTACACACCATAGCGCAATCTCATTCATCGGCTGTAGTCACCAAATCTTGTACCATCGCCCCTAGAGAGGGCAACCCAGAG
Source organism: Shewanella sp. MMG014 (assembly GCF_018100775.1). NCBI lineage: Bacteria > Pseudomonadati > Pseudomonadota > Gammaproteobacteria > Alteromonadales > Shewanellaceae > Shewanella > Shewanella sp. MMG014. The sequence goes on from NZ_JAGJDZ010000011.1 coordinate 76,159, forward strand.
CCTCGTTACCAAGACTTGCCACTTGGCTCAATTCAGTCAATGGGTTTACCAAACTTAGGCTATAAAGCTTATCTAGAAATGATCCCAGCACTGAAAGCCTTAGGAAAACCTGTGATTGTAAGCGTATCGGGTTTTAGTGTTGAAGATAACATCGAAATGGTGACGGCATTTCAGCAAAGTGATGTTGATTTAATTGAAGTGAACTTTTCTTGCCCTAATATCCCGGGTAAAGCACAAGTTGCCTATGACTTTGAACAAACAGATAAGGCATTAGCAGCGATTACCGCATTAGGAAATAAGCCTATAGGGATTAAGTTAGCTCCCTATTTTGATATGTCCCACTTTGTCGCCGCCGCAAATGTTATTAAAAAATACCCCGTTAAATTTATTACCTGCATTAACTCAATCGGTAATACTTTAATCATTGATCCTTATACAGAGCAGCCAATAATCAAACCTAAAGGCGGATTCGGCGGCTTATGCGGTGACTATATCAAACCTGTTGGTCTTGCAAATGTGAGAGCTTTTCGTGAACTGCTTGATGACAATGTGCAAATCATTGGCGTAGGCGGCATAAAAACGGGGATTGATGCGTTTGAATACTTATTAGCTGGTGCTGATGCAGTGCAAATAGCCACTTGTTTTGAAAAAGAAGGCGAGACCTGTTTTGAACGAATTGAAACAGAGCTTGCTGAGTTTATGAAGTCGAAAAACTACCAATGCATTGCAGATGCGAAAGGAAAATTAAAACCGCTTTAGTTGGTCGTATTAGACTTAAACGTGCATTTTTTGCAATAGCCAGTTCGCTTTTGTTCTGGCTATTGCTTGTTAACATATCCCCTAATCAACCACCTTTTCATTAGCAATTGCTAACTTTCAATTCACGATAAATTTATTCCATAAAACCTGACTATTCGATAATAACACTGTTAATATTGATAAAAATTAGCAGTTTCACCACTTAACAATTAATGGTTAGCAAACTTTTAGCAACCTCATCAAAGTGGCTGAAAGATCATACAGAGTCATAGCACTCAATCGCCGCAGGCATAATCGAATAAATGGATATTAATTGTGTTTAAAAAATTACTTGCGATGACCAGTTCTACCCAAATGCTGGTCGCTATGTTTGTGGGTTTTGCTGTAGGGATTTTCTTTGGTGAATCTGTTGGCTGGTTAAGCACCATTGGCAATGGCGTTATTTTGTTAATGCAAATGACCGTCTTACCTTACATTGTTGTCTCACTTATCGGCGGTATAGGTAAGCTCCAAAAAAGCACCGCCATTCTTATTTTTAGTCGAGCAGGCTTAATTATGCTGCTGCTTTGGCTCGTCGGCATCGTGCTTACCGCTTTAATGCCACTGTCATTTCCCTTTATTGAATCGGCCTCCTTTTTTAGTACCAGTATTGTTGAACCTGTCGAGCCAATTAACTACTTCAAACTCTATATTCCTTCAAACCCATTCGAATCAATGGCTGCAGGCTATGTACCTGCAATGGTGGTGTTCAGTATTGCAATGGGGCTGGCGCTTATCGGTATGGAAGGCGACAACAAGACCCAAGTGTTGTCATTCATGCATACCATTACAGAAACCTTTTCTCGTATTACTCAAGGCTTAGTCAAAGTTTTACCTATTGGTATTTTTGCTATGTCAGCGGCAGCAGCAGGCACGATGGGGGTTGATGAATTTGCAAGTATGCAGGTGTACTTAATCAGTTATTTTGTACTGTGTTTATTGCTCACGTTTGTCATTTTACCTTGGATTGTGTGCTCATTAACGCCTATTACTTACGCCCAAACAGTGCGTATAACAAAAGCCAGCTTAGTCACAGCATTTGCCACAGGTAACATCTTTATTGTGATCCCTGTGATCATTGAAGAATGTAAGCAAATCATGCGTGAGCATAATAACCTAAGCGAAGATGGGTTAACTCTGATTGAAATCCTCGTACCCATCGCCTTCACCTTCCCCAATATTGGCAAACTGACCGTCATTTTATTTGTTTATTTTGCAGGCTGGTTTAACGGAACGCCTGTTGAAGTGAGTGCAATGCCGTCATTATCTATCAGTGGCTTATTGTCTTTATTTGGCAGTGTTTATGTGGCGATTCCGTTTATGCTTGAGTTGGTTCATTTACCTTCAGATCTATTTCAACTGTTTGTGATGTCTGGGTTTATAACCGGTAAATTTAACTCAATCGCTGCGGTAATGAATCTATTTGCCTTAACCTTGCTCACCGTTTGCTTATTCCAGGGTAGTCTTAAACTGCGTCCCCCTCAATTAATTAAAATGTCCGCGGGTTTATTGATTAGCACTGTCGTGACGATATTGATATGTCGAGTCGGCATGGGCTTATTTATTCATAGTCCTGAAATTACCAGCGGTGTGATTGCCAATATGCAAGTGGCTGATAAGGTTCCTACAAAAGTTAAACGACAGTTTCCTGAAGTCGGCAAAACCCCCTCGCAACCTATCGCTGGCGTACAAGACATTATTAAGCGTGGCGTACTTCGAGTTGGTTACATTCCAAGCAATGTGCCATTCAGTTATTACAATAACGCAGGCCAATTAGTCGGCTTTGACTCTGCTATGGCAACAAAGTTGGCTGAAGATTTAAATGTCGAAGTAGAGTTTATTCCTTTTCGTAAAAAGACCTTATCTGCCTCGCTAGATGCAGGCTTTTTTGATGTTGCTATGTCGGGACTCGCAATGGATATTAAGCAAATGGACAGCTTGAGCTATAGCGATCCAGTACTTGAGCTAAACGTTGCGATTGCCACCAAAGACCATAGAGTTAATAGCTTTAAAACTAATCAATCGATTTTAGAAATGGAAAATACCACCATTGCTTACGTCGAACATGATGACAAAATTAAAGAAGCAAAGCGGGTGTTACCGCACTTAACCTTTGTAAAAATTGATGGCTACAAAGACTTCTTTAGACAGAAAGGCGATAAGTATGATGCGGTGGTCATTAGTGCTGAAGCGGGGTCGGCTTGGACATTGTTCTTCCCAGGCTACGGTATCGCTATTTTAGAAGGTAAAAATCGATACCCAGTTGCTTATGCTGTTGCTCAGACAAATCAATCATTATTGAATTACATCAATAACTGGCAAAAGCTTCGCAAAGTCGATGGTCACCAACAGGAGTTTTATGATTACTGGATGCTAGGTAAAGGCGCCACGACACCGCAGCCTCGATGGTCAATCATTCGTGATGTACTGCATTGGGTTGATTAACCCGTTTAGTCCCTCAAAGCTGATGATTTAACACTATTTAGTTTGAGTATTATTTAGTTTGAATAATATGCCTCAATCCCAAAAAACATAAAGCCTAACAAATCTGCTTGTTAAGCTTTATGTTTATATTCACTTCATTTTGTCACTAGGTTTACGGCAATTAAGCCTACCTAAAACTGTCATATTCACCGACTACAGTATAACGCTATGGTGATTGCAATAAATTGTGAATTTATTGCCTTCTATCAGGTGACAATCAATAAATTGAAAACGATTAAAAATATTGCAAACCTTGTAAAGTTAACCTAAAAATAACTGTAGCATTTTGTTAAACACCTCGTTGATATTTAGCGCTCCAATTAGTAAGGATACTAGTGAAGAATGATGAATAAGTTACGTATAGGTATTGTCTGTCACCCCAGTATTGGCGGTTCAGGCTTGGTTGCCACCCAATTGGGATTAGGCTTGGCAAAATTTGGCCATGAAGTGCATATCATTGCACACAAGCGTCCGTTTAAATTATCTGAAGACATAGAGAATGTTGTCTTTCATTGCGTAGATGAAGTGAACTATCCCTTATTTGAAGGCCCGCTACACACCTATTCGTTAACGGCAAAAATTGTTGAAGTTGCGGAAGAATACCAGTTAGATATTGTGCATGCTCACTATGCCATTCCACACTCACTTTGCGCCCATTTAGCCAGTAATATTGCTCGTTATCCCTTCCCAATTGTCACTACAATTCATGGCACGGATGTCACGATAGTTGGCCAAGACGATGCGATTAAGCGCTTAAATACATTTAGCATGAATCAAAGTGCCTTATTAACGACAGTTTCTGAATTTCAGCGTCAATACATGCTGCAAGAGTTCGATATTCAGCAACCGATTAACGTAGTGCATAACTTTATTGATGCAGACGATTTCACCCCAGCACTTCAAGATGAAACGTTAAGAGCGACGTTAGCTCAAGATGACGAAAAAATCTTAATGCATGTCTCCAATTTTAGACCCCTTAAAAACACCTCAACAGTCGTCGATGCCTTTAGCCAACTAACCTGCAGTGAGCCTGTAAGGTTAGTATTAGTGGGCGATGGCCCTGATATTGGAAAGATTAAACAGCAATGCCAGCAATTAAACATACTCGACCGTGTCACTTTTACCGGTTCAGTTAATAAGGTTGAATGTTATATTGCCAATGCTGACTGCCTTATCCAACCTAGCTTTAGGGAATCATTCTGCATGGTGATTTTAGAAGCCATGTCGTGTGCGGTTCCGACGGTTAGCAGTAATGTTGATGGTATTCCCGAAGTCGTTGATGAAGGCGTAACGGGTTACTCATTTCCTCCTGAAAATTCAACTAGTATGGCAGCTGCAATTAGCCATATTCTCTCGGATAGTTCAATACAGCAACGACTCGGTCAAGCTGGGCGTGAGCGAGCCATAACGCACTTTAATTGCGACAATAAAATCAAACAATACGTTGACTGTTACCGCCAGACCTTAGCTAGATTTAGCCGCTCAGCTGTCGCAAGTTAAGCGATTTAACGCTTGTTATTGCTATAGCAGTAATGCTGGCATGTTGAGTCATGTCAGCAACGTCCATGAAAGTCGACAAAAACAATAAGTAAAAGGGAATCATATGGCTAATGCCAGCACGCAAACGGACACCGAACAGCAAAATCAATCCGCACCAGTTAAGAAAGATAAAAAAATCAGTATGTCGAGTTGGGTATTACTGTCATTTGCAGGCGGTATTATTGCAGGATTGTTTTTCGGTGAAATGCTGGCGTGGATGTCGGTCATCGGCGATGCGTTTATCAAGTTATTACAGATGACCATCATTCCTTACATTATCGTATCGTTAATCTCTAGTTTAGGCAGTTTAACCTTAGAACAAGCCAAGTCATTAGGTGTAAAAGTCGGTAAATTGATGTTAGTGATATGGCTTTTCGGTCTGTTAAGTATGTACTTGATCAAGTACACCTTCCCTGAATGGCAAGCGGGTGAATTCTTTAGTTTAACGGCATTACAAGATCCTAATTCGGTCAACCTTTTGGATTTATATATCCCTTCTAACCCGTTTTTCTCACTGTCTAATAGTTATATTCCTGCAATTGTACTTTTTTGTGTTGCCACGGGGATTGCGCTGATATCCATTGATGATAAAGAGTCATTAATGCGCCCATTGCAGTTACTTGGCGCCTCCTTTAATAAGGTCACACAAAGTATTGTCATGCTGATGCCAATTGGTATTTTTGCCATGACAGCGGCGACAGCTGGCACGATGGATTTTGATGAGTTTCAAAAATTACAGGTTTATTTTATCGCTCATGTGGTGATGACAATATTACTCACATACTGGGTTTTACCCGCCATCATTATGGTGATCACACCATTCTCCTATCGTGACATTACTGGTATCGCGAAAGATGCCATGATTACAGCATTTGCAGCCGGTAATATTTTTATAATCTTGCCATTGCTTATTCAACGCACCAAGGAGCTATTCCATAAATACAAGATTGGTAATGCGCAAACCGATGATTACGCCAATATTATTATTCCTGTGGTATTTAGCTTTCCTAATTTGGGCAAGCTGTTAACCATCGTTTTTGTGTTATTTGCCGCTTGGTTTTCAGGCAAAGAGCTCGATTTTATTAGTTATTTTCCGATGTCTGTTAATGGCTTAATCAGTTTATTTGGCAGCGTGTATTTAACCATTCCTATGCTATTGGATTCGCTAGAGCTGTCTTCGGATTTATTCCAGCTGTATATGGTGTCGAGTTTATTCACTAGCCGTTTTACCTCATTACTCGCTGCAATGAATATCTTTATTTTAGCGATTGGCGGTACAGCGATGCTGGCTGGTATCGCAAAAGTCAGCATGAAAAAACTGATAATGTGCAGCGCCCTGACACCGATTGTTTTTGGCATCTCTTTACTGGGAACCAGCTGGCTGCTTAATAGTATTGTTGATACTGAATACAATATGGATGAAGTGGTAGCACAAATGAGCTCTGCTGCAGAAGTACCTGAAGATGTGACAACCTTTAATTGGTCAGAAGAATTAGTTGTTAATGGCCCCCGCTCTGTGGAACAAATTAAGCAAAGCGGGACGTTAAGAGTCGGATATAATCCTGTTCAAGTCCCCTTTTCATTTTTTAATGCCGAGCATGAACTTGTCGGGTTTGATATCGAATTGATGAAAAAACTGGCTGCTGAACTTGATTTACAAATCGCATTTATCCCTTACTCAAGCGAAAATGCCTTAGAGTCAATCAACAGTGGCTTGTTTGATATCACAGTCTCAGGCTTACAAATGACCACGACTCGAATCGGTTTAGTCGACTTCACTAACCCAGTGCTCGATCTTCACTATTCTTTTGTTGTTAAAGATTACCGTGCTGATGAATTTAAAACTGATGAACTTATACATCAAGCCGATAAAATCAGAGTTGCGTCTGTGGGAGAATATTCAATTATCCCTTACCTAAAAGAGAAGTTCGATAACATTGAATTTACTTCAATCGACTCTGACAAACTCTTTTTTGAAGATGATGGCAAAACCTGGGACGGACTGCTTATTAGCCTTGAAGCTGGCCAAACTTGGACCATTTTATACCCTGAATACACGACCCTATATAACCGTGAAGAAATTAAATCTTTCCCAGCATCCTACGCTGTTGCAAAAGGGAATACCTCATTGCACACCTTTTTAAATAGCTGGTTGGCAATTCAGCAATCATCCGGTTACGTAGACACGCTTTATAGTTACTGGATTTTAGGAGAAAACGCCCAGCCTAAGCAGCCAAGATGGTCAGTCATAAAGGATGTATTACATTGGGTCGACTAGTGCGGAAAATAGCGAGTTAAACATAAAGCCTTACTGTAATAGTTAAGGCTTTATATTTTATTCAAGAGTCAAGATACTCACGAGTAACGGTACTTACGAGTATCGGTACTTACGAGCTACCTTACTTACGAGCAACAGTACTCACGAGCGATGAGTGACGTAATACTGCCAGAGCGCGGTATTGAAGATCACTTGAACCAGATAAAGCCGATATTGAATATAAATCATATTAGTCTCCATCGGGTTGTGAACGATATGTCAGATAATTAGCCCCTAACCCATTAACAACCAGTCCAATCAGCACCCCAAATGCAACACTAAATAGCTCAAAACTAATCGAAGTGGGTAACCAAGTTCTGATGAGACTAAAACTCACTAAATTAGCCATTCCTGCGACTATCGCTACCGCAACCACCCATTTCATTTGTGCACGGGTTTGTAACTGCTTGCGGTGGCTAAATGTCACACACCTATGCCCCCACCAAGTTAGCCCTAACCCGATACTAAATCCGGCAAACCTCGCCAATAGAACAGGCCATTTAGCTAAGTGTAATAGGCTTAAAAAGAGCATTAAATCGACTAAAAAACTCCCACCACCTACCAGTAAAAAGCAGCTCACGGTTTTAAGTTTTTGCCGATTAAACACAGGCATAGCTTGGGCTGGTTGGGATAACATCGGTGTGTGCGGCATTAGCTTTCACCACACAACATTAGCACTTTTTTCTTAGTTTCGGCTTCTAACTTACAGGTGGCAAAATTATCGTATTTTGTCAGTTGAGTTTGAGTCACAACAATATAGTAAGGAGTATTTTGCAAACGAATTAGTTCATCTTCATCATTGACCACCACCGCTTTACCCTCACTGTAATAACGTGACGAAAATGGTTGCTGTAGCCAGTAATACACAGGCAAGTCATATAAGCGTTGCTTTAACAACCACTTATCACTTTTTTCTTTACTGACATCAGTATTAAGTACCCCAACGGCAACCATAAGCAATAAGGGAATAGAAGTTGCTATGGTCACGAACCGTTTAATCACATCATCTTTCCAAGCATAAGCAATAAGTAATGCTAATGCTGGCGCTGCGGGTAACACATAAGCAGGTAGAATGTTTCCCGCTAAAGTGAATAACACCATAGGCGATATCATCCAGCAGATCAGAAATTTAGTGAAGGAATCAAACCCTTTGTTTTGCTGGTTAACCTCTGTATTTGACCCACTGCTATTTTGATATAAACGATAGAGGCCACGTGGCAAGAAAAATGACCAAGGTAAACACGCTACGGCAAAATACATCCAAATCGTACCACGTGCTTCATCATGGGCAGTGCCGTATAAATCGCCTTTCCAGCCGCTATCAACAAACCTTGACCAATGCTCGCCAACAATAAAGTATTGAATAAAGCCTGGGGTAGCCTGCTCGGCCATCACGTACCAAGGTAACACTAAGCTCAGCATCAAAGTCAGGCCTGATAACAAGGGAACTTTTTGCCATAACTCGCGCCACATGTTGATAGGGCCTACAGCCCAAAGCATCCACAAAGAAACACCGATGCCAAATATCGCAATCACAACAGGGCCCTTGGCCATTAGGCCTATGGCCAATCCCGCGAAGCCTGCGTATCCCCAAAAATACTCACCTTGCCAAGCTAAATAAAAACCAATAAATGCTAACGTTAACCCGAGTAATAAGCCCATATCTGTCATAACTGTGCCTAAGCACACATAAAAAACGGTTGTGGTCGCATAGATGATGGCAACGGTTAAGCCATTGATTGAAAATCGTTTCGCAAATTTAACCACCAAGGCAAGGCTCAGCACACCGACAATGAAATGCGGTAAACGTAAAAAGAACTCATTATTGGCGAACAGCTCGATAAAGCTGGCACTCATCCAATTTTGCAAAGGCGGTTTTCCCCAAAATGGAACACCATAATCAAATTGAGGTGTGAGCCAATTTCCAGTTTCTGCCATAAGCCTTGCCATTTCACCATAGCGAGCCTCTGTCGTATCCATTAACGGGTATAAGGCTAATGACACTAATCGCACTAATAACACACCCATTAAAAGCCATAATAGGTTCGTTCCCAATGGGTTAGATTTATGTGAAGGTGATTGCAGAGCATTCATTTAGACTTTTCCACCATAGTTGTAGGTTTGCTTGTAACTTGTTGGTTGTACAAAAAATGCTTGTTGCAAATGGCTCCCTTGCAGAAAACTCACTTGCAAATCACCGTTACTGAATTGATTTACATGGTTTATAGATGTCGACTTAGCACGCTTTAGCGCTTGCTTGCTATGAGTCGTTGCTTTGGTCATTGACGTGAGCGGCTTTTTAAAACTCACAACCGTATTAGGAATACTTTGTTGGTGATATACCTCTTCTACAATAAATACTGGGCGCTGCTTCACCTCCATAAACACCCGTCCCAGATACTCGCCAATTAAACCAATCGCCAGTAATTGAATTCCCGCTAAAAATAATTGCACCACCATCATTGATGCATATCCCGCGACAGCTTCACCAAATACCAGGGTTTTCAATACCACCCACACACCATAAATCAACGAACTTAAACCAATGGTGACACCAAACCAGGTGGCTAAACGAAGGGGCTTAAAACTAAACGAGGTAATTCCATCCATCGCTAAACCAATCAGCTTGCCGTAATTCCATTTGGTTTCCCCTACACTGCGAGGATCTCGATCAAACTCAATCGTAGTTTGAGTAAAGCCTGGCCAGCTTAAAATGCCTTTCATAAAACGATTACGTTCTGGCATTGCATTAATATGATCAACCACCTGACGACTTAGCAACCTAAAATCGCCAACATTTTCAGGCACAGGAGAGTCTGACATCACATTCATTAATCGATAAAAACAACCTGCTGAAAAGCGCTTAAACCAGGTTTCGCCCAACCGTTTTTTTCGGCGCATATTCACCACTTCATAGCCTTCACGCCAAGTGGCTAACATCTGTGGAATAAGCTCTGGTGGGTCTTGCAAATCTGCATCAAGCAAAATAACCGCAAGGCCTCTTGCTTGAGCAAGGCCCGCAGAAAGCGCAGCCTCTTTACCAAAGTTTCTGCTGAGTTTAATGCATTGATGCTCGCCATGACTCATGCGTAATTGCTGTAATAGCGCCCAAGTGTTGTCGGTACTTCCATCATCAATAAACACTAACTCGCAATGCTCGGGCATGGTTGAGAGCACTCCGTCAAGGCGCTGCATCAACACATCAAGGCTTTGCGCCTCATTAAACATTGGGATAATGATCGATAAGCAGACTTCGGATTGCTGGCTGGCTGAGGATTGATGACGCATGGACTATTCCTGTGAATCAAAATATGCCAACATCTTGAATGATAGCGAGTGTAAGAAATGTCATTGACATTTCTTCGACAAAAAATGACTGATAATAAGCCTCCATTTCGAAGGCAACGAGCAACAAATGAAACTACTTATCATTGAAGACAACCACGATGTGGCGGGGATCTTAGGCGATTTCTTTGAAGCTCAAGATGCTGAAATTGACTTTGCAACGAATGGTGAGCTTGGGCTATCTCTGGCTCTCGCTGACGATTTTGACGCTATTATTTTAGATTTAATGCTGCCTAAAATGGATGGACTCACGCTGTGTAAAGCCCTGCGAGAACAAGGGTGCTCTACACCAGTACTGATGCTAACAGCCTTAGACAATAAAGCGGATTTAATGACCGGATTTGACAGTGGTGCTGACGACTACTTAGGTAAACCCTTTGATTTAGATGAGCTGGATGTACGAATCAAGGCGTTGATTAAACGCCACCGTGGAAATGTGGCTCAAGCTAAGCTGCGCTTTGGCGATCTTGAAGTTGACACGGCACGTCACCAAGTCACACGCCAAGGTATGATATTGCCACTCACTCCCACCACCTATCAAATACTGCATTTGCTCATTAAGAATGCACCAAATGTTGTCACAAGGGAGCAACTTATCGACGAGCTTTGGGGCCAACACCCACCAGGAAAAGATATTTTGCGCAGTCATGTATATCAGCTTCGTAATCAACTCGATAAGCCGTTTGGTCAACCTATGCTAGTGACAGTCCCCAAAGTCGGTCTACGCCTCGACCAAGGTTCTACTGATACGAATTTAACCGAGTGAATGCAACTATGCTAAATCAACCCAAAGTAAGTCGTACCAGCACAAGTAATACCACTGCGCGATCTTTTGTTGGTAGGCTAAGCGTCTACTTTGCATTCATTGGTGTTTTAGCTGCTGGGATCATTTATGTCATGATGATTTTCATACTGCAATGGGTTGAGGATGAAGTAAGTCTAAATAACCTCAGAGAAAGCGCCCCGTATGTGGTAAAGCAATTTCAATCAGGTACCCCTGAACCTTTGGTATTGCCGCCTAATATTACCGCCTTTTACAGCACCAATTTTATTCCGAAAAAATATGGCCAGCTCCAAAACTATCCACTTGGCTTTAATGGCGAAATTAATGATGACTATCATGAGCTGTTTTTGCATCGAGATGAGTTTTTACTGGATGGAGAAGTCGTTCAGTTATACCTGACTATGCCAGCTGACAATGTTGAACTTTCTAATGCCCAATGGAAAAGTATTAGTACCTTCTCATTGCTATTCACATTAGGGCTATTAATTTTACTTGGCTATGCGCTGATTAAATTATCAAAACGCTTAATTGAACCCATCAATGACTTAAGCAAACAGCTCGCGAAAAAACCTTTGCCAACCACATTTAGCGTCAATACGAGTGCAGCCAAAGAGTTTGGTATTCTAACCGATAGCTTAAATAGTTATCGTCAGCAAAATGAAACCTTAATCAAACAAGAACAGGCCTTTGCCAGGTATGCCAGTCATGAGTTACGCACCCCATTGAGTATCGTTGTTGGCGCGGCTAAATTGCTTTCTAAAAAGCCCGATGCTGATTTTCAGTTGCGCCAGCAAGAGCGCATCACTCGTGCAGCCCAAGACATGCAAAATACGGTAGACGCCTTATTGAATATTGTTAAGCAGGAAAAGTCTGACAATAGTAATCCACCACGTCAATTGACTGAACAAGAGCTCAACCAAACCATTGAAACAGCAGTGAACTTAGCTAAAAAACAGCACATTGAAGTGACGGTTAACTGGCAAGGTACCCCATATGTGCAGCCCAATTCAGCCGTGATTAAAATGTTACTTAGCAATTTGCTGAATAACGCAATTAATGCTCGCGGTGATAATTTGCCTGACGATGAAACGAGCTGGATTAAGATTACCATTTTCGACAATCAAATAGTGATAGAAGATAACGGACAGGGTTTATCTAATATTGAGAAAGGTCAGCAACAAAGCGATATGTCAGGCCACGGTTTAGGTTTAGTGATTATTGATACTTTATGCCATCGATATAACTGGCAATTTACCCTAAAATCAAACCACCCAAGAGGCTGCATTGCGACCTTATCTTTACCTGCTCTAAGCCTTTAATCTAAGCCATTAAGCTAAGCCAAAACATAAACAACAGCTCAGAATAAAAATGGCTAACTCTCATTACAAGGTTAGCCATTCGTTTATCTGTATCAACGGTGGTTAGCGTTTATGAATGACTCCAGACTTCATCACAAAAGGTACATCCAGTAAGGCGTCTATTTGCTCTACTGGACTGGTGTTAAGTGCAATAATATCTGCTTGTTTACCAGGCTCTAGCGTGCCTATATCATCTGACATTCCCAAAAGGTCAGCCGCATTAATCGTGGCTGAAATAAGAATATCTTGATTAGACATGCCAGCTTGGTGCATCAGTATGGCTTCTTTGGCATTCTGGCCATGCTTTGATACGCCACTATCAGTACCAAAAGCGATATTAACACCCGCTTTGTAAGCATTTCCGAAGTTGTTTTGCATGTCATTACCCACACGAATAGCTTTGGCTTTAATTGCTTCCGACATAAAGTTGCCGCTGGAGTTAGCCATTTGTACGACCGTATCACCAGCTAATAAAGTGGGAACCAAATATGCACCAGACTTCTTAAACAGCTTAATTGATTCTTTATTAGCGTAACTGCCGTGTTCAATACTGTCTACACCAGCGCGTAGAGCAGCATTAATCCCTTCTGCAGCATGAGCGTGGCTGGCAACCTTTCTTCCCAGAGCATGAGCCGCATCGATGACTTCTTTTAATTCATCATTTGCCATCTGCTGACCTGTACCTGTATTGGTATCGGAAAGAACGCCGCCAGTAGAGGTTATTTTAATGACATCTGCACCATATTTAATTGCCCGACGAGTTGCACGACGACAATCAAATGGGCCATCACAAATGGTTTTAGATGTCAGCATATCCAACAGATCAGGACTTTTACCATCAACATCACCATGGCCGCCAGTCACCGAAACTCCACCAGAAGCAATAATACGAGGTCCTGCTAACCATCCTTTATTAATGGCATCTCTAAGCGCATAAATCTGTTCAGGTTTTGCACCTAAATCTCGTACGGTGGTAAATCCAGCCATCAAGGTTTTATTAGCAAAATAAGCACTTCTCATCGCCACGTCGGCATCAGACATCCTTAAAGATTCACTGTCATTATTGGGTCCCAGTTCACCTTGAAGATGCACATGCATATCCATCAAGCCAGCCATTACAAATTGCTGCTTTAAATCGACATACTCAATCGTGTCAGCTGCAGTTAATTCATTGTCGTTTATTTGTATAAAGCCTTTTTCGACGGCAGAGATTTTGCCATCTTTAACCACAACCGAATGCGCTTTCAGTGTGGATTTACCAGCTACAGTTAATAGTTCACCAGCATGAATCACTTTGTAGTCGGCAGCAAAAGCTGCTGAAGACATCCCTATGGTCAATAGCAAAATAGTTGCCTTGCTAGTCGCTTTTTTATAACCCTTAAGCGTTGATTTCAGGCTCGTTAAAATAGAAGCGTTACGCGTTGTTTGAGGCATATTAATCCCTGAATGTGTTTCATTGTCCTAAGCTATTAACATGCCTAACTTAAGGGCGCTTTACAATCTTGCTTAACAACTTTTATTTACCATTAAGCTCCGCAACAAGCCATAACCCCAAACTAACCCAGCACTAACGTATCGTTCAAACCTTACTCAACTGCAAACCAAGTTAACCCAATTCGCTAGATCTCGAGCACATTACATAGGTAAATTTAACATTTGTATTTGATTAACCTAAGCCTTTGCTATATAAAAGATTTAAGATTTTCATCAGGGAGGTTGAAAGTGACTGAATCTGTCAAATCTGACAAAAATTATGCGACTGCAGTTATTTTATCGGGAATTTTCGGGATTTTTGGAGTTCACCATTTCTATTGTGGCCGAGTTTTGCATGGTTTTTTTGATTTAACACTAGCCATTGTTGGCATTACGTTATTGCAGTTTGAAGACGTTACGCTCACCCTGATCGGTGCAGGTCTTATTTTTATTGATGTCATTCATACAGTCGTAGTGACATTTATGCTTCTAGTTGGAAGCTACAGAGACGGACAAGGTAAGTTAATCACCTATCCGGGACAAAAATTATAACTAAGGGATTTTAATTATGTCAGAAGTACAAACAGCTGAAACACCAGTAGAACTAAGTGAGAAAGGTTTTGTACCTACTCTTCTTTTGTGTTTTTTCCTAGGCTCTCTAGGTGTGCACCGTTTTTACACAGGTAAAATTGGTACTGGGATCTTGATGCTGTTAACCCTTGGCGGTTTAGGTATTTGGACGTTAATCGACTTCATTATTATTGCAGTTGGTAACTTTAAAGACTCACAAGGTCGTGCGATTAAAGCAAGCTAATCTTGTTTTATCCGTAAAGACTCAAAAGCCACGTTAATTAACGTGGCTTTTTTATGAACAAAACGATATTGAAACTCGCTTTTACGCGTTAGAACATATAATCAATGCCCAAATAAACTTGTTCAGCATCATTTACCGACAGAGATGACACATTGTCCCCTGACGAAGTAAAGTTATGCATCAAATACCTAAAACCCACCTCTGATGTAAACTGATCACTCAGCTCAAAGACAACACCAGTTTGTCCGCCAAAAACATAGCTACTACGAGTATCAAAATAGCTTTGTTCACTATCTGTGTATTGGGTCTCTTGACTACTTAACCCTGCAGAAGCCCCAACAAATAAACTAACCAGTCCGGCATTATCAAAGGGAAATAACCAATCATAGGAAACTAAAACCCCTTGATGATGACTTAAATCATCAGAACTAAATGAGTAAGTGCCGTATAGCCGACTCGCTTGGTCAAAGGCGACACCGTTTCGTAACTGGTAGTTAATCCCACCTAATTGGATTTCATTTACATTAGACGGCAAGGCTGAAAATGTTGACAACTCTGCATAATGATAACCGACAACCCCACCAATAATCTTATCAGCACCATAAGAAAACTGCGGGAATAAAGACAATATAGCCAGGCTTTTAATGAGCTGTTTTGCCGCCATACGCCCTCCCATTTCAGTGATACCTTAATTAATCATCACTTATTATTGGTAATGGGAACGTAAGCTAGATCAAACTTTGTAAGCTTGTTTTTAAAATAGAGAAACTAGATATCCAAACTGTGATCCGGTTAAAAAACAAACAAAGAAATATCGACCATAAACTCATTCAGCGCACAGTTTGAGCCAACAAAAAAGCCGCTAATTAGCGGCTTTTTATTTCAACGTAATGAAACGAACAATTAATTAGCGATTTTTAAATCCGCTTTATCAGAGATAAGATTTAAATCAAAATCAAACTCGTCAACACGGATCGCACGTTCACGTTTTAAGTTGTAATCTTGCAGCAACTTATGCTCGTCTGCACTAATGACTTTGGCATCTAATGCATTATCAAGGGTAATTGAAAAACGAACACCCGCTTTAAATACACGTTGTTTAAGTGCTTTTTTGACTTTAGCAAGCAATGGTAAACAGGTCATTTTAGCAAGGTAAGCTTGTTCATTAATATAATTACCATCACCAGCTACTGGTTTAACAAGATGCGTCAGCTGCTTTTTGAAAGCAGTATCTAGTTGCGCTTGTTCAGCTAATTCACGTACTAAATCATCGTTCACTTTGACCATTTTGCCTGAGTAAGTCATGGTAATTAAACGCATAAACTGGCGTGTTGGCTTCGATGGGAAATTCTCAAGGAAAGACAACAATGCTTCTTCCGCTTTGCATAATGCCCAACGCGTTGCGTATTCAAAATAAGGCTTTGCTTCGTTACGCTCATCAGTTATCACTTTTTGCTCGTAAAAACGAATTGATGCCATTGCAGCGTATAAATAACTCATCACATCGCCTAAGCGTGCTGACAGCATTTCAGCTTGTTTCAGCTTACCGCCTAATACAAGTAACGAGAAATCGGCATATACAGCGAGTTTTGATGCCAGCTTATGCACCGACTTTTCGTAACCAACAACCTCAGGAAGCGTTGATTGAGCTGGCGCAGTAAATGGTAATAAACCTAATTTAAATGCACGTAGGCTGTTTCCAACACTGTAACCAATGGTTTGTCTGAAGATACGATTAAAGGTTTTATCCGCATCGCTTGCATCACTGTGAATAGACTCAACCATGCTTTGTAAATGAGGATGACAACGCATCACACCTTGACCAAAAATCATCAAATTACGGGTTAGGATGTTAGCGCCTTCGACCGTAATCGCAATTGGTTGTGCAACATAACCAGATGCTAGCGTATTTTGAGGACCACGTTGAATCGCTTTACCCGCTTGAATGTCCATCGCTGAATCTAAAATATCACGGCCTAACTCAGTCATATGGTATTTCGCAATCGCGGTGACGACTGATGGCTTTAATCCAAGACCTAAGCCTTCCGTTGTCAGCACTCGCATCGCTTCTTGCAAGTATGTTTTACCAGCAATATCAGCAAGCTTTTCTTGAATACCTTCAAACTTACCGATTGATAAACCGAATTGTTCACGTACCGCAGCATATTCAGCAGACGACTTAAATGAACATTGGCTCACTGATACACCTAATGCAGGCAACGAAATACCACGGCCAGCACCTAAACAGCTCACAAGCATCTGCCAGCCACGACCAATATTGTCTTGGCCGCCAATAATGAAGTCCATTGGAATGAATACATTTTCACCACGTGTCGTACCGTTATAAAAACGACAACCCATTGGATCGTGACGATTACCTAATTGCACACCTGGATGTGCCTTTGGGATCAACGCACAAGTAATACCAAGTTGCTCTTTACCACCTAATAGACCTTGAGGATCTTCAACCTTAAATGCTAAGCCTAATACTGTCGCAATAGGCGCTAGGGTAATATAACGTTTGTCCCAAGTTACCGATAAGCCAAGTACTTCTTGACCTTCGTACTCGCCCATAGTGACAGTACCTATATCTGGTATACCACCGGCGTCAGAACCTGCTTCTGGACTTGTTAATGCAAAACAAGGGATTTCTTGCCCGTTAGCTAAACGAGGTAACCAAAAGTCACGTTGGCTATCTAAACCGTAATGCATTAACAACTCACCTGGGCCTAGGGAGTTAGGTACCATTACTGTTACTGCAACAGCTGAGCTTTTCGCCGCTATTGTCGCAACAATGGTTGAGTTAGCATATGGACTAAACTCGAGTCCACCGTATGATTTTGGAATAATCAGAGAGAAGAATTTATTTTCTTTTAGGAAAGTGAGTACGTCTTCAGGCAAATGCTTCCCGTTTTGAATATCGAAATCATCGACCATTTCAATTAAGGTTTGCACAGGGCCATCTAAGAAAGCTTGCTCTTCCGCCGACAGGGTCGCATTAGGAATGTCACGCAATGCAGCAAAATCAGGAATACCTTGATAGATAGAGTCTTCAAGCCACACGTCACCAGCATCTAACGCTTCTTGTTCAGTCGTTGAAATACTCGGCAGTACTTTTTTAAATGTTGTTCTTATGCTCATAGTTCATACTCATCAGACCAGAATAATAGTGTGCATTACGTCACAAAAAACAAATTAGATCAAATATTCTAATTCAAAAATAAAGCCTTTATTTACAGTAACAAAGCAGCTAACAAAAATAATTACCAACTTTTCATAGACTTACACATGTACGCTGAAATGAAAAAAAATTAAAAAATTTATACGCTCGTTTGAATTTTTGCATTTTTTAAGCAAAAACGATGCTATTTAGGCTGAGACATTTCAAAATAGCGAGTCAAAAATAGGAAGAGATTATTGACTCAATGACGCGATTAAATTTGAACAATACGCAATGAGCCCTGTCGATGAGATTAACGCAAACCTTACATACATCGCCGAAAATGATTGGAAAAATAACCAACAGCAGCTTACAGTGATAACGTGCCAAAGTATGGGAACTAAGGAGACAACCAATGTGCGGTAGAATTGAGGTGTTACTAAGTGGAATGCAGTCGACCTTAGACAATCTATTCGAGCAGCCGCTGACGATTCAAGATAACCTTGATTTACGTCCCACCGATCCCATTACGACGCTTAGTCACCGACAAGGTAAAATCATTTCTAGCCAGCAGCGATGGGGAATACAGCCTGACTGGTCTAAAAAACTGATTATCAATGCTCAGGCTGAAACCGTTTCACAAAAGCCCACGTTTTCTAGCGCATTTGCTCAGCATCGCTGCATTATTCCTTGCAGTGGTTGGTTTGAATGGCGACAAGAACCGACAACAGATTTATTGAGCCATGACCAAGAACTGGCAAACGGCGCTGATACTCCCTCTATTTCAAGTCAGCAACAAAAGCACAAATACCGCTTTTCTCATGCGAGAAATAAGCCATTATTCATGGCTGGCGTGATGTATCCCGATCAGCAACAAGTTGTGACGTTAACGATTAAACCCAATACTAAGTGTGCTCAGTATCACCACAGAATGCCCTTATTTATCGCCTCAACTCAGATAAATCATTGGCTAACTCAGCCAGCCGACAATCTGTCTGAACTCATCAATCCATTGCCTGAACATTGGATTAAAATCACTGATTCAACACAAATTTGAAGTCCAACCATTACTCAAAACACATTTAAAAAATGTAGAATTTTATTAAGCAGATCACAACCTTGAGAAATAAGTATGCTAGAAAATGCAAAATACTGGCTTTGCAGGCCATTTTAAGTTTCAATTAAGTTAAATCAATAAGATGGTCGCTGAGTAAAGTACTTGGAATTTAAGAAAGCGCTTAAGATTCTGGACAGAAATCAGCCTTTTTTCATTTTATTAGATTGCTTTAAACAATAAATTAAAATGTGCTAACCAATTTTCAGTGTTCTTAGTTTTGAAGTAACGGATTTATTTTCATTAAGATAGTTGTACATTGATTATGCGCGATTTGTTAAGGCCTAATTTGGCACTTAGCACGGGCGATAAAGCCCCTTAACTGATGATGGAGTTACTATGAAATATTTAGCTATGATCGCTACACTAGTTTTCGCTAGTTCTGCTTTTGCTGTTGATTGTGTAGATTGTCACGAAAAAATCAACGTTGAAGAGCATGCTGAGATGGAAGCAAACATCGAAACTTGTAATGATTGTCACAGCTTTACTGACGCTCACGAGTTAGATGCAGACTTGCACACTCCTGACCTAACAATCACTGAATGTGCTGATTGTCACGAGCTTTAATCTCGTATAAACCTTGATTTACAGCAACTGTCTTTTACCAGATTTGACGTTGCTCGTTCACTAAATCAAGTGTTATCTCTGTAAGAGAATAAAAACCAGTTGATTGCTCAGCTGGTTTTTTTATATCCCCAATTTAAGCTGGCCTTAACCAGCACATCAAGCTCCCCACTTTCTAAACCATCAATGCCTTAATTTCATTAAAGGTCACTTGCGCTTCCCGATAATCGAGCGCAATAGGGTAATTTCGCCCTTTATATTCGAGCACTAATGATGGAAAGCCTCTTATTGGCAGTTGATGCACTACGGTGAGCTCAGCCATCAACCTTTGATTTACTTCATCAGACATGATTGCTTTGCTAAAAGCAGCGCTTTCAATGCCAATACTGTCTGCTGCCTCCACTAAAGTATCAATATCTGATGGATTTTTTGCTTCTAAATAATAGGCAGTTTGAATTGCCAGTATCATTTGCTGCTCAAGGCCATGGTCTCTGGCAACGATACAGGCGCGACATGCTGGATAGGTTGAACGTCTAGGGCGACACACTTGCCAAAAATCGTGATTGAACTCAGTGCCTAATTGCGCTGCAATTTTATGCCAAGTTTGGCTCAAAAAGCCCTGCATCTCATCAGGCATGGGTACGTCAGAATCTGCTGCTAATCCCCCTAGACAATACTCAATCTCGATATCGTTACCATGCTCTGCGATTAACTGTTTGAGTGCTATCCAAGCGGGTCGATACCCCCAGCACCAACTACACATAGGGTCGTACACATATTTAAGTTTTGCGGTATTAGAAGTCATAAAACACGCTTAATTATTAGTTTATGAGGGCTAGTTCTCGAGCTTAAAATATCCTTGCTCTATCTACAACATAACGGATAAGGTTAAAGTGTAACGCCATTTGTAGCCGCTCATAGGCAAATCACGCTATAATCCCGTCATTCATCTCCAACCCGTCAAAATGAGTATTTATCATGGCCAGAACAGCGGCTGCTTTGCACATTCTCGTTAAACATAAGCAACAAGCAGAAGATTTAATCAAACAACTCGAGAAAGGCGCCAAGTTTGATGTGCTCGCCAAAAAACACTCTTCGTGTCCATCGGGTAAAAATGGCGGTAACTTAGGTGAGTTCAAAAAAGGTCAAATGGTACCTCAGTTTGATAAAGTGTGCTTTACAGGTGAACTCATCACACCTCACCTTGTTAAAACCAAATTTGGTTGGCATGTCATAAAAGTGCTGTACAGAACCTAAGTTAAGGTTCGGCTGGCTACTTATTGATAGTTGCAATGCCTAATACAGCAAGCAGTGACGTCAAATACAAGCAAAAAAAGTGACAGTCATTATGGTACTTGCCCACCCTCCCTATATCGCTCTTTGCCAACCTGAGTGCATTTATGAATAAAGTTTTTATTATTGGTTTGCCACGTACTGGCACCACCAGCGTCAGTGTTGCATTATTAGATTACGGGTTTAAAGTCGCCCATATTGGGCTCACTAAACGTGCCTTTGAAGTTGCTGATGTGGTATCCGATGTACCTTGCTTTTGTGATTATCCCCAATTAGACAAGCTGTTTCCTGATGCCAAATTTGTTTATATCGATAGGCCGCTTGATAAGTGGGTATCCTCAATTCAAATGTTACTCACTAAAATGAAACCTAACTTGCTAGAAAAGACTGGCACGTTTCATCCAATATTAAAACGTAGCTTTAAACAAACTTTTGGGGATATTAACGCTGACAACTTACTCGATGAAGCACGGCTTAAAGCATGCTATCTAAGCCATCAGCAAGGTGTATTCAATTATTTTTCACAGCGTGATGATTTACTCACAATTACACTAAGCGAACCAGACAGCCTAACGCAACTACTGCGTTTTATTGGAGTAAGCGAAAATCGTATTAATGCCAGCCTTAACCACAGTTTTCCTGTGTTAAATGTCGGCACGCATGTGGCTAGTTGGGGCGAGCATAAGCACCCTAATAAGGTTAATACTAATTTGGCAGGCCCAGAACATAGAAAGTTCTTTGATTATAAAAAGCTAGGTTTGAGTCATTAATCGCTAAATAACAATTTTGTCATTATGTAACTATCGCAAGATTTGCTATAACTTAACCAGAGCTTTTATACATTAATACAAGGTACAAGCTGCGTTAGCTCCCCTTGCCTAAATGAGAATACTATGACCTCTAAGCCACTTTTCACTACACTCGTTATCACACTATTTTTATCACTCGTCAGCCCTATGTCTTTTGCTGCCAGCATATTGAAATTGCCTAGCAGTGCCGAAGTCAAAGTATTGAATGGCCAGACGTTTGATGGCGGCCGTGAAGTCACTTTAGTAGAAGGCACTAACCAAATCGTGTTTCGCTACGTTATCAATTACCGCGATAGTGGCATGCAAACCCAGTTTAACTCAGACCCTGTCATTTTAACCTTTGATGCCAATAACGCTGAATATGAATTATCGCTACCTAGCATTCGCAATAAAAATGCAGCGAATAAATTCAATAAAACCCCATCAGTCACTCTGAGCAGTAATCAAAGTAATTCAGTGGCATATCAAGCCGACATTTTACGTAAGGATGGATTACAGCTAGGTCGAGATTATCAAGAAGAATTACTCACCTACAATCAAACACAACAGCTTGCCTCGGTTGCTGCATTTGCACCAACGAGCACAGTACCGACTAACACAGTATCAACTAATACAGCATCAACTAATACAGCATCAACGAACACTGTACCGACAAACGTAGCGTCAGCCAGTACAGTTGCGCCTGCTCAACCACAGGTGATTACCCCAAAAACAATTGCTGAAGACCAAGCTGAAATCAGTGAAATGCTGGATTACTGGTACAACAAAGCCAATGCAGAAACCAAAGCGAAGTTTAAAGCCAAAATAAGTCAGTAACGCAACCCGCCTTCTTCGAAACCGTTAGCTTTACCCAAAAGTGAGGCTAACTGATTCTTTCTACTTTGCTTTTTTACACACTATATTCAAAAATCACTTTTAACAATTCGATAACCTTGGTTATGATAGACAGGTTCACTTTACTGGGTAAGAAATCATGTCTTTTAGCCTTAACCGGGTTTTACAATCTAAGTTCACCAAATATTCACTAGCCATAGTGTTATTGCTAGTCGGTATTATCATTCTGGCTATTTATAGCACCCTGCGTTTAAGCATGCCCTCGTTATCAGCCACGGTAGTGAGTGACGACATTTCAGCTCCACTAACCATTGAACGAGACACATTAGGCACCGCAATCATTACCGCCAGTAACCGCAAAGATGCGGCCTATGCTTTGGGGTATGCACATAGCCAAGATCGATTTTTTCAAATGGACTTATTACGCCGAAATGCAGCTGGTGAATTGGCTGAAATATTTGGCAAAGCCGCACTTAAATTGGATAAAAACAAACGTTTTCATCAATTAAGAATGCGAGCACAAAACATTTTTGAGCAACTACCACTACAAGATAAAGCCATGCTTAGTGCATATACCCAAGGGGTAAATCATGCATTAGCAGAACAAACTGTGCGCTCATTTGAGTACTTGCTAACACAATCTAGCCCACGAGAATGGCATGAAACTGACAGCTTGTTAGTGATTTATAGTATGTACCTAGATTTACAAGGTAATACAATTAAACGTGATATGGCGTTAACCCAATTGCAGCAAGCCTTTGGCAACGAAATGGTCGATTTTTTAATCCAGCCAAGTCATCACCAAGCCGCCTTAGATGACAGTCAAATACCGCTGTATCAAGGAGATATTCCCGCTCTCGAGGACGATATTTTACTGAGTGCGATAACTCAGACGATTGAAGAGCCAGTAGAAGTAGGCAGTAACAATTGGGCAGTAACGGGGCAATTAACCGATTCCGGCCGTGCCATGCTGTCCGATGACATGCATTTATCCTTTGCGGTACCCATTATTTGGTATCGTGCACAACTCAATTACCAAACAAGTGCAGCTCAAGATTCAGCAAAACCTAATCCACCTATTTCAGATAAATCATCACACCAAATCACGGGAGTAAGCCTTCCGGGCGCACCTGCGATAGTCGTTGGTTCTAATGGCAAACTCGCTTGGGGCTTTACCAACAGTTACATCGACACGGCAGACTGGATTGAAATTAGCCCAGATACAGCAATCGATATTGAATATGAACCTATCGAACTGCCTAACGATCAAGTGAACTATACGATTCAAGTGAGTGAATTTGGTCCAGTAAAAACAGTAGCGGGCGTTAATTATGCACTCTCTTGGGTGGGGCATGCTGATTACGCGGTTAACATGGCGTTATTGTCATTAGAAACCGCAGAGACTGTTGAACAAGCCAGCACACTTGCAACAGAAATGGGGATCCCAGCACAAAATATGTTGCTGGCAGATAATCAAGGTAATGCAGGCTGGACAATCGCAGGGGCAGTTCCCGCTCGTGACAACCCTTCGAATACAGCCCAGTCACCAAGCAATTTTCAATCTTCAAAATGGCAACTGCAGCAAGCCGTTATGCCTGAGGTGATAAATCCAGATAACCAACGTATATGGACAGCAAACTCTCGCGTTTTATCTAGCGAAGAGCAATTACGCTTTGGAGATGGTGGTTATGCGCTTGGCGCTCGCGGCGTACAGATACGTGATCGCCTATTAGCAAATTCCAACTTTAACGAAGCCGATTTTTATCAGTTACAGCTCGATAATGAAGCACTTTTTTTAGCACCTTGGCAGCAATATTTACTGCAAATATTGAGTGAATACCCTGTCGAATATGCCGAAGACATAAAACTGATTGCCAATTGGGGCCACTGCGCTTGTGCTGATTCAGTGGGCTACACATTAGTCAGACACTTTAGAACGGCACTAATAGACCAAACATTTGCCCCTATCGAAACAGAGCTCAAAGAAAGAGAAAGCAGCTTGTCAGTGATAAAACGATACCTTGAAACCCCTATGTGGCAAATCATCGAGCAGCAGCCAGCCAGTTGGCTACCTAAAGCTCAACCTCATTGGCAGGCCTTTGCACTAAGCGCATATAACGATGCCAAACAGGCTTTATTCGCCAAGTATAGTAAGCATCAAAAGCTATCAGATCTACGCTGGGGAAAGGTCAACCAACTGGTGATCCAACACCCTTTTTCAAAACAGATCCCTCAACTCAGTCGTTGGTTAGATATGCCAAGTGTTGACGGTTTTGGTGATAGTTTTATGCCTGCAGTTCAAGGTAAATCGTTTGGCGCTTCACAGCGCTTTATTGTACAACCAGGTGCTGAGCAAGATGCAATTATGACCATACCGGGGGGGCAATCGGGTCATCCTTTATCGCCTTACTACCGAAGTGGTTATCAGCAATATGTGACACATCAAAATACACCATTATTACCTACTGAGATTGAGCACACCTTGATGATTGAGCCATTGAAAGATAATCATGGTTCATTAACTGAAACCGATATAACTGAGGCTCAATCAGATACCCAAGATAGTGAAGCCGTTAAGTCAACGGCAGATTAAACCGTTAAATGACGCTGGCCGTTAAAAAAGTACGCATATCTGATTGCCACATAACTCACCGCTAGCGTAGCAATGGTCAGCTCAATCGTTGCCAGTAACTGTACTTGCTGAATATATTGACTGGCCATGCCAATGCTTTGCATCCATTCAATCATCTTAAATAACGCTGTCGCACCAATCACCATCGGGAAGGTAAAAGCCGCATAACCTGGGCTAAATGGGAGCTGCAGTAATTTGAAAAAAGCTAAGTAAATAATCGCTGTCATCAATACGCCAATACCAAATAGTAAAGCAACAATAAGTGGTGATGGTGACGCTGTTACCGTTAAATATCCCGCTAACGACAAACTGGCAGGCGCGGCCAAAATGGCAATTGTTGGTTTCGCGGCATCTGGGACTTCATGGGTGAACATTAAGCGATAAATCATCATCGGCAGCATTACTGCATAAGCCAACATACCAAATATTAATGCCGAATTTGCCAATAAACTAAGCGCCCCTGTACCTGAAAACGATACGTCAGCAACGATAATTCCAACGGGTGGCACAAACCAACTTGGTACCATGTGGTGGAGCTCAAAATCCTTTGCGCGATGATAGATAAAGGTGACTAAAAAGACGACATGTAACCCAAGACCCACAAGCCATAAACTATCACCTAAAATCAGTGAGTAATGCCCCAACGCATTTGATACGACCATCAAGGCCATCGCAAAAGTTGGCACAACGCTGCCGACCACAGGATGAGCTAAATCAGCTTTAAGGGTGTCAGAATGAATTAAATATTTTACGGTCAACACCAGCAGCAACACACTGGCTAGCAAGGCGCCAAGTAACTGGCCATATCCTTGAATGTCTGCAAAATTTTCCCAGCACCAACCTAAACTCGCAATGCCAAGTGCAAGACCTGCCATAGGAGTTGGTGCTGCAAGCAATTTAACTTTGGCGGTTTGTAACATAATCACCTCAATGTCGTTGACCTGCTTGCTCAAAAACCATTGGAGCAAACGAGCTGTCTTTTTCAATTAAGTTGATCTTACGCTTGCTAAACGTTTATTTATATCTAACAATTTAAAACCGAGGTTAAGATATACTTAACGATTAAGGTAACCGTTTATAATAAGGTTTATAAACCACTAAGGCTCACGTTATGTCAGCACATATCTCGTTTAAACAGCTCAATGTTTTCAATGCGATTACTCAGCACAAAACGCTCACCGCTGCTGCTGAAACATTATTTGTCTCAAAAGCGGCTGTCAGTTTGTCGTTAGCCGAACTAGAAAAACAACTCGGCCACCCATTATTTGACCGAGTAAATAATCGCTTAATCTTGAATCAAGAAGGCAAAAAATTACTCCCCTTGGCCGATGAGTTAATTAACCGCCTACAACACATCAATCATGTGTTTGACCAAGACCAAGGCTTATCAGGCGTTTTACGGGTCGGAAGCAGTGACACCATAGGTAATCATTTATCGCCGAGTATATTAAGCGGATTTAAGCAAATAACACCCCAGCAAACCCAAAGTTTATTTGTCTCAAACTCTGCACATATTTGCCAAAAACTCATTGATTATGAACTCGATATTGGTCTTATTGAAGGTAAGCCACATCACCCTGACATCATTGCGGTGCCTTTTAGTGGCGATGCCATGTGTATTATTTGTGCTCCATCGCACCCATTAGCAGCAAAAGAACATGTTGCATTATCAGAACTTGAAAACAGTGAGTGGGTACTCAGAGAGCAAGGCTCAGGCTCCAGGGACAGTTTTATTCAAAACTTAGCCCCACACATTAAACAATGGCATCAAAGTATTGAAGTTAATACCACAGAGGCACTGATCAATTCCGTGGCTGCAGGACTTGGGTTTGGCTGCTTATCGAATATCGCAGCCCAGCATGCATTAAAAAGCCAACGCGTCAGCAAGGTGAATGTCCCGATTGAAATGCCAAGAGAGTTTTGGGTATTACTTCACAAAGACAAATATCAGAGCCCGCTACTCAAACACTTTATTGAATATTGTGTCAATTGGGGCAAGTAACAACAAAAATAGAGTTATTGATATAAGGCTTTACCCTCTATGAAATAGGCTGAAAAATATGGTTTTAAGCGAATGGTGATAGCGGTAGAGAGTCAAGAATAGAAGTGCTGTTTTTCGGTAAGTTATTGAAAAATAATATCCACTAAGGCAGCCCCAAACAGCAGTGTCATTGCTAAGCCCATCGTTAAAATGACTTTTTCTATCAATGATTGCTTAGGTTTATTTATTAATACAAAAATGGTGCGGTATAAGGTACTTGGAACCGCAATAAATAAACCGAATATAATCGGTAGCATTCCCACCATAGCCACAAATAATGCATTATTACTCGAAGATAATTGGGTATATAACACCATCCAAATTAATGATACTAAGAATATTATTGCCCCAATTGAAATAGAAAAAAGTGCCATCGCTAAACTCCCTTTAACTGACTACTATGCTTAATTTGTCGTTGTATGAGTTACATCCATGTTTTAATACGCGCTACAAACTCATTTAAAATGAAAACGCCTGAGTTTAGCCAATTAATAATACCTCAGTAAACAACCAAGGTAATATTTCGAGTACAATAATTTTCCCTATAAAAAGACATTAAGGCTCAGCTCATCTCAAAGCATATTATTATCTTCGATGGCGTGTGCAATCTTTGCAATGGTGCGGTTAGCTTTATCATTCAACGTGACCATAAAGATGTGTTTTTGTTCACCCCAATGCAAAGCCAAACAGCACAATCGCTAATCGCCAAGCATCAGTTGGAGGCAGTCAGTAATGATTCATTTATTCTAATCAAAGGTGATAAGTTTTTTTTACGCAGTGATGCAGCGTTAGAGATAACAAAAGATCTATCTGGATTTTGGTATTTATGTAGGGGGTTTAGCGTGTTACCCAAGATAATTCGGGATTACGCCTATCGTTTAGTTGCCAAAAATCGATACCGCCTATTTGGTAAAAAACAGGCGTGTATGGTACCAACAGCTGCTTTACAGCATAAGTTTTTAGACCAATAGTTTACTGGCTATTACTGACTCTCTGTTGCTTTTACCGTTAACCGTTCTTGGTTTGATAATCGAATTTGAATACCATCGACTGTGGTGATGCGCTGGGCTTCAATGTCTTTTTTGCGAACTTGATAGCTAGCAGACATGGCTTCAACTGGAGAGGAAATCGTGACTTCAACGATGGTGTTATCGTCATACCAGGTCCAGCCCCAATATCCAGCAGAGGCCAACATGGATACCGCAATCATGGCGTAAATAACAACACGGCTGAAAAAAGGTGAATTTTCACCTGCCAGCAACTTATCATTGTTGCTCACTTTAGTGCCTCGACCACTGCGAATATAGGCAAAAGCCCCCGCTATAACTAATAACGTGACTAGTATTTTTGTCAGCACATCATCTTCCAATCAACATAACCTAGCTTTGATTATACTGTGTTTTGATTAATTTAACGTTATCTAGCACACAGCAATCAGTAATAAGCAAAAGCAGTGACCTCAAGCAAGGTCGACTCAATTAACGCTAAAGCATAAATCAAGACCTTGATAACGCCATTTCAATAAGCTGTTGTATTTGTTCAGGCTGATCTAGGCTTGCGTCATGGCCGCAGTGATCTACACGCAACAATTCAGTGTGATAAAATTTGGCTAATGCTTCACTACATTTAGGGTTGGCTAACTTTTCTTGATTCGCCACAATAATACTCACTTTACAGTGACCAAACCAAGAACACTGGTAACGAGCAGCTGCATATATCTGCCTTGCGCCATTAAGTACACGGCTATGTAATTGACTACGCATGTTTCCCCAATCTTTAATAACTTTTTCATCATGGGCTTTAGTGACTGTGGTGTAGTTAAGCACGCAGGATTCTACAAAACTTAACTCTTTTGCTTTATGGCGATGCCAAATAGCATTCACTAATGGCATTAACTGAAAGCGCTGATACCAAGGAGATAAGTTAGCTGCACTTGAATTAATCAATACAGCATGACGTACTTGTTTGTGGCGTTGTCTTGCCATTTCTAATGCGATCATGCCCCCCATCGACACGCCAACAACCACTAACTCTCGACTATAATCTGGGTTCTTAGCTAAGCCTTTATCTATTTGGTGCCAGATATCATCGCAATAATCTCGGATATTTAACGGACTATTTCTATCAGCAAGTTCCCCATTGCCAGTGGCATCAGGTGTCAGCAAATTAATGCCCGCTTGACGTAATTGCGTATCAAAGCCATACCAGTGACGACTATCTCGCATTAACCCTCGCAGTAAAACCCACGTTGCCATCGACTACCTCAGTGTGAAATTTAACCTACCAACAAACTATAGTGACACTAATATATCGCTTAACGTTTTTTAGACCAATGCCTTTGTGCATCAGTTTGTAAACCTAAATATTGCTCGGCGCTGATTCCTTCGAGGGTCTGGGAAAAAGCCGCTTCAATCAAAAATTGCATCAATACAACATGACGACGCAATATCCTGTGGTGACGGTGGGGTTTCTGCGGATTAAAATAACCTGAAAAATTAAATATTTGCCGTGGATTCTTTTTTACCCAAGCCCAAGAGCCCATTTCTAATGTCAATGGCACAAAAGGGACTTTAGTGGGATGAGTTTTGGCAAGGTAATCCCAAATGTCACCGTGTGTCTGATAATAGTGACTTTGCGGTGCAACTTTATAATGCCCATGATGCGGATAACCACGGTCGAACAATTGCTTTAAGTGGTAGATATAGCCCATGCCTTCAAAGGGCTTACGAGTATGAGCGTAAGGGAACCAAATATGATCAGCTAAGCCAAAACCAGAGTGCGCATCTAGCGCAATGACACTGGTACTGTTGCCCTGTAACTCGCGCACATAATCGACTAATACTTGAGTTTCTGCCTCCATGCCATTTTGACCACGGTACCAAGGCAACTTGCTACTGATGCGGTGCCCGCCGACTAGGAAGGTGACTTTTTCTTCAGCATCGATGGGAGCATTACGCATCAAGTCAACATGATTACCATTACTGCGTGAGCCTTGTAAAAAGCCCACAGGGTTAGCCACTGGTACAAAAGCTAACCGCACTTGCTTTAACAAGATTTGTAAGTGCTTATCCCACGCTAATCGATTCAATAAACTGTCTAAAAATGACAATACGACTTGGGCGCCAATGCGCTCCACTCCATGAATACCACCAACAAACAACACTGTCGGGCAAGGTGACGCTTGATGCCCAAGCTCAATGGCGGTAATTGAAAGCGGCTTTCCTCGATAATGGGTATCAAATAATGATTGGTGACGAAATAGCCCTTGGTGTTTAGCAATCAGCCGCTGCAAAGTGTCTATTTCAAAAGAATGCTCAAACGAAAACTTTCCCATGTTCTATGCCTAATTAACTTACTTTTGTCACCTTGGCATAAGGTTATTGAGGCAGTAATACAACTTGATGACAAACACAGGTAATGCGTTGAATGTTTTATCGTTAAATGACTCATATCAGCGAGCAAAGTTACATTTCCCCCATACTCAGCTATAGTTGATTGCCATAACAAATTAAATTCACTAAATATTTTCATTTAATTTTTGCAACAGAATTTTCCAAAAGGACTCAACATGAAGATGGATTTTGAAAAAATTCAAATGCTGTATAGCCTTGAAAAAAGCTTATTAAAAACTGAGCTTAAACATCAACGCAAAGCCGCTTTTTTACTGGCCATTGCCATGTCTTTTTTTGCCTTAACCGTATTAGCGCTAAATGTCGCTATTTATCTAAGCATTGCTGACCTAGGCATATATGCACAAAAAGCATGGTGGTTAGTGGCCTTGAACGGCACATTTACAGTTATTCCTGGATTATTGCTGCTTGCCCATTCAAATCATCAACATGATGCCGCTGCTATGGAAATTAGGGATGCACTTGCTGACAGCCTCAAAACAGAACTCACGAACACAGCTGAAGATGTCACCATTACGGTCGAGCGAATGCAGCGCATTGGCAAAGATATTAAAGCCTTTAGTGAAGGAGGAATCGCCGCATTAGTTCCTATTGTTAAGCTGGCTTCTGAAGTGGTCGCAAGTAAAAAAGCCGATGCGCCAAAGTAACACCTTTAGCGCATACAACTAACGACAATATGCACATGCGCTTAGCAAGCGGCAATATCATGATAGCTATAAGGGCCCATGAGCTTGCCGTTTACTGATGATGCTGGCGCGAATATGATCATAAGCATAATTGTAAACATAGGCATAGACTGTGATGAACAAGGTCACACTGATATCTAGCCAAAAAGCCTCTATCAGGCTCATTTCTAAAATATAGGCCATCACAGGAACGGTCAGTATCAATAAGCCACTTTCAAACAAGGCAATTTGTAATACGCGCTGTTTTACGGTTCTCTTTTCACGAGCTCCAGTAAAGAAACGGTCAAACCCAAGATTAAATACAAAATTCCAGCCCATGGCGATTGTCGCAATAGCTATCATTGTTCCTGAAAGGGAAGCCAATTCATGCTCAGTAAACAACATCAATCCAATCACGGAACCAATAATGGCCAAAAACTCAAACAACACCGCATGAAACACACGCTCTAACGTAGACATATTAACCTCTTCTGATGCTATAGATTCGACTCTATAGCTGAAAACAAGCGAGATTATGGCAAGCGTAATCCATCAACAAAAGTTAACAACCATCACGAATAGTGATACCTTAACAGGATTGAGATAAAGATTGAGAGCGGGCAATGTATAGTTTCGAGCAACTAAGAATATTTATTACAGTATGTGAAACAGGGTCATTTTCTGCTGCTGCAAGAAAACTCAACCGAGCTCAATCAGGCATTAGCCAAGCGATCGCCAATTTAGAAATTAGTATCAATCAAACCTTATTTGACCGAAGTGGCAATATTCCAGCGCTGACATCTGAAGGTGAAGCGCTTTTACCTGTTGTAAAGGCATTGATGCTGCAACAACTCCATTTAGAGCAAAAAATTGCCTCGCTTGAGCAGCAACATGAACATGAGCTAGTTATCGCCATTGAAGAAAGTCTAATTAGCCCTGCACTGCTGGGACAACTGGCATTGCTTGCTGATGAGTTTCCTATCACCAATATTGAAATCATTGCTGAATCGACACTAGATATCGGCAAACTCATTGAAGAAGGTAGCGCTCATATCGGCATTGTTTACGCGGATGGTAAAATCCACCATCAAGCTGACTTTACTACGGTGGGTTATACACGTTTCATCACGGTGGCGGCGCCTGAGCATCCGTTATCAAACATGCACGGTATTAAAGATATAGACCTTCGCCATCATCGTCAGGTAGTCCTTCGTGCTACTCAAGGGCAAGAGCTTTGGTTTAGCAATGGTATTAGCTCGCAACATTGGTATGCCAGCAATCACAACATCATTAATGAATTAACTCAGCAAGGCATTGGTTGGTCGATATTGCCTGAGGAGATGGTGCAAAGCGCCATTGAACAAGGAAGGCTTATCAAACTCGATATTGATTACGAACCCAACGGCTGGATAAACACTGTCGATTGCTTGTCTAGTCGCCGCCATCCATTAGGCCCAGTTTATGAACGTGCTATGGTGTTGATTAAGGACTATATGAACCAGCAAAACTTACACAATAACTTCCAAATTAACCACTAACTAAATAAACAATACAAGGAGAATCGTATTAGGCACATCGATTATCCGCTACCGGCTTTTTAAGTAACTTACGCTGCAATGTACGGCGATGCATCCCCAATACTCTGGCAGTTTCTGACACATTACCATTATTATTCGCCAGCACTTGCTGAATATGCTCCCACTCTAATCGCTTCGGACTTAATGGTTGTTCTGTAAATTCAGCTTGAACCTCTGGTTCAACTTCTGCTGCAAGCGCATTTAGCAAGGTTTGCGTATCTACGGGTTTAGCTAAGTAATTATCCGCCCCTAATCTTATTGCCTCAACCGCTGTGGCAATGCTGGCATATCCAGTAAGAAGTACCATTTTGACCTTTGGCAAGTACTGACGTAACGGTTTAATCAGGGTTAAGCCATTGTGATCAGCAATTTTCATATCAAGTAAAATATGGCTCGGCATAAACTGCCTCGCCATGAGTAACCCATTACTGGCATCATGACATTGAACGCATTCAAATCCCTGTTTAGTTAATCGCCTTGCCAAAGTTGATGATAATGCTTGGTCATCTTCAATAATCAGTAATTTGTTCATACTGCACACCACCTTATAAATTATTATTGGTCACAGGCAAGGTCACTGATGCAATCATTCCGCCCTCTTGATGCTGACACAAACTAAACTGGCCGCCCAAACGCTCAAAACTGGCATGACTCAATAACACCCCTATTCCCATTCCTTTTGGATCGCTTACGACATTCTGTCCTAGTTCAGCCAACTGCTGTGCCCCCATACCTTTGCCAAAGTCGCGAATATTAACGCACACCTCTTGTGGAGAAGAGCTCACAACAGTCAGCATCACTTTAGCAAGGTTGATATTTTCAACACTCGCACGGGCTGCGTTGTCGATTAAGGCTAAAAAAGCAGGCAGTACACTGGCATCAGTATTGATTGTGGCTGAATGGAGCAATTCACTTTGCTCAATCACCAATTGCGTTTCTGGCATCAGTAATTGCACTCTATCGCGTAAATCTTCAACAAAATGATGAATAGGTGTGGCAACACGTTTTTGCTCTCTTATCGATTCTGTTGCATGACGCAAATCAGCCAATGTCGCCTCACATCGAAGTAAGGCTTGTTGCATATCAGGTTCGATATCAGTTGCGACACCTTCTTCAGCTAATTCATCAACAAGTAAGCGTAACGTAGCCAGAGGCGTAGCCATTTGGTGTGCTATTTGGGCAGAGGCAGTTCCGAGTGCAAGCAACTTTTCTTGTCTAAGTTGCGCCTCTCGTAAGTAGCTGAGCTGGGCATTTTTTTGTCTGACTCGCTTAGCGATATAACCGACAGTAATTGTGAGCACTAAGGCTGAAATAACAAAATTAAACCACATTCCAAGGTAATGCGAACTCATGTCCATACCATGATGACGGATACGGTTTTCAGGCATAGTAAACATCATCAAGGTATATAACCCAGTAGAGAGAAACGTCAGTACCCACGGTGCCCAGCGAGAAAGGGTGACAGCACCTATAGCAATGGGTAATAGCAATAATGATACAAACGCATTCGTGGCACCACCTGTATAAAACAGCCAGATAGCCCAGAACAATGTATCTAACAGTAAGGTACTAAATAAAATGGAAGGTGTATTAATACATTGGAATCGATATCGAAAGCAGGCAACGACATAAATGAACTCGACTAAAAGTACATAGCTCAACTCTTTGGGCGGCCAAGTCAAATCGAATAACTCTGTGCCGAAAAAAATCAGCCCTAATTTCAATAACCAATTAATGAGTCTAAGTAGTGCGAGTTGCTCTTTGTTCCTTTCAAAGCCACTTGTTTTTTCAAACATGAATACTTCGATACCTTTAAATAGCATAGATAAGTACCAAAGATTTAATCACGAACCCAAAAATAAAAACGCTACTCAGTCGACTTTTATGCCTCATCAATTTTAAAAATCGTTACCTAACACCACAAAAACAACAAATATGTAATTTACATAACATACACAGGCAAGAGAAATAATTAAACTGACCGAAATCAAAGAATATTTTTTAATCAATTTTTATAATAAAAACCAATACTAAGCGTTAAAAACCAATTATCAGAATCGATTTTTATCAATTCTTTCTCAAGGTAATTTTTACACAGTCGATAAAAACTTAACGTTTCTTTACCCCGAAACAAGCTTGCAAATATTGCATGCTAAACACCGCTCTTCACGTTTTTACAATTAGCTCCCCTGCTAAAGCCCACTCACAAGCAAAAACAAGGTAAACAACTAATTTTATTAGACTTTTAATCACTTAACATGTCACAAACAATTGTACTTACAATGGTTAAACTATATAATAACGCAATTAACCTTGTGCAACATGTCACTTACATGGCAATGCAATCCATCAAGAATATGAAATTTGTTTATGACTAAATTATCTAAGTTTACCTTTACCATCGTCAGCTTTATTTGCATGCTGTACGTATTATTGGTGCTAAGTTTTAATCATGGATTGCAAGGTATTCATAGTAATATTTTCCATCATAAAATTACTCAAATCCCATTGAGTGAAGCCAGTAACCTACCCACTCATTGGCAAAAGTTATTATTTATTGATAACAACTTGGTTCAATCAGGCCAGTATTACTACGCCGTATTATCTAAAAAATCAGATGTACTAGAAGTCGTCAAAATTAAAGATGTACTGAGTGAGATGATGATGTTCAGCAATATTCCATTATTGCTATTGGCTTTTTTAGCTTATTTGATTCCCTTTTATATAAAATCACGTTCCGATCGTAAAAACAGTGCATCATTGAGTTTTATTAACAACGAAACCAATAAATTACTCAAAAGTTATAATATCGCTCCGCCTGAAAATGACGGACAAAATACCCTCTCGTATATCAGTGTGGCTCTTAATGAATTAAACAAACACGTTAAGCAGCAAACCACTCAGAATTTATTAGGAATATACCAAGATAAATTAACAGGGCTAATAGACCGTCACGCCTATCTAGAACACCTTGAGAAGCAATTAGCACTGGCAGAAAAAAAGCAGAAGAAGCAAGCCCTACTATTTATCGATCTTGATGGTTTTAAACAGGTTAATGACTCTTTTGGTCACAGCTTTGGTGATGAAATCTTAATTCAGGTCGCTCAGCGTTTAGCCACGGTTGTTCGCAATCAAGGCTTAAGTCAAATTAGCGAAACCGTAAAACTCGAGCTCAATTTATCACGACTTGGCGGTGATGAGTTTTCCATTTTTATCGAAGACTTTGAAGATGAAAATCGTGCCATTGATGTTGCCCAAAATGTACTACATGAGATTGAACGTGACTTTGTACTCGGTAATAAGGTGATTAAAATTGGCGCCAGTATTGGTATTGCCACATATCCTGATAGTGCTTCTAGCCCTAACACCCTATTACAAATGGCTGATGTTGCCATGTACCGTGCTAAAACGGATGGCCGAGGTATTTTTAGAGTTTACTCGCCAGAAATGGGTAATAAAATTAGACGTTACCATTACTTGATTGAAGAGCTGCGCCTTGCTATTGCCAGTCAAAGTTTTACTTTGTCGTTCCAACCGATTGTGAATGTGGATGATTTCAGCATTGATTACTTCGAGTCACTAGCTCGTTGGAATCATCCTGTTGAAGGCCCGATCTCACCTGCCGAATTCATTCCTATCGCTGAAGACTCTAACCTCATTATTGAGTTAGGTAATTGGATCTTGTTTGAAGCCTGCCGCCAAATGTCCGCGTGGCATAATGCAGGCATGAATAAAGTCAAAATGTCTGTCAACATTTCTGGGATTCAATTAAAACATTTACCCGTTTATGAGTGGGTGATGGACACGTTAGCGAAAACAGGCTTACCTCCAACCGCTCTTCTATTGGAAATCACTGAGTCTTGCTTGATCCATGCTTCAGAAAAAATCATTGATGATTTAGAGCGCCTTCGCCAACAAGGCGTGCAGATAGCCATTGATGACTTCGGTACCGGCTTTAGCTCATTATCTGCGTTAGGTAATCTCCCCGTAGATATTATTAAGATTGATAAACTATTTATCGATCAAGCGACTATCAACCCAAAATATGAAAAAATTCTTAATTCCATTAGTGACTTAGGCAAGCAATTAGATTTAAAAATAGTTGCAGAAGGTGTCGAGGTCGCATCGCAATTTGAACTAGTTAAAAATCTAGGTATTCATTGCGTGCAAGGATTTTTAATTAGCCGACCAGAATCATCTTACAATGTCGGCTCCAAGGTTATTCGCAATAATCTAAATCATATTGCGCTCACAGGAACTGGAGTTTGTACTCCTAAATCACCTACAGAAGCGGCCTAAGCCACTTTATTTAGTAATGCCTGCACAACAACCTAAACTCACTTTACTCGCCCCACAGCCTTACTTGAGGCTGTGGTAACTTGCTTTAACACTTCACTAGCGCTTTAAAACATCCTCTCTACTGATTTTTTACTGACCAAGTCTGCTAGATTAATCACTAGCACAACAACGATGCACCATAAATCCATCTTCAAGGAGGAGAGGAACCATGAGTCTTACAGCCAGCCCCGCTAAAAAAAGAAAAGGCATTTATAAATTTGTGGTCCATGAAGATGTGGTATTCCACGCAACTACAATTAAGCAAGCATTCAGCCAAGAAGACACGTTTTTAGAGATCAATACCGCTGGCGATATCACTGTGAAAGGAAGCCGTGAAAAGGGTTATGCTTGGGATGGTTGCACACCAAAAGTGAATTGTTTTGATTTATGCTTACTGGGTGTACCAGATGGTCGAAAACTGGTTAATACAGGTAAACCTATCACCTATTACGCTTCGATGGTTCATGACGTTTTGTGCCAGTACCGGCATGAGATTCCGATTACTCGAAAACAAGCTGATGACGTGTTTTTGTATTATTTGGGGGACTTTCAGCTTAGATATCTTTATTACGGATTTGTCAGGATATTTAGCATATTTTCTGATATGAGCGAACGTCTCAAAGCGTTCATCAGCAATAAAACGTAAAATGACTTCTAGTGCGAACAAATACAAAAAAGGACTGCAATTGCAGTCCTTTTTGTTTTTCTTATCGAGGTTATTCAGTCACAGGTTTGCGTTTATTATGGGCAATGATTAACCCAATTAAACAAACGATACCGGTGGCAATCCCGACAGGTTGACTTAATGATTGTGGTAAACCAAAACCAATACCCGCAGTCATAATATAAGATACGGTGACACAAGTACCGACAATCGCAGGCAAGCTCACAATCCAGTGGAAAGTTCCACGGTCAAATAAGTACTTAGTCGCCAACCATAAAACACTGGTAGAAAGCAGCATATTTGAGAAGGCGAAGTAACGCCAAATCAGCGAGAAGTCAATCTTAGTCATGAAGTAAGCAATCACTAAAATTGGCAATGCCACAAGTAAACGGTTACGTATACTTTGCGGAATTTTAAATGCATCAATAATGGTTAATCGTAATGAACGGAATGCTGTATCACCAGACGTGATAGGGAAAATAGCAACAGCAATAATTGCCATAATACCACCCGCAACACCTAAGTAGCTGGTTGCAACTTGATTAACAACAAGTCCAGGACCACCAGCATCAAGAATACTCTTAAGTTCTGCATATCCACCAGGGAAAGCCGCAATACCAGCAGTTGCCCATACACAAGCAACAATGCCTTCTGACATCATTGCACCGTAGTAAACTGGGCGCACGTATTTTTCGTTGGTTAAACAACGCGCCATGATAGGGGCTTGAGTCGAGTGGAAACCACTAATTGCACCACAAGTAATGGTCACAAACAGCAATGGCCATACAGGTAGTCCATCTGGGTTTGGCTCTAATAAATCATTGTTGTAATGGCTATGGTCAAAGTAAGCGAAAATATCGCCCATTTCAGGTAACTGAGGAGCACTAATTAATAACGCCACCGCAATAGATGTCGTCATTACAATCATTAATAAACCAAATAACGGGTAAAGTTTAGTAATGATTTTATCGATAGGCAGTAAGGTCGCTAAGAAGTAGTAACCTAAAATCACTAATACCCAAAAGACGTTATTGGCTAAAATAGTGCCTTCAAAATAGTCAAGGTTACTTAATAATCCTGCTGGGCTCATAATAAATACGACACCCACGAAGAACAATAACATTGCCGTGAATATCAGCATGACACCTTTAAAGTAAACATTAAAATAATGTCCAGCAATTTCAGGTAAACTCTTACCGTCTTCTTTGATACTTAATACACCAGAGAAGTAGTCATGAACCGCCCCACCAATGATATTCCCCAGTACAATCCAAACAAGTGCAATTGGGCCATATAAGGCACCTAAGATGGGACCAAAGATTGGACCAACACCTGCAACGTTCAAGAATTGAATTAAGTACGCTTTTACAGGGTGAACTTCAACATAGTCGACACCATCTTCAAAACGTTGTTGTGGGGTTTTTGCGTTGGGATTAATGCCTGCTTGGCGTTCTACAAAAGGGCTGTAAAACTTGTAAGCGAGGATCAATAACGCAATACAAATGAGGAAAATTAGCATTTTATTGAGCCATCCGTAACTGTGTAGGGTATTAGAATAGCTTTGAGTGTCATGCACTACGTGCCATTGGTCAAGTAGCTAGACCTTATACTAAAGTAGGGGTTGTCAGGCTATATGCCTTATTCGAAGGCGAATGTTGGTTAATTGTAAATTCAAAAAACCTTCAATATATTACCAAACAAGCCAATGCTAGGCACATGCACTAGCCACAAGGCTTTTACTAGCAAAAGTGCCATACCCGCCTCGTTTAGCACGATTGCAAGTGCCAAAAATGTTAATTAAATTTTCTTTCAAAACAGTTAATTCTGTCACACTCGATTAGGGCGAAAATACGTACAACTAATGTCCAAAAATTAGATCAAGCTCTAATAAAAAATGATTAATCCAGCGGCGTATTATTGCAAAATGAACTAACTCACCCGCTAAACGATTACCTCGTCAGTGATACCAGCAGACTGGATACACTAGCAATTTGACGCTTAATCAAAGTTGAGCGATTTTCGCTTAACACTTTCTTCCGCACTATCAAGCTCAACATTGTCACTCTAAACCTTACCAGATTGTGAATATGCAGAGACTTTCCTGATTAACAGTTAAAGAACCGTTCAAAAGCATAAACCTACCTTACCAATCTGACTTACAAAGCAAAAAATAAGCAATAGCTTATATAGTTATTCTAAAATGATATAAGAACCAGCCATGTAAATAACAAGGCTATAAAAAATATTCATCCCCTTTAAAATCAGAAACCTAGCACGTGACAACAATATAAAACCTATTCAATCCACTTTTGATTATAACCAATTTACGTTATTCAGATACAAATAAGTTTTACAAATTGGTAACAAGATCATATAACCGGTAATACCTAATGCTTCAAATAGTGTATTACATTACTGAGGTCATTTTATGTATTAGGTAGCAACAACTTATTCAGTTGTATTCGCTTTTCATACAATGATCTGATCTAAATGCTGAGATAAAGTAAGAGATTTTACTGAATAAGTTGTTAACTCAAATGGGGAAACGACCTAAGGTACAAAAATGATAAAACATCATAAAAAGCATAAACTTGCCATTACCCTGGCGACAGCACTTACTTGCACTTTCAGCTGCGGTGTTGTTCACACTGAAACCATCAACATTAACAACCCTAGCTTTGAAAATAGCTTTGATGGCTGGACCGATATCGATCCTTCATCCGTCTCTGGTGTGGCTTATCAAGGCAGTAAATCAGCAAAAATGTCTGGAAATAACGGCAGGGTTGAACAAAACGTCACTGTCGATGCCAATAGTAACTATACCCTTACAGCGTATGTGTCTGGTGGCGGAAAGCTAGGGGTTTCAGGCAGCGGTGTCAGTGAATCAACTACGGTAAGCACAAGTGAATGGCAACAAGTCAGTGTGTCATTTAATAGTGGCTCAGCAAATACTATCACTATTTATGGAGAGTATTTTGGTAGTGAAGGTCGCTTTGACTCATTTGGATTAGAAAAAACATCAAACAGCACAGAGCCTACAGAACCCACAGAGCCAATCACACCAGTCACCTGCACAGGTAGCAGTGCGTTAACCATTGCCTCAGCAACCGATAATGGTAGCAACGATGGTCATGGACCTGCGAATACCATCGACAATAATTTTGGTACTGAATCACGCTGGTCATCCAATGGTGAGGGCAAAACCATTATTTACGATTTAGGTGTCCAATCAGAAGTTAAATCTGTCTCTGTAGCATGGTTTAAAGGTAATGAACGCTCATCTTACTTTGATATTGAAACATCATCAGATGGCAATAACTGGATTTCCGTCTTAGCTTCAGGGGAGTCTAGCGGAAGTAATTCTGGCCTTGAAGAATATGATGTTACTGATACAAGCGCACAGTATGTCCAAATCATAGGCTATGGCAACTCTTCAAATACATGGAACAGCATTGTTGAAACCAAAATCAATGGCTGTTCTGATGGCAGTGCGCCAACTGAGCCTACAGAACCCAGCAACCCTGTAGGAAATTTAGACCCTGACTTACCACCGTCAGGTAACTTCGAGTTAGTGGATTGGACATTGGGTGTGCCTGTTGATGAAAACAACGATGGTAAGTCAGACACCATTAAAGAAATTGAATTATCCAGTGGATATACTCGAAGCCCGTACTTTTACACCGCAGCAGATGGCGGCATGGTGTTCAGATGCCC
The DNA here is from genome assembly GCF_018100775.1 of Shewanella sp. MMG014. Lineage (NCBI taxonomy): Bacteria > Pseudomonadati > Pseudomonadota > Gammaproteobacteria > Alteromonadales > Shewanellaceae > Shewanella > Shewanella sp. MMG014. Next base: position 117,886 of record NZ_JAGJDZ010000011.1, read on the forward strand.
TATTGATGCACCAAAAACCTCTACTAACACCAGTTATGCTCGTACTGAGTTACGTGAAATGCTGCGTCGCGGAGATACCAGTTATAGCACTCAAGGTGTCGGAGGCAATAACTGGGTGTTCAGCAGCGCTCCTTCATCAGATCAAAGCGAAGCAGGTGGTGTCGACGGTACATTAGAAGCAACGCTTGCCGTCAACCATGTCACCACCACCGGAGATAGTAGCCAAGTTGGACGTGTGATTGTTGGGCAGATCCATGCTAATGATGACGAACCTCTTCGCCTTTATTACCGTAAGTTGCCATCGAATAGCAAAGGCTCAATTTACATTGCCCATGAACCTATTACTGGATCTGAGCAATATTACGAAATGATTGGTTCTCGTAGCAGCTCAGCTTCAAACCCAGCTGATGGTATCAGCCTTGATGAAAAGTTCAGTTACCGAGTCAAAGTGGTGGGTAATATCTTAACCGTAACAATAATGCGCGAAGGTAAAGCTGATGTTGTTGAAGAAGTCGATATGAGTGCAAGCTCTTACGATGCTGGCAATCAATACATGTACTTCAAAGCGGGTGTTTATAACCAAAACAATACTGGTGACGCAGATGATTATGTTCAAGCGACATTTTATAGTTTGAGCAATAAGCATGATGGGTATGCCTATTAATCAATAACAGATTGAAAGCTGACTCATTAACATATTGAGCATATAAACAAGTGGAAACTCATTTAAACCATTCAAACGGTCTACTCTGCCTGACTTAGGTTGATTGTTTTACTATTGATTTTATTGAGTCCAGCGGTCTACGTTGTATCTGACTTAAAAGCCAACAAAAATCATTTGTTGGCTTTTATTACATTCACGCCTCAAGAAAACGCAAAAAGACGATGTTTGATATACACTTATTGGTAACATCAACATTGGTGTCAGCATCAACAATACTCAAACGTTCAGCTTGGTCAATGTTTTAGCCGATCCACATCGCAAAAGGAAATAATTTCACCATACGAGACTGCTAACATTTTCTCAACATGATAAAGTAAAATGTAACAACCGCACACAATGCGCCATGAAGTAATTCGTGCATATATAGACTGTCGGAGATGCAATATTGAGAACACATTTACCTTTTTTAATGCCTCTAGTGATTTTGTCACCAATGACTTATGCCGCAGGTTCCCTCGATGATTTAGATTTAGAGTCGCTGATGGCGATGGACATTCAAGTGACATCGGCAATGAAACGATCTCAATCCGCATTTGACACTGCCACCTCAATTTATGTCCTCAGTAAAGAACGAATTACCCACTCCGGCGCAACCTCTATTCCAGAAGCATTAAAAATGGTACCCGGCCTAGTTGTACGTCAACTTGATAACAATCAGTGGGCAATTTCAGCGCGAGGAGTTGCATCAAGATTCTCCAGTAAAATGTTAGTCATGATTGATGGTCAAAGCCTTTACACGCCACAGTTTTCCGCGGTGTACTGGGAAACGTTAAACGTACCGCTTTATGATATTGAACGCATTGAAGTCATTCGTGGCCAAGGTGGACAGCTTTGGAGCAGTAACGCCAACAATGGCGTGATTAATATCATTACCAAAAACAGTTTAGATACACGAGGTTTATATGCTGATGCCGCCAGTGGCAGCCAAGTTAATATTGATGCAAATATCCGTTATGGTAATGACATCAGTGATATAGGCAGCTATCGGGTTTATGGTCATGTAAAAGATGGTGACGCATCTGAAAAAGGCTTGGTACTAGAGCCTAATGATGTCACTCAGCAGTACTCGTTTGGTGGGAGGATGGATTTTTCAACCAGCGACCATTGGTCAGGTTTCGTGCAAGGCGATATAACTGAATCAAAATTGGGGCAAAATTATCGAGGTGTGATTGATGACACTAACCGAAACATCACTTTTACCGACAAACTAGAGCGAACAGACTCACGGGTCATGGCGCGACTTGAAAACAGAATGTCGGACTCAGCGAATCAAATGCTGCAAGTATCCTGGCTTAATCAATCTGGCTCGCAAACCTACCTACAAGAAGAGTTCGAATCATTTGATGTCGACTATCAGATGAACTTTATTTATCAAGCATTACAACTCGATTGGGGTTTAAATTACCGCTACAGTACCATTTCTTTTGAAGACAGTTTATTCCTGCATAGCGACAAAGAGTTCGATAACCTGCAGCAATATGGTGGCTTTATACAAGCTCAGTTTGCTCTTATTCCAGAGGAGCTTGACCTTGTTCTCGGCACAAGAGCCGAGCACAATGACTTAACTGATTGGGAATACCAACCATTAGCAAGGTTATTATGGAAACCACAGGACAACCAAGTGTTATGGAGCGCAGTATCTCAAAGCGTTCGTATTCCATCTTTAATTGAATTTAATGACAATTACGCGATTAATGGTCAAAAAGTCAGTGAGGTTTTACCTTTTTCTACAGGCATAGAAGCGATTGATGAATACCATATCAAAACCTATTTAAACGGTAACGATGACGTTGAAGCTGAAACATCGTTATCCTACGAGTTAGGTTATCGATTATCACAGCAAACATGGAACCTTGATGTCTCGCTGTATCATACCGAGACTGAAGATGTTGCCGTTATTGATATCAACCCTAATGTTGAACAGTTTTACCCGGCCCTTGCCCTATTTCAATCGGGCCAGCTACAGCAAGCATTACAAGCCTTAACGCAAACGACAATTCAATTTGATATTGTGTCGACTGCCGACCTAACAACCCAAGGTGGCGATATCGTTTTATCTTGGGTACCTGCAGATATGTTTAACGCTGAACTTGGTTATAGCTATAACACCTTTGAGTACGACCTTCCTGAAAATACGTTTCCGGCCATTGGCAGAGACTCTACGACTCGACAGATTTTCGCTAAAGCCGATGTTCACCTATTTGACAGCCATAATATCTTTGCCACTGTCAGAGTAGAAAATAGCGATGCATACCTTACGGAAAACTACACCTTGTTAGATTTAACTTGGAATTGGGCAGTAAGTCAGCATTGGGGAGTCTCAGTCACTGGGAAGAATTTATTTGCTGGTAGTCATCTTGAATATGCAAACCGACAAGAAACTTACACAATCCCCAACTACATAGATGAAAGCGTGCTGTTCAAAGTCACAGCTAATTTTTAAATGAATTAATGCATAAAATCACTCAGCTTCTGCATGTATTACTATTCTCATTTTTGCTATTCTCTAGCCAAAGTGCAGCTGCTGCTGAGCAAGAATACGCACTTAAAGCCGGCTTTTTATATAATTTTGCCCGTTACGGTGAATGGCATGACAGTGCATTAAGTCCTGATAAATTTGTCATATGTAGCCCTGATGCATTATTTACAGAAACCGCCAAGTCAGTATTAAACCAACGCTCAGTCGATAAACGCCCGATTACTATTCGACATATTCAATTTGAATTAGAGCAAGTGAATCAATGCCAATTACTTTTCATTTCATCTGCGTCGCTTTCTGATTGGTTAAGCTGGCAAAAACAGCAAGACTATATTGCTGAAAACACAATGGTTGTGGGCGAATCAAAGGGGTTAATTGAGGCTGGCGGACATATTCGTTTTTTCATTGCTAGCGGTAAAATCAGGTTTGAAGTCTCCCCGCAGCAATTACAGCAATCCGGCATCACTATGAGTTCTAAAGTACTGCGACTTGGTCGCGTGCTGGAAAGGTGATGTGATGACTAAATTATTCTCAATGAACACCATCAGCAAAAAGTTACTCATGATTTTAATGGGGGTGTCTTTCGCCTCCATTATCACAGTCACTTTTGTGTTCAGTGCTTACGAATTAACAACCGCAAAACGAGAACAAATTGATGGGCTAAGTACATTAGCTAAGATGATGTCTCCTAATATTACTGCGGCGGTATTATTTGATGATCAAGATGCCATCAATGAATTAATTACCCCTATCTTGCTTCGTGGTGACATTGTTTCAGTGACAGTGACAGATAACCAAGGCAACGTCATTGCTTTTGTCAGTCAAGAAACCGATGACTCCAATAGCATACTCAGCACTGCGCTAAATGTGACACAAATTAGTAATGCGCTGACCTTAGATGGACAAGAATATGGCCAAATTCAAATATTAGCCGATGACAGCTACATCAACACCCGAGTGAAGTTTTACGGTCAATTTATTATTATTTTATTGATATTCGCACTCGGGATCAGTTTTTCAATATCGTTAATTTTACGTCGACGCTTTTTAAGCCCTATTTTACATCTAGCCACCATTGCAGAGCGAGTGTCTGACTCAAACGACTATAGCTTACGCGCGAAGGAGCTATCCGATGACGAGGTCGGAAAATTAAGCTCGCACTTTAACGACATGCTTGAAACCATTGAGCAACGGGACAAACGCCTAGAAAGCCAAGTAAAAAGTCGCACTGAAGAACTTGAAAGCGCCAATGAAAAGTTACACCAATATGCTTATCAAGATGGCTTAACAGACCTACCTAATCGCCGTTATTTTTATGAAAAACTTCAGTCCTTAATTGACACTGACAATATGATTTTCGCATTAATCTTTATTGACCTTGATGGCTTTAAAGAGATTAACGATACCCTTGGTCATGACTATGGCGACTTACTATTACAGCAAGTCGCTAAGCGCTTGAAAAACTGTGTAAGAGGCCATGACACTGTCGCTCGCCTAGGTGGCGATGAATTCACATTAATTGTTGAAGGCATCAATGATCAGCGCCGCGCTAGCGAAATTGCAGAAGTCATCAAAAACAGCTTAGTGCAGCCAATCACCATTAAAGATGAGCAGGTTTATATTACCAGCAGTATCGGATTGACCTTCTATCCAAGCGATGGGGAAACCATAGAAGATGTGGTCAAGCATGCCGATCAAGCCATGTATTTATCAAAAAATAAAGGCCGTAATCGTTATGAGTTTTTCTCATTCGCCATGGAAGAACAAGCCCTTGGTAAAAGACGATTAACTGAGGAGTTAAGGCAAGCTGTAAAAGAAGAGCAATTCCTATTAATGTATCAGCCTATTCTTGATATTAATGGCTCTGTAGTCAAAAAAGTCGAAGCCTTAATTCGCTGGCAGCACCCTGAACTCGGCATAATAGAACCCGATGATTTTATTACTCTAGCTGAAGAGAACGGCTTAATTGTCGACATAGGCAATTGGGTGCGTAAGCAAGTCATTGCCGATGCAATTGAGTTTTATCAAACCAGTGGTAACGTCATTCAAATTAGTGTCAATACATCCCCTATTGAAATAGATCGTTCTGGCACATGGATTGACCAATGGATTTTAGACTGTAACAAGTCCAAGCTTCCCCATGGCTCGTTTCTCATTGAAGTCACTGAAAATACCTTAATGACACCGGACTCATCAATAAAGCAGCAATTAAAACTGCTCAATAACAACGGCATCAAAGTCGCTATTGACGATTTTGGCATAGGTTATTCGTCGTTAGCCTATTTACAAGAACTCGATATCGACATCATTAAAATTGATCGTTCATTTATCACCAACATCACCACCAATGAGAGCAGTGCAGCCCTAGTCAGAGCAATCACGACAATGGCACATAACATAGGTGTTAAAGTCGTCGCCGAGGGTATTGAAACACCTGCTCAGCAACAGTTATTAAAACAGCTATCATGTGATTATCTACAAGGGTTTATGTTTTCAAAACCGCTCACTAAAGCAGAGTTTTACCGCCTCTATGTAAAAGGCTGTGAAGATATCGCTTCAACTAGCAATAACCTTTCATCCCATTAAATAGTTTCCCTGCCATCGCAGTAATGGGGGCGTTAATTGACAAACCACAGTGTCATCACGGTATACACAGGGATCCCAATCATCACATTAAACGGAAACGTAATCCCCAAAGAGGCACTAATGGATAAACTATGATTTGCATGTGGCAATGCGACTCGCATCGCCGCGGGTACGGCAATATATGACGCGCTTGCCCCCAAGACTGCAATTAATATCGCCCCGCCACTTGAAAGCCCCATCAACACTCCTAAACCACAACCTAACACACCACCAATGAGCGGCATTGCCATGCTATAGGCTAAAATAAAGCTTCCAGCTCGCTTAATATCTTCTAAACGACTTGCTGCAACCATGCCCATTTCCAGTAAAAACAATGCCAATACACCATTAAATAAACTAAAAAATACTGGTGTAATTGATTTAATCTCATCGGCAGCCACAAACCCAATCACTAAACTGCCCACCATCAACACTATCCCTTGATTGAAAAACATTTCATGTAATAAGGCTTTACTAGCGTGGTTATCATTTTCCTCTTGGGCTATTGATTTTTTCTGCCTAAACAAACTCGGTTTGGCCAGCATAATGCCCACCACAATTGCAGGCATTTCAAGTAGGACGACAAATAACGGGATGTAAGCTTCATAGCGTATATGCTGACTTTCTAAATACGCCACGGCAACAGCATAAGTGCCAACACTCACCGAACCATAATGTGCAGCGATTGATGCGGCGTCATGACGTTCAAACAAACCGATATAATACAAAATAGCAAAGGCAATAAACGGTAGTATCAAGCCAAAAGCTAATATGTATAAAGACTGAGTAAATAATGTCCATGACGCGTGTTCAGCCAGTGCCACGCCCCCTTTTAACCCAATGGCAATCATTAAAAACAGCATTAAGGCTTGATAGAAACTTTTAGGGAAAGCGATTTTGGTTCCTGACAAAACAGCAAAAACACCCAACAGAAAAAAACCAATGTTAATTAACATAATTCGTTTTTATCCTTTATAACGGACTGAGCTAAATCAGGTGTTTTTAGCTTATCTCGGTCTAAATATGCAGTAAAAAAACTCAATAGAAACAAGCCTAATCCAGCAGCCATTAACCCTAGACCAACAGCGTCTGTTTTTGCGACCCAAGCACCGAGCAACATCATTAACACTGCCACCACCACACAAAACACCCATTGCCTATCCATCATGTCCACCTCTGCTCAATGATATTTATGACGGCATTATGACAACAGATACAAATAGATAAAAATTGATATTACCTATAGGTTAAATAGACTATTATCTATATTAGATTTTAAAGTAAGCTTACAAAGCAAATTGAATCGAAAAGTAATCGTTCACATCTAAGAGTCGTTAACATGCAATCAAGGTTACACGCCCACATTGGCACCATCAGGCAATTAGAAATTCTGTTAGCTGTTCATGATAAAGGTGGCATAAACGAAGCCGCTAAAGCATTATTTCTGACTCAGCCAACCGTCTCAATTCAAATGAAAAAGCTTGCTGATGCTGTCGGTGAACCCATTTACCGCTTATCAAATAGAAAGCTTGTCTTTACCGATGTTGGCCTAGAAATGGTCAAAACAGCGGTAGAAGTATTAGACAGTTTTGCCAGACTCGATATGTCGTTAGGCAATTTACGTGAATGTAAAACGGGGACGTTACGTATTGCCGTTGTCACGACATCCAAATATTTTATTCCGCATTTGTTGGGCCCTTTTTGCGAGCAGTTTCCTGAAATTGATATTCAATTAAATGTGGGTAACCGTGAACAAACCATTGAGCGTTTAAAGCAAGGTATTGATGACTTTTACGTATTCAGTCACCCACCAATCGATGCAGACTTTAACAGTATTGAATTATTACAAAACCCACTGGTCGCCATTGCACATCAAGATCATCCATTAGCAAAACAGCCACACGTTAGCTTAACGCAATTATGCCAAGCCCCCTTTTTAATTCGAGAAACAGGTTCGGGCACGCGTCATGCTATTGAAGGGTTCTTTAAGGAGCATGATGTGACTCCCAATGTAAAGATGACCATTGAAAGTAATGAAGCAATTAAACATTGTGTGATGGCAAAGCTAGGTATTTCTATATTGTCTGCCCATACCCTGACATACGGCGGACAACATGGCTTGGTTCGTCTTCCTGTCAGCGCTTTACCCATTAATGCAAAATGGTTTTTTGTTTGGTCTAAATCAAAAAGACAAACCTTAATCGCGGATCAATTCTTAAATCATGTGCAAACCAACGGCAGACAATTACTTGAAGATGAGCTTCAACGAAACGGCATTGATACGTAATCGAGTTAATGCCGTTAATTGACACTGTAACCTTTGCCTTCTAAACACGCCGCTCGTGCTTGATAAAAGTTATCTTCTCCAACTGTACTAGCTGCTTGTGCTTGCTGCTCAGCAGCTTGCTGTTGTTCGGCTTGTTGGATTGATGCGCGGCGGCTTTGTCTTCTTGCCGCCACTGCGCCTATTGCAGCACCGTTTTGTGCGGCATTGCTGCGGTCATCATCTCCTAGTTCAGCAATCATCGCCCCTGTTGCTGCCCCAGCTATCGCACCACGCATACCCGACCCTCGCTCAGCTGTTGGTTCAACTGCTTGAGCCGCTTGTGTCGTCGAGGGTGCTGCATTTGGCTCAAAGCCTGTTTGAATCGTCGCCCAGGTATCACAGCTGGATTCATCCGCCGCTTGCTGTTCTGTGCTTTGGTTTTGCTGAGGAAATACATATTGGGCGGCCAAACTGTGATTTACCGTTGATAAGTTAATCGCGGTGGCAAACGCAAAAGTCGACAATATTCCAGCAAGTGTAGTCAGCGACTTTTTGTAAGTAATAGGCATCTTATTTCCTTTTTGCGACGTATTTGATGAACAAATAATCACCTATTTATCACTGCAATAGTTATCAATTTACGCCAGATGAGCAATAACTATCTCAATAATCAATAAAGGAACAGAATCAGCGAAAGAGGAAGAAAATATATTTAAATACTAGAGCCTGTTGATCTTTGCTGGTTAAGCTTTGTTCGAAATAAAAGCGTTTTAATTGAGGCGGATGGATTGATGCCTAGTCATCTAAGCACTTCTTTTTTAAAAAGATGCATCCAACAAAGAGTAAAACGCTTTTACTCGAACCCTTTGGGCAGCGTTTGTTGGCCATTTTTACTGCGTTATTGACTTTTTATGTAGAATAACTACACCACAAAGTCTCTTCCTTGTATAAATGGCCAACAATTCGCTGTAAAAATAACCTTGAAAGTTCAACAGGCCCTAGAAAAGACAGACATAAAAAAACGAACCTTGGTTCGTTTTTAACTTCATCCTTTCATAATTACACCCGTTAACAGAAAACCAATGCCGACCCCGCTGCAACATTTCTTATGGCAAGTATTTTTTTCCCGTGTACAAGGCAACATACATAATCTAGGCGTTTACACACACTTTCTTGTAATCTAGCTTTGATTTTATCAAGATCAATACTTTGTTCTTTATATCGGTAAAACTTATGTAAGTAGATTATTGCTAGACGTTTTTTGGAAACGGTTCCGACATGCACTTTATCAAGAGAACGAAAGTAATAAGATAAATACCTTCTCTTGCGCGCCGCTTGGTAAAAACGAGCAGAATCAATATCACCTTCCCTGAATGCTAGAATAATGTCTTTTAATAAACCTATATCAGCCAATGCTCTTGCTATTCGGTGCCCAACACCAGGTAATCGATAACTGGCAATACAGCTTTTGAAGCTGGCTTTATGATTAGCATCAGGTTTGTATAAAGGGTCATAAATGATGGTCAAAGGCGTTTTGCACTCACTCGCATTGAGATGGGACATATTGCCTTTTTGCAGTTGAAAATGCTTCTCGAGTTTAGGGTCCCAAGGCGCTGCAGGCTGCCAATAGGTACTCACCGGCATTAACAGTAACGCTTTATCCAACTTTAGCGTGTCGGCATGAAAGGCGGTAGCAAAGCCACCTTTACTCACGCCATAGCCTATTCTTTTCGGGAATTGCTGCAGCGCGAGTGACAATTTTTGAAGAAATTGCGCGAAAATAAAAGAATCAAAATAATGATCGTCCCCACCAATATGATTAAAGGCGATAATATTCATTTTCCGCTTGCTAAAAAATTGAAAGCTCCAAGCCTGCTTATCGGCATCAACTTGATCTTGTGTTAAAGCTTGGCAGTTAGGTGGGAAAGTCACCATCACGGGTTCATTCGTATCAAAAATATGATACTGCACTAGTACATTATCAACTTGTAAACGAACAGTTTGATGCTCAATAAGCATGGTGTTATTCCCAACTCAGCACACATCATCTCTATGAAAAAAACGAAGGAACAATATAATTTGTTGGCATGCTACAAGAGTAATTTGAGAATTAAAGCGTTATTATCTTTAATGTTAACCGAGGGTAAAATGCGTAAAAAGCAGCGTAGGTAAAACAGTTTTTTGTTAAGTAGAGTAAAATTAAGCTCAATAAACAATCACATCTTATTAAGCTTAAAGGCGCAAAAATTAATTGAAGTTAACATTTAGAAGTCAGCTTTTATGGCTTTTCTAAATATGGCTTTTTCTAGCCCAATGACAAAATAAGCCTAGCGATTATTAAGTCACTAGGGCCTGTTAATCTTTGCAGATTAAGTTTTGTTCGAAATAAAAGCGTTTTAATTGAGGCGGATGGATTGATGCCTAGTCATCTAAGCACTTCTTTTTTAAAAAGATGCATCCAACAAAGAGTAAAACGCTTTTAGTCGACCCCTTTGGGCAGCGTTTGTTGACCATTTTTACTGCGTTTTCGACTTTTTATGTAGAATAACTACACTACAAAGTCTCTGCCTTGTATAAATGGCCAACAATTCGCTGCAAAAACAACCTTGAAAGATCAACAGGCCCTAGACTCATCAAATTGTTTAGCCCTCTTTGCACCAAGCAATAAAAAAGCGAGTAACACCTACAGCTAAAAATACCTGCACGAACATATTAAGTGAGGCGGTAATATCAAAGCTCGGCGTGAGATACAGTGCGCTCATGGTTAATACAACTAATAAATTCCCACCAACCACTTTTTGAACAGCGAGTTCTGGTGTTGAACATACCCGCCAAATAATCAGTAAATTTATAAAATAGAATGCCGCTAACTGCCAGATTTCAGTCAATGCTGGCATGATGAACGTATATTGTAGTAGCACTAACGTGCCTGTTACGCACATCCCAACCAAGGCTTGATCCACGATGATCTTTGGCATCGCAATAAGGTTCATAGCAAATACTGCCGCCAACATTGGGAACATATAACCATTTGGCAACGGCACATATATCCATAAAGCAAAACTGGCCATTAGCGACACCATCACAATCGCCGAGTCTTTAAGCCGTGTTGATAATGGTATTGGATTATTCCATTGCTTAATAACATGTTGCCAATGACTCGTAATGTTAATCTTTTCTACTGCACCAAAAGATTTATTAACTTGGCCTGCTGAATTGTGTAACGCATGCCTTGCCTCTTGAATTAAGTTAACCGTGTTATTAATCTCAGCCAGTTCCTCATTAAGCTCAATAATTAATGCTTCATTCGCAAGTTCACTAAGTAAAGTGCGACCCTGTTGATGTTCAGAGTCAGATGGGTACTTTGTGTTATTCACTAATGGCGCCGCTTTATCTAACCAAGCTTGTAATTTAATAATGGCTTCATCGCTAGCAAGAGTCAGTTTTCTCCAGTGCTTACGCTGTTGTGACAGCTGATAACTACCTGCAGCAGGTAAATCTAAAATTAAACTGTGAGACTTAATATTATTCGACATTGCCAATAATCTTGCTTGATAGTCAGCTATTGTCTCTTGGGTGTAGGCTCTTTTACCACTAACACATTCAATCAACTCCACCAGCAAGTCATGTAGCCCTTTTGATGTGCTTTTTTGCTGATCGTAAAACTCTACCTCTGAATTCATTGGCCATAAAAATTGATATACCAATGAAAATACAACAACCCCTAATATGGTTTCTTGCAGCCTTAAAAAGATTATCTTGACTGATATTGCATCATCAAAACTGCCCATAAAGCTAATTAATGCACAGACAACAAATGCGATTCTGAAAAAGTAACCATTCTTACGATCATAAGACATGGCAGTAAATAAGCCACCCAGAAGTATAAAACTGCCAATAAACAGAAATCGATCTTGAGCAAAGAAAGCAACCATGCCAATTGCCAAGCTTGCACCAACAAACGTCCCCATAATACGATTGTGAGCCGCATGAATGGAATGGCTAAATGATTCATTTGAAGCTAAGGTCACGACTGTGACTGCTGCCCAGTAGGGTTTATCCCAGCCAAAAAATATTGCCAGTACAATTGCGCTGGTAAAGGCTAACGAAACCTTAATCGCTTCTTTCATTGCGCGACTTAACATTTTTTATCCCCAATTTCAGTGAGTATCACAACCAACTCATGCAGCTCAACTCACCGATATAAACGGTTCGGTTAACCTGAAATTAAACGCCGGTGTATATTTGTACAGATGCCGTTGTACCCACTCGCAGTTGCACATTCTCAGGCACTTGCTCTAGATGCAATTTGACAGGAATGCGCTGTGCGAGACGGATCCACTGAAAGTTAGGGTTCACGTTTGGTAATAATGTATTGCCCGTGCTGCCATCTGATTTGGCGATACCGTAACCAATACTTTCTACTTGAGCATTAATAGGGCTATTTGGATTCATCATTAAAGTGACTTGAGCTTTGTCTCCAATATTGACGCCTTGTAAGTCCGTTTCTTTAAAGAAGCCTTCAATCCAAAAACTATTTTGATCAATCAAGGCTACAACAGGATTGTTTGCCACAACTTGGGCGCCCTGTCTTAAATTCAAATTAGTGATAAATCCATCGGTAGGAGCTGTGACATGGGTATAGGCCATGTTAAGTTCAGCCTGCTCTACAACAGCATCAGCAGCAGCCAAGTTAGCCTGTGCGGTTTGCACAGCATTTTGAAAGTTGTTTAAATCAAGTTCAGATACCGTGCCATGCTTACGGCTTTCAAGCGCCATTGCACGGTGATTTTCATTGTTAGCTTTATCTAATAACGCTTTAGCCTGAAGCTGCTTGGCTTTTGCGTTACTCAATTCTGCTTGATACAAACTTGGGTCAATTTCAAATAACAGCTGCCCTTGCTTTACTTGACTATTGTCTTCCACTAACACCTGAGTCACAGGTCCCGTCACTCTTGGGGTTATCTGAATAATATGCGCTCTTACCTGACCATCTCGAGTCCACGGATTAGCGCTATAATCTTGGTATTGGCTTAACACTGCAACGGCAGCAATCGCAACCATCACCAGCGTAGTAATTATACGAAACATAACAAACTCCAAAAATCTGATGAATTAGGTAAATGCAATAAATCGGCTTAATAACACGGTGATAATCGCCACCATGCAAAGCTCGACTAGAGCAGGCATAACGATCACTCTTTGCCAACCGAGTTTGTTTGCAATAAAGACCAACGCGACGGTTATAAAATAAGCCAACATCACAGTAATGAGCAGGGGCGGAAAATACACTTCTCCAATAGCAAATTCATGAGGCATCTGAGTCACCAATAAGGTTATATACGAAAGAGCAAAAACAGAGGACACAATGTCATTTCACTCATTAATGGCATTATTTTATGAGAGTATGGGACATTGCCGAAATCGCTTTGGGAGGACTTGACCCTTCAAGCTAAACGATGACTTTCTGCCGCTTATTAGTGAGGGATGCGTAACCTGATGTAACCAGTCTTTAAACAAGCTGCCTAACACCGCACTCACCCAGTTCACAAACCGATAAAGAATAGTCCGTTCACGGCATAGTGATAGCCAAACAGTATCATTTAGTCTCAAGCTTGATTACACTAAAACGATGAGTAAAAACTTAATTAACTTTGTGTTTAATCTCGTAAAAAATAGCACAGCATCAACTTGCGTACTTAATTGATAAAGGAGCCAATAACCAATGAATTTTAGCTTAGAGCAGTTACGCGCTTTCGTTGCAGTATATGAGCAGCGCTCCTTTAGCAAAGCAGCTGCCAAACTTGAAAAACATCGCACCACTGTCGGTCAAGTTATCACTAACCTTGAAGATCAGGTTGCTGTAGAGTTATTTCATCGAATTGGTAGAAGTGTTGAAGCCACTGAAGATGGTGAGTTACTTTATCAATACGCTAAAACCACGGTACAACAAGCACTGACCTTTGATAAAGTCGCCTTGAGTTTATCTTATGGTGGGCTTGAATCTATCACTATTGCGTATTGCAGTTTTTTACCCCAAGGGATATTAGCTGAAATACGTAAAAGTCTTGATATCGAATTTCCAAGTATGAAAGTTCACTTTATTGTGCGAACCAAACCGGAAATTAAGAAAGGCATTGAAAATGGGACTATCCATGTTGCGATAGTCAACGTTTATAGCAGTAAAATCGTTAATAGCATCGACTTTACGTTTTTAAAAAATTTACAGTTTCTTCTCTATGCTGGTAAAGAACACCCACTAGCAACAACCCCAAAGAGTAAAGCCTTATCCGTGATGAAATCATCACGACAGCTCGTGCTCAAGTCGATGATTGATGACGACATGGAAGAAAAAGTGGTTTTATCAGCCGATTATGAAGCTATAGATCAAATGGCATTGGTAATAAAATTTGTGCAGCAGAATATTGGCTGGGCAGTGTTACCGAGTTCAGTCATCAACTCTCAACTTTTTAAAGAGAACCTCGTGACCTTTGAATGCGATGAAATACAAGACCATTTGAACGTCCCGATTGCAATGTGGTCCCCACACTCAAAACAAGTGGCACCAATTAAAAAGAATATCGTTAAGGTATTCGCCAATTATCAAGGTTAAGCTTTTCAGCACCATTTCTAGCACCAGCTTATTTTCGGATAAGCTGCAATCTTTTTTATCTAAATTTACTCTATTTTCGCCATCTTCAATATTTATCTGCTTTTTTTTATATCTCTTAATGGATATATTTGAGTAAAAAACCTAAACATTCACTTTCGGCTACCTTACCAAGGTTAGAGACTTTATCTCTTATAATCATTAGCTTAAAAATCACTTCCAGTTGTTCATCAAATTTACCAATAATTTATAGAGGGTCTGATCCTTCATATAAGATTAAACATGTTTAATTTATCCCCCTAACATTGCTGCCGAAACCACGCCCCTCACTTACAAGTTCAGTTCTTCGGTGAATTGGTTTGAGTTTCAACTAAATCAGTGAACATTCACTAAAGAACTATTAATTTTTAAGGCAGCAAATACTATGAGCATTATCGAACAACTATTTGCCATATCTCCTTATATCGCTTTATTTATAACACTCGCTCTAGGTTACCTCATTGGTAAAATCACTATCGGCCGCTTTGTGCTAGGTGGTGTGGCAGGAACCTTGATCATGGGTGTACTAATTGGCCAATTCGGAGTTCAAATAGATCCTGGTGTAAAAACCATCTTTTTCGCGTTATTTATCTACGCCGTCGGTTATCAAGGCGGGCCACAATTTTTCAGTGCGCTCAACTTTAGAACCATTAATATCCTCCTATCAGCAGTTGTCATGACTGTAACAGGCTTATTGTGTGTACTTGCTGCAGCAATGATGTTTGATCTTGATAGTGGCACCGCCGCAGGTCTTGCTGCAGGTGGTCTCACTCAATCAGCCATCATTGGTACCGCTGGTGATGCAATATCTCAGTTAGGTAATGTCACTGAAGAAGCCAAACAAATGATGCAGACCAATGTGGCTGTAGGTTATGCCGTTACCTACATTTTTGGTTCTTTAGGTCCAATTTTGATGGTGTCATGGTTAATTCCTACCTTTATGAAATGGGATATCCGTGGTGAAGCAATCAAACTAGCTGAATCAATGTCAGGGGGTAAACCTGAACTGGCACCTGGTGAGTTTAACGCCATCACTGATTTAGTTTCACGTGCTTATAAAGTTGATGAGAATAATCCATTTATTGGCAGAACGATTCAGCAAATTAACAAAGATTATATTGAAATTGCTATCGAAATGATTACACGAGATGGCAGCGACATAGAGCTCGACAAAGCGGTTTCAATCAAGGCCGGTGACATAGTGATTGTTACGGGTCGCCGTGAAGCGATTGCGGGTCATATGGGTGCTGCCACTAGTGAAGTCGCTATTCCGACAGGCACAGTGTTAATCGAAGAAAA
The DNA here is from genome assembly GCF_018100775.1 of Shewanella sp. MMG014. Taxonomy (NCBI): domain Bacteria; kingdom Pseudomonadati; phylum Pseudomonadota; class Gammaproteobacteria; order Alteromonadales; family Shewanellaceae; genus Shewanella; species Shewanella sp. MMG014. The sequence continues at coordinate 133,928 of NZ_JAGJDZ010000011.1, forward strand.
TCGTCAACTGATTGCTAAAGATGCCAAATTGGTCGGTAAAACCATCGCCCAAATTAAAGCAAAAGCGAATGCTGATACTTATCGCGGCGTGTATGTCACCGATATTATTCGTGGTGGCCACTCACAAGTGATTACTGCTGACTTTTTGGTCGCTAAAGACGACATCATCCAACTAACTGGTAACGCAAAAGACATTAACCGCGTTGAGAAAACCATTGGTAAACGTTTAGGTTCAGCCTTCGCTACAGACTTTATTTTCTTTGGTCTAGGTATGGTTGCAGGTTTATTAATTGGCCTAATCAGCTTCGAAATTGCAGGTATTCCGGTCACTATCGGCTCTGGCGCTGGTTGTTTGATCTCAGGTTTATTTGTGGGTTGGTTACGTAGCCGTAAACCTGCAATTGGTTCTTTACCATTAGGTGCTTCTAACTTCCTACGTGATTTTGGTTTAGCTGTGTTTGTCGGCATTGTAGGCCTACAAGCTGGACCTGAGGCGATTAATACCATTAAAGAACACGGATTAACCTTATTGTTCTTGGGTATGGCAGTAACCATTATTCCGCAAATCATTTCATTCTTTATTTCTTACTACGTGTTGAAAATTAATAATCCAATTGAAGCACTAGCCTGTGTATCTGGTGGCAGAAGCGCAAACCCAGCATTCGCAGCCTTACTTGAAAAAGCAGGTAACGCAACACCGGTTTTTGCTTTCACCGTAACGTACGCCATTGCCAATGTACTGCTCACCCTTTGGGGCCCAATCATTGTCGGCATCATTTCAACTCAATAGTTTTAATTCTGTAAGACGAATTCGGCGAGTGAGTTCAACTCAACTTACTCGCCAACACATTAATTTTATTAAATATAAATAGGTAAACATTATGAACAACCAACACACTGATACAGCAATGGCTATCGACTTCACCCAGTTCGCTAACTTAAGCCCATTTGAGCTAAAAGATAAGTTAATTGAAGTGGCGCAAACAGTTCCAGATCGCACCTTATTAGATGCAGGTCGTGGTAACCCTAACTTCCTAGCAACCCTACCACGTAAAGCATTTCTACGTTTAGGTGATTTTGCATTAGAAGAATCAGAGCGCAGCTATTCTTACTTAAATGAAGGCTTTGGTGGCATCCCTGATGGCGAAGGTGTTGTTGAACGTTTCGATACGTTTGCTAAAGCAAATCAAGGCAGAGAAGGCGTTGAGTTTTTACAAAAAGCCATCAGCTACGCAAAAGATCGTTTAGGCATTGAAAAGCAGTCTTTCTTACACGAATTTGTAAACGCATTTTTAGCCTGTAACTACCCTGTCCCTTCACGCATGCTAACCAACATCGAGAAAGTCGTAAAACAGTACATCGGTGAAGAAATGTATGGCGATATGCCAATGACCACTAACTTTGACCTGTTTGCTACCGAAGGTGGCACAGCATCAATGACTTATACTTTTGCGACAATGGCTAACAATGGCTTACTTAAGAAAGGCGATAAAATCGCGTTAATCACGCCTATCTTTACGCCTTACTTAGAGATCCCAGAGCTAGCTGAGTACGACCTTGAAATTGTTGAGATCCGTCTAGACGAAACCACTTGGCAGTTACCACAGTCAGAAATTGAAAAATTAGCGGATACTGACATCAAGCTATTATGTGTTGTTAACCCAGCTAACCCAGCATCTGTTAAGTTTTCAAACGATACACTTAACCGTTTAACTGACTTTGTAAACACCCAACGTAGCGACTTATTCATCATTACTGATGACGTATATAGCACTTTTGCTGATAACTTTGTGTCTTTGTTTGCCAAACTGCCATACAACACTTTATGCGTTTACTCATTCTCAAAATACTTTGGTGCGACCGGTTGGCGCTTAGGCACTATTGGTATTCACCACAGCAATGTCTTTGATGATGCTATGCGCGCCTTACCTGAAGCACATCAACTAGAGTTGGATAACCGTTACAAAACAATCACGCCAGATCCACGTAGCATCAAATTCATCGATCGTATCGTTGCAGATAGCCGCGCGGTAGCACTAAACCACACTGCCGGTTTAGCATTACCACAGCAAGTGCAAATGGCGTTATTCTCTCTAAACTGTTTAATGGATTTAGAAGATAACTACAAAGCGGCTTGTAAACGTATTATTCGTGAACGTTACATCACACTCTATAAAAACATGGGTGTTGAAGTTGAAGACAACGAAGACCGTGTTGATTACTACACCTTACTTGAGCTAGATACTTTAGGTGGCAAGCTTTATGGTGACGCGTTTGTCACCTGGTTTAAAGAGCACGGTAAAGGTAAAGACTTCCTATTCCGTTTAGCCCATAAAACTGGGGTTATCTTATTACCAGGTAAAGGCTTTGATGTTGTTCATCCGTCTGTACGTGTTTCTCTAGCTAACTTAACTCATTACGAATATGAGTTAATTGGCCGTGAAACTCGCTCAGTATTAGATGACTACTTTGCTGAATACCAAGCCGCTCAAGCTTAATTGATTTAATAAGTTAATCTATTAGCATGACGATAAACGCCAATCATAAGATTGGCGTTTTATTACGTTTATTCAAGCAGGTTTGCCATGCGCTCAGCGCTTAAGTTGTGGTTTATGTGTAGCTTAAACACTTCAAGATCACAGACTACTATGTCTATTATTGATATATCCATACTAAGCGACTATAAGCTAACCATGAATTAGCATCTTAAAAGCTAATACTTATAACACGTAAAAAGTAACTAGCTCAGTCTGCACATCAGACTGTGTATTAAGCTCAATTCAAGCGATAACTGCATCAAACAACTCAATAAAAGTAGGTCATAAATGAAAGGCATTATTTCAATTCAATCTCATGTGGTATTTGGCCATGCTGGCAATAGCTCTGCAGTATTTCCACTGCAACGCATGGGAATGGAAGTCTGGCCTATTCATACCGTACAATTTTCGAATCACACCCAGTACTCACAAGGATGGAAAGGCCGCGCTTTTTCAGCAGATGATATCAATCAGCTAGTCACTGGTATCGACAATATCGGCAAAATAGCAGACTGTCAGGCGGTATTATCAGGTTACCAAGGTAGCGCAGAACAATGCCAAGCTATTATTAACACGGTCAATACAGTCAAACTGCAAAATCCAGCTGCACTTTATGTGTGCGATCCTGTGATGGGCGATCCTGAAAAGGGCTGCATTCTCGCAGAAGGTATTACCGAACAATTGATAAATGAAGTGATGCCGATTGCTGATGTGATTGTGCCGAATCAATTTGAGTTAACTCAGTTTACTAAAATGGAAATCAACAACCTTGAGCAAGCCAGAGCCGCTTGTCAAAAAGCGTTATCGATGGGGCCTAAAATGGTGTTAGTAAAACATCTGCACTCTGTTGCTGATGACACTTTTACCATGATGCTCGCCACTGAATCAGGTTGTTATATTACCCAGCGTCCACAACTTGAATTTGATAAACAACCAGTTGGTGTCGGTGACTTAATCTCCGCTTTATTCACTGGTGGATTATTAAATGGCATGAGCGAAGTCGATGCATTTGAGCATGCAACTAATGCCTGTTACGGCGTATTAAAAGAGACTCACCAAAGACAAGAATGGGAACTGCAAACCATTGCTGCGCAAAATGAATTAGTTAATCCGAGCGAGAAGTTTCGCGCTAAAGCGGTATAAATAATGGCATAAAAAAGCAGGAATCTAATCGATTCCTGCAAACTAGGTGGGGGAGCGTCAACAACGACAGCTCACCTAAACTGCCGTTGGTTAGATGTTTACAACTTAGTAGTTAGCTTGGAATGTCAGCCATAATTTATCGGTATCATTTGAGAAATCATAACCTTCGTCAGCACCACTGAAGCTTGCATATTTAACGCCTAGGCTATAATGCTTCGCAAATGGGTATGTAGCAGCAACGCCCCACTCTGTCCCCATATCGATATCACCATAATCAGACTCAAACTGGTGGTATTTAGCTAAAAGTTTAAGGCCGGCAATTTTACCCGTTACAATCACATGGGTATCAACCAAACCATTATCCCAGTTACCTTTACCGCCAAATAAAAACTTATCAGTCCAACCGTTAAAGGCATGTAATGTTGCTAATGGTGTAATAAAGCCAGCTTTGCCGCTGTCAGAGCCAAGTACTTCGTAGCCAATTTTTGCGCCAAAAGCATCAAAATCAATACCGGCACCTAATTTGTAATAATCTGCACTGTAACTGACTGGGTTATCACCGCCTTCAGACTGCTGAGCATATTCAGCTTCATAGCTCACTTTCAGTGCATCTAACTTAATATTACCCGTTGCACGAACACCAAAGGTATCAGTTGAGAATGCAGCAACATCTGTATTATCAATCAAATAGCCGTAACCACTTAAATTAACAAAATCGAGTCCTTTGTAATTAATATTGATTAAGCTGGTTTCGTTCTCGTGTTCTTCTTTACCTGAGCCTTCTGGGAAAATACGATTCACATTGGCCACGTACGCATAATAGGCAGTGAGGTTTTCAATCGCCGTATTTTTAACAGATACCGCATCGTAAGTTTGTTCATTTTGACGGAAGCCAACCCCACCAACAAAACGTTGGTTATCTAATAAAATACGTTGGCGGCCTAATTTAGCTAAGGTTTCAGCAGGCCCTTTATAACCAATAAACCCTTGGTTAATTTGAGTATATTTGTAATCACCAATCAAAGGTTCGTTGTCTGTTGAGCGCACATCATCAACTTCTGCTAAAGCAAATAGATTATAAATATCACCGGTTTGATAAGTTAAACGAGTACGTAATGTGGTTTGATTTTGCTGGTCAACATTCGCCACATCGACATCTTCATAGCGAAGTCTAAACTGCACATTCACTGAAGAGTCATCGATAAACGCTTTTTTTAATGGATCGACGCTTTCTGTTTCAGCATACGCTGCTGAAGTCGCTAATCCGGCAAGAACAGCTAATGTGAGGGTAGTTAATTTCATTTATTGTAATCCTTATATTTCATCATCTCGAGTGATGTTATATAGGTGAAATAAACTATAAATATTGATCTAAAACAATGTTACAAAAAGACTACAATTGCGTATCAATAATTGTGAGCAAGATCATTAACTAATACTAATTTAGCATACCTCGAAATAGGTATTTTCAGTAATACCTCATATATAATTTGCTAAATAACCAATATCGATTTTAGTTTTATGCTAACAAAATATGTAATCCGAATATAAACACCCAAAAAAAAGCCTGAAATAAAAATTTCAGGCTTTATCATTTTCGATGAAATTAACAACCCGTAACGGTTAAATCATAAAACGCTGGCTCTGCAACGTTCGCTGTCACGCTATAGCGTAAGTTACAATTGCTGCTGATATCGTATCCTTGTGGGAAAATGTACACACCAGAGTTGGGTACATCATAGATCCCCCAATCTTGAGTAAATGCTTCCGCTGGACTGGCTAACTCAGCAAAGTCCCCTTCTACAGCTTTAGGAATATTCACTTTAGATGCAGTAATGTAGCCCACTGTCGTTGCGATTTTTACGCCGTTAACCTCAACTTCACCTGACTCCAGACTTGTTTGCGAGTCGATAGCCGCTTTTGAATAAACCAGTGAATTCGCCGATTGTAAACTCGCTTGTAAGCTTTGTAAGTTGGCAGTCACTGCGTCTGTTTTCAGATTTAAAAACTTAGGCGCTGCCACAACGGCTAACACACCTAAAATAATAATGACGACCACAAGTTCTATTAACGTAAAGCCACGTTGTGAATAACTGCTTCTCATAATACTTCTCAAATAACATGATATTTCAATAGGTTTAAAACAAACCAACCCCTATCAAAATCAATAAGATTAATAATAGCCGCAGCATATATGAAGTCCGTAAACTCAACCACTACATACGTAACAAAAAGGTTTTAAATTGTTGGTGAAATTACACTTTTGTTACACAAGTCGTACTTTTAAGCCATCAAACATCCAGCGTATTACAGTAGCTCTTGTTGAATTAACTTCAGCAAAAAGGTCTCACGCTCAATGGATAAGCCTTTCTTGTCACTATTGGCCATCGTATCAAGGTTATGTTGAATGGCTTGATCAATGTCCATCCAGACAGGCTTCATGCCATTATTAATTTCATGCTGTTCAAATTGGGTATCACCTAACTCTTGATCTATTTCGCAGGTATAACAATAAGACAGCATATGCATGAGGTTTGCCCCATTCCTAGCCCAAGGGCGGTACTCTTCATATAAACCAAACTCGTTAATATTTCGAATATCACGCGCGCCCGTTTCCTCACTCAACTCACGGACTAAGCCTTGCTCAATATCTTCGTGATCATCAACACCACCGCCTGGCAATGAGTAATCATGATAGCGGGCGGTATACAACATCAGTATTTTCTGACCTTGTAGCACAATCGCTCTAGCCGCTCGTCGAGTTAGCATGACGTTATTTGTATCGTTCACAAATTCAATGGGGGTATCTGGATGATGAGTGGTTTTTAAATGGCGCATAAGCAAGTAACGAGAATCACGATAGTTGAAAAGGCGCATCATACGCCAATTTTGTGATCCACTGATAGTTTTTGCAGCTCTTTCAACCTATGCGGACTTTTGTCCTCACAGCTTAAGTTCTCGCCACTTATTATCGAGTTAATTAAAAAAAGGGGAAATACAATGACCGCACACATCAATGGCAAACTGGGTGATTTTGCCGAAACCATTATTATGCCGGGCGATCCGCTACGCGCTAAATACATCGCAGAAACCTTCTTAGACAATGCAGTCGAAGTGACCAACATTAGAAACATGTTGGGTTATACCGGTTTTTATAACGGCCAAAGAATTTCAGTCATGGGGCACGGGATGGGGATCCCGTCGATGGTGCTGTATGCCCATGAATTAGTAAATGACTTTGGCGTAAAGCGCATTATTCGAGTAGGCAGTTTAGGTGCGACGCAACATGATGTAAAAATTAACGACGTTATTTTAGCCCAAGCAGCAGGCACCGACTCACCAACCAACGCAAAACGCAGTAGTGGTTATCAAATGGCTACATCGGCAACGTTCAGCCTATTAAACAAAGCCTACACTATTGCTCAACAAGAACAGATTAACGTTAAGGTGGGCAATATTTTCACTGGCGATCTGTATTACGATCCAGACGAAGATATGATCCCAGCACTTGAACGTTTTGGTGTATTAGGCATCGATATGGAGGTCGCAGGCCTTTACGGGTTAGCTCATCAACACGGAATTGAATCATTAGCGATTTTGACTGTATCAGACCACTGCTTAACGGGCGAAGAAACCACCGCCGAAGCAAGACAATTAACCTTTAACCAAATGATAAAGCTGGCATTAGAAACAGCAAGTCAATAAAACAACATTAGGGTTGTTACAGCATAAAGGGCACCAATTATGAAAAATAAAATATCCTTAACTCTGCTCAGTTTCTTAGCCAACTTTGTGATGGCAGGTTTTGCTACGCAATTTGGCATGCTAATCGAGCCAATTGCCAATAAGTTTTCCGCTAACATCAATGAAGTTGCCTCTATTTTTTCATTACTCAATGGCGGCGCATTAGCAGGTACCATTGCCGCTTTCTTTTTGATTGAAAAAATCGGCGTCAAACGCATCACACTGATCAGTTACGTATCTATCGCATTAAGTGCTGCAGCGCTGCATTTCACCAGTTCACTATCCGTTGTCATGATTGCCATGACAGTCATTGGTTTGTGTGGAGGTGTTGGGCTATGTATCGCGGGCACCATTGTGGTATCAGTCTGGAAAGATAAAATTCAAAGCACCATGCTTGTAGTACAAGATGCCACCTTCAATGTTGCAGGTGTCATCTTCCCAATGATAACCACATACGCCCTAACTAATGCACTCTCTTGGAGTTACAGTTATTTAGCTGTGGGTATCGTTGCACTCGCTACAGCTGCTATTGCGCTGCTAACCAATTTTGACCTCTGTGAGTCTACCTCTGCTACCGATGAAGCTGAAGAAAAGTCAGAATGGAACCTTGGCATCATTAGTGGTGGTGTAGGCTTGTTTCTGGGCATGCTGAGCCTCTATACCTTCCTCACTTGGGCACCGACATTTGTGTCGCAAAAATTTACTATCCCATTTGAAGAAGCTGGCAATATTATTACTCAGTACTGGTCAGCAGCATTAATCGGTGCGTTAGTCTCAACAGCCATTGTATCGCGAGTTAAAATTCAGCACTTTATTATGGGAATGATCTCCCTTGCGTTAGTGATTACCAGCTTAATTGTAACGACAACTAACTTAGAGTGGATTGGCTACTTAACCTATGGCTACGGTTTTGCTTGTGCGGCGCTGTATAATGCTTTCATTGCTTACGGCGTATCATTCGTCAAACAAGCAAGTAGCAAAAATGTGTCTTATATCTTAATCAGTGGTAGTGCTGGCGCAATGTTCAGCCCAGCGATTAGTTCAATGTTTGAAAGCATCATTGGCCTGCAAACTGTGATGTATGCTATCCCTGTTATTTATGCATTGATTATTATGATGTTAATTGCTTCTCGTCGCCAACAAGCGTCATTAGCAACAGGATAAGCGGAAAATAAATCGTCAAAAAAGCCTCTGATATCAAAATGATAAAGAGGCTTTTATATAAACCGTTAATGTAATCGTTTTATTGTGCTATGAAAGCTTTCAGTCCAGCTAAGTCTTGAATAATAATGCCTTCTTTTTCACGCTTGATCAGTGCTAAATCTTCCAGCTTTTTAACTGCTCTTCGATATACTCTGTCAGTGGTAGCAAAGCGCTCAGCCTCTAAGTAACACCGATTAAATCCTTCAACGGGCTGGTCATGCAGATACTGATGATATAAATCGTAGGCAATATTGTAGGCAATGGGATACAGCATTCTTCGAGTCAAAATATCCACGGTATCTTGGTAGTCTATTGCAATTGCGCTGGCAAAAAATAATGCAAACTGTGGGGTTTTAACTAATGCCTCATGTAACTTATCGCCATTAATAGTTGATATAGATAATGGTTCTTCAGCAATAATATCCAACTGACAAAGATATTGAGTAAAAAACTCCATTTCGCCAAATATTTGCGAATCACATGTCATGGTACCGAGTTGGAAACTACGACCATTTCTGGCGGTATACCCCATAGAAATTCTGCCACTTGGAACATAAATCAGCTCATTCACCTGCTGACCTTGCTCCATTAATTTATAGTGACGCTCTACCGTTTTCGTTTCTGTAATACATTGCCTCATGATCTTCTCAATCGAATCATGATGCTGCTGCCACTGATCTCGAAACCTTCCCTTCGCAAGCGGTTTTAATTGCATATCAACGTCTATATAAGCTCATTTTCTCTCGATTATAACGGCTATTTGATAGCTTACGTAATCTCACTGCCATTCAACCCCAATAAATAGCTTAAATTCGCTAAGAAACGAAACCACACAATTCAAGCCTCACCACTTCACTCTTTACACCGCTCACACTTTTATATAAATTAAATAAAACATAACACATTGATAAATAACAACAATTTATACAATTACACACAAGTGTTACCAAATAGTAATAATCAATCTTGTTATTTAAATCAGTAAACAAACAAGGATGTAAGATATGAAACGATGCCACTCTCAGCCACTCAAACTGACCGCAGCGATTGCTATTAGCTTTGTGGCTTTTTCTGCTCAAGCAAATGATACGCTAGCATCAGCTAACAACAGTTTTCATCACGATACTAGTGCTTCATATATCACTGATACAGACAACAGCGACAACGCTTATCTATTTGCCAGTTATCGTTATTATTTTGATGCCGTGAGCACTGATTTAGGTCCTTGGGCCCTAAATACCTTTTTGGCCCAATCTTCAAACTTCGGCGTAAACTACCTTAAATCAGATCTAGCCGAGACCAGCAGTTATCAAGTCGATGGCACTTATGTTTTTGAATCAAACTGGTTCATTGGCGCAAATTATCAGCAAATCAATGATGACGATGACTCCTTTGCTTGGCCATATAATTACGACGAGTCACTTTATGGTCTTAAGCTAGGTTATTACTTTAACGAAAGCTCGCAAATCTCCATTTTTTACCGAAATCAAAGTGGATCAGATAGTTATCAACACACAAGTGGCAGTGGTCAGAATTTCCAAATCGGCTTATTAGCAGCTAATTTTGATAACCAATCCGATACCTTGGGTATAGAGACTCAAAGTTATATCCCAATGGAATCAATTAATGGGGTGAATTTGTTTGCACGTTGGCAGTACACCGATGCGAGTCAATATTACTATTATCGACTCGCGCAAGATGGATTTATGCCAGAACGTTACTTCACTACTGACATTGATAATACCTTCAACCACATATATCTATCCGCTGATTTTTACATCAATAAGTCGTGGTCAATAGGCGCGCAATATGCCTGGCAAGATATTGATATAAAGCAATTTAATAACAGCAGTTTCACCCCTGAAGGTGAAACAATCAAACTCTCTGATAATGTCAATAATCACGGTCTTAACACGGCTTACTGGTGGCAGATATCACCCCATTTTTCTGCCAAATTTAGTGCAAGTAAGCTATTTAAAGACAATGACGATAACCAAGACTCCTTGCTATTTGGTCTAGATTTAAATGCAAGATTTTAAACCCAGTAAGTTAATGCTCTTCGGCCAATGAGTTGCTTAGTGTCATCGCCATGACTTTGATGGCGATGACCGCTTAACAACAAAAAACTAACATTTATCCACTTTCTCCTTCGTTTCTACACATTTGCTGCACATTTCATCGCTACGATAGACCTTACTACATGAGCAAACGCTAACTTACCCTTTGCATTACATAGGAAATCGTTGCGATGAAACTGACAGTTAATTCAAATAATATAAATACCAACCTAATACGGCACTGGTTATCTTTATTACTTATCTGCTCATTAACTGCTTGTGGCGGTAGTGACAGTAATAGTGATGCAGAGATTGCAGATGAAACCCAAGAAACGGTCACAACCCCCAATGACAACTCAGGTGATGATAACACTGGTGGTGACTCAGGTGATGACTCTGACAGCTCAGGTGCTGATGATGAAGGAGCAGATTCAACTGATGGGGTGCTTTGCGGCTATGCAAATAGCACCTATAACGAATCTGAATCAGTTTATAACACCAGTAACGCCGAATGGTCATGCGAGGGAGGTGAACGCTTATTAGAAGCAAACGGGATCCCTGACCATGATGTCGGCACTTTCCCCAATGCCAACAACCCAAATATGATTTTCGAGCAAGATATCTCAGCTAATTTTAGCTTAACACCTGTCGAAACTAATACTGCCACCGTACTAGGCGGCCCAAGAGGCACCCTAGGTTATGTACTCAATGGAGTAAAAATTGATGCCAGTACAGCAGGTACTTGTGATGATTCTGGAAATAACTGCAGCTTAGTAGGCAACGAGGGTAATTGGAATATTGAGGCATTAGGCCAAAGCAACTTTAACTTTGGTACCGATGATAATAACGCCCACGTTCAACCTGGAGGCGAATACCATTATCACGGAATGCCAGAAGGCTTTATCGAACTTCAGCAAGGCGGTAACGACAAAATGACCCTCATAGGTTGGGCTGCTGATGGGTTTCCTATATATGCCCGATATGGTTACAGCGATGCCAATGACGCCAGTTCAGAGCTCAAAGCCATACAAGGGAGTTATCAGCTAGTCACCACGGTGAGTGAAAGCAGGCCTTCGACCGAGATTTATCCACTCGGGACCTTTGCTCAAGATTGGGAATATATAGCGGGTTTCGGTGACTTAGATGAATGCAATGGACGAGTTGGAGTCACACCTGAATTCCCTAATGGCATTTACCACTATTACGCCACCGACAGTTACCCGTACTTTCAGCGTTGTGTCAAAGGCGAGGTTTAGTCTCTATTTATCTGATTGAAGCCAATAACACGATTACACTTACATCAATTAAGAGAATACCCAAGATGATGTTATTAAAAATTATCACGATATTAATAATCTGTATTCTAATGTGTGCCAACGCACTCGCACATATGATGGTTGCGCAGCACGGCACCATCAATATTGTTGATAAAGGCGCCTTTATGGTGCTGTCCTTACCCGTATCTGCCTTTGAAGGTTTAGATATGGACAATGATGGCAAAGCATCCTCTGCCGAACTTACGCGATACAAAAACCAAGCAACTGAATTAATACATGAAAATGTGCAGCTTAGTGACTCAAAAGCCAAGCTACCATTGCAAGGGTTAATCATTTCATTAGCATCTCATGGCAATCCCAAAAAGCCGTCATCACACTTAATTGTGATGGGTAAATATCCCCTAGATAACATCAATGGTGAATTAACGTTTACCAATCGCTTATTTGGTCGTCACTTGTCTGAGCAACAAATGGATATGACGATTACCCGCCAACATGATAAGCAAAAACAGACCGTTATTATCGATAAAGATCAATCGTCTAAAACCTTACTTAATGCCTCTGCAGACTAATTTTTCAAAACAAAAAGGCGAACCATCACTAGGATGATTCGCCTCTTATTTTCTTAATGAATAACCTCGTTAATAATCTTAGTTATTAAACTCGGTTAACCTGTATTAGTCAGCTAAACGAACAACATCGACATCTAAAGACGTAGTAGTCCACTCACTATCCACTTCACCTTGTAAAGTCAGCTTGGTTTCTGGAGTCGCATGAATACCACTCCATTTGTCATCATCAATTTCGACAATGATTTCGCCACTGTCATCTTTAAATCGATACTCTTCATCACCTATAGACTCGACGATAAACCCTGTTAGTATGGCTGGAGCATCGTCTTTTGCCTCTAATGCAGAAGCAACCGTATGAGCAGAGCCAGCAACTGGCCCACTGAATCCACCAGCTTGATTTAACGCTAGTGTCGTTACGGCAGCATTATCAGAATAACCTTCAGACTGATTTGCCATTGCTGCTGATGACATAAATAACACACTGCATACTAATAATTTTTTCATTTCTATCCTCATTAACATCATTGGCTAATAGATTAAGGTTTGCGACAAACACGTTCTTTTTGCACAAGCTGAAACATTGGTTAACACCTTTTGTTGTTGGCGGAATAATACGCGATTACTGTGTGTTAAAGTCCAAGATGACCGATTGTTAATGTGAAACATTGTTCATCATTGGTTTATTAAGGTGTATTAGCGCCTCAACCATTAAAGTTATGCTTGATGTGGCTATGATATGAAGAATTATTGAAACCTAGTTACCACTTTACGCCACTGTGGTCTCATATGATGTCAGCAAGATAAATAGAAAATATATCAACAAAAAGAGAAGCAACGATATGGGTTAGTCATTTAACATCGACTCACATTCGAAGCCTTGTCTCATAGAATCGAATCGACAGTATAAACCACACTGCCATGGTGCATTGTTATATTCTGCCGATACTGTCTGTGCATGAGCTTTACATGAAGGGTAATCTACAAAATCTGTATCCATTTCATAAGCGGCAGAATCATAACCATTTTTATACACAAATGAGCTCCAAACTTCAGGGCCTTTATGTTGATGAGACTGATTGATCATCACAACTGATGTGATAACAGCAATTAGCAAGCCGATGATAACGACGACAGATACAAGGTTAGCGTTTTTAGCTGTAGGCATAATAATTTAGCGAAAAATAAACATGGCATTAGCATAAGCGGTTAATAGTGAAAAGCAATCGCTACTAAGCTAAATCAGTTAGAAAAACATAGGATTTAGCTAAAACTAAAAGCAGCCTCAACACATGAGACTGCTTTATATTTCAATCTATAAATCTCAGCCTCCTTAACACTTGTTTGGATCAGTTTCTATTATGTACTCTGGTAATTCTGTTGTACTTTTTGCCTCCTTATAGATTAACTTACATTCTGCAGGGGCACCGACTTGCCAAATAGTCGCTTGCCCATTGCCTTCATACATTGTCCATTCAGCACCTCTATCAACAGCCATGGTAGGATCGGTTTCAGAAACGGCTGAGTTAAAGTCATTTTGTAGCAAATTATCTAAATCTAGCTCAGAAGCAACCACATAACCGTAGGCTGTGAACAAATCATTACCTGTACCGATATCTAAATCCGTCACATTTGCATCTTTCTCCACTCCAGCAAGACTGGCTTTTGAATACACCAATGTATTAGCACTTTGAATCGCCGCTTTCATTCCAGCAAGCGAACTGACGCGAGCATCACCCTGTAAATTAATGAACTTGGGCGCGGCCACGACAGCTAAAATGCCAAGAATAATGATGACAACCACTAATTCGACTAAAGTGAAGCCGCCTTGCGCTTGAGTTGTCGACATTGAAAAATTCGGTTTTGTAACCATTGATAATTTCATAGTGATACCTCGCTATAGAGACATTTTCGTCTCTCTGATGAAGGCTTAAGTCATCTTAAACCTAGAATGCCATCCTAGCGTTGGAGTTAATCCACCTTATAACCATCACTCTATTTTTTTCTTAATTGAAACGACTTAATTGAAACGACAAGTGTATCAACCACAAAACCAAATAGAGTAAAGGCTCTAAATCAACATTGGACTCAATTTTGTGATTGTGCAAATTAAATAAAGTTAATTTTTAACCAATCTATTGCAGCTATTTACAGTGCTCTATTATCAACCGAATCTATAAAGTGATTCTGCATTTAGTGCCATTATCAAACACTCAATAAGTGCTAATATTAATGAATCAAAACAGTAGACAGCGCCCCAGCGGCGATTAATATCATTAGGAATACACCATGCAAAAAATCATTCTTGTTACTGGTTCAACAGATGGAATTGGATTAGAAACAGCAAAAATGTTACTCGCTGAAGGCCATAAAGTATTACTTCATGGACGTAACCCTAACAAACTTGCCGATGTGGAAACGCTGCTTACTAACAGCTCCTCTGCTGCACAAATCGAAACGTATGTTGCCGATTTATCTAGCATGACTGATGTCAAAAAGTTAGCAGCAAACATTAAAGAAAAACACAGTAAACTGGATGTGCTAATTAACAATGCAGGGGTTTATAACCCTACGACGTTAATCACCTCAGACGGCTTAGATTCACGCTATGCAGTAAACACTTTTGCGCCTTATTTGCTTAGTAAGTTGTTAATGCCGATCATGGATAATAGCGGCCGCATTGTGAATTTATCTTCAGCTGCACAAGCCGCTTTTTTAGCAAGCGACATGGCACAGCCAAGTCAGTTATCTGATAGTACTGTCTATGCCCAAAGTAAACTGGCGCTGACCATGTGGTCACGAGATCTCGCCTTATCAGTTCAAGGTCATGGACCTATGATTGTCTCGGTCAATCCTGCTTCGATGTTAGGCAGTAAAATGGTTAAACAAGCATACGGTGTGGCTGGCGGAGATTTATCAATTGGTGCGGACATTCTAACCAGAGCGGCATTATCAGAAGAGTTTGCTCAAGCAACTGGGCAATATTTTGATAATGACAGAGGCCAATTTGCATCACCTCACCCTGATGCACTTGATGTAGCTAAAACCGCAAAAGTGGTTGCTGTGCTTGAGCAAGTTCTTACAGAGCTAAGCTAATAATTAAGCTCAGTTTCAATTACAAAAACCTTAATATTAAAAAAGCTAATGGCCCGTGCCTTTAGCTTTTTTATTGCCCTGCGATGACTCATTCTTTTGATAAAACCTGTCATCTTCTGCATCAGCACAACGCTTTTTCATCACGGTAAAACCCTGAGTTGCATAACAGTCCTGTGACTTTGCAATAAAGCGATTATCAACAAAATCGATAAACTGATTCAATATAGTGCTTAATTATCAAGCTAAAAATCTACTGCTAAGATCGCCTTCATTGTATTGCTAGGTGTCTTTTCATCTAGCGTTGACCTAGAGTGTCTCCACTTCTAGGTGATGTATTCTCAATAAGACGACAGTCTTAAGGAAACGTTATGCGTTATGAAGGCAAAGTTTATCGTCCATGGCCAGAGGCTGACAGCATCCTCATTCAGACCACATTAGGTTGCAGTAACAACCAATGTACTTTCTGCAATATGTTCAGCGATAAACGATTTAAAATTCGTGAACTAGAAGATATTTTTAGTGATATTGAACAGGCCAGAAAAATTCACGCTCACGTTGAATCTATCTTTTTGATTGATGGCAATGTCATGGCTGTAAGAACCGAATTTTTATTGGCGATTCTCAATAAAATTACTGAGACTTTCCCTGAAATTCAAAATATTGCTTTATATGCAGGCTTTAATGATTTTCGCCGTAAAACAGTGGCAGAACTTAAACAAATGCGGGCAGCGGGTTTGACAATGGCATACGCAGGCTTAGAGTCTGGCGATCCTATTGTCCTCGATAACATCAAAAAGGCGATGAAACCTGAACATGCCATTGAAGGCATGGCGATGGCAAAAGAGGCAGGGATTAAAGTGCTGGCTTCATTTATATTTGGACTAGGTGGCCGTCATCGCTCAAAAGAACACATTAAAGCGACTACAGATATTTTAAACATTATGCAACCGGAAGAAATTGCGCCAATGGCCATTGCAATTCAGCCAGGAACTGAACTCGAACAGCAAGTACTGCGTGGTGAATTTGTTATGCCAAGTCCATTACAAGTGCTGGAAGAAGAGAAGTACTTACTGGAAAATTTAGCGGACTTTGACTGCTATTACTGGGGCGATCACGGTAATAATATCTCACCAATGCGAGGCATGTTACCTCAAGCTAGAGTGCCATTTAAAGATAGAATTGAACATGAAATAGCAACCAATCCAGTGACAAAACAAGACATCATTCAAACGTTTTCTTGGTAGGCTAACATGCTAATTTAACAGCTATTACCTTGCAAAGTGTTGGGATTCACCCTCAACACTTTGCCATTATTTAAGCCATTGTTTTTACTTTACGAATGTCATATCAACCACGCATTAGTTAACGGTATACCGTAGCAATACCTCATTATCTAACACCACATTAGTAGACCAAATAAAGCTGGCTCCCGCTCCACTGAATTTTTCGATAAAATTCATGTAGGCTTTTTTATTATTCACTCCTATTTCATCATCTGAGTATAAGCTTGCTTGCGGCCAAGTACTTGAATCAAAATCTTCATTCATCCAATTATCAGCCATCGTCCAATGCACGGCATACGCTTGTTGCCCATTTTTCTCATCCGTAACACCACAATCAGTAGATAATCTCGCGCCGTCTTTTTCAGATAAGCAGCTTAAATCTAAAATTGGAGAGGTATAAAAGGTTTGCGCTTGCCAATCACGATTTGTCACAGTGCCATCACTAAAGCTGGCAATAAAGCCCCCATCACCAGCATGGTATGCATTACCTCTATTATTCTCAGAACCTAAACCTAGGTTTTCTTCCCAATCAATGACTTTAACGGCAATGGAATAAGGTTTACTGACCTTAAATTTTACAATACTTGAATTAAATGGCGTAAATGGCACGCTATCAACGGCGATTAATTTGCCATTGATATAAAGTTCAAAGTAATTATCTGCAAAAATATACCCAGTAATCACCTCACCTTGCGGGTCAACTGTCACCACAGGCACATCATCTTGATTAACTTCGGCTAAATTTCTAGGGGTAATACCAGCGCATTGTTCATATAAATCCATTGCTTTGGGCGCACTGCTATATTGATTACTGCCTGGTACAGTCCATACTGCGCCCTGCGCATCAGTAATCTCACCTATACCAGCAATGCGGCTACGACCATTTTGACACGTAAACAAATTACTGACGACGGTAGTCGCAGCGCCTTGGGTAATACTCCCTGAGCCGAGATAGTCATCATGGTGCATTTGAATATCATCAGAAGCACAGCTCATCGCTGTACTTCCTATCATGACAATACCGCCAATTGAAAATAGGATGTTTTTAAACAATTCGTTTTTCATAGGCCCTTCAGTCAATCAAATAAGTGTGTTGGTTAATAATAGGCTATTCAAAAATATTGAATAAGGTTATTTAACCCTAGCAAGGCACTAATCACTAGCAGCTTTACAGTCTTTTAAGCTTTGACATAAGTGGCACACAATGAGAATTACTGCGTATTGAGCTTAAAAAAAGGAGATGATGAATGATGAAGTGACTCACTTGACCCTTTGCCACCTCTGTTAGTCATGCGTGCCTTAATGACTTTAATCTTGTATTGAATAAATGAATATAGTGACTAGGGCCTGTGGCTCTTTGCTGGTTATGTTTTGTTTAAAACAAAAATAATCTTGAAAGATCAACAGGCCCTAGATAGTTAGCAAAATAATTCGCCTATCCCCTTAAAATATGACGAATATCTCCTTTTGAAACTTTAAAATAAAATTGTTATCCGGATCGCATTTTTATTTTGAAACTCCTGATAAATTCCAGCTTAAGCATACACTAATGTAGTGTTTATTTTTACCAATACTAAATGCTTGTAGTTTGGTCTCTATGTTTGATATCGACAGGTTTTCTTGAATACCATCAGCGCCATTTGGCCCATGAAACACCAAGAAAATTCGACTCGATAATGAGGATATTTTATGGCTGAAATTATTGAATTTGTTCCAAGTAACACAGAAATAGATGGGTTTGAAAAACCATCTAATCCAAAAGCAAAAGAAGATATACAACACAGACGTGAAGTAAAAAGACGTCTTGAAGACTACCTCGAAGCACAACAACTCAAACGTGCAATGGGTGAGGATGATTTTTTTGCGTAATCCCTAGCATTCTTAACTAACGATTTCATTTTCCAATACAGGCGTTCATCTCCCACCACGCTTTGTTATTCATTAAGCTCATTGGTTTCTGAGCTTAATGAATTATCCAATAATCCCCACTTAGTTTCATTAATCACTGCGCAATCGTTGCATCACGCTTATCCAATAAAAAACCACTGTAAACTCATGCCTACAGTGGTCAGGAGTAAAAAGGGGAAAGCTCCTTAGTGAGGTTTTATCGTCAATCTGAGCCTATATTGACTCCTTGCTATTAGTCGTTGCCTTGCTAATAGTCGTTGCGATGAGTCACTCGATACACCTCAAAACTTAAACCAGCGAGTGAGACCTTAATATCATGCTCATTAACCCTGACTTGACTCGTTGATGTAGCAGTCTTTGATGATGTTGCCGCTTCTTTTAAAGCCTGCGTATTAAGGAGTGAATCCACTTCAGTAACCTGCATAGGAATCGTTGCCGAAGCCAAGCTGGTACCAGTATTAAATACCATCAATAACTCCTCACCAGTGCTGTTATCTATTCTTGAAAAAGCAAACATAGCGGCATGACTTGCGTTCTCTTTATCAGCATAAAATCGGGCTTGATACTCGCCACGGCGTAAAAGCCGCTCAGTCTTGCGTAACTCACTCAGTGCGGCAATTGCCCTATACAAAGGATGCGCTTTATCGAAGTTGTCATCAGCCGTTGTTGCTAAAGTGCCCAATAACGAATTGTCGTTATAGCTTGCGACACGTGAGGCAAACATGTCTTCTCGGGCATCAATATCATTACCATCGCCAGTAAACCCTTGCTCATCACCGTAATACACCACCGGAATCCCTCGAGATAAAAACATAAAGGCATGGGATAAAATACTGCGCTGTAATTTTTCTGCTTCTGTGCTGGCAATGCCAGCTTCATTGATAAAGTAACCTGCTCGTCCCATGTCGTGATTACTTAAAAAAGTCATCAGTAAATCTGCTTGGCTATCTTCATCTTTATACAAATCATCTTGCTCAAATAATTGCTTGGCAAGCAGCGGACTTTGCCCTTGATAAAAGATTTTTGCTGCCACGTCTTGAAAAGCAAAATCCAATACCGACGGCAGTTTTCCATCTGTGGTGTATAAGCTCAAATTAACAGGGTTGGTATCATAGACTTCACCGAATACATGAAACTGAGGGATCCCCTGCAGCTTGGCAAACTCAACAATAGCAGGGCTGAAGGTTTGCCAAAATGATAAATCAACATGACGCACGGTATCGATTCTGAATCCATCAGGTTTAAACTCAGCAATGAGATTTTGATATATCTCGACCATCCCAGACAGCACTTTAGGATGCAAAGTATTCAGATCGTCTAGACCATTAAAATCACCGTTTAATGAACTTTCTCCCTCAAAATTACTGTCGCCTTGATTATGATAATACTGTGGGTCATTTAGCCAAGATGGTGTTTTGATATTGGCTTCATCATCCAATAGAAATGGCGAATACTGCTCACTCACAGCTGTGTTTACTGGCTTATATTCACAACGCGTTAGCCCTTCAATAAATCGACCATCAAGTTGGTGGCACTCTTTATAACGAATGATATCTGCAGTGTGA
Organism: Shewanella sp. MMG014; assembly: GCF_018100775.1. NCBI lineage: Bacteria > Pseudomonadati > Pseudomonadota > Gammaproteobacteria > Alteromonadales > Shewanellaceae > Shewanella > Shewanella sp. MMG014. Next base: position 154,310 of record NZ_JAGJDZ010000011.1, read on the forward strand.
TTAGTGATAATGTCAAAAAATACTTTCATGCCACGTCGGTGCGCCGCATCAATCAATTGCTTCAGGTCATCGTTTGTACCAAAGTGCGGATCGATTTCAGTAAAATCGACAATCCAGTATCCATGGTGAGCAATGCCGTCTTTTTGAATCGCATTATTTCTTAGCAGTGGTGTCATCCATATTGCTGTAATGCCAAGCGATTCAAGATACGCAAGTTTCTGTTCAATACCGTTAATATCACCACCATGAAAACCTCGCTCAGTAAGGGGATCAAACCCGCCATGAGATACACCAGATACGGCTCCATTGTCATTGGCTTGATTACCATTGTTAAAACGATCTGGTAAAACAAAATAAAAAATATCATCTCGAATATCACGCTGAAGATAATCCTGATATAACTCTTTGTCGCCCGTTGCTTTCGCATCGTTTACCTTAGGCGCAGCGTGTACGTGTATGTGGAAGGCCAATAACAGTAAAGCCAAACTCGTGAAAAATATTTGTTTCATAACACCTTCTTAATCCATTAATGAATAATCCAAACCAGCCCAATAACGTGCTGAAATTAAGGCAGTTCATGCCCCTTTGCACTGACATATAAGGCATACCAATGTTCTCGAGTTAGCTGTAACCCCACTGCTTGCTGACATGCTGCAATACGTTGCAAGTCGGTTGTTCCAACCACTGGCTGAACTCGAGTCGGATGCTGCATTAACCAAGCAAGAATGATGGCCTCTTTACTGACACTGTATTCAGCGGCAAGCTGACAAACTAATGCGTAGGTTTGTTTAACCCGCATTGGCTCATCACTGAGATCTGCGCCGCTGTATCGTCCTTGGCATAAGCTTCCCCACGACTGCACTTGAATGTGTTGCTGTTGGCAATATTCCAATGTGCCAGGGGTAAAATTAATATCAGCCCCAAGCTGATTTCCGGCATAAACGGTTTCATCTATCCAATGCTGTTTGTGTAAACTCAGCTCTAACTGATTCACGACCAAAGGCGTATCTAAATGCTGTTGCAGCATACGCATTTGATGGTGCTGCATATTCGAGACACCTAAAAATCTCACTTTGCCTTCGTCACGAAGTCGATGATAGGTTTTGGCAACATCTTCTGCATCCATTAGCGGATCGGGTCGGTGTAATACCAGTACATCTAGGTAGTCAGTTTGCAGGTGTTTCAGACTTTGATTCACACTGTGGCCTATCCATTGTGCCGATAAATCATAGCGTTTAGGCCCCTTATCATCAGCAAATCGAATACCGCATTTAGTTTGAATCAACATGTGCTCTCTTAGCTCAGGTCGAGACGATAAAACTTGACCAAATACTTGTTCCGCTTTACCAAAAGTATAAATATCCGCATGGTCAAAATAGTTTATCCCTTGGTCTAAAGCGGTATTCACCACATCATGTGCCTGCGCTAAGTCTTTTGCATTTATGCCATTTTTATTCCAGCCCCCTCCCAACCCCATACAGCCATACACTAAAGGGCTTGCGTGAGGTAAGTGCTGATTAAGAGGTAAAGGACTAGGGCTAACATTTGCCAAAGGTTTAACGACAGACTTCATGGTTTAATCACTGATGTTAAGTATTAAGATGATGCATATTCTCAACATTAAGCCCATCAGTGGAACCGTATTCTCCAAAATCATTATTTGATATAGCTACCAATAACAAAATACAATTCACTTTAAAGAACAAAAACTATCATCCGTATTTTATGAAGGACTAAGCTAATGAGCCGAGAGCACAAGAAATTTGAGCGACTATTTCTATTTAATGAAGTCGCAAAACAGCTCAGCTTTACTGAAGCAGCGGCGACTTTAGGCATATCCAGAGGCTATCTTTCGGAACAGATCCGCCAATTAGAAAAGGAATTTGGCAGACCTTTGCTGATCCGCAGTACGCGCAGTGTAAAACTCACACCTCAAGGTGAATTAATATTGGCGAAGATGGGACAGGTAAAACAATCGTTATTGGAGTTAGATAGGCAGATACGCCATGACAATGACAGTATTGCGGGTCGAATTCGTATTACAGCACCCAGCCAGTTTACCCAACGTTACCTATTGACTATTTGCCGTGATTTTCAAAAGCAAAACCCACTCATTGAGTTTACGCTCGACAGTAGTTACACCACCTACGATTTAACCCAAAATGACTTTGATTTAGCCATTAGAGCAACCAAAACACCACCACAAAATATGGTGGCTAAAAAGTTATTTTCTTATCAGTATGTATGCTGCGCAGCGCCCGCTTATATTGAACAACACGGTGCTCCAAGTACAATTGAAGAGCTGACACAACATCTTTGCTTAACCGCTGAAGAGCAAAGCCTGTGGCATATAGGGCAAGAACCGATGATGGTGAAAAGTCATTTAAGCATTAATGATAATCACATGCTAAAAGCGTTAGCACTTGATGCCCAAGGGATCATTTTTGTGCCTGAGTATTTGGTTGATAGAGAACTTGAAGTTGGCAACTTAATGCCTTTACTCGTCAATGAGCCCACACAGGCCTCTTCTACTTACCTTGTTCATCCACAACTGATACATCAATCTGCAAGATTAGCGAGTTTTATTACCTTTACGTCAGACTGGATAAGTCGTCACCTGCCGCCATCACAGCAACAATAGTGGTTTAGCAGATTAACCTAACTCTGCAGCTTAATGAGCTAGGTTAACCCGAATAAAACCGCCAATACGGCTACGTGCGATTACTGAGTGCAATTACTGAGAATGATCGAGCGTAAAGTCTAATCTTACTTGCTGATGACGTTGGATCACGCCCTGACCTTTGACCGTTTTTGGTTTGTACTTCCAATTATTAATCGCCTGCAAAGCTGCACGGTTAAAGGTTCTTTTAGGTTCAGCCTCCAGCACTTGTGCATTGATAACCGCCCCACTGCTACTGATATCAAACATCACTATCACATAACCTTCTTTCCCGTCACGAGCAGCATCCATAGGATACTGAGGTGAGACTTGTACTACAGGCATTGCGTCCCCTTCATTAAAGCCCGGAGTAAACGTTTCTTGAATCGGCGTCGTCATTTCTGGAGAGATGCCATCAAAAGTATTATTCGTATCCGAGCTGGTTGTCGCAACCGTATCGCGTTTAACTAAGGGCGGTATTGATTTCTTTTCCAATCTAATTTTTTTTATCGGCTTTGACGGCTCTGCTGGCCTCTCAAAATAATCAATGATTGGGCTCGGTTGCACTTCTTCCACATAAACATCATCGCTTTTTATCAACTGGGCCATGAATACAAACAAGGCAAGCGTGATAGCCCCACCAACGAGTAAAATACTCACATGGCTCACTATGCGAGATGAGGTAATACAATGGAAAAAATTCACAGAGTTTGAGTAAAAAGCTGAACTATTTTGAAAAGCAGTTTGATCTGAGGTCATAGACATTCCTTGTGTAATGTAGAATTAATACAAACAATTAAGCTGCCTTTTAACCTGTAGTCGTCAATTAACGCACTTACCAAATATTTTGTTACATTTAGCCAAAACAACCAAAACCACACACAAAATAAAACAATTAATTAACAAAAAACAAACACAGAAAGCGCTTTCAAAATAACATTATTTTTCGCATTAATATTTAACACTTATCTCCCAAATGCTCGCCTGATTGTTTCAGTTTAGATTCATACCTAAGTATTAAGCTCAAGCTGGCTATATACGTAACAAGATTTGCTAACAATTATAAGATTGACTTTTTGGCTCAGTCTTAGAATATGGTGGCGATTATTAGATATGGATCCTATAGATAATTGCAGTAAAAAATTGTCGTTGTAAAAAGATCGCCCGAATAAAAATCAAAATAAAACCAATAAAAAACAAAAATGAACCCCATTTTTTGTAAGGAAGCAGACCACAATGAAAAAAACGCTAATTGCAATTGCACTAGCCTCAACCTTTTTGAGTGCTTGCGGCAGTTCAGATGTCAAAGTCAATGACACGAATAAGGCAGAAGCTACAGTAACAAAAGCCACCAACACCCACGCTGAGTTAGGTGATTTCGGGATTGATTTAACCGCCCGAAATGAAGCGGTAAAACCGGGTGACGACTTCTTTATGTATGCCAGCGGCACATGGTATGACAATTTTGAAATGCCCGCGGATAAAACCCGTTATGGCGCATTTACCGCTCTTGGTGAGCGCAGCGAGAAACAAGTTAAAGAAATCATTAATGATATCGCTAGTCGTAGTGATTTAAATGCTGAAGAGCAGTTAATTGCAGATTTTTATCAGTCTTACATGGACACTGATACCATCAATAAATTGGGTATCACCCCTATTCAAGGCACATTAGATACTATTACCGCAGTTAAAAACACTGATGACTTAACCAAGGTATTTGGTAACGCGTGGCTCACCGATGCTGAATCGCCAATTTCTGGCGGCATGTGGTTCAACCGTTTAGATCCAAACCAATATGAACTGTCTATTGGCGCTGGCGGTTTAGGTTTACCTGATCGCTCTTACTACCTAGAAGACAGCGAGCGTTTTGTAAAAATTCGCACCACTTATGTGAGCCACATTGCTGAAATGCTAGCTTTTGCTGGCATTAAAGATGGCCAAGCTCGCGCAGAAGCTATTCTTGCGTTAGAAACTAAAATTGCTGAAGGTCAATGGCCACGTGAGAAACGCCGTAACCGTGACTTAACCTTAAATCAGGTTAAACGTGCAGACTTAAATAATGAGTACCCTAACTTCAACTGGGACTTATTCTTTGAGCAATCAGGTTACCAAATCCCACAACTTAACGTGTCTCAGCCTGAGCCGATCAAAGCGATGATTGAGCTAATCAATAACGAGCCGTTAAATGTATGGCAAGACTACCTGACCTTCCACACTGTCAGTAACAATGCAGGCTTACTATCTGAAGATATCTACAACGCAAGCTTTGCTTTTTATGGCAAAGAATTGAGCGGACAAGAAGAGCCTAAACCGCGCTGGAAACGTGCCGTAGCCGAAATGTCTGGCACCCAATCGTTAGGTTTTGCTATTGGTAAAGTGTATGTAGCGCGTTACTTCCCAGAGTCATCAAAACAGCAAATGGCTGAATTGGTTGAAAATCTTCGCACTGCGTTAGGTCAACGTATTGATGGTCTTGATTGGATGGGTGATGAAACTAAGGTAAACGCCCATGCTAAACTTGCCGCTTTCAAACCTAAGATTGGTTACCCAGATGTATGGCAAGAATTCGATGGCCTAACATTAACCAACAAAGACTTAATCGCTAATATCCAAAACTTACGCCAGTACTTCCATGCCGATAGCGTTGCTAAAGAATTGAAAAAGACTGACCGTAACCGTTGGGGCATGACGCCACAATTCGTCAACGCATACTACAATAGCTCATTTAACGAGATTGTGTTCCCAGCAGCCATTTTACAGCCTCCGTTTTTCGATCCAAATGCCGACCCAGCGGTGAACTATGGCGGCATTGGCGCTGTGATTGGTCATGAAATGGGACACGGCTTTGATGACCAAGGCTCTAAATCTGATGCTAACGGTATTCAACGTAACTGGTGGACCGACAGTGACCGAGCTGCATTTGAGGCGAAAGCCGATATGCTTGCAGATCAATACAGTCAATACGAGCCACTACCGGACAACTTCGTAAATGGCCGTAACAGCTTAGGCGAAAACATTGGTGATGTAGGTGGTTTAGCCATGGCCTATCATGCATACCAGTTAAGCTTAAATGGTAAAGAAGCACCGATTATTGATGGCCTGACGGGCGATCAACGTTTCTTCTTAGCATGGGCACAAGTGTGGAAAGAAAAACGCACCGAGCAAAGCATGTTAAGTCAGCTGCGTGCAGGTACTCACGCACCAGGCCGTTACCGCGCACTTGCGCCTCGTAACCATGATGCATGGTACAAAGCGTTTGACGTGAAACCAGGTGACAAGCTTTACTTACCAGAAGACCAGCGCGTTCGTATTTGGTAATCGGTCAATCACCCGATAAATAAAAAAGCCAGTCAATTGACTGGCTTTTTTATGAGTCGATGAAAGTGTACTTTTGCTACTTAGTTAAATCGACCACAACGCGGCCACGAACTTGACCAGCCATTAACGCTTCTGCCGTGCTTATCACTTCATCTAAGCCAATATCTGCTGAAATATCATCAAACATTTGTGGTTCAATAATCTCAGCTAAGCGTTGCCATGCCTCAAGTCTGTCTTCAAGAGGACGCATGACACTGTCGATACCCGCTAACGTCACACCACGTAAAATAAATGGCATGACAGAAGAAGGAAAGTCCATCCCTTGGGCCAAGCCACAAGCCGCTACAGTGCCGCCATATTTTGTACTGGCGCAGATATTGGCTAAGGTATGACTACCAACAGAATCAATCGCCCCAGCCCAGCGCTCTCTGGCTAATGGTCTACCAGGCTCCGATAAGGTGTTACGGTCAATCACTTCTGCAGCGCCAAGCTTTTCAAGATAAGCGGCTTGATCTGCTCGCCCTGTTGATGCCACAACCTGATAGCCAAGTTTGGCTAAAATGGCGATAGCAAAGCTGCCGACACCGCCATTAGCGCCTGTCACCAGAATTTCACCTTTTTCAGGAGTGACGCCATTTTTCTCCAGCGCAATCACACTCAACATTGCGGTATAACCTGCGGTGCCAATCGCCATAGCTTGCTTTGGTGTAAAGGCATTAGGCAATGGGATCAACCATTCACTTTTTAAACGCGCCCGCTCAGCAAGACCACCGCAATGCACTTCGCCAACACCAAAGCCATTGAGTAGCACGTAATCGCCAACTTTGAATTTATCAGTGTCGGACGCTTCAACAAGCCCCACTAAATCAATACCAGGCACCATAGGAAACTGCCTGACCACAGGACCTTTACCGGTAATTGCCAATGCATCTTTATAGTTTATCGTGCTATAAATCACTTTTACGCTTACATCGCCATCGGGTAAAACACTCTCATCAATTTCCTTAACTGCCGCGCGATATCCTTGGTCATCTTTTTCAATTAATAAGCCGTTAAACATGGTCACTCCTCAATATAGACCGCTCGTCTATAAATAGTTAAAAAATTTTATCGCGGTAATCCTGCGATAAAACATTCAAGGTAATTTTGCAGTGGCTGAGTGCTTTTAACTAACTTTGCGCGGCTTACCGCCCCTTCCCAGCCAACCCAAAAATGCTCAGCCAATAAAGCACAGTTAGCCGTTGGGGATAATTCGCCCTCAACTTTGGCAGCCTCTAGACAAGCCGTTAATCTTTGCTGCCAATCTAAAAATATATCAATCAATTGCTGTCTGTAGCTTTCAGGCAATAAATCCACTTCTTGGCCTAAATTACCAACCAAACAACCACGCTTAAATTGATAGCGCTCCATACCATCCATCGCACTATCAACAAAAAGGCCAATACGTTCAAGCGCTGAGTAAGCTTCGTTTAGCAAGCATTTATCAAGTTTGTAAGCAAAATACGTGGCGTAGTTTTCAATCACCGCCTGACCAAATGCTTCCTTACTCGCAAAGTAATAGTAAAACGAACCTTTGGGCACCCCGACCTTTTTAAGAATGTGATCGATTCCAGAAGAGGCAAAGCCATTCTCAGTCAGTTGCTCAAGACCACTGCGAATTAGTTCCGCCCGAGTATCTTGACTGTCTCTCGCCTGCTTGGGCGGCCTACCACGTCGTGGTTTAGTGATGTTTTCTACAATTGATTCTGTCATAAAATTATATTAGACCGATCGTCTATTAAAATGCAATGTTATTTCAGATCCTTTGCCTTTTTTGTTTAGTTGCTCTCACTATGATTCCTTGCGATATGCCATAAATCCTGCATCTGGCACCAAATGGTAACTCTTCAAGTTTTCATTGAGGAATAATAGCCACAAATTCACTATTTGAGGTTTTATAATGCAGCGCAGTAATGGTTTTACGCTAATTGAATTAGTGGTCGTGATTATTATTTTGGGTATTTTATCTGTGGTCGCAGCGCCAAAATTTATCGACCTTAAAGGTGATGCTCATAAGGCCACCGTTGAAGCCATGGCGGGTGCAATTGATAGTACCAACAGTCTGGTTTACTCAAAATCAGCGATTAATGGCGTTGAAAAAGAAGCATCGATTGATGCTGCAGCAATTGGCGATGAATACGCAGGTGCAACGCTCATATATGGCAGCATGCAGGCAGATGAAACAAGCTTAGCGATGTTTGTCGAAGGCATTGATGACCCAAGTGCATGGGAAATGGAAAAAACCAATGAAGTAAACATGAGAATTCATCCTGCTGACCACCCTACCATTGGTGATGGGGCTGGCAACTGCTTCGTACAATACAGCCACCAGTGGACTGATGCTCGTGGAGCAACTTATCCCGCTAAAACCACTTTATATACTGACGATTGTTAGCCCTCGATGAAAAAACGGCTAAAAGCCATTTGTAAATGTTATTAATACTGCTGTAAAACAAAGCAATAAACGATATATCATCAAGCTAACTTGGCACTCTTAGTAAAGTGCCATTAGCGATGAACCTTAAGCGATGAGCCTTCAGCCATGAGTGGCATACCTAAGCCGATGAAATACCGTTAATAATGTCATTTAGCTCTAGCCGTAAACGTGCATTAGATACAAGCCGCCCTATTGCTTATCGAGCATCGAGTGCACGCTCTTGTGCCGTTTGCGTATCTGAAAAATATCGAGTTAACCGATCTGTAATCCTAGAACAAGTCCGCCAACAAACCCATGTTGATCTCAACGCTGTTGATAATTCAGATGGCATCTTAAAAGCGATTAGCGCATTAGAACACATTAAATTAAATGGCCTTAATAAACCGCTCCACACTATTTGATAACGCTGCACTGTTTGATAACGCGCTGCACTGTGGTGACTCAGCCATCGCACCATTATGAAACAAAATGCACGCATTTACTGAACAGAACTTAATCATTCAACCTAAAGCTGCAGAAAAATCGCACCGATATCGATCATAGAACTTATTGTTATGATGGAATTTTTATCTAGTCGCACCATTTTAGCCCCTCCTGAATTTAACATTATCCCAACATAGGAATAATTCTTGCTTCACTAAGTGACTGAATTATAAATAAGAGAATAGCTTTGGGGAGCATAAATGGACAATATCAGTGACGCGATCGGGGTAATTGCACAAAGTGCGGATACCGTTTTTATCCTTCTTGGTGCAATTATGGTGCTAGCGATGCACGCAGGCTTTGCATTTTTAGAAGTGGGGACTGTCAGGCATAAAAACCAAGTAAATGCATTAGTTAAGATTTTAACCGACTTTGCTTTTTCAGCTGTAGCCTATTTTGTCATTGGCTATCAAATCGCTTACGGCAGCCACTTCTTTGTCAGTGCAGAGACATTATCAGCTAATAATGGCTATGACTTAGTGAAGTTCTTTTTCTTACTCACCTTTGCCGCCGCTATTCCCGCCATTGTTTCTGGCGGTATTGCTGAGCGTGGTAGCTTTCGCCCCTTCTTGTTTGCCTCTGCATTGATTGTGGCGTTTGTATACCCACTGTTTGAAGGCATGATTTGGAATGGTAACTATGGATTTCAAGCATGGTTAGGCAACACCTTTGGCGCAGAGTTTCATGACTTTGCAGGCTCTGTTGTAGTACATGGTATGGGCGGTTGGTTAGCATTAGTTGCTGTGTACTTTTTAGGTGTTCGTGGTGGCCGTAAGCCGGGAGTTGCCTTTGCTCCATCTAACATTCCCTTTCTGGCATTAGGGTCGTGGATATTAATTGTCGGCTGGTTTGGTTTTAATGTCATGTCAGCACAAACCTTAGATGGCATAAGTGGCCTTGTGGCCCTAAACAGTTTAATGGCCATGGTGGGCGGCACGATTATCGCGTTAGTTGTTGGTAAAAATGATCCAGGGTTTATCCATAATGGTCCACTAGCTGGGTTAGTTGCTGTTTGTGCGGGTTCTGATTTAATGCATCCAGTTGGCGCTTTTGTCGTCGGCGGTGTTGCCGGTGGCTTATTTGTTTTTGTATTCACAAAACTTCAACGCAGCACCAAAATTGATGATGTATTAGGTGTGTGGCCTTTGCATGGATTATGCGGTGTTTGGGGTGGTATTGCTGCTGGAATATTTGGACAACAAAGCTTAGGCGGTCTTGGTGGTGTAAGCGTTATGTCGCAACTGGTTGGCACACTTGTGGGCGTTGGTTTTGCCATCGTAGGCGGCGTGATTGTTTACGGTATTGTTCATAAAATAGCTAGCTTACGCTTAAGCCAAGAAGATGAATATATAGGCGCTGATTTAGCCATTCACAAAATTGGCTCAACCAATGCTGACAAGTAATGCTGTCAGTTTATATGGCTGTTTTTATGACTTTTTTTATGACTGTTTTATGAAAAAGGTTCAGCCCTGTTTTCAGCCCGATAAGTGACAGCATAAAATAGTGACGAAAACAAAAAAGCTCAAGCATTTGCTTGAGCTTTTTTAGTAAACCAATGCGATTATAAAACAGTAATCACATCAGCTTCAGGTAAACGAGCTTTAGGTTTACCGTGGTTATAATCTTCACCACCTTTATGGTAACCAATCGCTAATGCAAATTGACATACATAACCTGCTAATTCTTCTTTGAAAATCTCGCCAATTAAGTCAGGATCGACCCCTTCCATTGGCGTTGAGTCAATACCTAAACGCGCTAGAACGTGCAGTGTATTACCAATCGCAATGTATGTTTGCGCTTTAGTCCAGTTGCCGTTAAACCCACTTTCATCAGTATTTAAATCAGCAAAGGCATAAGCACCATTTAACATGTTGTCGTACATTTCTGCCGGTAAATGGCCTGATGCCACTTCTGCGTCAACCACTTTACGGTAGTCATCTTTGGTGTAATACGGGTTGTGAGCAAATAAAATAATGTGTGATGCTTCAGTCGCATGAGGCTGATTAAACTGATGCATGTTTGCAAAAGTATCGTGGAAACGTTGTTTGGCAGCATCCGTTTCAAGCACAATAAATTTCCAAGGCTGCGAATTAATCGAAGAAGCAGATAAACGCATCGCCTCTTTAAGTACTGACATATTTTCTGCAGAAATCCGTTTAGAAGCATCATATTTTTTAGCTGTATAGCGGCTGTTAAGATCTGTAATAATTTGATGAGACATAAAGTATTTCCTCAATAAGCAATGTCAAAAAATGAATCAAGAGACAAAAATGAATCAAGAGAATGTTATTGCCATCCCCATGAATAAAGTCGCTTAAAATCTTGTTGCAGTAATACTAGTTAAAAATGGCTAATTTCGACATAGCCACCAGCACCAAACATTATGGACTTATTATTCCATAATAATTGACGCTATCATTAGCGGATCTCATGACAAATATTGAGTCTTTACTCTATCAACATTAAGATAATGACATCACTCGAATCAGATAATCGCATTGAGCGATAAAGAAACCGCAATGGATGCATATACCACCACGAAAAATCAACACGCCCTTGTAGTAGAAGGCGGCGCAATGAGAGGGATCTTTGCCTCTGGCGTGTTAGACAGATTTATTGAACAACAATATCGTCCTTTCGACTTTTGTATCGGCGTGTCAGCTGGTTCAACAAATTTAGCCTCTTGGTTATCTCATCAAAAGCAGCGCAATTACCGTATCATTACCCATTATTCATGCCTGCCTGAATTTATTGATTTTGGTCGTTTTATTCGTGGTGGTCATTGGCTTGAGCTTGACTGGTTATGGGATATTTTGGCAAAAGAATGCTATTACGATATGGCAGCGTTTGTGCAGCAGCCGATCCCTTTATTTGTGGTCACAACCAACATCAATACAGGTGAAGCGGTTTATATAAAAAGCACTGAAGACAATCTCGAACAGATTTTAAAAGCATCCTGTTCAGTGCCTATCGCTTATCGAGACTTTCCTACTTATCAAGGTGCTCCTATGACAGATGGCGGCATTGCCGATTCAATACCTGTTATTAAAGCCTACGAAATGGGCGCCAAAGAGATCACAGTAGTATTATCTAGACCATTAGGTTATCGCAAAAAGGCGCCCAAAATACCTTGGCTAATCACTAAAACTCTCAAACGACACCCTAAACTTGCAGAAGCTATGGTGAACCGTGCAACCAATTATAACCAAGCCATCGACTTTATCATGCAGCCACCAGCAGACTGCAAAATCCATATTATCGCCCCGCCAGATGATTTTAACGTCGGTAGATTAACCACTGATAAAGCGGTTTTAGAGGCAGGATATCAAATGGGAATCACAGCTGCAGATACCTTGCTTGCGCAACCCTGTTTTAGTTAAAAAAAAGCCGGACAAGATGTCCGGCTAACAAGCTGCTTCCGTGCATTGATTACCAAAAGTGCTTTGACGCAAATTTGCTACACCTTGTGCCACAACACATGGACAGGTAAAGCTGTAATCAACGATTAGGGTTGGTAATGAAAAGTCGATTTATCTCGTATTTTTATGGTTAAACTGAGTATTGTTAATTGGCTTAAAACCCGTTTCTATTAAGGTAATTGTTTAGACCAAACCTGATCATTTACGGCTTTGTTATAACCATAATTGTAAAGCGCTTGCATATACTCAGCATCAAACATATCTTTAGTGCCCTTTGGCGCATCAAAATCGTTACTAATATAAGTGAAGCTTAAGTCGATTTGTTGTCGCTCACTGTCATAAAGCATTTTGTATAAATCACCACGGCTTTGCAGCACTGTTAAACTCTTGATGCTGCGAGTTAATAACGCCATACCTTTATCAGGTGTTGCTTCATAGGGCATATGAAACATGCCGTTACGGATAACATGAATGTATGGTTGTTTTTCTAAACCCAATATTTTTGACACCTTTTCATAGTCAGTTGACACTGGCTCAAAAAACATTTGCGCTGATAATCCACCATCAACATGTAGCTCTTCATATTCTTCACCCTGATAGTCGACCTTGATAAATTGCGGAGGGAACACACCAGGAATCGATGAACTAGCCGCTATAAGCTGTTGAATAAATTTAACTTTATTATCCATATCACTATTGGCAATCTCACCAATATTCCATATTGATAAACGGCCTGAATCAAATTGAGTTGTACCGATAAATAGTCGACGTCCAGCTTGATGTTGCTTGGCTATCTGTTCAATCATTTCTTGACTATATACCTCAGCAATAAAGTCAATCATGTTATCGCCTTTAGAAAATGAATCTTTAAAAAGCGTATTTAAAAAGTTCCGTTTTCCGATAATGTCTTTATCATTAACTCCTAACATGACCTGTTTTAATCGTGGAATTTCATCGCCACCTAAAAATGCAAACGGCGCGATTAACGCTCCAGCACTCACACCAGTAACAATAGAGTATTGGTCAAGTTTATTTTGCTCATACAATCCATTGACGATACCAGTGCCAAAGGCACCATTTGCCCCGCCTCCTGATAACACTAAAATGTTTAACGCATCGCCCTGAACAGTTAACGGGGTGGATTTTGTTAAATCAGAATATAAAAAAGTGGATGGTTCCCCAGCCCAAAAGCGCAGCGGCTCTGCATTAGGTGATTTTGCTTCACCGTCAACGGTCGCTTGCTCATAACCCTGTTCAGGAACTCGAAGATCCAAAGTATGTGTGGTGCTACAGCCAGCGATAAGCATCAATAATAAAATGGCTGGTATCTGTTTAACGTGATTCATTGCTTCTCTCTATATGTTCTGTTTATTGCAACAAGCCTTCTCTTCTGTTGGTCCGCCGTTTGTGGCTACAACACAGAAAATAACGCTTAATGGGGTAAATCCACTTTGTCACACCTACACACCACTTATTATAAAAAGCTTTTAAATCAGTAACTTTATAGTGAAACACCTAAGGTTAGCAGGTTGATTTGACGCATTATAGAGACTGAAATGACCTAAGCAGAATCACATATGAAGGATCAAACCCTCATCCTGTATTGACCAAGTCTCTAGCGTTTCGTGTTACAGCCCCAATGACTCAATGGAAAATGCATCACTTCCCTAATTCCATTCTCAACGCCATTTCCTCAGCACTTAACTCCTAGCTGCAAACGGAATTCATTCCTTCTCTCAAGTAACCCATTCAACAGTTTGTGTTTCGTCATTTATCAATCAGTTTGTATAAAAAACAAACCGAGGGTTTCGTCCTACAAACGCGATTAACTAAATTTAATCTTTCTCCCTAGAATGCTCGCCAACACAGTTTCATCAATGCAAAAAGCGCTAGCGGCACAAAAAAGACTGCTGCCTTTTTAGCGAGGTTTGTATGAGATTCACGACTAACAAATGAACGGTTAGTTGACATCAATAACGATTGAATACACATAGTTTTGTGGTTCAGTAGGAGCAGCAACTAAATGAATTTTGCAAAAAACTGGATGACATCCGTCCCGAAACACATTTTATCAATTGGCTTTGGTGCATTAGCACTAAATATCCCATTGAAACTGAATGCCGAAGAGCTGAGCATTACAGAATCAGAACAACAGCAAGTTAACCTCTCAGGTAAGGCTATTTTTGCCAAATATGGTATTGCTGATGATTTACCAAAATTAGGCCTTAACTCGTTAGTTCAAGGCGAGCACTTAGTTGAGCATGTAAACCGAACTACCACTGTTGGTGACGAAGAGCGCACCTCTGAAGTCTTTCTTATTCAAAGTACCGATGAAAAGGGCAACATCGACCTTAGAATCAAATATGACCCTGCCAAACTTGATGAAAATGAAGACATCATCAATGAAATTGAAGCCAATACAAGGATTGAATATCGCTTACGTAATTATGCACAAAGCTATGATCCATCGTCGGTTACCGCTACAGAACTGGATAACGGCCAAGTAGAAATTGCGTTTAACTATTCAAAATATGGCTTGCCGCAAGACATCGCATACTTTCGTTTTATGCGAGTCAAAATCACGGTTGAGAATAACCAACCAATAAAAATGATCATCAAGAACAATCGTCCAATTACATATCAAGAGTTCCGTATTGATGACTACCAGCAAGTGGTGAACTTTACGACTCAGGCAGACGGTTCTGTCAAGATTAAAAATAAGCGTATTGAGGCAACGGGCGTCAATAAAAAAGACATACCAGTCAATGTCACTACGTTAACTGAGCCTGTGGCTTTTTACGACGATGTTTATGGCGAAAGTGTGATAAACGAAAAGCGACTATCACAAGTATCTAACCCTCGCTTCAACGAAGAAAGCGTTAAATTAGACCGAGTATTTCCATTAATGGGTGACATGGTACGTCGCCAAGGTATTGATGTGCCGCTGCCATTTGGTATTTCGGTTGCCTACCGTAATCAAGATATGAATTTTGGTTTCAGTGATTTTGACATTATGGGAGCGAATTTAAATGACCTTTTCGACCCATTTAAATCGGTGGCACAAGTTAACGCTGAAAGCTTGAGTTTACGCGGTGATGTCAACATCTTGCCATTTTGGAACGTGTTTGGATATTTCGGAAAAATCAACGTTGATGCCAAAGTTGATGCTGAGTACACAGGCGAAATTGGCCTGCAGTTACAAGAAAAACTTAACAATAAATTACCTGGTTTAGGTAACGCTTTTTGTAATGAGTTATCGGCGTTATGTCAATCTGGCACTTTAAGCGTGCCACTACATCTCGAATACGACTTGATGGGGATTGGTACAACCTTATCTGTCGGTTACAAACAGTTTTTCGCATCTGTTACAGGTAGTTACTCAAAAACAAGAATGGTTGGCACTGGTAAATGGGGTGACGGCATCTTAACAGTACAACCTATGTTGGGCTACCAGTTAGCAGAATACCGAACCCAGTTTTTTATAGGTGCCGAATATCAAGGTCTAAAGCCGAATATGGAAGGGTCTATTGCAGGTGTTGAATTGGGCGGAGAAGAGTTTTTCTATAACGTCGGTGTCGACCTAGAAAAATGGGCTTACCTAGTCGGATTTAATAAGCAATTTGGTAAAAACTACAATTTAAGTGTGCTTTATAACAAAGGTGAAACTCGCAACTCAGTGACACTGAACTTTGGTTACCATTTCTAACGTGTTCACCGTTACTCGCTTTATTCATTGCCAGTAACTCGACGTTCGATTTTGTTGTGTTAATTGGGCTAATCGTTTAGCTAGCGTTAATCAAGCTAGCTAAACAATCACAGCTAAGTGCTCACAATAAAAAACGAACGAAAACTCAGAAACGAAAGCCACGTTACATCATGTGGACTTCATCCTACATAAGCGATTACGCATGTAGGGGTTGAGCAATTAATATACAACCACATTCATTGACAACGCAGCCAACAAACTTAAACAAAAAAGAGTAAGCCAGACAAGGCGAACAGCGGCTGCGTTAACAAGGGCAATGCCCAATACAGGATACGAAGATGACGTTATTTAATAAAACAATACTTGCGGTTTCAATCACGCTGACATTAGCTGCATGCGGGAGCAGTGACGATAACAACGAAACCACCCCGACGCTACCACCAGAATTATCACCATTACCGACAGAAAAAGTGACAATAGAAGTCGGTAATAGCAATGTAAAAGCATTAAAAGAATCTCACGTAGTGACATCACCAGACGGTGAAGAAACACTAGCCAGTATCGAAACGTTTAAAGGCATCACTTACGCAACAGCTGAGCGTTTTGATCACAGTGGCGTATTGGATATGAGTGAAGAAGTTGACGCTCAAGACTTTGGTTTTGCTTGTCCTCAACTTAAAACAACATCACAACCACAGTCAGAAGATTGCTTAAATTTAAACATTTGGCGCCCTGCAGATCTGTCAACGGATGTCGTTTTACCGGTTTATGTATTTATTCATGGCGGTGATTTTGAATACGGCGCAGGCTCTGAACCTTTGATTCATGGTGATACTGTCGTTGCTCAAGGCGCAGCTGAAGGTAACCCTTTTATTGCGATTACCCTTAACTACCGCTTAGGGATGTTAGGCAGTCACTGGCTTAAAGATAATCAAGGCGGCAACTATGGCCTTGGCGATCAAAAGCGTGCATTAGAGTGGGTCAATAACAATATTGCTGACTTTGGCGGTGATATTGAAAACATCACCCTAATCGGTCAAGGCGCTGGTGCAATGTCGGTAGGCATTTTACAACAAGAAGCAACTGAAGAGCCTATGGCTGGCGAGTACTTTACTCGTGCAATTATGCAAAGTAACCCTGCTGGATTTGATTATCGCACTTACAATCAGGCTAAAAGCTTTGCCACTAGAATTGAAGACACCCGCGCTGAAATGCAAGAACTCAGTGAGTTAAGTTTAGCGGAGATGCCTTTAGAACAGCTAATGACACTTCAGGCTAAAGTGAACTCACCAATTGGTCGTATCGGTGATTGGACAGGGCTTAGCTGTGTTGATCTGGATAATCTTGTGGGTAGCGGAATATGCTTAACCAGCAAAATATCAGGTGAAGCCAGCCCAATGGCTAATCTAATGCCATTTGCACCATACGTTGAATATTACAAGCCAACGTTTGGTTCAACCATTAAAGGCTACCACTTAACGACTCAGCCATCATTGGATCATTTTACCGTACCAACTGTTATTGGTAACAATACTGATGAAGCAAATACCATGGGTATGCTGCCAAGTTTAACATTTTTAATTCCAACGATTATCAATTTAATCAGTGAATTAGAGCCTGAACTCATTGAGCAAGGTGACATTAATCAGAATATGCTGACTTGGCTTGCTGATGAGAAAAACATGGCGTTAGTTGAGCAAGAGATTGCCCAATTAACCGCTGATGACATTAAAGCGCAAGTGGAGTTAGGTGATATTTTACCGAGCACAGCTTACGAAGCCATTGTTAAATTTTACTTTGGCCTTGGCAACGGTGATACCACCAATGCGTTACTCGATTTAACCGACTTTTATCCAAACAATGAAGGTGAGTTATCGGGCGCAATAGCTAACATGACGCAATTTAGAATGATGTTAAATGACATGCTGTTTGCAGGCCCTTCACGTAAACAAGCACGTGAGACTCAAGAAAATAACGTAGACGCCACTTTTTACCAGTTTGGTTACCATGCAAGTTTCAACGTATGGACTTATAACACTGAAGGTGAAGATGGCACTGTCGACATTGGTGATGTGATTAAAACTATCAGCTGTATCAGTGGTGCATGTAATGGTTCAGAACTGCCATTTGTATTTAACAAACCACTAAAACTCGATGGTTCTGCGGCATCAGTTAGCAGTAAAGACCAAGCGTTAATGGATAAAATGTCTCGTCTTTGGTTTAGCGACGCACTATTCGAAAATTACCAATACAACAATGATAGCGTCTTGATCATTGATGAAGATGGTATCGATACTTTCAAATCAGACTGGGATAGCCAGCAACCAGGTCAAGATCCTGAATTAAGACAAGGTCGCCTTCAAGGGCTTGAAGATTTAGATCTCATTCTAGGTTATCTGTAAATATCCCTTTATCACCGCAGGTAAGCAAGATTCTTATTAGGCCAGTTCGCTGGCCTTTTTTACGACTTTAATAGTTAACTGTAACGGATATCTTATGTTTTTCTCCCCGTTTTATAAAGCATTCACACTTTGGTCATTAGCGTGTTGCGTACTGCTCATAACGGGTTGCGCAACCCCAAACCCTAGCGTACCTGAAGATTTTGAAGCTCACTTTGTTAAACGTAATTACCAAGCACAGGCTTACTTAATTCCAGCGGCAAATGAAGCCTTTGCCCGTCGAATTGATTTAGTCAGAAAAGCACAATCAAGCATCGATATGACCTATTTTTCGTGGAATGGCGATACCTTAGGCCTCACCTTATTGAATGAGCTCAAACTCGCAGCTGACCGTGGCGTAAAGGTCAGGCTAACCTTAGATGACTTACTGGTTTTTAATGAAAAATGGCTGGCGGATGTCGACAAGCACCCTAATGTCCAAATCAAGATTTTTAACCCATTTAACTCGCGAAAAATGGGCTGGGTTGGCCGTGCTTTTGATTTCCAAATCCATCAAGAAGTGCTAGATAATCGTTTGCATGAAAAGTATTTTAACGTCGATCATCAGCAAATGATCCTCGGCGGTAGAAACATTGGCGACGAGTATTTTGGTTACAGTAAAGAGGCTAACTTTTTCGACTTAGATGTGCTGTTCACTGGCGATATTATTGCGCCATTTGCAACCAATTATGAACAGCAATGGCAAAGTGACTTTGTTGTCCCTGTGAGTGAATTAATTAAGGTGAATACGGATATTAGCGACACACGCCACTTTTCTAAAGCCTTAGCTAAAGCCCAAAAAAAGCACCCAAAAATAACACAAGATATTGAATTAACAATTAATAATATGACAAATCCAGCGTTTATTGATGTGACAGTGTCACCTGTTTTCGATTCACTGCAAAAAATGCATGACCGTTTACCTTACTTCAGAACACGAGCTGAAATGACGGTCAGTGAAGAGTTACAACAAGCCAAGGATGTCGTTATTTCAACCCCTTACATTGTGCCGACAGATAACGAGTTTACGGTCATTGCAAACCTGACAGCCCAAGCATCAAAAGTCACGTTAGTGACCAACTCGTCAGCGTCAAATGATTCGCTATTTATCCCGGCATATTATGAAAAGCACCGTCAAACCTTATTGGATATGGGTGTCGATATTTATGAATATAAAGACACGGCCAAAAATGACGATCATTTTTACCATGGTGATACTTACTACCATAACAAGACAATTATTCTAGATAATCATGTCTCTTATGTGGGGTCATCAAACTTTGATCCACGCTCAGATTTCTTAAACATAGAGTTTGGCTTGTTCGTTCACAGCACTGAGTTTGCCGAGCATCTACACCAATATCTTTTACAACAAAAAGCCACGCTTTTTTGGCATGTAACCCAACAAGAAAACGGGGATATCCAGTGGCGAAGTCAAGATAAGGTACTCAATAGCAATCCTAATTATGGAAGCTGGCATAAATTACCAGACTGGCTGTTTAGAAAAATGGATGGTGAGTCAGAGTTATAACGTGATACTGCAATGCATCTTTACCGCTCACGGTTTTAGGGCATAACATTTCCATGTTATGCCCTATTTTTATCTGCCCTAAAAAAGCAACAACGTTTTAAAACTAACGCAGCCCATTACACTCTTCAGCCATTACTATCTTCAGTCATTGCATCATCAGCCATTTTTATTGAAAACAGCGTAAATCAAACAGCAACATAACTTGAGTTCAGTTATGCTAATAATATCCAGTCTTCAGTTATATTAATAATTTAGAGCTTGATGCAACCAACCTCGGAGCGGTGAATGAATTTTAGTCTAGAGCAGCTACAAGCTTTCGTGATTGTTTATGAGGAACAATCCATCAGTAAAGCCGCAATCAAACTCAATAAACACCGCACGACTGTTGGACAAGTGATCAGCAATTTAGAAGACCAAGTAGCAGTGACCTTGTTTGACCGAGGCGCTCGAAATGTCACCCCAACACACGAAGGCAGTTTACTGTACCATTACGCTAAGCAAGCCTTAGAACAAGTCAAAACTTTCGATAAAGTCGCGCTTAGTCTTTCCTACGGCGAACTTGATTCAATTACAATCGCTTATAACAGCTTTATTCCACACACAGCCTTGTCATTGATTAGAGCGCAGCTCACCTCTGACTTTCCTAATATGCGGGTGCGTCTATTAGTGCGGACTCAGCAAGAGATCCGAGCGGGGATTGAAGATGAGTCCATTCATTTTGGTATTGTGAATATCACGAATGCCAGCGCCATGAGTAATTTAGATTATGTCTTACTCGGCCAAATGCCTTTTGCTCCGTATGTTAATCGCAATAGTGATATCGCCAAGCTCGATAGCAATGAAGTGTTTACCGCGCTGCAATCATCAAGACAAATTATTCTAAAATCTTTTTTAGATGAAAATATGGCAAAAAAAATCACCTTGTCACCCCATTATGATGTTGTGGATCAATTGTCGCTCGCCATCAAATTAGTCAACGATAATTTAGGCTGGACCTTACTCCCAAAACATCAAGACCATGCCAACGCCACCAATGAGCTACTGCAAATACAATGTCCGCAAATTAGCGATGACTATTACGTCCCACTGGCTTTGTGGAGTTTAAAAACAAAGCCCATCATTGAAGTGAAAAAGTCGATAAAAGAGGCGTTTGATCGATACATATCGTTAGGCCAGCAGGTTCAATAGCAATCCTTTACTGAAAACATGCTCGTCATAAAAAACACGGAATAAACGCACATACATCGTGAGCAGCCGCCGTGGTAAAAGCATCATTGTTAATCATATCCAATGACATCGCGACCTTAGGTACGGCTGTACTTTCTAAGTCAAACACATGAAAGTATTGTAAACGACTGTCGCTATACTCACCTTCATTGTTCATCGTCCCTTCAAGCGTCAGCATTCCTTCTTGGATGGGACTGACACTAAACGAACCAGAAATTGACACCTTCAAGTCCCCTTTATTGCTCATCGCGGCGTAGCCAGATGTCGTTGCTTTGGTTAAATCAGAAGGGGCATGTTCAGGTTTTTTTTCGGCAACGATTGCCGAGGAATAAGTGCCAGTAAACATTAGTGAGCTCAATAAAAGTGTTGCTAAGGTCGATCGTTTCATTAGTGCCATCTTCGGTATTGGTGTAAACCGAGATAGTCAAATCACTTCTTAATCCAGATAATCGCCAAGCGATGACAATTTCATCACCACAGGTTTCAATGCAGATAAAACATGCACCAAAAAACCCGCCACTTGGGAATAAAGCCTTTCTATTACACAAAAGGTACACAAAAGGGGGCAGTCCCCCCTCCAAGGTGATGATTAAATCCTCCCTAAGAGATATCACTTTTTTGCAGTTAGCCAGTAAATTACTCGTCATTCAACAGGCAAACACACTGCCTGAATACGATGGATTTAATGTTCATCTTTCTAACTCGAGGAATAATCATGAAAAAAGTCAGCAAAATCACTCCATTGGTTATCGCAATGGCACTCATTGGTGGTCAAGTTCAAGCACAAGACTTTGATATTGTCATCAACGAAGGACGCGTGATGGATCCTGAAACAGGTTTTGATCAAGTCGCCAATATTGGCATTAAAGATGGTAAAATTTTAAGCATTACCAAAGACATCATCGAGGGTAAACAATCAATCAATGCCAAAGGTTTAGTGGTTGCGCCAGGGTTTATTGACACTCACTCTCATGTATCAAACATTCCATTTGGCCAAAAATTACACTTACGTGATGGTGTGACGACCCCGTTAGATTTAGAGGTGGGTTCTTACCCTGTTAATGCTTTCTACGATCGCCTTGAAGGAAAATCGATAACCAACTATGGTACATCGGTATCACCAGCAGGAATTAGAGAGTCAATTGTGAACCCTGATTATAACTCGCGAACAGGGTCACTGGTCACCGACTTATTTGAACAACACGAACATGAGCATTCTCATGCGACATTGGAAGTAGCAACATTTTTGCCTAACAAAGAGCAAATAGAAAAAATTAATAACAAGGTCGCCCAAGAAATGGGGCAAGGTGCCATTGGTGTTGGTGTCCCTGTCGGTTACATGTCAGCAGGCACGACCTCTGCAGAAACGATCTCTTGGCAAGAAACCGCAGCCCAATATGGTTCATCAACCTATTTACATGGTCGATTCTCAAGTCAAAACCCTTCAACGACTGGCATTCTAGGCTTCCAAGAAATGATCTCAAATGTAGGTATTTATGGCGGCGGCTTACTGATCCAACATATCCACCAACAGTCATTAGAGAAAACACCTGAAGCATTAAAAATGATTGCAGATGCGCGTAAAGCTGGTCTAAAAGTTTCAGCAGAAGTTTACCCATATTATCAAGGTGCAACCATTGTTGGTGCAGATTACCTCGTTCCTGATAACTATGGTCCCAACATGGGGCGAACGTATAAAGATATCATTGAAGTGGAAACCATGAAGCCGTTAACTAAAGAACGTTACGATGAGTTAGTGGCGAGCAACCCAAGTGCATCAGTGATTTTTGCAGGAATATCTCAACAAGGCATGCTAGATGCACTCGTTGATGAGAATGTTCATGTTGGCAGCGACGCTATGCCGCTAACCATAGCAGCTACAGGGCAAATGGCTGTTGAGTTTGACACCCCTTATGAAGGCTTACAAGGTCACCCTAGAGCTGCGGGAACTCATGGCAAAGTATTACGTTTAGTGCGTGAGAAAAACATCATGCCACTCATGACCGCTATCTCTAAAATGAGTTACAAGCCTGCGAAATACTTACAAGAAAACGGTGTGCATGCGATGGAAAATAAAGGCCGTATTCAAGTGAACAAAGATGCAGACATTACTATTTTTGACCCTGCAACCGTAACAGATAACGCCACGTTAACCGATGCAGGTTTACCAACAACGGGGATTCCTTATGTATTGATTAACGGTACCGTCATTGTTAATGACTCTGTGGTATTAAAAGATATCTACCCAGGTCAACCTGTAAGAAACTAAGCGTTTTACTAGTCTCAACAAAACGTATAGGGGCGTTAATAATTGCATTAACGCCCCTTTTTATTGTGTTCACTGCGCATCATTTATTTATATCTCTAAGCACCATTCATTACATGAATAGCCCCATGCCATAAATTTGATTGCTTT
Organism: Shewanella sp. MMG014; assembly: GCF_018100775.1. Lineage (NCBI taxonomy): Bacteria > Pseudomonadati > Pseudomonadota > Gammaproteobacteria > Alteromonadales > Shewanellaceae > Shewanella > Shewanella sp. MMG014. The sequence continues at coordinate 177,983 of NZ_JAGJDZ010000011.1, forward strand.
CATGGCTGGCATTGTTACTTTATAAACACGTTCACGCTGACGACTAAGACCAAACCAGCTTTTTTCTTAATGAGCCGCTTCAGTCAGTGGTGTTGAAACTTGATGTCTATAAGCTGGAAAAGCAATTCAATACAGCATTACAAGTACAAGGATTAGTTATGTTGCGCCAATATCTTGCATCAGCCATCACCCTTTTGGTGTTATCGAGCTTCCAAATCACTAGCACTGCATATGCTGCAACAAACCAAGCGACTACAAGCCAAACGAATATTAACTGGCCTTATCATTATCAAGCTGCGGTAAGCTTATCCTATGATGATGCTTTACTCAGCCAATTAGACTACGCGATTCCAGCGTTAAATAAGCATGGTTTTAAAGCCTCTTTTTATCTCACGCTATCTAATTCTGGTACCCAAACCGCCCTAGCGCGATGGCGTGATATTGCCGCTGATGGCCACGAACTGGGCAACCACACCTTATTCCATGCCTGCAGTAAAAGTATTGAAGGACGTGAGTGGGTCGAGCCTCACAATAATCTTGATACTAAAACCGTCGCACAAATGCAGCAAGAAATCGAAACCGCCAATACCTTCCTTGAAGCCATAGACCAACAAACTGAGCGTACTTTTACGCCGCCATGCGGTGATTTTTATGCCGCAGATGGTAATTATATTGATGCCATACGTGAAAACTTTGTCGCAATAAAAGGTTACAATCCACAACTGGCTCCAAAGTTCAATTTGCTATTAATGCCTGAAAATGTAGATGGCGAAACCTTGATTAATTTTGTCAAGCAAGCCCTGCAACAAGGGGGCATTGCCAACATATTATTTCACGGCATTGAAGAAGATTACTTAAGCGTCAGCAATCAAGCTCACAATGAATTACTGCAGTATTTGAGCGATAACCGAGACATCCTGTGGGTCGACACTTATCGAAATATCATGGGGCATGTTAACTCAGCACTTAACCTTGATGAAAAAGCAACCAAGCCTCATTAAATACCATCAATAGCTTGATGATTCTCACATAATCCAAAGTAATTGATATCGATATTATTTATCTTAATAAGAGGCGTTGAGTTTTGTTCTATGTTTAGTCTAAGCTAAAACAGAAATACAAGGATATTCAAGGAAGATTATGCTGCTATGGAATGACCAAAAACTGATTAACTTAATCAAGTATGCCCCTGCGCTAACGGTATGCTTTTTTATGATAGTGATCAATGCGGTCATCATTCATGACAACCAACAAAAAGAAAATGAAAGCATCCTATCCCTTCGAGAAGACGTTATTTCACGCCAGAAAAAAGAGATTAATCAACAAGTAAATCAAGTCATCAATGTCATTCAATTCAAAAACAACTTGGTGTTATCACAGCTAAAACAGCAGTCCAAATCACGGGTCGATGAAGCCCACTCAATCGCGCAAAGTATATTCGTTAATAACCCTGACAAGCCGAAATCAGACGTCATAAAAATGATTATCAATGCGTTAAGGCCGATACGCTTTAATGATGGCAGAGGGTATTTTTTCATTTTTGACATGCAGGGCAATAATATCCTGCATGGATTAAAGCCCCATCTGGAAGGCACCTCAGTATGGGATGCCCAAGATTTACGCGGCACTTTCATCCTGCAAGAGCACATCAATAAAATAAAACGCCAACAAGGTGAAGCCTTTTATCATTGGTGGTACCAAAAACCGGGGTACCCAGCCACACAAGAATTCGAAAAAGTCGGCTTTGGTAAACAATTTACCCCATTTAATTGGTTTATCGGCACTGGAGAGTATGTCGCCGATGTTGAAAATGATGTAAAGGCAACCTTACTGAATTGGATTTCTGAATACGACTACGGTAATCATCAACGCCTGTTTGTCATTGACAAACAAGGTCACTCACTCGCTAACCCTATCACGCATAACGAGCATGCTTTTATTGAGCGCCATGAAGATACAACGCAACAAATGGTGAAACAGCTACTTTCCCAAGTAACCACTGAAGGTAACTTAGTGGAGTTTGATTTATCGAGCCAAACAGAGTTTGCATTAACCCCAGTAGAAATCACTTATGCCAAACTGTTTGAACCATGGGGCTGGGTTGTTGGCTCTCACTTCAATTCCCATGACTTTGAAACTTACCTTATGAGCAAGCAAGAAGCCTTGTTGCTCAATAACCACGAGAAATTAATGAAGGTACTGACATTAAGCATCATCTCCACTTTTCTTATGGTGGGAGGCTGTTTATTTGCAAGTAACCTTATTGCGAATCGATTCAAAAAGTTTAAACACCGTATCGAAAAGGATTTTACTAAGTTAGCCAACTCAAAAGCCACCATGAAACATATGGCAATGCATGATGCATTAACTGGGCTTCCTAATCGAATGTGTTTATTAGACAAGATTAACCAAGATCTTAAATCTGCTAAAAAACACCATAAAAAGCTCGCGCTGGTGCTGATTGATATTGATAACTTCAAAAAGGTTAATGATATTTATGGCCAATCATCAGGAGATGAATTACTTAAAAAATTAAGCCAAGCCCTAGCGCAATCAATTGAACCTATCGATACCTTGGCACGGTTTGGTGGCGATGAGTTTGCATTTTGCTTTCCTAACTTAGATAACAACCAACAAGTGCATCAAAAAATTGCGCTAATACAAACGATCTTAAATAAAGCCTATACGGTAAATAACACTGAACATATGATTAAGTGCAGTATCGGTATTAGTATGTATCCCTCAGACAGCCAAGATCCTGAAGGCTTGATCCGAAAAGCTGACATCGTACTTTATAAATCTAAAACCAATTTAAACGGCTCAGTCACATTCTTTAATGCAGAAGTCGATGCTCAGGTCAGTTATGAGTATCAGCTAGAAGAGCAACTAAGGGAGGCATTAGACAACAATGAAATTAGCGTCTTGTATCAACCTCAAATCAATACCCGCAATGTGAAAATACAAAGCGTTGAAGCGCTTGCTCGTTGGAATAACCCAAAGCTTGGTTCAATTTCACCCGACGTGTTTATTAACCTTGCAGAACGAACCGGACTGATTATTGATATTGGCTTATTTATTTTCCGTAAAGCCTGTGAAGATATCTTAGCAACATCGCCCAATGGCCACGGTGCAATCAATGTCTCAATCAATATCTCACCTAAGCAATTAGTGGATATCAACTTCGTAGAATCAGTGACTCAAATCGTCAGTGAAGTGGGTATTGATATTCATCGTATTACATTAGAAATTACTGAAAACTTAGTGCTTCAAGATCTAAAAATGACCGCCATAATTTTAAATGAATTAAAGGCACTAAAGTTTGGCATTTCCCTTGATGACTTTGGCACTGGCTACTCATCATTGAGTTATTTAAACGAGCTACCGATTACTGAAATCAAAATTGATCGATGCTTTATTAATAATATTAATAGCAGTAAGCAAAGTAATGCACTCGTAAAAGCAATTTTTGCTATAAGTGAAGCTTACAACATCAGTGTTGTCGCTGAAGGTGTTGAAGAAAAAAGGCAGTTCTTAACGTTAAAATCATACCGATGTGACCTCATTCAAGGGTATTACTTCGATAAGCCGCTGACAGTAGAGCAACTACAACAAAAGTACTTTACCCCTGAGTTTGCATCACATGGTTAGTCCATTCGGGTAATAACCGTGTGTTCGTCATCCACAAAAGCAACATAGCCGCCGTGATAGATAAACACCCGACCACGCCCTTCAACTATGCAGGCAAGCTGTGGGTTCAAATCCTCTTCGTTATTCTGACTTTGAAAGGTTCCCGTGTCAGTGATTACGCCGCTGAATGTAGGCAAATATCCATAACTGCGCTTGGCTTGATCAATCAGGCTCAATTCGCTGGCGCTTGAGAAACAAGATGGGATAGCGCCTGCTTCTTCAATAAACATCGTTTTCAGTTCTTCAAAAGCGGTAATCACCAGCCAGTCGATGCCGTTAACATGATGGATAAACATAGAGTGTCTCGTTAATTCTGATACTAAGATTTTATCACTATCAGGGGAGAACCTAGTAGCGGTTTAGTTACTAAAGCGCGTCATTCTGTGCCATTTGGGATATTCACTAAGCCATTATTTGGTAAATCAACATCCTGTTGCTTAGTTAATATCAGCTTTAGGCATAGGGATTTCACACTGGATCTCCAAACTCCGTTTGGATTAACGTCGTGGCGCTTCGCCCACACCAGAGTCAAGGGGGAAAGCGCTTGTTCCCCTTAACAAACCCTCAGCGCCCCTAACGAAAAATGCTGGAAAACGCATGATTTTCGATGGGGTTTGATCCAGCTTTTAACTTCGTTTGTAGACAGCTTCAGACTTCTTCGAAAATGCTAACGCTTCCGATGGTGCATCCATGCACCGCGAAAGCTAGCCTGACGTCCTGTCAGGCTCACGCGATTTCCTTCAACGTCCTCAATTCAAATTGAGCTTTCTAGCTCTTTAAATTGCCACGAATGCAGTCAAATCGAAGAGAAAATAATCCCAGTGTAAGCAAGGCTGTGACCGTCCATGACATGGACGTCATGGCCGAGCTTTCAGGGACGAACTTGTAGCGTGTCACAGTCGTGCTTGCACATAAGCCTGCGGCAGGCAATTAGTTAAATTGAATTAATGGACTACTGAAAAAGATCCAATATAAATGAAGTATAAGGTTGGTGGTCGTAACAATTTTATGTCCCAAAGTTTGTTTAAAATTGGAAGAAAAATCAACGTCGTGACGCTTAGTTAATATTAGGTTTAGACATATGGATTTCACACAGGATTTCCAAACTCCGTTTGGATTAACGTCGTGGCGCTTCGCCCACACCAGAGCAAGAAGGGTGAAACTGCTCACCCCTCTTGATTCTTTATAAACCATAGTCCCAGCATCCCCGGCGAAATTTTCATTCTTTATTGACAAGACGGCGAAAAATTTCCAACGGAGAATCATCCAGCTTTAAACTTCGTTTGTAGTTATAACGAGTTGGTGCCCAAAGTCTGTTTTATTATTTTGAAAAATCAAAGTCGTGGCGCTTCGCGAAAATATCACCTTATATTTTCTAATCTATTGCGCACTATATCTGACTTTAAAGTACTAGATAAATACACAGTTATAAATGTACGCAGATGATTCGCGAGCAAAGTGAGCCAAAATCGCGTACTTTATGCTCGATAAACTTCTAGTTTTTTGATAAGTTGTTGAATCTAAAGTTATTGATAAAAGGTTGTAGAGACCTCTACATCAAAGCGCTCACTTTTGCGGGCTTGATATTAATAAAACAGGTGTTAAATTTTCTTTTTATCTTTACTAAACAGTCGGTTGGCTTGGTACCCTTGCTACTAAGTTGAATTTTAACAGGAACATTATCGAGCAGCTATATAATAAGCTGTTAGCAGTACAGAAGAGTATCGTTGATGATTGAGAGAAAAAGTGGAATTTATGATGGCCGTAATAAATCATCAGCATATAAAGATCTAGTTTGGACTGTTGCTACATCCTCTGATACTTCAGTGGGTATTGAGGAACAAACAAAACTTACCTTAGACACTATTCAAGCTAATTTAGTCGAGCTAGGCTCAGACAAAACTAGAATTGTTTCGGCTCAAGTATATATTGCTGATATGGCTGAAAAAACACTAATGGATTCAGTTTGGAAAAATTGGTTTGGTCAAAATCCTGAGCATTGGCCTCAAAGAGCCTGTTTAGGTGTAAACCTTGAAGGTGATGTATTAATAGAAATAACTGTAACTGCGGTACGGAGTTAAAGTACTGCTAACAAGAAAATCAACAAGGACTAAAAACAGTGGGCTGTTCGCTCCGCTCCATTTTAGCCCACAATTTTTAGCCTGTTATTTGGGCGTTAAGTGGCTCGGAGGCCGAGAGTATTGTTCACATATCTTAGAAGTCTTTTCTCGAATGATTTACTTGTTGAGTTAAGTGAAAATAAAATTTCAATTAAGGTTTTTTCGTCAGATATAAAGTTTGAAGAAGAGCCATATATTGCTGTAGAAAACACCAAAAAAGGTGAAATTGTAAAGGCTATCGGAACAGAAGCAAAACGAGAAAATGCAAGCAATATCAAAGTAAGTAACCCATTTAAGCACCCTAGATCATTTGTTGCAGACTTTATGCTTGCAGAGAAAATTCTTCAACATGGAATATATCAAATCCATAAATCGAGAATTCGACCTGCACCAAGAATCATTATGCACCAACTTGAAAAAGTTGAGGGTGGTTTAACTTCTATAGAAGACCGTGTACTTCGGGAGCTTGCTGCGGGTTCAGGAGCAAGAGAAGTTATAATATATTTAGGTAGTAAAATTAACACTAGCGTTGAAAATTTTGACTCTGTAAAGTCAAGAGTATCAGCCACTTAACAAGCTGTTCAAGCGGGACAAATAACAGTTGGCTGTTTCGCTCCGCTCACATTATAGCCAACTACAATTTGCCCCTTAACA
>NZ_JAGJDZ010000012.1:0-172707 GCF_018100775.1 Shewanella sp. MMG014
AGCGTATTATATAGCTGCTCGATAATCTTCTGGCTAAAATCAAATTTAGCAGTAACCTTACCAAGCTAACCGACTGTTTAATAATGATAAAAATAAAAATTAAGACCGATATTATCAATATTAAGCCCGTATAAAGTGAGCGCAATAATAATGTAGAGGTCTCTTTAACCTTTTATCAATCATCGCAAATTCAATAAGTTATCAGGAAAGTAGATGTTTATCGAGCATAAAATATCGTTTCTTTGCTCACTTTGCTCACTTTGCTCACTTTGCTCACTTTGCTCACTGCTCTCTATTCTAGTTATTGGACATCCACAGCTCTTGCCAATTTACTTTGAGTTAGGATGAGGGGCGGCTAACTTCTTGATAAATCATTTAGTTAATTTGATAAAAAGATACTTCTTTTTTTAAATTCACTTCACTTTAGTCACTTCACTCACTTCACTCACTTCACTCACTTCACTTATTGAATTGTAATCCTCTGCCTGTTGAGGGTAACAGGGCGGTTGTCACTACCTTTCTCACATCTATGTATTCCAGCTGCTTTGTATGTAGGTATATCTATGACACCTCGTGGGCTCATACCTGCTAGTGAATGTTAAATATTTATTACGCTCATCATTTTATGCCAAAGCTGTATGACAACAGTTTTAACAGGATTTTTTATAAAATTTTTTCAATCACTTAAGTCATACTGCTTACGCCTTCTAGTTGATATTTTTTCTCTATTACCATCGCTGAATCTTATCTATTGTTTATTAAATGATAAATTATTTAATGTTAATTGTTGACAATAATGGTTAATTAATAGATTGTGTAATCCAACAGTATTTGCTGCTTTTTTGAACTTGCTTGCTGGTTTTTGACGCAAAAAATGCTGTTACTAACTCAGGATTATGTGCAATCAAGCTGTGGCACTAAACAATATCTGTCTGCCAAATAGGACGTTATGCAATTAGAAACTGATATTTATAGCAGGATTTTAGCTGATATTGCGCAGGGCGAATTAGTCAGTGGCGATAGATTGATTACGACCTTGTTAGCTAAACGCTATGACTCTAGCGTTAATCCCGTCCGTGAGGCGCTAAAGCTGTTAGAGGGCGAAGGGTTTGTAACCTTTAAAAAAAATAGCGGTGCTAGGGTCGCTAATTTTGCTTATTCAAGCATGAGGGATGTTTTTGAAATTTTGCAATTGTTAGAGCCATATTTTTTGTCTTGGTATGTCAGTAACGCAAGCCAAGAAAGTTTAGACAAGTTAGCAAGAATACATCACAAAATGACGTTATTACCTAAGGATGAAGCGAGTCAACTTAGGCAACTTGATACAGAGTTTCATTGGGAAATGTATCGCCATCATTATAACCAAAGTGCTTTAGTGTTGTGGAAAAACAAGAAGTTAATGTTACAGGCTTTATTGGGGAATTTGGCAGTAAAACCAAGTCGATACGAGGCTATTTTACGTGAGCACAGCCATTTACTGTATTTGATAAACGCAAAAGATGAAGAGTCTGCGGTTAGAACGTTAACAAAACACGTTAAAAGTGGCGGTGATTACTGGCAGAGCAATGTTGCACTTGAAAGCTGAAAAGTGAAACGGCTTAGGTTTAATTATGTATAGGGAATGACAGATGATCATAACGGATATTTATACCTATAACTTCTGGTTGGGTTTTAGAAATGTTTGCCTGGTTAAAGTTGAAACCGATTCCGGCGTTTATGGTTGGGGAGAATCTGGTCTTTCTGGTCGTGAGCTTGCGGTTACTGGTGCAATTGAACACTTCAAACAGTTTTTAATTGGTCAATCTGCGTTAAATATTTCTCATATTTGGCAAGAGCTTTACCGAAGTCAGTATTTTGAAGGCGGTCGAGTGCTTGCCGCTGCGATTTCAGCTATCGATATCGCGTTACATGACATTGCAGGAAAGCATTTTAATGTGCCTGTTTATCAACTATTAGGGGGTAAACAGCGAAAACAGATCCCGCTATTTGTCACTTCTACGTTAGCCTTTAATGACGACTTTGTTGATGAAGTAAAAAGACTAAAACAACAGGGTTGGCAAGCTATTAGAGCCACCACAGGCGAACATGGCTGTGCAGAACAATCAAGCTTGTTTGATGCACGAAAATCAATTTCAATCGCCGCTGAGTGGCTAACTAAAACTCGAGAGAGTATTGGCCGAGAGATTGTTTTAGGTATTGATTATCACCATAGGTTAACAGTTGCTGAGACCGTATCTTTTTGCCAAAAAATGCCTGTAGGTACCTTAGATTTTATTGAGGAGCCTATTCGCGATCAGTCCTTAACGAGTTATCAAAATCTACGCTCAATGACGGACGTTCCATTTGCTATTGGAGAGGAGTTTTCCAGTAAATGGGATTTTGCTCCTTATGTCGATACTGCGCTTACCAATTTTGCCCGAATTGATATCTGTAATGCTGGTGGCTTTACCGAGGCTATGAAAGTGGCCGCGATGTGTGAAACCAAATATATCGACATGATGCCACACAATCCATTGAGTCCGATTTGTACCGCAGCTTCGATTCATTATTGCGCTGCAATAAGTAATTTAAGCTGGCTGGAGTTACCGCCTTATGATGGTGATTTATCTGAATATGACGCCATTTTTACTCATCGGCCTCGTGTCTCTCACAATGCATATCCCGTTTCTGACTTGCCTGGTTTAGGCATTGATGTTGATGAGGCCTCATTACCTAAGCAGGCTTTCAAGTTTTGGGAGCCGCCAAGATTACACAAACCGGATGGCTCCTACACCAACTGGTAACAGGCAACATAACGAATTAAGTCAATCTAGCCAACAGCATCGTGTATGACTCATTTTAGAGGCTTGTATAAAGCTGTTATTAACAATGCTAACGCTTTCATGGATAGAAAATGAAACAAGAACAAGTTACACCTCATCAGCCTAAACAAAAGTTTGCTGTACTGGCGCTGATATTTTGTAGTGTGGTTATTAATTACATGGATCGCACCAACATTTCGGTTGCAGCGCAGGCAATTTCTGCTGATCTCGACATCAGTAAATTAGAAATGGGGATGATATTTTCTGCTTTTGCATGGACGTATTCCATTATGCAAATTCCCGGCGGCATGGTGGTCGATGCAATCAAGATCCGTGTTTTATATCCCTTTATATTAGTGGCATGGTCGTTAGCCACCATAGTGCAGGGGATGGTCAGTTCATTAGCAGCGTTAATCGGTTGTCGAATGGCGATTGGTTTTTTCGAAGCGCCTTCATATCCTGCTAATAATAAAATCGTGACGCAATGGTTTAAAGAACAAGAAAGAGCGAGCGCGATTGCTGTGTATACCTCAGGTCAATTCATCGGTTTGGCATTTTTAATGCCTGTGCTGGCGGTTATTCAGGAGTATTTTGGTTGGCGTGGTTTGTTTTATGTTTCAGGTGCCATCGGCATTATTTGGGCTGGAATATGGTATTGGCTTTATAAAGATCCTGATGAGGCTGTCTCTGCTGAGACAGAAAAGACGCTGTCAGATAAGCCATTATCAAAGCAATCTCAAAAGCCTGTTCAACAAGCTGTAATCAACTGGTCAAATCTAAAAGTCGCTTTTACCAGTCGCAAGTTATGGGGCATTTACATAGGTCAGTTTTGTTTAGGCGGGACTTTGATTTTCTTTTTAACTTGGTTTCCTACCTATCTGGCTGAATATCGTGGATTAAGCGATATCAATACCGGATTTCTTGCCGCTATTCCATTTTTGTGTGCTTTTGCCGGTGTTTTGGTGTCTGGCTTTGTTTCTGATTGGTTGGTGCGAAAAGGCATTTCAAATGAAGTTGCTCGAAAAGCACCGATTATTATAGGGTTGCTGCTTTCTAGTTGTGTAATTTTCGCAAATTATGTCGATAGTACGGCTTGGATGACATTCTTCCTGTCAGTGACATTTTTTGGAAATGGGTTAGCGTCTATCAATTGGGTGTTTGTTTCATTACTCGCGCCTAAACATATGGTTGGTTTAGTGGGAGGGTGTTTTAATTTCATTGGTGGATTATCTGCCGTGATCGTCCCCATTGCCATTGGATACCTAGCACAAGATGGCGACTTTAAACCTGCATTAATGTTAATCGCAGCCTTGGGTATGTGTGGTTTGTGCTCGTACTTGTTCTTGGTCGGTAAAGTCGAGCAGATAACTGTGCCATCTGACATGGAGCTTGATTCAACGGCTGAACTAGTTGAAGCGTCAATCATTGAGGGCAAATCAAAATGAGTTTGCTCTTTTTTGGTGAAATGATGCTGCGTTTAACGCCTTCAATTGCACAACAGCAACTGGTGTGTGCAGAACAGCTATCTGTAGATTTTGCCGGTGCTGAATCGAATGTGGCCAGTTCCTTGGCATTAATGGGCCATGAATGCCATTTTGTTACTAAGCTGCCAAGTAATGCACTTGGCGATCATGGCATTGCAAGCCTTAAAAAATACGGGATTCAAACTGATTATATCTGTCGAGGTGGACAACGTATTGGCAGTTATTTTATTGAAATGGGCATGTCTATTAGGCCATCTAAAGTGGTTTATGACCGCGCTTATTCCGCTTTTTCGCAAATCTCTAATGACGAGTTTGATTGGCCAAGTATTTTGTCTGGTAAGCGTTGGTTGCATGTTAGTGGTATTTCACCAGCATTATCGGCCCAATGCGCAGCAGAAACGATTAAAGCGGTCAAAATTGCCAAGTCTCTTGGGGTAAAAGTCAGTTTTGATCTTAACTATCGACGTTCGCTTTGGGATGACAGCCAAAAGGCACGTGATTATTTCAGCGAAATCCTAACCTATTCCAATCTAGCCTTTGGAAATGCTGGCGTTATAAGTGACGTGTTTGATTATCAGACGCCAGATATCTCTGAAAAAGAACTCGCCCAGGTTATTTCTCAGCATTCTCTTGAACGATTGGGCAAAACTAGCCAGCGCAGCTGGTATCAAGCTAATGATTTGGCTGAATTTTTACGGGCTAAATTTGATGTTGATTTTGCAATGACTGAGCGAGTGCATCATAGCGCTAATCAAAATACCTTAACTGGTTTTTATATTACTTCGACAACATGCAGTTTTTCAGCACCGATTACCGTAGAAATTAAAGACCGTTTAGGCACAGGTGATGCCTTTGCTGCTGGGGTATTGCACGGGTTAGAACGTGGTTGGCATGGGCAGCAAATTGCGCAATTTGCCAATGCTGCATTTGCTCTAGCTCATACGGGCATTGGCGATCAAAATTGGTCAAATGAAGCTGAGATTCAATACATTGCGGACGGTAATCTATCTGGCCACATTATTCGATGAACAAGGTTATCAGTTCAGTCATTTAGGAAAAATAGACAAAGGGAGACGACATGAGACACGAGGTGGTTGAGCAATTAATCAGTCAAAAATTAATTGTCATTATTAGAGTAAAAGACCCCAGTGACATTGAAGGCATTGTTCAATGTATGTCTGATGCTGGCGTACTGGCGGTAGAAGTCACCAGCAATACTCCAGGTTATGAAATGGCAATAATTCAGCTCAGGCAGCAATTCCCACACATGTTAATTGGCGCAGGAACGGTGACCGATCATCGAATTGCAAAACGGGCAATTAAAGCAGGTGCTCAGTTTTTGGTAACGCCTAATACTAACGAGGCGATTGTGCGACATGCCCACGCGTTAGATGTGCCTGTGGTCATGGGCGCTATGACCCCGACAGATATCGTTGATGCCTCTCAATTTAACGCTGACATTATTAAGTTATTTCCCGCAGGACCTATGGGAGCAAACTATTTACAAGCATTAGCTCATGGTCCTTTTCTTGATACCTACTTTTTTCCCGTTGGTGGTATCGATGCCTCCAATATCGACGCTTGGTTTGATAGTGGAGCGTCAGGTGTTGGTATCGGCGGGAGTTTGGCGCAGCCCGTTTACAGTCCGCAACAAGCCGAACAATTGACCAAAAATGTCAGTGAAATAGTCGCAAAAATTAATGCAAAAGAATTAACAAGGAAGGCAAGCTAATGACAATTAAACCTAGCTCAAGGCACAAACGTTTTTATTCATCTTTACTGATATCCAGTTTATTACTTGCTTGCAGTGATGGTGTTAATGATAACGGCAATAATCAAATCACCGAAAAAGACATGGAAGCAAGGGGTGAAACTGAGGCTGTAAACAGTATCGAACAGCAAAAAACGCAAGCATCAGTTTTATTGTCGCCGTTAACAGGTTACGAAGATTTAAGTAAACCGGGAATACTAAATCAGTTTGATTTTGAACATTCTCGTGGTGAGATTAAAAAAATTGATGGTAAAGAGCAATTAGTTGTTCATCTTGATTCAAAGCAGCACCATAGCGCTAGCTTTAGTGTTAAACCTGATAAAAGTTTTAATTGGCAATCGAATGAGCCAATAGGGTTTGCTGTTTCATTGGCTAACCCGAAGTCAACGTCAGTCTTTATTCATGTCAAAATAAAAGACAGTGCTGGCTTAAGTCATAATCGAAATATTGTGTTACCAGCTAAAAGCCAAGATAACTACTTTATGTCGTTATCTGGTGAAGACTTGTCAATTGAAACAGGCATTAGAAGTAATCCTAATCCTTGGTTAACCGATTATACGCCTATAATTTGGCGTTATGGTGTGAAAAATATTGACCTTAAAAATGTCGCTGAAATTGAGTTTAGTGTCCATGGTGTACCAGAAGACAAGCAAATCTTATTAAGCAATTTACAATTGATTAAAGCGACAAAACTTAATGATCAATATTTAGAGAATTTAGTGGATGAATTTGGCCAAAGCACCAAGATTGATTTTATCAATAAAGTGAAATCTACAGATGAATTAATCGCCATTTCAGCAAAAGAGCAAGCGAGTTTACGTAAGACCGTACCAGAGGGACGCTCAACTTTTAATGGCTGGAAGGCTGGACCTAAGCTTGATGCAACAGGATATTTTAGAGTTGAGAAGTATCAAGGAAAGTGGAGCCTTGTTGATCCTGAAGGTTATTTATTTTTCTCAAACGGTATTGCTAATATACGCATGGCAAATACTTCTACCATCACAGGGTATGATTTTAATACCACGCATATTACCCCAAGAGCTGAAGGCGATTTCACGCCTGAGGATTCTATTGGATTAAATAGGGCGCCTGAATCTGCTTGGGATACAAGGTATGTCAGTTCTGAGTTAAGAGCTAAGATGTTCAGTTGGCTGCCTAAATATGGCGAGCCGTTATCTGAACATTTTGGTTATCGTCGTGAAGTGCATACTGGTGCAGTAGAAAAGGGCGAAACCTTTAGTTTTTATCAAGCAAATCTTGCGCGTAAATATCAATCTAACGACGCTGATGTGTTTATGCCTAAATGGCGAGATACCACAGTCGATCGCATGCTTAGCTGGGGCTTTACGTCATTTGGTAATTGGGTTGATCCCAGCTTTTACCAACTTAATCGAATTCCATACTTTGCTAATGGTTGGATTATCGGTGACTTTAAAACGGTCAGTAGTGGTAATGATTATTGGAGCCCACTGCCTGACCCTTTTGATCCCGAATTTGTAAAACGGGCTCATTTCACTGCTAAACAAATTGCCGCTGAAGTTCAAAATAATCCTTGGTGTGTTGGTATATTTATCGATAACGAGAAAAGCTGGGGACAAATGGGCAGCATAGAGTCTCAATATGGTCTTGTCATCAACACGCTAGGTATAGACGCAAGCGATAGCCCAACTAAAGCTGAGTTCGTTAAGGTATTAAAGACAAAATATACCGACATCGGCGAATTAAACCGCCAATGGGGAACAAATTTTGCTACATGGAAGCGAGTTGAAACCGGTATAGAGATTGCTGATTTTAAGGATGAAGTGGTAACGGATTTATCGTTATTACTTGAGCATTATACCAGCGAGTATTTTGCGGTGGTGAGCGATGCAGTTGCGCAATACTTACCAAATCATTTGTACTTAGGTGCTCGCTTTGCCAGTTGGGGGATGACACCCGAAGTGCGATCGGCCGCGGCTAAACATGTCGATGTAATGAGTTATAACTATTACAAAGAATCGGTGAATGACTCCTTCTGGTCATTTCTTGAAGGCATTGATATGCCAAGTATCATAGGTGAGTTCCATAATGGTTCAATGGATTCTGGTTTACTAAACCCTGGACTTATTCATGCTTCTTCACAAGCCGACCGAGGCGCTAAATACCAAGAATACGTTAACAGCGTATTAGATAATCCGTATTTAGTTGGCTCGCATTGGTTCCAATATATTGATTCACCTCTGACAGGTCGTGCCTACGATGGTGAAAACTATAACGTTGGGTTCGTGAGTGTGACAGATATTCCTTATCAGCCATTAGTTGATGCAGCAAAAGCGGTCAATCAGCAAATTTATACGAGGCGTTTTGGTGATGTTCACGTTAAATAAAATGATGTCTCGGCCAAATTGCAACACTATTTCTGCCGCTGGCTATAACAGTGTTTATAACAGTAGTGATTACAGTAGTGATTATAGTATTTATAGCAATTCGTGCAGTAACATAACTCGCCGTTTCGGGTCACAGTTATTGGCGCTGTTAGTGATGTATTACACTTTATCTGTGAGTCATCATAGCCAAGCTGCGCCGGTGCTGAATTTACCAGAGCAAGAAAAACCAAGCTTAAGTAATACTCGATATGAGATCTTCGATGATAGGGCGTATGAAGTGTTTAACACATCTGCGCCGCTTCATACGTTAGCCTCTGGGTTTCAGTGGGCAGAAGGGCCTGTTTGGTCTTCTGCTGGCCAGTATTTGCTGTTTTCAGATATCCCTGCAGGCAAAGTGTTTCAATTTCATCCCGATCAAGGGCTTAATGAGTATTTACCTGTAAGCGGCTTTTCTAATGGGCTGGTGATTAACACATCTGAAAGTGAGGCTGAGCAATTAATATTGCTACAGTCTCGCTCTCGTCAGGTTGCAGTGATGCAGGCCCCACTTGATAAACCTAAGGCTAACTATCAAAGAGTGGTTAGTCAGTTCAACGGTAAGCGCTTAAATAGTCCTAATGATGGTGTGTTAAGCCAAGATGGTAGTTTACTGTTTACTGATCCGCCTTATGGACTAGCGCAGCAGCTTAACGATCCTGAAAAGGAATTGTCATTTCAAGGGGTGTATCGGCTATCTAAGCAACATGAATTAAGCCTAATTGATGACAGTTTACGCTATCCCAATGGGATTGCGTTGGCTGCATCCGTGCCGTCGAGCGACAATACCTATACCTTGTACGTTGCAGCTTCAAATCCACAAAAGCCTGCCTGGTATCAATATACCTTGAATACTGATTGGCAAGTGATACAGCGTCAGGTATTTCATCAATTACCGCCAGTGAAAGACGAAGGACGCGGTTTACCCGATGGATTAAAAGTCCTGCCTTCTGGAGATGTTCTCGCCACAGGCCCAGATGGACTATGGCTATTTGATCATTCGGGAAAGTTACTAGCCAAAGTACATTTGCCCAGTATTGCTGCCAACCTTGCCTTTAACGATGACTACTCCACGGTGTTTGTTACTGCACATCAACATCTTTATTCGCTCGATTTGGTCAAACAACCGCAATAGCACTTGTGGTTGATATTACCTTGGTTCATTAAAAGGATGATAAAAATGAAAAGGAAGTTTTATCTTACTAATACGCAAGCATTTCAAGCATCTGTTATTCGTTCAGCAGATCACTGTGCGGAAAATTCAAGCACTTTACCTATTACTTTTAGTCAATCTAAAACAAAATTGAGTGCGCTATTGCTAGGCGTTTTGGTTGCGTTAACAGCTTGCCATTCGCAGGAGGCAAGTGTCGATAAAGCAAGTAAGGGGCAAATAATTAATACGCAAAACCATCAAGCTGATGATGTGTTTGCTGACGAAGTCGTCCTTAAACACTTGGTTGATTTTAATAATGATGAGCAGCTCAGTTGGCTCAAACTTACTGATACGCAAACCGCAGTTGTTCACAATTCCAGTAATAATAGCCAAAGTTTAAAAGTGGATTTTCCGCAAACAGCCAATATTCCCAAATTAACCATCAAACCTGATTCACCTTGGAATGTTGATGAGTTTCCTCGTGCAAACTTAGCATTGAATATCACGAATACCAGTGATGAATCTATTCAGCTTTATTTGGACATTACAAACCCTCTTGGACAGTATCAAAGTCGCTCAATCAGTTTAGTTGCTGGATATAATGGCACGATATATTTTCCACTGAGTGGAATTGAGGCGCAAACCGATACCGGTGTATGGGGTGACGTAAGACCTTGGAATACCAATGACGATATGATGGTGTGGCGTTCTTGGCGTGAAAAAGGCGCCTCATTTACTGAACTGTCGTCATTATCATTTTTTACTATTGGCAATTTACGCGCTAAGTCGGTGATAATTGATGACATTCGTATCCGTCAAAACCCGCCTGTAAAGACAGATAACCCCTTTGACTACCTCGTTGGCTTAATTGATCGTTTCGGTCAAAATAATAAACAACCCACGGCGCTACATATCAATTCAGAAACGCAATTAAAAGCGCTGGCAGATAACGAGCTCAGTCAGTTACAAGCGTCTAGTGGCATGCCTAACCGTTCACAATATGGTGGGTATACCCAAGGGCCTAAATTAAACGCGACAGGGTATTTTCGAACTGAAAAAGTCGATGGTAAGTGGTGGATGGTCGATCCAGAGGGCAATCTGTTTTTCTCTCATGGGCCAGCTAATGTACGAATGGCCAACATGAGTACGTTAACAGGGATTGATTATGATGAACCTCAGATAAGGGTAAGAACCAGTGATGAAATTACACCTGAAGATTCGATGGGGATTGTGGATGTTGCTAAAGAGGTGAAAGAAAAACGCTACGTTATTTCATCATTAAGACATGACATGTTCACTTGGTTACCCGACTATGATGCGCCACTAGCTAAACATTACAGTTATCGCAGAACAACTCATAAAGGGCCAATACCTTATGGCGAAACATACAGCTTTTACCGCGCTAATTTAGAGCGTAGATATAATGAATTGGATGTTGCTTCCTATCCTGCGGTATTTAAGCCATCAAACTATCTAGAAGAAAATCAGCATCTGGAACAAAAAACACAACATTCTTCGCAAGCTAAATACTTACAAGCTTGGCAGGATGTCACAGCAAAACGCATGCATGATTGGGGCTTTACTTCATTTGGCAACTGGGTTGACCCTGGTTTTTATCAATCCAATCAGGTTCCTTACTTTGCCAATGGCTGGATAATTGGTGATTTTAAAACCCTGTCAGGTAAAACTAATCATTGGGGCTTAATGCCAGATCCGTTCGATCCCGTGTTCGCCGAGCGAGCAAAAATTACCATTGACGCCATTGCAAAGGATATTCAATCTTCACCTTGGTGTGCCGGTATTTTTATTGATAATGAGAAAAGTTGGGGTGAGAGAGAAGGCTCAGTTGAAGCGCGTTATGGTGTGATTCTCGATGCACTTTCAAAACCCGCTAGCCAAAGCCCAGCTAAAAAAGCCTTTGTTAAGGTGCTGCAAGAGCAATATGGCGCTATCGATAACATTAATGCAGCGTGGGGGGCGCAATATACTCAGTGGAGCGATCTAAACCTTGGACTTGAGTTTGCAGACCATACTCCTGAGTTAATTGCCGATTTATCGCTGCTGTTAGAAAAACTTGGCGAGCAATATTTTAACGTTGTTCACAACACGCTAGAGAAGGTATTGCCGAATCATTTATATATGGGGGCAAGAATGGCAAACTGGGGGATGCCTGATGAAATCATTAAAGCATCGCTTAAATACTCAGATGTACTCAGCTTCAATATTTATGAAGAAGGGTTACAAACTGATTATTGGCAGTTTTTAGAAAAAGTGGATTTACCTGTTGTAGTAGGAGAATTCCATATTGGGACTGCAACCGACTCAGGTATGTATAGCCCAGGTATTGTCCATGCTGCGAATCAAGTCGATCGAGCGCGTATGTATAAAGCTTATATGAAAAGTGTGCTAGAAAAACCGTATATGGTTGGCGCACATTGGTTTCAATACATTGATGAACCCATTACTGGCAGGGCGTTTGATGGCGAAAATGCCAACATAGGTTTTGTAACGGTCACTGACGTACCTTATCCTGAAATGATTCAAGCTGTTAAACAAGTCACCTCTACTATGTACCAACAGCGATATGGTCAATAGTGATTAGCCCTATATAAATCCAGCCTTAGGCTGGATTTATTTTTGTTCATCTTTCATTGATTGCGTGTTTTTAGTTACTGTAATATCAAGAAATATACATGATATTAATGGATTATCTGAATGAACAAGGCTGTTAAGGATACAAAGCAACAGAGTAATAAGGCGACTTGCAACCTCATCAATACTGATACCAAAGCGCATTGCAAAACTTATGTAATAGCTGATATGGACATACCCCAACAAAATCTCCAATCAAATCTCCAACAAACGCCTCAACAACGTACCCAAGATATTGAGTCTCAGTCGGGAGCAACAGCGCCAGTTTCATCAGAACAGCATGGAGTAAAAAGCTGTGTGCGAACCCAAGTACCTTTATTGAGTTTGGCATTGGTCAGTTTTGCTATTTTTATTGGCTGGATAATTTATCAAGCCAATACTGGTGGCAATAACATATTTTTTGATTTAGTGAGAGTAGTACCTTACGGCGATAAAGTTGGCCACATGATGCTGTTTGGCACACTGACATCACTGGCCTTGATTGCATCTCGAGCGGCATATTTTAACTTATTTGATCGTAAAATTTATTACGCCATTGTCGCAATCAGCACCTTAGTGTTTATTGAAGAAGTCAGTCAGGGTTTTATCGCGACACGTACCTTTGATATTGGCGATTTAACGGCTGATGCAGTAGGTATTACTTTATTTAGTGTGATCACTATTAAATGGATTAACCGCAACCGATAGTTGAGCGGGAAAATGACATAGGACTCATCAAGATTTAATAAGTAAAGTCTTCAATTTGAAAAGCTATCCTTTGTTTGACTGATTGACAGTCTCGCCACAAGTATAATAGGTTTTATATAAGTGACTTATGATAATGTGTTAAATATGGACTAGACTAAGGCGCAAGTATCACGCTGTGTCTTGCTAACGCCGAATGGCTAGCTTTTCAATTTCATTAGGTTGCACTCGATAATAAGTTGCACGAGTTTTATTTTTCCTTTCTAGATACAAGAACTTTCATAAGGATTTTGAATGGTCTTCTTTATCGTTTCTTCATTGTGTTCACTACAGTCCATGGGCTTAAAACTGTGGCTCACTATCCAGTTGTACATTCAAATTTCAACGACATTACTCGCTAACTCAACGACAATTTACAAAGGTGATTTATGACTGTTTGTTTTGATGAAATTCAACGCTTAAAGCAAAGTATTCAAGCATCAGTCATTGGACAAGAACATGTTGTTGATGCGCTCATATTATCCTTATTAACGAATGGTAATGTGTTGCTAGAAGGCTTACCTGGCACGGCTAAAACTCGTTCAATCAAAGCGCTTTCAAATGCGTTAGAAGTGAGCTTAGGGCGTGTGCAATTTACACCCGACTTATTGCCATCTGATGTGACAGGGACTGAGATTTATCAAGAGGTTGAAGGAAAATCCACGCTGACTTTTCAACCTGGACCAGTATTTAACAACTTACTATTGGCTGACGAAATCAATCGTTCCCCAGCTAAAGTGCAAGCGGCACTGCTTGAAGCAATGGAAGAAAGGCAAATCACTGTGGCAGGTAAAACCCATGTGCTACCTAAACTGTTTATGGTGCTTGCGACTCAAAACCCAATTGAGCAAGAAGGAACTTATCCTTTGCCTGAAGCGCAAATGGATCGCTTTATGATGAAAGTCTTGTTGGATTATCCTGATGATGAGACTGAAGTAAAAATTATTGAGTTAGTGCGTGCTGAAGAAGCCTTATCAGTGGACAAACCGGCACCGATAGATCCTACTCATATCTTTTCTGCACGAGATCTTATTCATCAAATTCATATGAGTGATGCAATAACCGCTTATATAGTTGCTATTGTGATGGCCACTCGTCAACCTTCTCGTTATCCAGATTCTCCCTTGGCTCAATGGTTATCCGTCGGTTCAAGTCCTAGAGCCAGTATTGCGTTAGATAAATGTGCTCGTGCCTCGGCATGGCTTGCTGGTAAAACCTTTGTGGATCCTGACGATGTTCGCTCCATAGTGCATAGTGTATTGCGTCATCGTTTGGTACTTAGCTACGATGCAATTGCTGATGGGGTAACGCCTGATCAGGTTATCGATGAAATATTACGTCAAGTGATAGCGGCCTAGTCGAGCTTTATGATGGATAAATCTGACAGTGATATTTATGTTTCTATTGAGCAACTTAGAAAGCTGCAATACCAAGCTGTAGGGGTTAATTTTTCTCCACGCCAAGCAGTAAACAGTGTCTTAAATGGGCGCTATTCATCTAAGTTACGTGGTCGTGGATTAAATTTTGAAGAACTTCGGCATTATCGTCCAGGTGATGATATCCGCTGCATGGATTGGAAAATCACTAAACGCACAGGTAAACCCCATATAAAAGTCTATACCGAAGAGCGAGAACGCAACGTATATTTGATTGTCGATCAACGTGCTGCGATGTTTTTTGGAAGTAAAGGCAAAATGAAATCAGTAATTTGTGCCGAGTTAGCAGCACTGATTGGTTGGCGCATTGTTGGTGCAGGCGATCGCATTGGCGCGTTGGTATTTAATGATGATTCTGCGTCGGTTATTCCTGCCAAAAGAGGCGGTCAGCATCTTGCGCAAATTTTTAAATCGATAGTAAAACAAAATCATCAATTAGGTGCGAGCAACAATAGCACTCGTGCGAGTGACAGCTTGAATCAAAGCTGGCATAAAACTGCACAAGTTTGTGGTCACGACTCGTTAATTATTTATATTGGTGATGGTAATGGTTGGAACGATAAAACAACGCATTTAATGAAGAATATTAGACGCCATAATGAAGTGATCGCCTGCAACATTATTGATGCGTTAGAGCAAAAATTACCGAGTATGGCGCAAATGGTCGTCAGTGATGGAAAACTTCAAATCCAATTTGATGCTTTAGGCAAAAATCAACTGCAATATCAACAACAAATAGAGTCAAAATTGACTTTATATGCGCAAACCGCTCGTAAATATCGCGTACCCTTATTGACCATTAATACCATTGACCCTGTTAGCACGCAGTTGATCAATGCGTTTCGCCGAGGTGGTGAATGACTCAATTTGGTGATACGTGGGGCAGTAGTATTGTAAAAGACTTAATTGAAACAGATGCGCCCAATGCCATTAGCTGGTGGCCACAAACTTTTGGCTGGCAGGTTGTTGCACTAATCGGCCTTACGCTTGTTTGTCGTAGACTGTATTTTGCTTGGCGTTTATACCAGCATAATCAGTATCGTCGTGATGCGATAGCATGGTTAAACTTATTACCTCCCTTTGAACAATTATCTGCTCAACCTATCTATCGTCAATTACCGAATCTTGTTCGTAAAACCGCTTTAGGTGGTTATAAGCGCACCGAAATTGCAACATTATCAGCTGATGAATGGACACAGTGGTTGAGTAAACAGTGTCCTCAAGCCAAGTTTGAAGATATCGGCTTTACATTACATGAGTTAGCTTATGATTCTGCTTTAGAAGTGAATACTGCACAGATGACGAAGTTAATTAACCAGATACGAATTTGGATAGAACAACATCGAGGTGAGTATGATTGAGTTTGCTTACCCACTATGTTTTGTTTTGCTGCTTGCCCCAGTCATTATGTATTTTATTGCGCCTGCTTATAAAGAAAAACGCAGCTCTATTCAAGTGCCGTACTTTGAACAGCTAGTTGATATTACAGGTGAGAAACCGCAAAAAGGGGCGGTAATACTGTCAAGAAAGCATATTCAAAAATTGCTGTTAATACTTGCTTGGCTATGCATTGTTGTCGCTATGGCCAAACCTGAAGTTATCGGTACACCCGTCACCCAGCAAAAGTCGGCTAGAGACTTAATGATTGCAGTGGATCTATCAGGATCTATGGCGGTAGAAGATTTTGTATTGCCAGAAAATCAGTCTAACGAGGTTGATAGATTAACGGCAGTAAAACAGGTTTTACGTAAGTTTGTCAGTCAGAACGACAGTGACAGGCTAGGGTTGATTCTTTTTAGCGATGCGCCATACCTTCAAGCGCCATTTACCAATGATTTAGATACATGGTTAACACTGTTGAATGACACGCAAGTTGGGATGGCTGGACAAAGTACCGCTTTTGGAGATGCCATTGGGTTATCCATTAGCGTGTTTAACAGCCATGAGACACAAAATAGAGTGCTTATTGTGCTTACCGACGGAAATGATACCGCTTCGAAAGTCCCCCCTGTTGAAGCTGCAAAGGTTGCTGCGGCCTCTAACATCAAAATTTACACCATTGCCATTGGCGATCCTATCGCTGTTGGTGAAGAAAAAGTTGATATAGCTGTACTAGAAAACATTGCCTCAATAACAGGCGGGCAAAGTTATCAAGCTATTGATACACAAGCGCTTGAAAATGTTTATGAAGCGATTAATGACTTAGAGCCAGAGTTATTCGAGTCGCAAACCTTTAGGCCAAAAACCAGTATTCATTATATTCCGATCGCACTGTTTTTAGGTTTGTATCTAGTGTCGTTGTTAATCGTCACCTTGCGTTTCCCTAATGTGAAAAAAGGGGCTAACTAATGGAGCAATGGTTAATTCAATTACAGCACTTTCATTTACTCCGACCTTGGTGGCTATTAGCCTTATTACCACTGGCATATATTGTTTATCGTTTAAAGTACCGTCAGGATAATTTAGTGAATTGGCATGAGCATATGTCAGCTAAAATTTTACAGACATTGACAGTCAAAGGAGATAATCAACGGGTTATTTCACCTTTAAATTTGACCATAGTTTTAGGCATTATCAGTGTATTGGTTTTAGTAGGTCCAACATGGAAACAGCAACCAAGCCCATTTACAGAAGATAAGTCAGCGCTGATTATTGCGTTAGATTTATCTGAAACGATGGAGCAAACGGATGTATTACCTACACGCTTAACACGTGCGAAACAGAAAGTAATTGAGTTATTGGCTGTTCGCGGTGATGCCAACACAGCACTGATTGCTTACACAGGCTCGGCACATACAGTGATGCCGATAACTAATGACAGCAAGATGATAAAGCAGTTTTTAGATTCACTGAGTTTTAAGATAATGCCTAATTCAGGGAAGCAACCACAGACTGTTTTACCGATTGCCAACGGATTACTTGAAGCAACTCAAACCCCTGGAACCATTTTATTCATTACCGATGGCACCAGTGATAATGCATTTAGCGCTTTTGGCACCTATTTTTCAAAGGCACAACATCAGTTAGTGGTTTGGGCGATTGGGCGTGATAATGCAAGCTCGCTCGAATCTGGCTCAACCATTATTCCAATGCAGCAAGAACGATTAGAAACCCTTACAGATAAGGCTGGTGGACGGATAGTTATATTGACTGATGATAAACAAGATATCGAAAAGGTAAATGGGTATATAAATAACAATCTCGTTATTAGTGAAGATGAAAGCCGGCCTTGGTTAGATGCTGGTTATTGGTTGGTGTATATCATTGCAGCAATATATTTACTCTGGTTTAGACGAGGGTGGACACTGCAATGGTAAATTCGTCGATCAAATTTATTGTAAATGAACTCACCATGGTGATTGTGAGTTCGTTGTCGAAAATATCTGCATGGTATACAAAGTGGCGCACTCGAATAATGATTTTTGTTATCATCATTGGCGCGTTATTCGCTATATTAAAACCTCAATCTTTTGCTGATTTATGGCTGACTCGAGATCAACAAGGAATGTTGCTGTTTAATATGGGGTATTACCAGCAAGCGAGTAATCATTTTAGTCTTGTTCGCTGGCAAGCATTCAGTTTGTATGGCGCAGAAGAATTTGATCAATCTGCTATTTTATATGACCAGTTTGAAGATGAAATAGATCAAATTGCTCGCGCCAATGCTTTAGCGCACGCAAGGCGATATGTAGCAGCTAAAAATATCTATCAACAAGTATTACAAACTGCGCCAAATAATAAGCAAGCGATGCATAATTTAGCCCTTGTTCAAGGTATTATTGATGAAGTGAATCGCATAGCTGAAAGCCAGCAGGGTGAAGCAGGAGACTCGCCACAAGAGCTAGGTGACGATCCGCAAACTGGTGATGGTGCAAAGAAAAAAGAAATGGTGCTAAAGGTAGCTGAGCATTATGACGCAAGTCAGTTGTTGCTTGACCCTAAGTTAAATGAAATGTGGTTAAGACAAGTTCAAAAAGATCCTGCGCGGTTCCTAGCGAATAAATTTCAAATGCAAACAGCCCCAACATCGCTAAACTCGCGACCGTTAACCACCAATGAGGAGAGTCAATGATGTCTTTTCTCTGCGATGTTTTTACAAGGCAGATATTGCTGTTTAAACTCTTAGTTTTGCTAGTTTTAGTCCTTTTTAGCTTGAGCGTGGCTAAACTTAGCCAAGCTGTTGAATCTGCAGACTCAAGTATCACACTTGAGTCCTTGATAGATAAGAACCAATTAAGCATCGAGATTCGTGTTCAAAGTAAAGCTCCTTTTGTCGTTAAACAACCTATTATTGTTCAAGTTGAAGTGTCAAGCGATCGCTGGTTTTCAAAAGGTGTTCAGGTAACGCCTCCTGCTTATAAAGATATTGTCTTTTTACCTACTTCGAGTTCATCGATTACTGGAACAAAAAAGATTAATGGACAAACATGGACATACATTATTCGAGAAATAACCTTATATCCCATGCAAGAGGGCGTTTATGAGCTGCCAGCTTTTGATGTATTTGCATCGGTTAATACAGAATATGGCATTGTTGAAGGCGTACTTAAAACTGACGACTTTCAAATTGAAGCTAGAATGCCACAAGTGGTTACAGAACTGGATACAGGTGTAGGTTTTACAACTGAGATTGAAGATAACTTAATTGTTTCACCTTCTGTCACACTGTCTGTAAAGCATGATATCGGCAATGAAGTACTCGATATAACAGACGTAGCGAGAACGTTTAATGTCGGGGATGCAGTTACCCAAACGGTTTCTATCACTGCAAAAGGTGTCCCTGCAATGATGTTACCAGTATTAGCACAAACACAATTGAGTGGGTTAAGTGTTTACCAGCAACCCAGTAAGCTCAGTGATCAATCTAACCGAGGTGAATTAACTGGCATAACGTCGCAAACAACGAGTTATATATTTGAACAAGCAGGTGAGTTTACTACGCCCAAGCAAGTTTTGTATTGGTATAACTTACAGCAAAATGAGGTAACAGAACTCACTGTGCCTTCAGTAACTTGGGTCGTCAAAGGTGGCGCTATAAGCGCGAGCAGTGAAGGCACCGCTTCATCATTTAAAGCGTGGTTGAGTAAATATAGTTTAGTGATTGTCAGCCTATTCATTCTGATTTACGTGCTAACGCGACTTGCCCAGAATCGCACTAATCTTAAGGCGTTATATTTATCTTTATCTCAGTATGAAATTAAGCAATTACAAGTAAGCTTACGACAGGAATATGAGCAAGGAAATTACGCTAAAGTGTGTCAATTGTTGTACCGCTATATTGAATATCAAGATGCGCAATTATCAAAAACTGGTACAGCAGTTTCATTGTTAAATCATCATCACTCAAATGAAAGAGGCTTAGATAATAGTCATTTAAATAATGACATTATTCTGAGTCTCAAACAGTTTTACAAATCTGACAGTGAAAAATATTCACTATTAGAGCGGTTATTAACTCAAACATACTCAATAGATACTGCTGCACCGCTAACAGATGAACAGTTTAATACCTTATTACATGTGACGGCATTGCTAAAATATAACCAAAGTAAGGGAAGTGGCGATATTTCTGCTAGTGCAATAAAATTGAATTAATCACAATAGAAGTAGCGGGTTATCTGATTATTTAAAGTTATAGGTAAGTGCTCGGGGCAAGTAAGGTAACTGATGCTTGTTTTGATACGGTTTTTTTAATGAAGTATCCATTCTGAAATCAATTTTTTTTGAATCAAAAATCAAGCTACACTTTTTCACTTATTCTGAATGTTAAGTATCTCTATCATTGTCAGTGCTATTAAAAGTTGTGAATATCAATCCATACGAACAGTCTTTGGCCTAAATAACCGACTAACTGCAACGCTCAACTGATTCATTAACTGTGATATATTGAGTTTTTAGGCTGTCTCATCTCACCGACAATGATGCATTACCTTCAGTTATGATTGGCGTGATTAACTGGCCTGATTGATTGCTGAGATTGATTGGTGTGAGTGAAACACTTACTTTTAATCGATGCTTATTGTCGTTTAGTTTTGACAGTACAGTATTAAACATGATGTTAACTGAGAATGTATGTCTAGCGTTTTACGATTTATTGTGGTTATTTTTGCAGCATTGGCAGTGACGTTTTTAGTGTTTTTTGTCATTGCGGCGTTAATTGAATTCCATATTCCAGAGCAAACGGCCCAACTCGTTCTTGATTCAAATGCTGATTCTTATGTTAATTCTTTAGCGAACAGTTCAGCCGCACAGCTTTTAATGATTTTGTAAGGCCATTAGATATGTTTAGACAACACCATTATCGCGCTTGGGCTTACCTGTTGTTAAGTTCTATTTTTATCGCTCAATCCCTCGTAAATTATGCTCATGCGGATGATATCGTGCCATTTACCTCTGATGGTTGTAGTGTTTTCCCCGATGGCACTTTGGCCGACAATCAATTATGGCTTGCATGTTGTACTGCACATGATTATGACTATTGGCAGGGCGGTACGGCCAAGGAACGCCTTGAATCAGATCAACGCTTAAAGCAATGCGTCGCCAACCTTGGCCAACCGCATATAGCTAGCCTTATGCTTGCAGGGGTGAGAGTTGGTGGCAGTCCATATTTTCCGACAACCTATCGTTGGGGCTACGGCTGGCCTTACCCAAGAGATTATCAAGCCCTGTCAAAACAAGAGAAACAACAAATTCAACGAGTCCTAAATAATCAGAAATAAGTAAAATATTCGCTATAGCAGTAACTCAGTGCTAGGTTAACTAACAGTATATTAACGTTCAGAGTCGTTACGTTAGTAAGTTAACCCTTTTTCACGCAAAATAAGGACATATTATGCTGAAAACATTGATTAGTAGTGCAGTGATAACGCTAATGCTCACTGGCTGCTCGACTGCTGATAAGCAAGTGCAAGTCACCCCACAAATATCCCCACCAGCGCAAAGTGTTTTTAAAACTTATACTGCTGAGGACTTTTATAAAACCACCAGTGTATTCGGCTCTTCTATCAACCATGATGGCACTGCAGTACTGGTAAGTAATGATAAAACAGGGATATTTAATGCTTACAAAGTGCCTGTTGACGGTTCTGAAATCACTCAATTAACATTTTCCACAGAAGAGTCAGTATTTGTAAAATCTTGGTTTCCCAATGACAATCGCTTTTTGTTTAGTGCTGATAAAGGAGGGGATGAGTTAGATCATTTGTTTGTACAAGATGTCGAAGGGAATCAAATCGATCTCACTCCAGGTGAGGGCCTCAAAGCCGTGATGTTATCCTGGCATGAAAATGATGAGTCTTTCTTTGCGTTGACCAATGAACGTGATGCTAAATACTTTGATATTTATCAATACAACACTGACGACTACAGCCGTAACTTAGTGTACAAAAACGACTTAGGTTATACCGTTGAAACCATGAGTCCAAATGGCCGATTTATTGTATTGAGTAAAGACCATTCAAACAGTAATACTGACTTGTATCTCGTTGATTTACGCTTGAAGATGGCCAAACCTCGTTTAATTACCGAGCACCAAGGTAACGTTTCTTATTCCGCCTACACCTTTACTAAAGATAACGAGCAACTATTATATTCAACTAACGAATTTGGTGAGTTTAAGCAAGCGTGGGCATATGACATTGCAACGGGTTCCCATAAAGTTAATTACAAAGCAGATTGGGATGTTAGTTTTAGTTATTTCTCAAATGATGGTCGATATCAAGTTACTGGGATTAATGCTGACGCACAAACGCAATTAACCATCACTGATCTTGTTGAGCAAAAAGAGCTGTCATTACCTAAGCTTCCAAGCGGCGATTTACGTGGCGTTAACTTTTCACAGGATTCTAAATCAATGGTGTTTTATATCAATTCTGATACCTCACCATCCAATTTATACAGCCATACCATTGGTTCTTCATCTGTAAAACGTCTGACCAATTCTGGTAATCCAGCTATTTTGGAGCAAAACCTAGTGACTGGTGAGGTGGTGAGGTTTAAAAGCTTTGATGGACTTGAGATACCAGCAATTTTATATAAGCCCAAACAAGCTGAGTTTAAAAAGGTACCTGCGTTAATCTATATTCATGGTGGGCCCGGCGGTCAATCTCGCAAGGGCTACTCTGCAACCGTTCAGCATTTGGTTAATAATGGTTACGCCATTATCAAAATTAATAACCGTGGTTCAAGTGGTTATGGTAAAACCTTTTTTCATTTAGATGATAAACGACACGGTGAAGATGATTTACAAGATGTGGTTTTCAACAAAAAATACTTACAAACTTTAAATTGGGTCGATGCTGACAAAATTGGCGTTATGGGAGGGAGCTATGGTGGCTACCTTACTATGGCGGCAATGGCGTTTACCGACGAGTTTAAAGTAGGTATTAATATTTTCGGCGTGACTAATTGGGTAAGAACTTTAGAGAGTATTCCGCCTTACTGGGAAGCATTTAGAAAAAGTCTTTATGATGAATTAGGCGATCCTGCCACTGATAAAGAACGCTTACATAATATTTCACCCGTGTTCTTTGGTCATCAAGTCAAAAGCCCTGTTTTAGTGGTTCAGGGGGCAAATGATCCAAGAGTGTTGAAGATTGAGAGTGATGAAATGGTTGAATCTATTCGAGCTGGCGGTACACACGTTGATTACTTAGTATTCGATGATGAAGGCCATGGTTTTAGTAAGAAAGACAACCGTATTAGTGCATCAAATAAATATTTAGTCTTTTTACAGCAGTATTTATAGCCTATTGTTGCAAGTGATTAGAAAGCCATTTGATTATCAAATGGCTTTTTATTAGGGCCTGTAGATCTTTCAAGGTTGTTTTTGCAGCGAATTGTTGGCCATTTATACATGGAAGAGACTTTGTGGTGTGGTTATTCTACATAAAAAGTCAATAACGCAGTAAAAATGGCCAACAAACGCTGCCCAAAGGGTTCGAGTAAAAGCGTTTTACTCTTTGTTGGATGAATTTTGCTTAGATGACTAAGCATCAATCCATCCGCCTCAATTAAAACGCTTTTATTTCAAACAAAACTTAACCAGCAAAGATCAACAGGCCCTAGTTGCTATACAGGATGCTTTTTAATAAATTAAAGCTAAAATCGGTATTAAGTCACTCACACTTATAGAGTAAGGATGTCAATTGAACACAGAGATCATTTATTCTGAAGCCCCAGATATTGTCGATCAACTGGTTGATGGGGTAAGAGCGTTTAACATAATGAATATGGGAAGTGAGCTATCAAAGCCATTAACTATCGTAATGCGAGATGGAAATGACAAGATCATTGCTGGTATTGCAGGTAGAACGATATATCAAAAATTTTTAATCAATGTGTTATGGGTAGATGAGTCTATGCGCAGCGAGGGATTAGGCCATAAATTAATGATACTGGCAGAAAACGCTGCTATTGAACGTGGTTGCCTAGCTGCTCAAGTAGATACCTTAGCATTTCAAGCGTCAGGGTTTTACCAACGACATGGATTTGAAGTCATTGGTTCTGCACCTGCATTTGGTAAAAGTCCTGCACAATATTTTCTTTTTAAGCATTACGGCTAACTACTCAGCGTTAAAGGCATCAAGTAAACATTGATACTTGTCGATAAAATACTGATTTTTCGTTTTGGTAAGTCAATAATCGGTCCGTAAATTATTAATTAAACACGGCCTAAGTAAAAATCAGTATTGAGCGAGTTAATAATCGCCTTTTTTACGAGAGCGGGATGCTGTCTGTACTGAATTGATCATTTTCCCTAAGGCTTTATCTTTAGCGCGTTTTTGCGCTAATGTTGCCCCGTTTAATGCTTGTTCTCGCATTAGTTTTTGGTAACTAATAAGTCGTCTTTCAGTTAACTCACCTGAAGCAAGCGCGGCTTGAATTGCACAGCCTGGCTCCGCTTGATGTTGGCAATCTGAAAAACGGCACTGCGATGCAAGTTGTGTTATTTCACTGAATGTTTCACTGACGCCTTGCTCACAGGCACCTAGCTGTAATTCACGCATCCCGGGGGTATCGAGTATTAATCCACCACTTTGCTCACCTCGAGACATCCATTTAAGTGCTCTTGATGTGGTTGTATGACGACCTTTACTGTCATCTTCTCGTATTGCGCTAGTGAGCTGAGTTGAACTTCCCAATAATCCATTGACTAAGGTTGATTTCCCTACGCCAGAAGAGCCTAACAAAGCGATAGTCTGTCCTTGTTTGCAATAATCGAGTAGCGGTAATATTTCGGTTTCATCAAGAGCATTGACTGAATGCACCATCATTAAAGGATTCAATGATTGAACTAACTGAGTTTTATCTGCTACATCGTCACACTGATCTGCTTTAGTTAATATAACAATAGGCGTGACTTGTGACTCATTGGCCAGCGATAAATATCGTTCAATTCGACTTAGATTAAAGTCATTATTTAATGAGCAGACAATGAACAAACTGTCGACATTAGCTGAAATAAGCTGCGACTCAACCTTACTTCCAGGCGCTTTTCGTTGAAATACTGATTTGCGTTCAAGTAATCGAACAAATTTATGCTGTTGATCACATAACACCCAGTCTCCAACACACAATCTATCAGTGACACTGGCTTGATGTGCGGTTTGCGACATTGCCCATTGACCGCTTGGGGTGAGTACGATCACGCCACTACGGTGTTGTTCAATAACTCGGCCAATAATTAGCCTATCATCTGCGTTGTCATCGCTAATTAATTCCATCTCTTCCAGCGATAATTGTTGCTGAAAAAAAGGCTGCCAACCGAGTTGTATTAATGAAGGGGATTCACTCATTTACTGTCCTAATAAGGCGTCTTATGTGGTGTCACGTTAAGTATAGTCATCAGCTTAACTTTACTTATTACGTGAGTCATTACTCGCGATAAATAGCATGTTATCAGATTATGAATTAACGACTTGTGACTATGGTAGCTAATTTAACTAGCGATACAGGGCGAGCAGCAAATATACTACACGTTATCAGTACGACGGCTCAATTTGTAGCCTGATTGAAGCCTAAAATGTCAAACTGACGAGTTGTTGGTATTTTGCTCAGTAGTGTTAATTAATTGCACTACAATGGCACAAGTGTGATTTGACATGTCATAACCCCACTCAGGATAAAAAACTGAACATGCTTTGTTTTTAGGCAATAAATTTACGCTTAGTATCTTTTAAAACATATCCTTCTAAGCAAAATCTAAGTTTATAAAAGCTTTAATTACAATATCTTATCTTTATGCTTTGAGCATGGGATATTTTATCTTTGCAGTGCTATGATTTTGAAAAAATGTTTTATTCTGCTTTAACAAATTGAATAAAAATGACCCAAATAGATATTGCAAATGCAAACATCATATGTTTACATAGTGGTTAATTTAACAAGTTTCACAAATCTGTAAACAAAATCGTTAGTAATAACAGGTTGCAACTGTGGAATGATTATTAGCTAGTATTTCCTTAATTTATTCAGATGATTAAGGTTGAATTAAAAGGACGTCCTTCAATGAAGTCTATCGTTGCCAAGCCACTATTGGTCAAATCGATGTTTAAAAAAACTGCATTAGTACTTTGTATATCTCAAAGCTTGATGGCTTGCCAAAATAAAGAAGCTAA
Source organism: Shewanella sp. MMG014 (assembly GCF_018100775.1). Taxonomy (NCBI): domain Bacteria; kingdom Pseudomonadati; phylum Pseudomonadota; class Gammaproteobacteria; order Alteromonadales; family Shewanellaceae; genus Shewanella; species Shewanella sp. MMG014. The sequence goes on from NZ_JAGJDZ010000012.1 coordinate 26,041, forward strand.
TGCAGAGGTTGAGTCTGTTGTAAATAGCGCAACAGTAGAACAAGAAACATCTACTCAAATTTTGCCTTTCTCTGATCCAACCAATTCAGGTGGTTGGGTGCTTAATACTGAAATCAGTGATGAATTTGATGGCACTGAAATTGACCAAGAAAAGTGGTTTGTCCAAGGGGAAAACGGTGATTACTACATTTGGAAAGGTCGAGCACCGTCTCAGTTTGCTCCTCATAATGTGATTGTTGAAGACGGCTTTTTAAAATTACGTAGTCAGTGGGAACCTGATTTTGAATTTGCTAATGAAAACTACGCAGACGGCAAAGTCGATGCGAAATATGGTTCATTGGCTAATGGCGATCCTATGCCAATAACAACAGCTGCCATTGTCAGTAATAAACGCTTTTTAAATGGCTACATGGAAATACGTTCCAAAGCGGTTAACGCTTCAATGACCAGTGCGTTCTGGGCCATTGGTTATCAGTCTGAGTTAGATATCTATGAACAAATCGGTAATCCGAAAATCATTGGCGATATCAAACCTGATCAATCTAAGTCAACTGTTCATGATTGGAGCCCACCAGCAAAACGTCCAACTCGTGTATTCCATCACAAGGAAAATTTACCATATCGCGTTGCTGACGAGTTTCATATTTACGCAGCAGAGTGGGGCGAAGATTACTTAAACTTATATCTTGATGGAAAATTACTGCAACGCTTTACTCAAAAAGAGCTAGGCGATCGTTGGGTGCTGAATAACCCGCTAGAAATTTGGTTGGATTCTGAAATTTTTGCTTGGTTAGGTATGCCTAATAAAGAAGAACTTCCAGCTGATTTTGAAGTTGACTATATGCGAGTATGGCAAAAGCCTAACCCAGAACTACTCGACCGTGCATTCTTCGGATTTGAAGGGCCTATACTGTTTCAAGAAAATAAACGTCCGCTTAAATTGGTACCTGAAAATTCTGAAAATAATCAATATCAAAAGTTTTGGGATATTGATGCTAACTCAGCAAACTATGCGACCATCACTAAAGAACAGCGAATCACAGGTTTACGCAGCCTTAAAATTGCCGCAGACAAAGATGCTACAGATGAGCTAATCAAGGTTAGTTCACCTGAAAAAGCAGTGAGATTAGACAAAGGTGATTATCGTTTCTCAATGCGTCTTTGGGTTGATACTAGTAACTCTCTTAGTGAGTTTAACGTGACTGTTAATAATGCAAATGGTGATGATGCAGGCTTTGTTTTAGCGCCATTCAATCTAAGCGAAATTGACCATGCGCACAAAGCACAATGGATTACAGTAAGCCAAGATATAAGCCTTAACGCGCCTGTAGCCAATGACGCTAAGTTAACAATCACGGTTGATCCAAGCCAGATTAAAGATGCATCTGCATTGTTTTATATCGACGACATTTCAGTCGTTAAACAATAAGTTAAGCTAAAAGGAAAGCCACATAATGATTTAGTTATGTGGCTAATTTTAATGGATTTAAACCGCGTTAATAGCAGATGAAAATGTATGTTGGCGCAGTAATATACGAGATTGACTGAAGTCTGATGTATCGAGCGGTCTCAAGAGAGTGATTATGATATTTCACAATAAAACGACAGCACTAGCACTTGCATGTGTCACTGCCATGACATTGAGTGTGTTACCGATACAAGTCAGCGCAAAGGATAGCGAGAAACAGCCCGACGTGTTGATTTTGATGTTTGATGATATGCGCTTTGATACATTCTCTTATCGTGATGGCCCGGTTAATACCCCTAATATTGATGCATTAGCGCACGAAGGCATCAGATTCGATAATGCGATGACGAGTACGGGATTATGTTCACCTTCAAGAGCCGCGATGTTTACTGGTCGCTGGGGACATAAAACGGGGCTTGATGACAACGTTGGCCTATATCATTCTCGTTTAGACGAACTGCGTGTCGAAGAAGGTGGAGTCATCAGACGTGCCGTCGATGCCGGATATAAAGTGGGCTATGTTGGCAAATGGCATATTGGCGCACAAGGCCCAGCGTTAAGAGGGGCTGAGTTTGTTTATGGTCATGATAAAGATGTAGAACGTCATGGCCGCCAATGGGCGCCTTACGAAACGAAAGAAAATATCGCTAAATTCAAACGTGGTGAACGCGATGCTAATGGTGAAAAGCACGAATATTACCGCACAATGCCAGGCACTTTTGAGGATACCAAAGCGGGTAAGGAAGTCCGAGAAGGGCAAAAAATGCTTAAAGCAGCGGCTAAAAAAGATGAACCATTTTTTGGCATTATTAGTTTCGAACAACCGCATCCACCATATCGTGTGCCAGAACCTTATGCGAGTATGTTTGATCCTAAAACCGTAAAACTTCCTAAAAACCATGGTGTTGAACGCGTTAATAAACCAATGTCACAAGATGATATTTGGTGGCCTTGGCATGATGTAAGTCATATGACCGATGAAGATTGGCGCAAGTCACGCACCTTTTATTATGGCGCTATTGCCATGATAGATCATGCGGTTGGTGAGTTAATTAAAACCGCAAAAGAAGTTGGTATGTATGATGATTTACGCATTATCGTTATTGGCGATCAAGGCAGTATGTTAGGCGAGCATAACCTATACGATAAAGGCCCATATGCTTATGACGAACTCATGAGAATGCCACTTATTATTCGTGATCCGAATGTCGAACCTAAAATCATTGAACGCCAAGTGTCTATGTTAGATATCGCGCCTACGTTGGCTGATTGGATGACATTACCCAATGATGGGGACGTCGATGGCCGTTCATTAGTTCCCCTTATGGAACAAGGTGATATTGCTGATAGTAACAAAGCCGACATCGCTTTGTATGCTTACGAATGGTACAACGGCGGCTGGTTTGGTATTCGAGCGATTAGAACACCAGAGATGAAGTTTGTATGGAACCCAGGGGATAGTCGAGATGAGTTATACGACTTAAAAAACGATCCCTATGAAATGACAAATTCAATTAACGACCCTAAGTACAAAAAACAACTGAAACAGATGGTTAAGTATATGCATGACGAGCTTGTGAGAGTCGATGATCCTGCTATCACCAAATTTAAACAACATATGAAAGAAATGTTGTAAACAGAATTTACGCTGGTCGGTTTGACATAACAAAACTGCTCACCGTAAACCACGGCATTCATTGCCACTAACCCCTGTTTTAGATTGGAAACAGCTTTTGGCCAATGGCTAAAAGCTGGGTTTTTGCGGCTCCAATGTTGGCAAAGCAGTAAAAATAATTTCAATTAGGAGACATTATGAATAGCGTTATTAATCAAAGCATAGGTAAAACAATTCAGCATTGTTTAATGGGAACTATGTTAACGCTTTCTATTGCATCAATGACTTATAGCACGTCAACAGAAGCTGCAAGTATTGGTAATCAAGGAAGATATTTCACTAACAAAGTGACTGGAACATCAGAAACAGTCAATTTATCAGGAAACGCATCGCAGCAAACGAGTCAACTGCAGGCTGCAATTAACCGTGCGAGTAATAAAGTAAATGGCGGTGTTGTTAAAGTTATGGGCAACGACATCAAATTAGCTCAAATCGATCTTAAAGCGAATGTAAGGTTAGAAATTCAGTCAGGCAAAACCATTAAAATGGCAGATAAAGTGCTATTTAACTTAAACCGCAATGGCCAAGGTCCCCGTGCGCCGTTAATGCAGAATGTTGAAATAACCTCAACGGGTAGCGGTCGTTTTAATATAGACGTAAATAAAAGTGCCATCTTCTCTAATGCAATTCCAGTAAGAGTGGGGTATGTCAAAAACTTCGCATTATCAAACTTTAACATCAAAGATAACTATTCTATTTTCCCTTCGTTATTTATGGTGGCAGACAGTGACGCAAGAACGGTGGCTAATAACGCAACTTATGGCCGGATCCCCGAAAAAGGCGTAGTAGAAAATATTTCTGCAACCAAAGTGGCAGCAGGCTATGCCTTAATTCAGCTATTTAGTGGTAAGAAAATGCGTCTTAAAAACTTAGACGCTGAGGGTGGGTTAACGATTAGGTTAGAACCTGGTAGTGGCCGTCCTTCTGATTATTTAAATCAGGCTGGGCCAAGAGTGGGTAACATCGCTGATATTAAGATGATTGATATTGAAAACACTGAAGGAATGGCAGCTTTGTTCCTCAAACCTCATCAGAAAATATGTTCAGACATTACCGGCTCAAACATTCGCGGCGTGAATAGTGCTTTTACTATTATGAGCAATTCCAGCGACTCTAATACATTCAGTCGTGGTTATTTTGAAAGAACAAAGTTTACTGGGCGTATTTCGTTAACTAAAACCAAAAATACACCACTGGCTGATATTGGAGCCTCTTCACAATATTTTGTTGAACCAAGTGAAAGTGTTGGCAGAACGAAAATTGCAGATTTTCCAAATGATCCATCAGGACGTCGTTGGCATACCAAGCCAATGGCACCAGTGTTAATAGCTTCGGCGTTAAATCGCAATACGGTTGGTACCTCTGCTAAAGGTCGTTTTGGGATAGATATTTCAAATGCCAATATTATTAAAACTGGCAACTATGAGCGTCCAACGAACGTATTTTATCGTGAAGATGCAATAAAGCTGAACAATAAGCCTGCAACAGCCTGGATTAATAAATAATGCTTAATTGCCTTGAAGCAAACCATATATTGGCTTGTTATTAATACTTAACCCAGTGCGGTAATTAACTTTACCGCACAGTTGATATTTGATGGGGCTATATGGATATCACAAACAAGCGAGTTCAGCTAAGTGCATTCACTGTGGTTTTGCTCATCCTAGTTGCCAGCTTATTTTCAAGTATTGCGGGATACCGATATGCCGTTATTTCTTTAAAGGGAAATCAGTTTATTACCGCTGCTGAAGAATCGCATCATTTAGCTAGTGAATTGCATCTTGGTAATAGCAAAGAATACAAACGCGCTTTACAGAGCAGATCTTTCGCGAAGTTCGATGTTAATACATTGCCAAATAATGCCATAAATGAATTTACAACAAGCTGCCAATTATTGGTCGGATTAGACAATAAACTGAACAATTTAAATACGGAATTAAATCTTATTGAGTTAATGGGTGAAATAAATTCAATAAAAAACGCTCAAGCTAAAAGCTTAGCAATTAACATGGTAGTTGATGAAAGCTCTGATTTTAAAGAGGGCGTGGCCAAGGGTTTATATAATTTTGTACTAGATAACCCGGATGATGAAATCGCATTCGAAATATTGGAACAAAAATTTTCACATAAAATAACCGCAGAGCAGCGACAAGCGTTAAGACGTCAATTACATGCAATGACACAGCCTGAATACATTAAGCGTGCTATTCAACTCACTAGTCAAACAGGGGCAATGACAGACGCTGAAACACAGTCTTTTAATCTGGAATATCAGCCTTTTTACGACTCTCCCTATGCTGAAGTAAGAGCCGCGGCAATAGAAGTGATTGGGCTTGTACAGCGAGAAGATGAGATTGAATTACTTGAACAAGCTTTGTTTGACCTTGATAACGATGTCAGTAATGCAGCCTTAACAGTGATAGGCCAAAGACAATTGAATGATCCTCAATTAATTAATGCCTTAACAATGTTACACGCACAAAATGGGCATAGTTTATCTACCGAGCATCAACAACATATTGAAGCTTTATTGTATGAGTTTGGTGTCATTTAAATGAAGTAATTATCAGTAATACCTTGTGTCATCACAGAGAAGATTTGGCAAAAATATTAAATATAAATAATAACTTAGCGATAGAGAAATGGATGTTATGAATAATATACGGATAAATAATATAGTTGAGGCTGTGAGTCATTGGCGTGGTGCGCTAATGGGGGAGTCGTTAATGCGTAATATCACAACTAAAAATATGACTGCACTGTTAACAACGGCAATGCTGGCCATTTCTGTATCAGCAGAAGCTGCACCAGCGTTATCGGTTGATGCTAATACTGAAATAACGAAGGGTAAACAGCCTAATATTTTATTGATATTAACTGACGATCTTGGGTACAACGATGTTGGTTTTAATGGCTCAAAGGAAATTAAAACGCCTAATTTAGATCAACTGGCAGCGAATGGGACATCTTTTTCACAGGCATATGTCGCGCATCCATTTTGTGGCCCAAGTCGAGCAGCACTCATGACTGGGCGATACCCGCATAAAATAGGTTCTCAATTTAATTTACCGACTAAAGGCTCGTTTGTTGGGGTGCCGTTAGAAGAACAGTTTATTAGTAAACTATTACAAAGTAATGGCTATAACACTGGGGCTGTTGGAAAGTGGCATCTTGGCGAAGCGCCTGAATTTCATCCAAATGCTCGTGGTTTTGATGACTTTTATGGATTCACAGGAGGCGGTCACAATTATTTCCCACAACAATTCAAAGCGCAATATGCAGAGCAGATAAAGCAGGGGAATACGAATATCAATCACTACATTTTACCTCTTGAGCATAATGGTAAAGAAGTAGACGAAAACGAATACATTACTGATGCTCTTTCACGTGAAGCGAGCCGTTTTGTCGCTGACGCCGCCAAGCATGATAAACCTTTCTTCTTGTATCTTGCTTATAACGCACCGCATGTGCCACTTGAGGCGAAACAATCTGATATGGATCAGTTTCCAACTATCAAAGACCAAAAACGTAAAACCTATGCTGGCATGGTGTACGCCGTTGACCGTGGTGTCGGTCAAATTGTTGAAACGCTCGATAAAACTGATCAACTTAATAATACTTTAATCGTTTTTATGAGTGATAACGGCGGCAAGTTAAGTAAAGGCGCCAATAACTATCCTTTAAAAGAAGGTAAAGGCAGTGTTTATGAAGGTGGTTACAGAACGCCGATGTTATTCCATTGGCCTGACAAGGTGGCATCAGGGCAACGTTTTGAACATCCTGTTTTAGCATTGGATTTGTATCCCACTTTTGCAGCGCTTGCTGGCGCAGACGTCCCGCAACAGAAACGTTTAGACGGTAAGAACATCTGGCCAGCATTCAGTGCCAATAAAAACCCTCATCAAGATGAATTATTTTATGTCCTTCGTCATCGCAAAGGCTATAGCGATGCGGCAGTGAGACGTAATGAGTGGAAAGCGGTTAAACACAGTCAACAACCCTGGAAACTGTTTAACGTCGAAACTGATGCCAACGAAACTGAAGATCTCAGTTCAAAGCATCGCAATAAATTGAATGATATGGTTCGTGAGATGGAAAAGTGGAGCTGGGATAATAAACAGCCTTTGTGGTTTCACGAAAACTTTGAAGGAGCGGAATGGCGTCTACATGGCATGCCACGTTTTGACAAAACTTACTCTACCGAAAAGTAATCATCACGCTTTTCCATGTTTAGTTAAGTCATCATCGTAAGCCCTTACGGTGATGCATTGCAGCAGGATGTTCAAATGCATAATTTATCAAAGCGATCGCTTTCACTTGTTAGCCTTGCCGTTATGATGGCTATAGGCGGCTGTCAATCCACCCACGATAATAATAACATCGATAATGTGAAGCCTTTGGTGTCATTTAGCGACACTCATGAAGACATCAAACTTGAGAAAGTGAATCGCCGTAAATGGGATAACCCAGTCATTGCCGATTTTGATCAAGATGGCTTTCAGGATTTATTACTGACTGATCATGGATATAGCGTCAAACTATATTGGAACAATAATGGCGTTTACGACAAAGGTTATGATCTGATTGTCGGTGATATGCATGGTATTGGTGTAAGTGACTACAACAATGATGGCAAATTAGACGTACTCATTTCACGTGGCGGTGGCTCGGGTTCTAATGCTCGCAATGCAAAGCTTTACCATTTTAATGGCCGTGAAATCATCGAGGGAAATGAATTTAAACCACCGCTACAAAATTTACGAGGCCGAACCAGTAAGTTTTTTGATGCTAATAATAATGGCGACCTAGACCTGCTCTTAATGGGTTTTCCTTCACGAGCAAAAGGGCCTAAGCCTAAAAGCGATTCTGAAAACTTTGTCTACAAAAATGACGGTAAAGGCAATATTGTACATGTGACAAATTTGCCTCAAACCTATCAAGATGGACAAAAGGTACTTATCACGGACTTTAATCAAGATCAGATAGATGACTTATTAATTTATGGTCATAACAGGCTGATTGCCCTTAAAGGCACAGGGGATTATCAATACCAAGATGTCACCGATACGTTATTTGAACAGGATATTAGGCATGTTACTGGCATTGCTGAAATTGATTATGACAATGATGGCGACGTTGATTTATACCTGACAAGAGCAAGGCCATTAGAAGCGGGTGACACCTTTTTCGATGAAAAATCTAACACTTTTGCGTTTTATACAAAACGTGGCAAATTTCGGTTTAAAGACTTGGTCATTGGCGACACTTTCGAGTTAGAAAATTATCAATCACCTTATCCGAGCCAAGATATTTTTGTGGGTGAAGGCACTTATAAATATCAATTTGAAGGTGAGCGTCATCGTGGCCAAAATGTCAAACTTGTGAGCAGTAATGCCTTAGGTTGGCCCGATAAACTGCCTAATAAAGGCATGTATGTCGGATATATAGGCAATGACACTTGGCGCATTGCTGGTAATACATTTTCGCCGACCACCGGTGTTATAAAAGGGGTAAAACAGTATGATGCGAATGTGCAACCTAGTGCACCGACTGATTTACTATTAGAAAATAAACACGGACGTTTTGTTGATGTGACTCAAAAAGCTAACTTAGCGATCAACGAGCATACTTCAAGTGTGACCGTTGCCGATTTCACTAATTCGGGACATCAAGATTTATTAGTCATAAAACAAGGTGATTTATCAACTGAAACAAGTCAATTGTTATGGCTCAATAATGGTCAAGGACAGTTTACCCTTGCAAAAGGGCATGGAGTCGTCTCGAAAGAATTAGGCGCGCTAGGTGCTGGCAGTGATAGCTTTGATTATAACAAGGATGGCTTTGTCGATATCATTTATGCTAATGAACGGGGTCAATGGCACCTATTTAAAAATGAGTCGCTAACAAAAGACAATACCAATTATGTTGTGCTAGACATTGGCAATTCGCCATCAAACGATGCCACAGCTATGGGAGCTGTGGTGTTATTGAAGGCATGTGGCCAAACTCTTTCACGTAAAGTTGGTGCAACAGGAGCGCCGTATACTCAGTCTTATAATAAGCATTTACACTTTGGTCTAGGCAGTTGTGAAAAAGTGGATTCTGCTCATGTTAAATGGACTAATGGTGAAAATCTAAAACAAACCAATATCAACCTGAATCAAATCAATGTCGTCAACTAAACCTTATCAATACGACTAAGTTAACAACGCCTCGATAATATCGGGGCGTTTTTATTGGTAATAAGGGTTGGTGAAATAATCATCATAGCTTAGGATGATATAAGTCACTGTTTTTCAATCTAAGAAGTTATGGCTTATATGATTGCGACGCAGTATTCAATGGTAATAAACACAATATTGATTGGCTTAAGCCTCGGACTTTTTGCCTTAATGACCTCAATATGGAGATTGAGTTATGTACGAAGAGTTAGCAATTTTAACTATTTTTGCTTTCAGTTATTGTTTAATCGCTGGCCGAGTCGAAAACTCGATGATTTCCGGGCCTATGGTGTTTGTGGTTGTTGGTTTTGTATTAGGGCCTGAGATGCTTGGCTGGTTAGGCAAAAGCGTTGATGGTTCAGGCATGAGAGTATTCGCAGATTTAACCTTAGCAGTCGTGTTATTTTGTGATGCGTCAAACAGTAATTTATCCATTTTAAAGCGCCATATTGCGATTCCATCAAGAATGCTGCTATACGGGTTACCTGGTGCTATTTTAATGGGCTTTGCTGTTGGATACTTATTATTTCCTAATTTGAGTGTTTACGAAGTGGCAGCCCTTGCGACTATGCTGGCAGCGACAGATGCTGCGTTAGGTAAAGCCGTAGTGACGAGCCCAATAGTGCCATCAAAGTTGCGTGAAGGCTTAAATATTGAAAGTGGCCTTAACGACGGCATATGTGTGCCTATTCTGTTCGTATTTCTTGCGTTAGCAGCGGGCAGCGTTGTAGAAGGGCAAGTGACCCATATTGCATTTGAGTTTTTATTAGAAGAACTAGGTATTGGCTTAATCGTTGGGTTATCTGCCAGTTATTTGGCCAGTAAACTGATTCATTACTGTTATAGCAAAAATTGGATTACTGAAATTTGGAGCCAAAATATTGTTCTTAGCTTAGCGCTTTGTTGTTTTGCTATTGCGCAATCATTAGAGGGAAGTGGTTATATCGCAGCGTTTTCGGGCGGATTATTATTTGGCTACTTAATGAAAGAACACAAACATAAAATGATATTGCCTACTGAAGGCATTGGCGAGATTTTAGCGCTACTAACTTGGATGCTCTTTGGGGCGGTGATTATCAGTCGTGCGTTTGAAGCGTTTACCTGGACTATGTTGATTTATGCGTTGCTAAGCTTAACGGTAGTGCGAATGTTGCCAATATTCTTATCCCTAGGCCTTAAAGGGGAAAACGTGGCGTCACGGTTATTCTTAGGCTGGTTTGGTCCTAGAGGGCTTGCATCAATCGTGTTTGTTGTCATCATGCTCGAGCGAGATTTACCGGGCGGAGAGTTCATGGCAATGACAGTAATCTGTACTGTGTTTATTAGTTTAATTTTACACGGTATGACGGCAAAACCATTATCGAAATGGATAAGCAGCCGAGTGAATTAGGCCAAGACAAAGCGGCATAGACATGAGTCTGCATGTAAATCTGAGACTGATGCCTATGCCGCGAATGATTGCGTTAGTTAACTAGCTGCATAATGATAACGATAATGAGCAGTGGACAAATAAATTTGACGTATACAGGCCATACTCGCCAGAACAAGCTATCCGCATCTACGCCTTCTTGATTAGCAATATCTTTTAATAAATCATTTCTATGCCATACCCAGCCAACAGATACCGCAATACCCAAAGCAATTAATGGCTGAGCTCTTTCAGTTGTCATGGTAATAATAAAACCAAATAAACTAGAAAAGTTAAACACGATTAATGAGGCAAGGATTGCAATAACCCCGCCGACCAATAATGTCGCCTTATTTCGGCTGATAGTGGTTTTTTCTACTATGTAACTGGTGGGTACTTCTACAATAGATATCGCTGACGTTAAGCCTGCTATGGTCATTAAGGCGAAGAATATAATTGCCAGTATATATTGACTATACCCGCCAATTGAGTCGAATAATGCCGGTAATACTGTGAACACTAATGTATCAGAATTAAGTAAACTGCCGTTTTCTGCAAATATTTGAATCCCATTATGTTGTGCGACATACATTGCTGGAATAATCATCAGCGCGGCCAGAAATGCTACTGAGGTGTCCGTGAGAGTCACGTATGCAGTAAGCTTGGCTAAATTTTCTTGTTTATTTAAGTAAGCGCCATAAACCATCATTGCGCCCGTACCCACAGATAATGAAAAAAAGGTTTGCCCTAGTGCGCTAACCAAAACATCAGTATGAAATACCATAGTAAAATCGGGTACCAATAAGGCTTTTAATCCCTCAATTGCACCAGGCTGACTCAAGATATACATTGCACCAGCAATAAGCATGATTAACAGTAGTGGCATTAATCTTTTTGACCAGCGTTCAATACCCTGTTGTACACCTTGTCTAATGACTAAGATAACTAATGCAATAAACACTAATGTGAACACTAAATTATGTGATACTGAAAATTCGGTGAGCCAAGCAGAAAGTGATTGCTGTTGAGTGAGTTCTGCAAGGGGGGCTAATGCAAAACTAACAAACCAACCAGATAAAATACTGTAAAAAGTACAAATGAGCGTAGCGGTAATGATGGAAACAAAGCCAATGGCTTTACCTATTTTTCTTGAAAGGGCATTTGAGCCAAGTTTTGCCATTGCATCAGCTGGGTTAGTTTGACCATGACGACCGACCATTAATTCCGCCATCAACATCGGGTAACCCAGCAATACGATCAGTAACGCGTAAACTAACAAAAATGCACCACCGCCGTAGGTCGCCGCTTGTGTTGGAAACCCCCAGATATTGCCCACTCCTACAGCTGAACCTGCTGCAGCCATAATAAAACCGATTCTTGAACTAAATTGTCCGCTTGTATTCACGCTCATGCTTACGCTTAACTCTATATGTTAAAAAAGAGAGCGCATCATAGTGAAAATCAATAATGGGTCAATGAATAAAATAGCTTGGTCGATAAGTTAATGAGCAATAAATGATATGTTTAGATTCTATTTTTTGAAATAAAATTCTTTTATTTGGCTAACCCTAGCAATTTGTTGTTATGTTTTTATCAATTGCGTTAACTGACGCAATTTAATTTGAGTTAAGTGACTTAGGCAAAGTGAGAGTTACTTCACAAAGGGCAGGGTCAACCCATAGGAATTGCAGTGGTACTTTTTACTTTTTTGAGTACAAAACTGGATTGAATACCCACAATATGCGGGTTTGTGGTCAACTTATTAAGTAAGAACTCTTTATAATCTTCCATATCCTTAACTAAGACTTTGAGTTGATAGTCAGCCTCACTGCCCGTGATCAGACAGCATTCTTGCACTTCATCATACTCACTAATGAATAACTCAAATGCGTTTAATACGTCACTCGCATGTTTGGCAAGTCTGACTTGGATATAAACGGTGAGTTTTAGGTTAAATTGTTCAGGATTGAGTAATGTTGCATAACCATTGATATAACCCGCCTCTTCAAGAGATTTAACTCGCCTTGAGCAAGGAGAAGGTGACAAATTAACCTTTGCAGCTAGATCTTGATTTGAGAGCCTGCCATGGGTTTGTAATAACGATAATATGGCAAAATCTGTGGGATCTAATACTAAGTTGGTCATAGTCTATTCAGCACTCTCGTTAAGAAATAACAACATGGGTCAATGTGAAAACGTCATGTTCATTAAAACTAGTAAAGGTTAATTATAAGCGGGTTAGGACTCATTGTAATTAACTGAATTTAGCCAGTAAATACTGTGACTCATTAACTCGGTTTTTCAATAATTAAAACCGAACCAGTAACCAATAAGCATGAAGCTGACTTTACGCGGGGAGTCGCTCAGAAAGCTTACATGCTTATTCGTTAAAACTGAACAGAAGGGCGGATACCGAGTGATACCCATACTGGCAAACAATAACGTGATGCTATCGAGTAAAACCTATTAATTTAAGACGGTAAAGAATAAATACAAGTCTTAATGAAGGTAATACACCAGAAGGTTGAATATTAAAATTACATTATGATATTTAAAGAAAAATCGACAACGAAAGTTGCAGAAAGGGATGCAAAATACATTGTCGATTGCTTAAATACAGCGGTTAAATAACTCAGTTGTCATCATTTAGCTGGCCCCTTTAATAAGGAATGTAACCTTATTATTTGGAGGCTGTTGGGGCAGCCTCCACAAAGTTAGCTATGTAGCAAATGTGACTTTAGTTAAATCAGTGTCAACTTAGAAAATATACTGAACACTGCCACCATAAAAGCGATTCCAATCACGTGGGTAGAACCCTTGACCGTAACCTTCTTGGTTGGTGTTTTGACGTGTAGTGTAAGCTTGGTCAAATAAGTTTTTCACGTATAAACTGAAACGTAAATTATCTTGGCCAAAGTTAAAGTACAGATCCCAAATACTTGATGATGGGTTAGCACTTTGATTTAGTGCTAATTCATTAATTGATTGAGTATGTGCACCGTTATAACGCCAGTTAGCTTGTAAGCTACCGTTCCAACCAGTATTACCGAACTCGGTAGAGTATTTAAGCGTACTGAACAATTGCTGCTCGGCATTATTCGGGAATGAAAGACCGGTTTGATCGAAGCGTTGTAAACCTGTTACTGGATCAGTAGTACAACGATCTGCTAACTCTCCACCGTCACCAGCAGGACAGTTGATTGGCGTATCAGAAAAGTCTTCATAACGTGCATCAAAGATAGCGTAACTTGCTGTCCAACGAAGATCTTCGGTGATATCGACAATAGCATCGGCTTCAAAACCAGTAGAGCGTGCTTCATTCGCATTAACATAACCTGCAAACACAACGCCGTTTTCTTCGTCAATAACACGTGTTGCACGAACTTGATAATCTTCAACAGTCATATCAAAGTAGGTGATGTTAAATAACACATCATTATCGAAGAAGCCTGAACGTAAACCAACTTCAAAGTTAGTAGATTGTTCGGGTTTAGTTGGGAATTGATCGGCATCAGCTGGATTCGTATTCGTTGTTACAAAGTAAGATGCACCTTTGTAACCAGTCGAATAGTTGACGTAACCTCGGATAGAGCGAGTAAAGTCGTAGCCGATAACTGCTTTATAGATAAAGGCATCATCTGAATCAGAAAACGTTGTTTTTTCAGTTTGACGTTTAATTAATGATGGGTCAGTTTGCGACATGGCTAATACATCGGCGTATGTATCCATTCCGATACCATCAGCAGGAGTGAACAAGTCTGTACGCTCAAATGTTGCTTCACCGTTTTCATGTAATGCACGGAAACCAAAAGTTGCATCAAGCTGGTCAGTAATTTGATATTCAAATTGACCAAAAATTGCGTAGTTTTCGAAATTCGTTGTGAAATTACCACCAGATAATAAACGCCCTGGGGTTAAGTCAGCCATCATGCTTTCATCGAATACTTGACCTTCATACATACTTAAGAAGTTACGGGTAGATTGACGGTCATAACAACCAGATAACTCACCACCGTTAATAAAACCGAAGTTACCTGCGATACAGCCATCACGGTTTTCAGAACGTTGACCTTCAGTATTGTGGTAGAACAAACCGACAATCCAATCAAACTTTTCATTATCAAAAGAGCTTAAGCGTATTTCGTGTTGGCTCACATCGACAGATTCATTACCACCAAAGGCTGAGCGCTCTAATGGGAAGTTTAGAGTGAAGAATCCAGAGCTATTATATAAGTCAAAATCACGGTAGCTACCGTTATACGATAAGGTAAGATCGTCATTCAGATAATAATCAGCTGCGATAGAAAAACCTAAATTTTCAGTGGAACCATAGTTCGCTTCTGGGTTACGTGCAGTAACTGGTTTTCCAACATCATCAAATGATTTAGATGAATTAATACGGTTGTAGGTTGTCCCTTCGATAGTACCGTCATCTTTCACGTTAATAATAGGTCTTGGCCCGTAATCTGGGTTTACAGGTCCAATTTGAGTCATAGAACAACAGTTGGTATCTGTTTCAGCATATTCTGCACGGAATAAAATATTAAAGTCTTCGCCGTCGTCATATAACAGTTGACCACGAAGTCCTGATTTATCTTGTTCACCGATTTTGTAGTCTTCATGACCTGGCATGGTATTGTCGATCCAACCATCAACTTCACTCCATTGTGCATTCATTCTGAATGCCCAATTATCACCGATCGGTACATTTACTACACCACTAACATCAATACCGTTATCTTGAGTGACTTCAGTTCGGATATTGCCGCCAACAGCATTTAAGTTTGGTTTTTTGGTGACATAATGCAGCATACCCGTCGAGGTATTTTGGCCGAATAGGGTACCTTGTGGACCACGTAAAGCTTCAACACGTTCGACATCAGCGACCGCGAGGTTAAGCATTGACTGTCGAGGTAAAACTTCACCATCAATGACTACTAAATTTGATGATTGCAAACCAATAGAGTTAGTGAATGTTCCAATACCACGTGATTTTAGTGTAGTTGTTCGGATTTCACTGCTTTCATCAATACCAAAACCTGGTAGGTATTTAACAAGATCAAAGCCATTTTGTACGCCTAACTCTTGAACTAAGTCGCCATCGAGTACTTCAATAGAAACAGGAACATCTTTTAATGCTTGTTCACGCTTTTGCGCGCTGACCATGATGACTTCAATATCTTTTGTTGAAGCGGCCTGTTCAGCATTATCCGTTCCATCCTGCGCATATAGATTGCTTGATGTGGCTGCAAAAGAACAACCAGCCAGCAATATTGCTTTGTGCAATTTACTATATTTCGGCATTTTCTTACTCCGTGTATTTATTATTTATGTCTCATTGCGGGAATGTGACTTCCCCCCCCATACAAAATGAACCGAGTAAACGACGACTAACTGTTCACGATGTATTAAAACCTGCTTGTTGGTATATGTATAAAAAACAGGCAATACAGTTCATATGAAGTATTTAAACATATGATGTTTAAATGTGCAACATGTTAAACTTTTGTTATTTTCACGGTCTATCGCATTGATTTTCTGTTATTTATTGGTGAAATTGTCCTTGCTTGTGGTATTTTTGTAAATAAAAAAATCAATTTATTGTGGTGATAAGAACCAAAAGCAAAGATTTCAAAAAGGATGGTTTATCAATAAAAGAGATAGAATTTAGGACAGGTTGTTGATGTCTTTTTACAGTAAGCTCAATGATTAACGTTACTTTTCATCATCATGCGAAATCGATTTACTGTTGTTCAATATTGCTAGTTGTTGGGTAACCTCGAAAACATTGTTTATAAATTCAAACATCATATGTTTATTAAATTGCTATGTTTTAGTGTTGATTTAAGGTAGGTTAACAATATGTTGCGGCTTGGCTGAATATATGAGGTCGCCAATCCTTTAACAGTGATGTCGGTATTAATGTCATGTTTTCTAAGCACGATCTATATAGTCGCTGGGCATGTAGTTAGTCCTTATTAGTGTTTATGGCGTAAAGACCTTAGCTTGTAAGTCACGATTGTCAGCATGAAGTTGTAAATCATCGTGTATATGAAATGGAGTATTTTCTAAATGAAAGCATCAATAATAGGCATTCTGGTATTGTTATCGAGTACCTTGTCTTTTAATACCTTTGCCGAAGAAGTCACTGAACAACCTAATATCATTTTAATCTTTGCTGATGATGCAGGTTATGGAGACTTTGGTTTTCAGGGCAGTAAGGTTATGCAAACGCCACATTTGGATGATATTGCACAGCAAGGGGTTATCTTTGAGCAAGGTTATGTCAGCGATGCAACTTGCGGTCCTTCAAGAGCTGGGCTTATGACAGGTAAGTATCAACAACGATTTGGTTATGAAGAAATCAATGTGCCTGGCTTTATGAGTGATAACTCAGCTTTAGATGGTGCTGAAATGGGGTTACCACTAGATCAATTAACCATGGCTGATTATCTTAAAAAGCAAGGTTATAAAACCGCTGTGTTTGGTAAATGGCATCTTGGTAGTGCAGATAGATTTCATCCATTAAATCGTGGTTTTGATGAGTTTTTAGGTTTCAGAGGTGGCGACCGCAGTTATTTTCCTTACCCTGACACTACACATAGTGATATCAATGACATTATGTACGATAAACAACTTGAAAAGGGCATGGGTAACTTTGAAGAACGAGAAGGTTACTTAACTGATATTTTGGGTGATGCCGCGGCTGACTTCATCGAAAGAAACCAATCTGATCCTTTCTTTATTTACCTAGCATTTAATGCTGTGCACACTCCACTTGAGTCAAAGCCTGAAGATTTAAAGCAATTTCCTCATTTAACAGGAAAACATCAAGAACTCGCTGCTATGACATTAGCAATGGATCGTGCAACAGGTGTCGTCATGGACAAACTAGATGCATTGAATTTAACTGATAACACTATTGTTGTTTTCACGAATGATAATGGTGGGCCATCAGATAAGAATGCATCAAACAATGCCCCTTTAGCTGGCACAAAATCAAATCACTTAGAAGGCGGTATCCGTGTGCCATTTATTATGAGTTGGCCTGCTAAAATTAAAGAAAATCAGCGTTATACCTATCCTGTAAGCACAATCGACTTACTGCCTACTTTTGTCGCTGCGGCGGGTGGTTTAGATACTGTTACTGATACAGATGGTGTGGATTTAGTTCCGTACATTAATGGTGAAAATACTTCACGACCACATCCAGTCATGTACTGGAAAAAGGAAACCAGAGCCGTTATCCGTGACGAAGACTGGAAACTTATTCGTTACCCTGATAGACCTGCAGAGTTATACAATCTAGCATCTGATACAGGCGAGCAACACGATTTAGCTGCGAAACACCCTGAGCGTGTGAGAGCAATGTTTAAGTCATTATTCGATTGGGAATTAACGCTTGAACGCCCAAGATGGTTACTAAAGCGTAAGTTTGAAAAATACGATTTAGACAGAATGGATAAATATCGTGAGCCTGCAACTCAATAAGTATAAAAACAAAATAATAAGCCGGTGAATATAAATGAAAATTGAATCAGTAGAAGCCTTGTTGGGCTGCGTTGGCGCAAGAAATCAGTTACTTGTTAAAGTCGTGACTGAATGCGGCATCGTTGGGTGGGGCGAATCAGGTTTATCCAATCGTGAATATGCAGTGATGGGGGCTGTTAAACACTTTGCGTCTTTCCTTAAAGGTAAGGACGCGAGACAAATTGGCCGTATTTGGCAAGAATTATACCGCAGCCATTACTTCGAAGGTGGCCGTGTTGTCACCGCTGCCATCTCTGCAATTGATATCGCCTTGTATGACATACTGGGTAAAAAGTTAAATGTACCTGTATATCAATTACTCGGTGGCAAACAGCGTGACACTATTCCTTGTTTTGCTTGCTGTTACACAGAAGCTGATCCCGATAAACTTGACGAACTTGCCAAAGAAGCTTTGGCCTTAGTTGAGTTAGGTTGGACGACCATTCGAGTGATACCGAGTCGTTTTGATGATCCAGTTTACTTTGAACCACAAGAGTCTATCACCCGCACAGCTCGCTGTTTAAATGACTTACGCAAAATATTGGGGCCTGATATTACCTTAGGTATTGATTATCATCATAGGTTGAGCGTGGCTGAAACAGCCTCATTTTGTCAGCGTTTAGCGCCAGACACCTTAGATTTCATTGAAGAGCCTATTCGTCACGAATCACCTGATGCCTACAAAACTTTAAGAAGCATGACAAACATTCCATTTGCTATCGGCGAAGAATTTAGCTCTAAATGGGCCGCCAAGCCTTATATTGAGCAAGGTTTGACGCAATATTTGCGTGTGGATGTGTGTAATATTGGTGGTCTCACTGAGGCGATGAAAGTTTCAGGCTGGGCAGAAGCGCATTATATTGATGTCATGCCTCATAACCCCCTAGGGCCAGTTTGTACTGCAGCAACCAACCATTTTGCAGCAGCTTTACCTAACTTTAGTTTAATGGAAACCCATCAAGGGCCATTCAGCCCATTTGGAGCCCATGATAAGGCACTATTTCCTGTGCAGCATACTTTATCTGGCCCTCAATTTACGGTACCTGAATTACCCGGCTTAGGTGTCGAAGTGAATGAAGCCGCGTTTAGAAAAGCGACGCCGATTGAAGTTGAAGCGCCGCATTTAAGCAAACGTGATGGCTCACATACCAATTGGTAGTTTGACTAGGGACTGATTGAATGTTGCAAAATAACAGCATGTGTTACAAGGGATGTTATGAGTAAGCTTTTTGATGCAAGAATTAACTATGTTGGTGAAAGCCCGTTGTGGCATCCACTTACGCAAACGCTTTATTGGGTTGATTTTCCCAATAAATTAATCAGAGGCAAGAGTGCTACACAAACTGTGGAATATCAGTTAGCCGAAATGGCCACGGCCATTGGCTGGATTGATGAAGCCCATTTATTAATTGCCACAGAAACAGGCTTATATCAATTTCACTTATTAACTCAAAAAACAGTGTTAATTATTAATGTAGAACATACATTAACAACGAATCGCAGTAATGATGGAAGGGCAGATCCTTGGGGCGGCTTTTGGATCGGCACCATGGATAACGAGGCAACCCTCAATAAAGGCAGTTTTTATCGTTACTATCAAGGTGATCTGACTCAATATATTTCAGAACTGACTATTCCTAATGGGATGTGCTTTGATAAGTCTCGTTGCCGAGCATATTACGCAGATTCACAGTCGCAGAAAATGTTTAGTCTTGAACTAGACCCTGAAAATGGTGCACCGCTAGCGGGCGTTAAGCCGACGTTATTTGCAGATTTTTCTTCAACAAAATTTTCACCCGACGGGGCTGTTGTTGATGCAAGTGGCAATGTGTGGATAGCACTATGGGATGGCGCTTGTGTGGTGTGTATTTCACCATCAGGTGAAGAGTTATCACGCATTGATGTGGGGACTCTGCGGCCAACTTGTCCTGGTTTCGGAGGCGCTAATGCCCATCAACTATATACGACGACAGCGCAATGTGGACTTGAACAAGAGCCTGTATTACCGCATGAACATGGCACAACACTGTTAGTCTCTGAGCAGATCAAGGGCGTATATGAGCCAGCTGTGATCATTGCCTAGATTATTGTTGTTTTTTCATTGAACGGAGTCACTGACTCCGTTTTTTTTATCTCGTCATTCTCATCCTGGATGAATTCCTTTATCTCTGAGTAAATCCGGACTTTCTAAGCTCAGGAATAATTTTATTAACATTCCCATAAACATATTGCCTATTCAAACATCATATGTTTAAATCTTGTTAATAAATTATAACTAAACCCTCTTATCAGTAAATTGTACCTTGGTGAAACTCAAGTGAATTTACCAGACATAAGCAAGGTTAACTGACTGCAAAAAACTGGGGATTTCACCGTGATAGAGACATCAACCGCAGACAACGCTATAACAAAAACGAATAAACATATTCAAGCCATTAAATTTTCGATGATTGCCGCTTTCGGTGGATTTGTATTTGGACTTGATGCTGCAAACATTTCTGGCGCACTTCGTTATGTGAGTTCTCAATTTGAGTTGACCAGTCTGCAAACGGGCAATGTTGTGGGCTGTGCGATTGTTGGGGTTATTCTAGCGTTATTTTTTACAGGCAGTTTATGTCAACGTTTTGGGCGTAAAAAGGTGCTGATTGGGATTTCGCTTACGTATTCACTATCAACAGTTATATCGGCATTTGCAGTAAGTTATGAAATGTTGGTGGTAGGCCGATTTATCGGTGGGGTTGCTTTTGCCTCCATCACAGTGTCCGCCATGTATATCGGCGAAATAGCGCCAGCTAAACAGCGTGGTCAGTTTGTGTCGGTCAATCAGTTGTTAATTACCTTAGGCAGCCTCTGTGCATTTATTATTAATTACTTCCTTGTAAAATCAATTGGAAACATTGAATCATTAACAGATGAAAATATTTGGCGATTAATGTTAGGTTTCGAAATTATTCCTAACATCATATGGTTCTCACTATTATTGACCATCCCAGAGTCTCCTCGGTGGTTAATCAGTAAACAACGTGATCAAGAAGCCCAAACAGTCTTTGAAAGAATTACTGAGCAGGGTGAAGTTGCCCCTTTGATGGCTGAGATTAAACAAACTGTTAAGCAAGACAGTAGCCAGTCAGTGATGCAGCAACTTAAATTATTATTCAGTAAGCCAATGCGGTTTTTAGTGTTAATAGCCGTGTGTTATGCGGTGGTTCAAGGGGCAACGGGTATGAATGCTGTGCTATTTTATGCGCCTACCGTATTTGAACAAATAGGCATGAGTGTAGAAAACACCTTTTTGCAGACCATTGTATTAGGTAGTGTGTCGGTGTTGTTTACCTTAGTGGCTATTTTTACCGTTGAAAAACTGGGTCGAAAAGCGCTGACCGTGATTGGCTTGTTGTTAATTACCTTAGCCCATGTCTCTATTTGGTATGGTTTTGATAATGCAAGCTACGTGATTAACCAACCTGTGATTGAAAAGGTTGCAGAGCAGCAAGTTGATGCCGATAAATTGTTACCGTTATTAGGTAAACACTACCAAACAGACGTTGAACTCAAAGCTGACTTAGCGAGTGTATATACCAAAAAAGAGTTGCCGTTAGTGAGTGGCGCTGTGATTAACGCATCAATTAATATTAATCCAGCTTTTGTATTGTTCGGTTTATTTGCATTTCTAGCTGCTTTTAACATGTCAATTGGCCCGATCATGTGGGTCATATTTTCTGAAATTTTCTCCAGTCGAGTACGGAGTGTCGCTTTACCTTTCGCAGCATTAGTGCAAAGTATATCAAGTTGGAGTATTCAGCAGTTTTTCCCGTGGCAATTAGAAAATATGGGCGCTGCCAATACGTTTTTGTATTATGGTGGCGTGGCATTTATTGGCTGCATTGTAATGTGGTTAATCTTGCCAGAAACAAAAGGTAAAACGATTGAAGCGATTGAACGTGATTTGGTCACTGCAAAATAGTGGCAAAGAAATGAGCTACATTAATCCTAAAACTGGCTCATACAAGAAATATCAATAACACAAAACAATAATAGAGATAACTATGTCTGAACGTTTATTAGGTGAAGTTGCGATTGTTACAGGCGGCGCAGATGGTATTGGAGCTGCTATTGCACAGGAGTTTTGCCTGCAAGGTGCTAAAGTGTGTATTGCTGATAGGAACGAAGCACTAGGTATGCAAGTGGCAAGTCAACTTGTTGCTCAAGGATTTGATGTCACTTTTTTTGCCGTGGATATCTCAGATGAAACATTAGTCAATGCCATGGTTGCTCATACAGTCGCAGAGTTAGGTGAGCCAAGTATACTCATCAATAATGCTGCATTAATAAGTCCAGGCAATGATATAGATGCTGTGGGCGTAGATGCGTGGAAAAAAAGTTTTTCAGTTAATGTAGATGGAATGTGGTTTTGCAGTAAAGCCGTGTACCCATACATGAAAAAGCATCAACGAGGTAGCATAGTCAATGTGGGCTCGGTTCATTCTTTTAAAATTGTACCGGGTTACTTTCCTTACGCAGTGACAAAGCATGCCGTTATCGGGTTAACAAGAAATATGGCGGTTGAGTTTGCCCAGTTTAATATCCGCGTAAATGCGTTATGTCCAGGTATGATTGAGACGCCTATGGCATTCAAGTCATGGGATAATACCGATGACCCACAAGGCTCACGTAAAGCAATGGGCGATGTACATCCATTGAAACGTAATGGCACGACAGCTGAAATTGCCAAGCCGGCATTATTTTTAGCCTCAGACGATTCAAGTTTTATGACTGGCCAAAGCTTAGTTGTTGACGGTGGACGTTCTGTTATTTATCACGATTAATTATCATTGATGTTGACGCTGACTCGTTCTTTCGTAAAGGCTTTATCAGGCAAGAAAGAAACCAATGTTGAAGTGATTACCTTAGCTAATGCACGTGTATCTATGAGCATTGTACCTGAATTAGGGGCTAAGATTATCTCGTTAAAGTCGTTAACGAATCAATATGAATGGCTGCAGCAGTCACCTTATTCCAAGATGTCAGTGCCAGAATATGGCGACTCCTTTATTAATGGATTCGATACGGGAGGTTGGGATGAATGTTTTCCAAGTATTAAGCAAGAGATTTACTCAGCAGAAGGTTATAAGGGTTTAGCGCTGCCAGATCACGGTGAACTATGGTGCTTACCTTGGAAGATAACTAAAATCATCGAAACTGATAACTGTGTGACATTGTCTTTATGTTGCCAAGGTAGGCAGCTGCCGTATCAATTTACTCGCAGTATTACTTTACATAAAGACAGTCATGAATTTGTTATTCACTATCAACTGGTCAATCTTGGTCTGAATCCACTGCCTTATATGTGGTCAATGCATCCAATATTTGCTGCGCAACCTGGCATGCAAATACAACTTAGTGACAACGTAAAACAATTTTATACAGATAATGGCTTTAATCGTTTTTTTAATCATTCAGAGTCAGTAATTCATTGGCCATACTCTTACGCTCCTTCCAATATCGATAGCTTAATTGAAAACCATACCTTTAAAGCAGGTGCTCAGTCTTTAAATCAGCCCTTCGCGAGTCAGTCCTGCGATAATCAGCGATATTCTCAATATTGTTGTTTATCTTATGTGATGGACAAACAAAGCCATTTTGCATCAAAGCTCTTTAGTAAGCCCATGAATAACAATGCTCGAAATAACTTGATCACAGTTGCACTGACTCGTGATAACGGTGCGCAGCGCTGTGGCTTTTCATATTATTCCGATGAAGTGAGTCATGTTGGGCTCTGGCTCAATTATCAAGGATGGTCAGGAAGTGCATTAGCGCCAGCCTATGTTGTTGGGCTGGAACCCTGTATAGGCGGGCATGACTCACTGCAACAGGCTATTACCAAAAATGAATATGCGCAGGTTCCTTCGAGCGGCAAGCACAGCTGGAGTGTTAGCTGTTTTATTGAATAACTGTCTGAATTTACGCTATTAACCAACCTTGCTTTAAAACCCATATCGAGGGTAAAACATTTTTTTAACAATTTTAAGAGAATCTCTGCCGATAGGATTGTTATTTTAAACATCATATGTTTAAATAGTTATCATGTTATGTGGTTGTGAATTTTTACTTGTGATGAGACCTATTAATAGGTGACTTAGCTTTGCGCTAACTAGGCAAGCAGTTAACAACGAGTAATGTTTTAAAATGATACAAATGGAGCTGTACTAATGCTTTATAAAAAACTTTATATCGGTGGCGAGCTTGTAACAAGCAATGTAACGACAGATGTTGTTAATCCAGCAACATTGCAACCTGTAGGCAGTATCGCCGCTGCAGATATTCCACATGCTGAGCAAGCATTAGTGGCAGCACAAAATGCATTTCCGATTTGGTCGAAAACATCGATTAAAGAACGTACTGATTGGATGTTTAAACTCCGTGATGCGGTAGTAGAAAATGAACAGCATTTACGAGATTGTATTCAGCTAGAAATGGCAAAGCCTTGGTCATCAACGAAAGATGATTTCCAAATGTTAGTCGATAGTTTAGAGTTTTATGCTGATGCGATGTTAACCATGGAGCAAGAGCCGCTCGAAGACAAAGAGGGCACCCATTCACATGAGTTAAGACGTGAACCGTTAGGGGTCGCTGCCGCTTTTTTAGCTTGGAACTTTCCTTTACTTAATTTGGCTTACAAAATAGGTCCTGCGATGGCTGCAGGCTGTCCCATTGTCATTAAACCATCGGTAAAAACGCCATTATCAGCTTATGCAGTAGGTGAACTTTGCGCTCAAATTGGTTTGCCTGCTGGTGTTGTTAACATCATATCGGGTCCTGATCATAAAGTCGGTGATGCTATTTCATCATCCACTATTCCAGCACTTTTAACATTAATCGGTTCAACCAATGTAGGTAAACATGTTATCGGAACCGGTGCGACATCGATCAAACGATATTCAATGGAACTAGGTGGTAATGCGCCCGCTATTGTGTTTGCAGATGCAGATTTAAATACTGCTGCTGATGTCATAAGTGGCGTTAAATTCAGTAATGCGGGTCAAATTTGTGTAACTCCAAACCGTGTATTTGTGGATGAAACGATCGCTGCACAATTTATCGACATGCTACTGACTAAAGCAAGCAACGTTAAGGTCGGCTTCGATAAAAATGCAGACATCGATATGGGACCTTTGATGGATGAGGCTTCTTGGATTCGTATTGATAATCTCGTTAAGGATGCAATCAAACAAGGTGCAACACTACTTACAGGTGGCGGAAAGCCAAAAGGATTAGAGACTGGCTACTACTATAGTCCGACCATTTTAACGGGTGTCACACCAAAGATGGCGATATATCAGGAAGAAATCTTCGGTCCCGTTATTTGTATTTCAACCTTCTCAAACGATGAGGCTGTGCTAGCTGATGCTAATGATACTGATGCGGGCTTAACCTCATATATTTTCACCCAAGATGAAACCAGAATTGCCCATTTTTCGAGTGAACTGAGGTTTGCCGAAGTGCAAGTTAACGGCATTAAATATGCGATTAATCTGCCACACTTTGGGATCAAGCAGTCAGGAGTTGGGGTAGATTGTTCGTTGCTAGCGCTCGACGATTACCTTAGCTACAAACGTATTTCACGTGCTCTTTAATCAGTATTTAGGATAGTTACTCATGAAAATTATTGAAATAAAAAGTCACGTACTGCAATACGATCTTGAAGAAGAATTGGGTTACTCACAGCAATATTACGCCCAAAGAACAACCCACCTTGTTGAGGTTATAACAGATGCAGGGATTACAGGTTGGGGTGAATGTTTTGGGGGCGGCGGGATCGCTTTTGCAAACAAAACCATAGTCGAGAAAGTTATCCAACCAATGATCTTGGGGATGGATCCATTAGACAGAGAAGTGATTTGGCACAAAGTCTATAACTTGATGCGAGATCATGGTCAGAAAGGGATGCCAATCCAATCCTTATCAGGTGTCGATATTGCCTTGTGGGACATTGCAGGAAAATTCCACAATCAACCCGTTTATAAGCTACTTGGCGGTGCGTTTAGAGAACGTATCCCTGCTTATGGTTATGGGATGATGTTACAGCGCTACGATGATCTTGAAGCTCGATTTACTGATGAAAGTGCAAGAATAAAAGCAATGGGCTTTAACGCAACCAAGATGAAAATTGGATTAAGCCCTGAGCGCGATATTAAATTAGTCGAAGCGGTACGAAAAGGCATTGGCGATGACATGCGTTTAATGGTTGATGCTAATCATGCTTACACCGCAAGAGAAGCGATTCCACTAGGACGTGAGTTACAAAACCTCGGCGTTTATTGGTTTGAAGAACCTGTGGCACCAGAAGATAAACAAGGGTATCGCGATTTATGTGAAGCCTTAGATATGACTATTGCTGGTGGCGAAGCTGAGTTTACTCGTTGGGGCTTTAGAGATCTCATTGAAAATCGCTGCGTAGACTTATTACAGCCAGAAGTCTGTGCACTCGGTGGCATTACTGAGTATCAAAAAGTGCTCGCAATGGCGCACGCACATTTTATTCCAGTGATTAACCATGTTTGGGGCTCTGCCATTGCGGTAGGCACAAACTTACACCTTTTGGCTGCCTTACCCGATTTGCCTGGTGCAGCCCATCCCGTTCAACCTATGCTCGAATATGACACAACGCCAAATAGATTTCGTGAAGACTTGTTAAAAGAGCCATTAAACATTCTTAAACAAGTTAAAGAAAATCAAGGAAGTGTTGCTTTACCTCAAGGTCCAGGGATCGGAGTCGAGCCAGATCCTGACTTTATTAAGCATTACGAAGTCTCTTAATAGCATATCGAGAACATTCTCATGATAGAAAAATCATCGTCTCAACCTGCGTTAATCGCGGTTGACTGGGGAAGTAGTAACTTTAGATCCTTCTTATTGGATCAACGGGGTCAAATATTATCTGAAGTAAGTGCAGCAAAAGGCATGCTTAATTTAGACAAAGAGCAATTCGAATCAACCTTATTTCAACAGATAAGTCCTTGGATAAATGATCAAGGCAAAACGGAAAACAGTTCAAATACCAAAAGCCGCTTACCAATACTGATGGCCGGAATGGTTGGCAGTGCGCAAGGCTGGAGTGATGCAGGTTATATCAGCTGTCCAGCAGATGCCATGCAAGCGGCTGAACAGTTACATAAAGTGACTAATCAAGCGCAACTTAATATTCACATTGTGCCTGGAGTAAAGTGCCAAACGAGTCATTTACAACCCGATGTCATGCGCGGAGAAGAAGTACAGGCATTTGGCGCAGTGGCTTTATTGGAGCAAGAGTTAGGCTTATTAAATAACACACAACTTGAAAAACTCGTGTTTTGTTTACCTGGTACACACTCAAAGTGGATCAGAATGGCAAAAAGTGATGCGGGTGACGCAGTAATTGATGATTTATCTACGCATATGACTGGTGAGGTTTATAACCTGATTGTTGAACATAGCATTTTAGGTAAAGGTCTAGCCAACACCAATAACGAAATGGCTTTTGATATTGCGAGCTTCTTGCAAGGCGTTCATACCAGTCAACGTGAAGGTGGATTATTACATCATTTATTTAGCGCCAGAACATTAAGGTTAGAACAGCGCTTAACTGAATCAGATGTCACAAGTTATATTTCTGGTGTACTCATTGGAGCAGAACTCAATGCAGTACTGACCTCATCGCCTAATCTTGAACATATTTATCTTATTGGTGGTTCACAACTTAATTATTTATACAGCGAAGCATTAAAAGAATTGGGGTATTTATCAACGACGGTTAGTAGTTCGAAAGCGTCTGCCGTTGGCATGTTAAATATCGCAAAACAAGCAAAACTTGTAACATCAAAGGACAAAGGATAATGACTATTTCATTAACAGATGCATTAAAAGAATTACCTTTAGTGGCAATTTTACGTGGCGTGACTCCTGAAGAAGTGATCGCTATAGCTGATGTACTTGTAGCAGCAGGATATCGTGTAATTGAAGTGCCACTGAATTCTCCTAATCCTTATGAAAGCATCAAACGCTTAAGTGAAAAGTATGGTGAATCTGTTGTAATAGGTGCAGGGACGGTAGTATCGAAGGAGCAGGTTGATTTAGTCAAAGAGGCGGGTGGGAGAATTATTATATCGCCTCATGCAGATATCGACATTATCCAATACAGTAAAAAGCTGTCTTTATATAGCGTTCCTGGTTTCTTGAACCCGACTGAAGCTTACGCCGCAATTAATGCAGGTGCAGATTCATTAAAGTTATTTCCTGCTGATACAGTTGGCCCTAAAGGGTTAAAAGCGATGTCAGTTGTGCTACCAAAAGAGATGCCGATTTTACCGGTAGGTGGCGTATCCCCAAGTACAATGAAAGCGTTTTTAGATGCTGGAGCCAGTGGTTTTGGTTTAGGTAGCGGGTTATACAAAGCGGGCATGTCAGCTGAGCAAACGAAGCAAAATGCATTGTCTTATGTTGAGGGGTATCAAGCCGCCGTTAACATTCATTAAGTAATAAATTGCTAAATTAATTACCTTTTTATTTTACCTTGTTAGTTTCCTATTTCACTTCTGTATCTTTAGCAGCCGTAAGGCTGCATTTTTTTTAGTTTTTTATGCTACTTAACCGCTATTAATTTTTATGACCTATAACAAATGGCTAAAAATATAGAATAAAGACCAAGGTGTTGATTGTTTTCAATTGACACTGCAAACATACTATGTTTCTATAGGACTTATGAGTGAATTAATATATTACGATTTAAAATGCACCCAAGGAATGTCTCCAAGTCTATCGGTGCAAGTCGCGAAAGAGCTTGGTCGCAGAATTGTGTCAGGCGCTTTTGAAGCCCATAGTCTAATTGATGATGAAAATGCATTAGCTGCCCGTTATCAAGTTAGCCGAGTTGTTGTTCGCGACGCAGTTAAAATCCTCGTAAGTAAAGGACTGTTAGAAGTTCGACGTGGAATTGGTACTCGTGTTCAATCAAGAGATAAATGGAATATGCTGGATGACGATATTCTTGCATGGCATTTATCTGCGCCACCAAATCTTAGCTTTTTAAAACAATTGATGGATGTGCGATTGGCTTTTGAGCCTAAAGCGGCTAGGTGGGCTGCTGAGCGTGCTACTGCAGAAGATTTAGCCGACATCGAATCAGCTGTTGAGAGAATGGCTCAAGCTAATAATACCGCAGAAGATTTTATCATTGCCGATTCACTGTTTCATAAGTCAGTGATGAAAGCCGCCAACAATGGCTTTTTAGCGTCAATGGAAGGAGTGATTTACTCTGCGTTATTAGTGAGTATTAAAGTCACGAATAAAGATCCTCGTGAAAATGGGGCGTCGGTGCCTTTTCATCGAAAAGTTTATGAAGCTATTGCAGCTAAAGATGGTGATAAAGCAGAAAAGCTCACTGAAAAATTGCTGAATGATGCCAGTATTCGACTTTCTTTGACTCAAAACAGCAATTAATCGTCTCTGGCGGTTGTCTATTGTCCTAAAATCAGATAAATAGTATGTAGTTATTTTTATGGACAATATAATTACATGAGTGAATTAACATACTACGATTTAAGACGAACAAATTCGATGTCACCGAGTTTACCTGTTCAAGTGGCGAAAGAACTGGGTCGTAGAATTGTTGCCGGCACCTATACTCCTGGGACGTTAATTGATGACGAAAACAAGCTAGCTGAGCGCTTCAAAGTTAGCCGTGTTGTAGTACGTGATGCCGTTAAAATTCTGGTAGGTAAAGGCTTATTAGATGTTCGCCGTGGTATTGGTACGAAAGTTAAAGCGAGAAATCATTGGGCTTTACTTGACGATGATGTACTGGCTTGGCACCTTTCAGCACCACTGAATCCAGAATTCCTAACTCAATTGATGGAGTTTCGACTCGCATTTGAGCCCAAAGCTGCGTCACTAGCGGCCATGAATGCGACCGATGAAGATATTCAAGCAATAGCGGCTGCCCTTGAAGAGATGGCTTCTTCAACCAATGATGTTGATCGCTTCGTTGTAGCCGATGCCCACTATCATGGCGCAATTCTACGCGCATCTCACAATGAATTATTTATTTCTATGGAGTGTGTGATTTTTTCATCACTTTTGGTCAGTATTCGAGTCACCAACCAAAATGATGCAGAAAATAAAAGCTCAATTCCATTTCACCAAGAAGTCTTCGATGCCATTAAAGACCGTAATGGTGAGTTAGCGCAATCGTTAACTGAAACACTATTAAGTGATGCTAAAGCACGACTGACGCAGTTAATGAAGTAAGTTTCTCTTACTAGCAATCATTGTTAAGTTGTAAAACATAAGCCCAACAATAGTTGGGCTTTTTTGTGCTGACTAAAAACTTAGTGAATATATTTACATTGTTTATATAAACATCATATGTTTAAATTTATTTAATAGAAATCAAGGCAACGTGTTGCTCAATCAGTTAAAAATCAATTGATGTTATTAAAGGAATTATTGTGAGCGAGTTTAATCAAACAAAGCAGGGCGATGTGCAAGAACATCAAGATTTGCACATGAACGAGGACAAACAAGAATACAGTCAATCTCAATTAGATGCTGCAACGCATTTATTAAAGCAGCGACAACAAGCTATACCTGTTTCCGATTTACGAAACAATGCGCCCAAGACACTTGATGATGCGTTTGCTATGCAACAAATCATGATGGCTCAAACCTCCAGTGAGCATATTGGGTGGAAATGCTTAATTCCACAACAAAACGGGAATGTGATCGTTGCGCCATTATTATCTCAATTATCCACAGAGCAGCAAGATTGTTCAATAAAATCAATAAAATCAATGAAAGGTTATGCCCTAATTGAACCTGAAATTGCATTTGTATTAGCTAATGATTTATCTGCAGGTCAAACATACAGTAATGATGAAATCGATGATGCAGTAGGGGAAACACGCTTAGCATTAGAATTAATTGAACCACGATTTTCTATAGACTACGATGCTAATCATTTTGAACGCTTAGCTGATGGCTTAAGTAATCAAGGCTTGTATTTAGGCCCAGTTATTGACAAACCTATTGCTTATAAAGCTGCAAAAATTGACATTAATATTAGCCAAGAAAAAACTGAGCAAGTCTTTGCAGGTATTCATCCATGTGAGTTACCTCAGAATCCACTTTATTGGCTTGTTAGTCACTTAACAGCAAGAGGAATATCATTGAGAGCAGGACAAGTTATTATTACAGGTTCCTATTGTGGTGTTGTAAAGGTAGCGATGAATAGTCCTGTTAACATTAATTACCAAGGGATAGGCCAATTTTCAGTGAATTTTACTGGCTAAGGCTATGGCGGCAATTTGTTTAAACAAACTGAGTTATAAGTCGATTTTACTATAACTCAGTTTTTTATGTCGTCATATTAGTCTAGGTGTTTACTTGAATGAATCTAATTTGATTTCTCTGTCAAAAATTCTTATTTTATTTTCTATTATTGTATAAATTATGTTGACTCAGTGACATAACGACATTATTTTGCATCTCCATTTTTGACTTACATTACCAACAAGGAAAAAAATCATGACAGAGCCATCAGCGATCAGTTTGATCCCGCCAGTGGTTGTTTTGATATTAGCAATTGTATTAAGAAGACCTATTTTAGCGTTAGTAATAGGTGCTGTTGTGGGTTTATTAATGCTTGATCCTGTTGAAGCATTAAATAATTTTTCGGAAATATCGTTAAGTGTCATGGCTGATGAAACCATTGGTTGGTTAATCTTAGTATGTGGCACGTTTGGTGCGCTAATCGCTTTACTCGTTCGAACGGGCGGGGCATTCGCATTTGGGAAAAATGCACTGAAGGTAGCTAAAGGCCCTAAATCATCGTTAATGATGACATTTGTTTTAGGTGTTGCCATTTTTATTGATGACTATCTTAATGCATTAACTGTGGGTGAAACCATGAAGCGAGTGACGGATAAATTTCGTATTTCTCGTGAAATGCTGGCGTATGTTGTCGATTCCACAGCCGCACCTATTTGTGTTCTCGTCCCTTTATCGACGTGGGCTGTGTTTTTTGGCGGCTTACTTGTTGATAACGGTATAGCAGAACCTGGGCAAGCAATCTCAGTTTATATGCAAGCCATTCCATATATGCTTTATGCATGGGTTGCTGTGATTATGGTTCCTTTAGTCATTTTAGGGGTGATGCCGCTTATTGGTCCGATGAAAAAGGCTGAGTTAAAAGCAAAGCAAGGTATTGGGATACCGGTTGATGAGTCAGCTGATATTCAAACCAGTAATGACTATGCCGTTAAGGCGATGGAAGATGAATTTAAAACGGCTGATCATCAAGGAAAATTACATAATTTCCTTGTGCCAATTATAATGCTTGTTGGTTTTACCGTATATTTTGATATTGATGTGTGGCTTGGTTTATTAGCGACCATGACAATTACGATTCCTTATTATGCTGTGCAGCGTTTAATGCCTTTTGCTGAAATGATGGAGCAAATGATTGATGGCTTTAAAAGTATGTTACCCGCAATTGGGACAGTGATTGCAGCATTTATTTTTAAAGATGTATGCGATAAGTTGCTGTTACCTCAATATGTAATTGAGAGCTTAAGTCCCTACATGACAGCACAGTTTTTACCTGCAGTCGTGTTTGTTGCAATGGCATTATTAGCCTTTGCTACGGGGTCAAGCTGGGGGATTTTTGCCGTATCGATTCCTATTGTTATGCCGCTTGCTCAAGCGGTCGGCGCGGATATTCCGTTAGTGATCGGTGCATTACTTTCTGCATCATCCTTTGGGAGTCAAGCTTGCTTTTACAGTGATTCTACAGTGTTAGCAGCGCAAGGTGCAGGGTGTAACTTAGTCAGCCATGCCATCACTCAGTTGCCATACACCTTGATTGCGGCAAGCATCACCGTGATAGGTTTTATTGTGATAGCGTAATAATGTGACCACATGAAGTCGACGCGACTTATCTATCGTGGCTAATAATGTTAAAACCAGTGCTTGTCACTGGTTTTATATTATCTGGAGTTCAGCCTAATGAATGACAAGAACACTGAGAAGTTTACGGGTTGTAAAATGGCGTTAATTTCAGGCCGTCAGTTGGTTGTGTATTTAAGAGATAACCTTGCAACCATTCCTTATCCCAATTGTTGGGACTTTCCAGGTGGTGGGCGTGAGGGGAACGAAACAGCTGAAGAGTGTGTGCTTCGTGAATTGAATGAAGAGTTTTCACTTGTTTTAACTAAAGCGTGTTTGATATATAAACAAATCGACATTAATCAAACTGGTAATGGCAACGCTTATTTTTTTGCAGCTCATATTGATAATGAACAGCTTGATAAGATTAGGTTCGGAAATGAAGGCCAGTATTGGAGGCTGATGGATATTGAAGATTACCTGAATCACCCACAAGCTATTAACTCTTTACAGCAGAGACTTAAACGATATCTAGCCGAAATAGAGTATTGATGAATACTATAATGACATCAACTAAAACAAGGATTTGTTTTGTATATTCCAAAAAATCTAAGAATTAATGATTTAACATCACTCCATATGTTTGTTGCTGATTATGGTTTTGCTGTCATCACAACTGCGGATTTAACCGCATCCCATTTACCCTTATTACTTAAAGCAGATGAAGGTAAATTGGGCACACTCTATGGCCATATGGCTCGAGCTAATCAGCACTGGAAGATAGCCGATGGGCAGTCAGTTTTAACTGTTTTTTCAGGCCCACATGGCTATATCTCGCCAACATGGTATGAGAGCAGTCCCGCTGTACCCACATGGAATTATGCGGCTGTACATGTAAAAGGGACTGTCACATTGACAGACGATGAAACAACCTTATCTATACTTAACGACACTATTGCGAAATATGAACCCAGTTTACTGAGTAGTGAAACCCATGGTCATGATGGTTTTATACCGCCTGACTATAAATTGAAGCTAGCCAAAGCGATAGTGGGCTTTAAAGTAAAAATCGATTCAATTGAAGGCAAAAATAAATTAGGCCAGCATCGTTCTCGGGCCGATCAAAAGGGAGTGCTTGCTGGACTAAGCGAATCAAGTCGATTAGACGATCAGGCGTTACTGGCATATACCAAACTGCACTACCAATAACATGAGTAAGCCGCCCATTTAAAAAATCAAAATGAAGCACCAGTAAGTCTATAAGCACATACAGTAAATCGCACAGTAGGGAGCGACAGTGAATCAGCATAATAAGTTTGAGTCTGTTCAACCGGTAGACGGGTATTATATCGATACGGATAAAACTAAAATCGATATAAATGTCGTCTATGGGTATATTTCCAATTCTTACTGGGCGAAAGATATCCCAATTGAAGTGCTGACCAAAGCCATTGCCAATTCATTATGTTTTGCTGTGTATACCGTGGATGATCAACAAGTTGGTTTTGCCCGCCTTATTACTGATAAAGCCTCTTTTGCCTATCTAGCTGACGTGTTTATTCTTGAGCAGCATCGCGGTAAAGGTTTAAGCAAATGGTTAATAAATGAGATTGTGACTCACCCTGAAATTGTTGGGTTACGGAGAATGTTGCTAGCAACTAGAGATGCCCATGGTTTGTATGCTCAGTTTGGTTTCCTCCCAATAGAAAATCCAGAAATTTTAATGCAAATTTGGCGTCCTTCAATCTATTTAAGCTCTCAAAATGATGACTAAAAGGCGTTAAAGCGATGTAATAATCCATATATCGAACAAGATAAATGTAATCAATTTGCACATTCTGTGACATTTTCAGCTGTTTATTTATTTTCAACCCAGCATTGATAAGTTAAAGTAATTACTTAATATTTTACTATTTTGTTCATTACTTTGGGTTTGGTATGTCGAATTCTCAACAAATTGATAAGACACAAGATTTAGATTTTGTCCGTAAAGCAACGCTAGATACGATCGCAAAGACCATGATTCACTCAAGTGAATTACATGGGTTTGGTTTGTTTGCTACAGATGCCATTAAAGATGAGCAAATTCTTTATTTATTTGATGGCCAAGTGGTATCAATTGCAGACTATGAAAAAATCGAGTCGCTTATGGCAAAAGACATTGCCCCTTATTCGAATTACATTTTCATGGAATGTAATTACCTCAATAATGAAACCTTATTAGTCAGAAATTTCAGAACTAAATACAGTTATATTAACCACTCAAGAACGCCGAATACTGAAATCAGGTATCACCCAATGCGTCTAGTGGCTATCAAAGAGATTCAAGTTGGTGAAGAACTAACGATTGATTATCGCAAAGAGCAACTTTCTGACGATTATCTAACTAACCCAGAAAAACAATTTTTATAATAATAAGAAATCCTTATGCCGAAAATTCGCGTTATGTGTGTACAGCCTATTGAGGTTGATTCAGAACAATATGAACAACTCATCAGTAAGAAAAGTCGTATTGGCAAGTTAATTGGGACATTTGACAGAAACCATTTCAAAATAGAATGGCTTAAACAATTCAACGCATTACATCGTGATTTATCAAATTTTAAATGTATTTATCGCAGTGAAGAAAGCAAGGTTTCAAATCTTTTATTAAAGCAAGATCTACAGTCTACAGACTTTCATGTAAATGGTTTGCATGACATCAGTGAGTATCTTGATCTTGAAAATACAACCTATGAATTGGTTTTCGATCAACGATTTTTTAATTTTGTTTTGGTTGTTGAAATACACTTAAACTTACCTGATGACAAAACAGCTGAACTGTTATCAACAGAACTGACAGCAGATGAGCTCGCAGAAAATCAAGGCGCTGATTTTTATAACAATCTGAGAAATTTATTAGTAAAAGAACATGATACTAGCGCACTCAGTCAATGGGGTAATGCAGTACGTTTAGAAGTGTGTAAAAGAATTCAGGCTATTAGCCATATTCCGTTAAAAAGTAGCCATAGACCATTAGCTTATATAGGTAATAATTCAGGTAATTTCACTTTCTTTGTCGAAGCTAGCCCGCAAGATAAACAAATGAAGCAGCAGTTTCTAGCCTGTAATGCCAAAGCTGAGCGTGTTAAAGGTAATAATACGACAATTATCGATAATGATTGTGTGCATTATGCCTTCTTCAGTCGTTTTCATACGATTATGACATTAGATATAGGACGATATTACCGATTTGCGCCGATTCAGCATCATATTCAATCAACTTGGTATTACGTCAGTTTTTATAGCCGTGTCTTAGATAAACTAAATAGTCATATTCTTGCAAATGACTCGAAGAAAACCCTTAACTCAAAACGTAATGTTATTGATGAATATATTAATAAGATTGAGTTGCTACGAATGAATAACGAAAATTTCAAATTAGCAATTGAGTCAGACAACGAAGATGTTTATCAAAAAATTGAGTCTAAATGGAATGTAGAAAGCAGCCTAGAGCATGCTAAAACTTACGTTAGTTTTTTTAAAGACTATTTAGAACGTGCTTACGCTCGTAAAGCAGAGCAATCTAATCGTCGCCAAAATCAAATATTGTTCATCATATCCTGTATCCAAATATTGGGGTTGATTAGTATTTGGAGTGATTACCTAGGGTTAAGTAAAATAGAGCGCTTTATTAACTCAACAGGTATTCATACTGGTTCCAACGTCGATACCGTTTTGCAAATCAACACTTGGTTACCACTTGGCCTTATTGCAGTATTGGTTTTGTTGATGATGTTGGCTTATATGCGCCGAGACTAATCATCTTAGAAAAGAAAAGGGAGCAATTGCTCCTTTTTTTATTGGCTTTGTAATTTTTGGTGTTTAAAAAAACGCGTTAATGGCAGCCAGATAAAGCCACAAAATAACCCACCGAGTACGCCAATAAAATGAGATTCGGTCGCGACACGTGCATTGATAATAGCGCTGACACTTTCGCTGGCACCAAAGTACATTTCGTATCCCACTTTGGCAAACACACCTAGCAATAATAAATAACCTGAATTATAGCCTTTACGTATATCTAATAGGGCACCAAAGGTAAATAGGCCATGTAATAACCCGCTGAGTCCGACATAACCTTTAAGCTCTGGAAAAAACCAGTAAAGACCTAATCCTTCTAATACACACAAACTGATAAACAACGAAGCAAACTGACTTATATGGCCTTTGTAATGAGATTCATGTAAAAATAAAATAACCCAAAAGCCTGCAAGGTTCATTAATAAGTGCCACAAGTTTGTGTGTAACAAATTACCTGTGATGATACGCCAGTACTCACCTTGAGCGATGTTATCGTAGCGATAACTTAATAGGTTATCGACATCAATTGTTCCCAATGGGTTCATCGACAAAACAAAGAATACACAGCATGTAATACTGACCAAAATTGCAAAGTAATAGGCACTTGCACTGTTACGACTTCTTCTTGCCATGTTTTAAGTCCGTTTTACCTTATAATATTGTTTATTATAGTGAATCGTTAACACTTTGCTTAACTAAATGCTGTTAAACACAGTCAGGCAATAGAGGTTTATGGCTGACGTTTCAAATCACCTAGCGATTTGTTGGTAAATGATTTGATAAAGTGACACGCGTTTTAACGTGCTGACTTACGATTTAAATCAGCCATAACGCTTTGACGATTATTAAGGTAATCCTCTAAACCTCTTTGTCTCAATAAACAAGCTGGGCAATCTCCACAACCACTGCCTTTAATGCCGTTGTAACAGGTTAAGGTGTCATCTTTAACGAGAGTGAGTGAGTGGTACTTATCAGCCAATGCCCATGTTTCAGCTTTATTCAGCCACATAAGGGGGGTAACAATATTGAGCGGTTTGTCCATACCAAGCTCTAATGCTTGTTGCATTGATTTTACAAAATCATTTCTGCAATCTGGATAACCTGAAAAATCGGTTTCACATACCCCGGTGATGATTGCATCGCAGCCTAATTGATAGGCATAAATCCCAGCTAATGTTAGAAACAATATATTGCGACCAGGAACAAAGGTACTCGGTAGGCCATTATCCATTAATTCATGTGAAACCGGAATCGCATCTCGTGTTAATGAAGAAATGGCTAATTCATTTAATAAACTGACATCCATGACTTTATGGCTTGCTACTTTAAGCTTTTTAGCAAGCGCTTGGGCAATGTCGATTTCTTCTCTATGGCGTTGACCATAGTCAAAGGTAATGGCATGGACTTCATCGTATTGAGTCAAGGCTTGAATAAGGCATGTGGTGGAGTCTTGACCACCTGAAAAAACTACAATTGCTTTGGACATTAAAATCACCGGAAAGACAAATATAAGGTAATGGACGAAAGTCATCATTACTATGCACATGTTTGTCTGTTTATTAATAACAAAAGTGCATTTTATCTTATCCAGCATAAAGTTGGCAAAAACTTGCAGCTAGAAACAAAATCATCTATAAATGCGCCCTTGAAATTAATAAGGCTTGCAAATGAATTATCCTGTAAACGAAGTATTTGAAACAATTCAAGGTGAAGGTAGCTTTACCGGAGTACCTGCCATTTTTGTCCGTTTACAAGGCTGTCCTGTGGGTTGTGCTTGGTGTGATACTCAGCAGACCTGGGAAGTGTTAGCTCAAAACAAGGTAAATCAAGCTGATGTCATTCAAGTTGATGGCACTATTGGACGTTGGGCCGAGCATGATGCCAGTAGTTTAATTCAAGCTTTTCAAGCCAAAGGATATACCGCAAAGCACATTGTACTGACTGGCGGCGAGCCATGTATGTACGATGTCACTGATTTAACCAGTGAGTTTATTGCTGCAGGTTATGCTGTGCAGATTGAAACCAGTGGCACTTTTGAAGTGCTGTGCCACGACAAGGTCTTTGTGACGGTTTCACCTAAGGTAAACATGAAAGGCGGTTATGAGGTGCTTGAGCAGGCGTTAACACGCGCGAATGAGATTAAGCATCCCATAGCAACACAAAAGCACATTGATGAATTAGATGACTTATTAGCAAATATCGATACGCAAGATAAAGTGGTGTGTTTACAGCCAATTAGTCAAAAACCTAGAGCGACTGAACTTGCGATGAAAACATGTATTGCTAGAAATTGGCGCCTTTCGATTCAAACGCATAAATATTTAGATATTGATTAAATAAAAAACCGCTCATTGAGCGGTTTTTTGTTGGTGCACTAATCGCTTAAGGTTTTAACGAACCACTACGATTAAATTGTGTAAGTTGCTGGTCGAAAAATGCAGTATCGCCGATGTTTTTACTTATCCACTCAGGGTTGTAATAGGTGTCTAAATACCGATCCCCAGAGTCACATAATAAGGTGACTAACGAGCCTTGTTGATTGTGCTGTTTCATTTCACAAGCTAGCTGAAGAACACCATAAAGGTTAGTTCCTGTTGATGGACCCACTTTGCGTCCTATCAGTTTGGCTAGCCAATTCATTGTTGCTAATGACGCAGCATCAGGTATTTTTTTCATATCGTCGACAACCCCAGCGATAAAAGAAGGTTCGACTCTTGGTCTACCAATCCCTTCAATTTTACTGCCGTTTTCACACGTAATGGTGAGATCTCTTTTGTGGTAATAATCGTAAAACACCGAATTCTCAGGGTCGACTACACATAACTGTGTTGGTAATTGTTGGTAATTTAAGTAACGGCCTATGGTTGCAGATGTACCGCCAGTGCCAGGACTCATGACTATCCAAGCAGGAGTAGGGTACGGCTCTTTCAGCATTTGGTTAAAAATAGAGTCAGCAATATTATTATTACCACGCCAGTCGGTTGCTCGCTCTGCATAAGTAAACTGATCCATATAATGGCCATTAAGCTCAGTGGCTAACTTTTGAGATTCAGCATAAATTTTACTGCTGTGATCGACAAAGTGGCACTGACCACCATAAAACTCAATTTGTTCAATCTTAGTTTTTGCAGTTGAAGATGGCATAACGGCAATAAATGGTAAGCCTAATAATCTTGAAAAATAGGCTTCGGACACGGCGGTGCTGCCTGATGAAGATTCGATTATGGTGGTGTTCTCGTTTACCCATCCGTTTGAAAGCGCATATAAGAACAGTGAACGTGCTAAACGATGTTTTAAACTGCCTGTAGGATGGGTACTCTCGTCTTTAAGGTATATATCAATACCGGAGAGCTGTGGTAAATCGAGTTTAATAAGGTGAGTATCGGCACTTCGCTGAAAATCTGCTTCAATTTTGGCGATTGCTTGATTTACCCATTGCTTTGACATGATGAGATCCCGATTAACAAATAAAAAATCATCATAGACTCAAAGTGGCAATGCTAAAAGGTATACAGATCACTTTATCGATTAAATAACATTAATTGGCGCATCAAACGGGTATATATAAAGTTTATTCGACATATTTACTGCTTTAAAGAGAATAGTCTTGAATAGAGAGATAATGGGAGATATTTGAAACGAGATATATAAGATAAGAAGTGGTGGAGGGAGAAGGATTCGAACCTTCGAAGGCTGAGCCGTCAGATTTACAGTCTGATCCCTTTGGCCACTCGGGAACCCCTCCACATTTTCTTACTTGTCTTGCAGTATTGTTGGCCACAACAATATTTTTTAATAATCAATAAACCGATAAATGGTGGAGGGAGAAGGATTCGAACCTTCGAAGGCTGAGCCGTCAGATTTACAGTCTGATCCCTTTGGCCACTCGGGAACCCCTCCACGAAACGGTATATTTATCATTGGTGCAAATGGTGGAGGGAGAAGGATTCGAACCTTCGAAGGCTGAGCCGTCAGATTTACAGTCTGATCCCTTTGGCCACTCGGGAACCCCTCCTCAATTGCGGCGGCAATGATAGTCACGAATTAAATATAAGTAAAGCCAAAATCGAAAATAACTCTCAAGTATTTGTTTAAGTGGTCGATAAAATATCAATCCTAGTAATTAATGATGTTTTTATATGCAAATCGAGTTTCCTTTAGTCAATGAACTGCAGTTAGGTCGTCGTTTAAATGACGCAATCGAACATGACCGCCGCGGCGAATTTGGCTTACTATTATCAATGCTATCAGCAGACGCTAGAGATATGTCGCAATTTCAGCTTGATAAAGAACTCGATGATAATCAAAAGCTGTATAAAGCCTTTGACTTACCCAAGCAGCAACAATTGGTTTGTGATTTATCGAAACAACAAGCAATAGATAATGCTAGTGCATTTCATCAAAGCGGTTCATCTCAATTTCAGTTGACTCAAGCATTACATCCTGAGGCCATAGTGACTCGTGGTGAGTTTGATGATGACATGCAAATAGCACTAGCAAACTGTGATGTATTAACAAAATTAAAGCATCAACAAAAACTACCTGAAGTATCTGAGTTAGATAAAATGCACTTTTTAGATCAGTTATCAGTACAGCGAAAAATTAGCGAAACAATTGCTAATCAGCTGTATGCAGTTGCATAACACAATATAGAGTATCGACAAATAACCACCCGATTCAGAATGAAATAACATAAACCGCTAATAGTGTGAACTAGTTATAAAATTAATCTCAGTTTTTACGTTAAGCTGACGCTTTCTTTATCATTGTGATAGGTGACTAATTATGATTAAAACAATTACCCAGCAAGAAGTTCAGGTAAGCGATAGCTGTAATGATTGTGGATCATTTGTCGATATTGGCACTGTAATTGACGAGCAGGATACACGCCTTATTTTGAAAATTACTGGTGATGCAGTTGCCGAAGAAGCAGAAGATATCATTACTAAAGCAAAAATTCGTTTTGACTCAGTTAAGGTTAATAGCGAGCAAGCGGAAGCAGATATTACTGTCATTATAGATTTTGAATTCACTGCTGAAAAAATGATCTTTCAATTAGAGAATGGCTTGTAAATAGCTAAAATATATCAAATATATAATGATTTTTGCGCTAACAACTTGCAATTTAATTCAGTGAGTGTAACCATCGTTACATTACTACTTTATGCTTAGACATATGTCATAAGCGCCAAGGCCATTTTACATTTGCTTTGGTACATGAGGGATGTTGATTTTTGTCAAGTCACCCCTTATTTTAGCTGGAAAAAGCCTCCAAAGAATGAGGTGACCCGACTGTTATGCTGTCTTTTTGGGAACAATAATGAAGCAAAATGAGCAACAACATTTATTAGAGTTAATTGTTAACTCAAAAGCAAAAGAAAAGGGCGACTTTACCGCGACCTCTGAACTTGCCTGTAAATTGTTATTGAAATACTTTAATGCGACTTGTGTATCAGTTATTTCGCTACGAAATAAAGCACTTGAGCAAAAAGTTGTTGCTTGCGCCTCACCCAACACAGCTATGGTTGAAGTCACCAAGAAATTCCGTCATAAACACTTTGCATCAGAGCTGTATTTTGATGAAATACGACGTTATCGACACGTTGTCAGTAATATTTCTTCTACAGATAAACGCCTTACTTGCTTTTCTGAGTATTATCTCCAGTCTGGAATCCAATCAAATTTAGATGTCGCAATTCGAATCAATGGTCATATTGAAGGACTACTGTGCATTGAATTTGATCACCAAATTGAACTGCCAAAACAGTCGATTGAATTTGCTTGTCAATTTGCAGACCAATTAGCACTGACACTTGCCACCCGTTACGCTTATGACAAAGACGAACGTTTAACCTTGTTCCATAGTGCAACAGAGCAAGCTAAACATGTGTTGATGTTGGTTAACTTAAAAAATCAAATTATTGAGTATATCAATCCTGCACATGAAAAAATGACAGGGCTGTCTCGTGACGTTGTGCAAAACAATGAACTCATTACCTTGGATTTCTTTAGAGGTAAGCGTGAACTTGCTAATGAATTAACACAAGAATTAATAGCGGGCAAAACCGTTCAAGGCGAAACCGAATTACAACGAATCGACGGCACAAATTATTGGGTACAATATCAAGCTAGTCGTTTCGTTACCGAGCAAGGCAACTATTACGCATTGGTGTCGTGTTTAGATGTTTCAGAACAGCGACGTCATAAAGATGAACTTGAAAAGCTTGCATGGAACTGCACGTTAACGGGTTTACACAATCGACTTCATTTTACTCAACAGCTCGACGTCACGTCTGAAGGTGTTCTGATACTAATCGATTTAATGGGCTTTAAGCGTTTCAATGACACAAGTGGTCACGAGCAAGGGGATTCCTTGCTCACTGAAGTGGCAAGAAGGCTCAAGCATTTTGCTGAAAGTAACGGAGCAATTGATGTTGCCCGAGTTGGCAGCGATGAGTTTGCCTTGATTTTACCGGCGATACATTCAAGTGACATTTTAGAAGAAACGATTGTTAAGCTATATCAAAAACTTAGTGTCCCATCTGTGATCGGAAGAGAAAAGGTTGACCCGAAAGCCGCGATTGCTGTGGTTGATATTGCGCCTGTTGTTGGGGAGTTTTCACCCCTTTCTTGCGCTGATATTGCGCTTCAATATGCGAAAAAGAAAGCTATGATGAATTATCAAATTTTTAATGATGATTTATTAGCGACTTTTAAAAATAATGCAGAAATTGAACGTGACTTACAAACAGCAATACGTGGACGTCAGTTCGAGCTTTATTACCAACCTTTAATGGATTTAAAGAACCATAAGTTCATTGGCGCAGAAGCCTTAATACGTTGGCATCACCCTAAGAAAGGAGTGCTCTACCCAGGCGCATTCATTGATATTGCCGAACAAACGGGCATGATCAATGCCATCGGAGATTGGGTATTAGAAGCTGCTTGTAAACAACTTAACTTATGGCAGCGTAAAAATGTCGATATTGTTATGCATGTTAACGTAGCGGCAAGACAATTCTTTAGCGGAAATTTATTTGAGCAAGTTTGGAATTTAGTGACTCGCTACCGTCTAAAGCCACAAAGCTTGATATTAGAAATTACCGAAACTGAATTAATGGGTGATGTGCGTCATGCGACTTGTTTGTGTCAAGAGTTGGCTGATTTAGGGGTAGGGTTGGCCATTGATGATTTTGGTACGGGTTACAGTTCAATGCGTTATTTAAAGCAGTTCCCAATCAGCAAATTAAAAATCGACCGTTCATTTATTTCAGATTTAACGACCAGTCATCAAAGCAGAGAAATTGTAAGTGCGATTATCGCAATGGCGAAAGCATTAAATATTTCACTGACGGCTGAAGGAGTAGAGACAAAAGAACAAGAGTTGTTTTTAGAAGATAGTCTTTGTAATCACGCTCAAGGCTATTTATACAGTCCCGCTATAAGAGAAAATGAATTCTCTCGGTTCATTTCTGAACAAAATGAAACGGTACATTAAATTCGAAACTCTCTACTCATAACTGCACACTCGTAACTGTTCATTCATAACAGCCAGCAAATCTAAAACCTTTTTGCTAAACCAAATTAGTTAAGTCTGATTATTTTGACCTAAC
Source organism: Shewanella sp. MMG014 (assembly GCF_018100775.1). Lineage (NCBI taxonomy): Bacteria > Pseudomonadati > Pseudomonadota > Gammaproteobacteria > Alteromonadales > Shewanellaceae > Shewanella > Shewanella sp. MMG014. The sequence goes on from NZ_JAGJDZ010000012.1 coordinate 70,715, forward strand.
TGGTTAAGTTAGTTAAATCAGTTAAATCAGTTAAATCAAACCTCTTAAATTAAATCTCTATAATCACAGTGCTTTTATAAAGCGATATTTATAAAGCGATATTTATAAAGCGATATTTATAAAGCGATATTTATAAAGCGATAATGGTTACGGTGATGATGCATACCCCAGTGTGGAAATAGGTGAGTGTTTGAAACGACAACCTAGGTGTTATCTGACTCATTCACTTTTCAACTAATTCATTCAGTTTGCAAACTAACTTATTTTCTTTAAACAACAGGCCTTAAACTTTTTGCCGCTGTGACAGATACACGTTTCATTACGTTTTGGTAATTTAGCTTGTTTTTGCTCGCCAGTAGTATAAAACCATTGTCCACCTACACACTCAAATTGTGATGCTTCAAAAATGGCATCAATAACACCATCATGTAAAAACCATGCTTTAAAGGTGACAGTGCCATGGTTAGCGGTTTGATTGGCCTCATCGACAGTTAATCCCAGCCAAGTTGTTGATGACGCATTTTCAGCCAGTAACGCAATGCTAAGCCCGTTCAGAAAATCAGGGTGATGGGTATCGAGTAAATATTGAAATTCTTGTAATACAAAAGCGCAGTAACGTGAGCGCATTAATGTCTTTACGTCAGCTGCTGTATTTACGTTTAAGTGATAAGGCTCACAGCACTCAGAATAGTGTTGATTTAGACCGCAAGGGCACATTGTATTGGTCATCTGGGTCTTAGCTGTTTGAGTATTGATTAAACGAGTATTCATTACAGGTCGCTTTAATGATTATGGGCATCTGTCGAATCAATAGGCTGCTGCGTATTAGGTTCTGATTCAGTTTCAACGATGATGTCTGGTTTGGGGACTTGGTTGAATTGTCTGCCGTAATATAAGTTTGAAACAGGTTTGGCGGTAAAATAGTACTTAGGATCTGTTTTAGTGTTTGAATCAACAATAAATTGCCACTGATCTTTCGCTGTCTTTCGTGATACTAAAACAAACTTACCAGAGAAAACACTTGTAGGATCGCCTGTTTCTTTACGAGGGTGAAACCTCACTAGGTAGTAACCTACATCTGTGGCACTTGATTCAGTTAACTCACGGTTAATCACCCTGAAATCAACTTCAATATGAGCATCTTTTTTGGCTATTTTCTTGAAAAATACCGTATAGAGGTCGAGGATGTTTTGTTTACCAATGACGATTTCTTGATCTAACACCTCAGATATATATGTGGCATCATCCGTGTATATTTTATTAATAAAGTCCAGATCTAGATTCTCGAAACCTGCGTGGAAGGTTTTATAATTATTATTAATGATGTCGTTGTCTGATAAAGTTGTTTCAGGTATTTTTCCCGCTAAGGCATTGATACTGAAAAGCATAAAAGTACAACAAAACAACAATTTGATATAAGTCATCAAGATTTTTTACTCTTTACTCTGGCTAATGAATAATTTCAGGTGCAGATTTTAATAATGCATGACACTATAAATTATTCTATTAATTAGCAACAGTAAGTAATCTTTACAAAGTGTGTAGGAGTTGATTATGAGCGTTGATGATACAGCATTATTTTTAGCTGAAATGGGCGACGTTAAACCATTAACCACTAATGACAAGGTATTTGTCTCATCACAACAACTAGATACGGATGCACATCGAGCAAGACGTAAAGCAGCAATGCAAAATGAGTATTTGGCGAAATTACCCATTGAACCAAGGTTATTAACTCCAATAGCTCCTGATGAGATTTTGAGTTACAAACGAAATGGTGTCCAAGAAGAAGTGTTCCGCCATTTGCGTTTAGGCAAATACAAAAAGCAAACAGTGTTAGATTTGCATGCCTATCGATTGAGTCAAGCCAGAGAGTTGCTCGTTGAAACGATTATTCAAGCACATGAAAGAGGCGAACGAAATTTATTAATCATTCATGGCAAAGGAGTGAATAATAAACCCTATCCAGCGCTCATGAAATCTGCGGTCAACGATTGGTTGATGCAGTTTGATCAAGTGCAAGCATTTCACAGTGCGACCCGTGAACAAGGCGGAACTGGTGCATTGTTTGTGATGTTGGTTAAGTCTGATGAGCAACGCATTGTATCAGGAGAAACGAATAGAAAAGGCAGTGGCTTTCGGTAACGCTTGTATATGGTTGGTATATGACATATTCATAAGGGCTTTTAATAAAGCCCTTATCAAACATCGTTATAAAACAATTCTTAAAAAGATGCTTGCAAGTTAAACGAGTAAGAAAGCTAGGATGGCAAGGAGTACAATAACAGCCACTATCATTTTAGGATTCGTTTCTCTTGGCGTCTCTTCATTATTTAATCGTTTTGAACGTTCATTTCTTAATTTTTGGTAATGACTTTTCTTCATGCTACACCTAGGCTAACAAACAACAACAAGTGTAATTCACACAAGCAGTGACGCTAGACTTTGTCACTTTCAAGCATGCTAATAACCTTGTTTGGGTTAGATTTGTGATCTTTGCAGAAAATGACTGCTTTTCATTCTAGAGATGCTAAAGAACCTAGTTAGAAATGTAAGTGTACTTTAGTGAATTTGTTAATCTCGTTATCATGTTAACGTTATTTTAGGTATCGCTAATTCAGCACAAAATATAAAATAGCGATGGTAATAAACAATAAATGAATACTACTCTTATGATTACTATAATTAAGGGTTGAACCTTTACGGATCCGCTTAGCACGGCCATTTCTTAATTTTACGTAGTTTCTTTTTTTCATTAGCAATATCAAACGACAAAATCAGAAATGAATCTGTATCGTTATACTCAAAATGTAGAAGGTTTTAATACTTGATAAGCGTAGATATAACGGCAAGTCGTATTGATACTTAATGTGACTTTTGGCTTTTATTACACTTGTCATAATGACGTGTACAAGTAACTCCATTCACTTTGTGTACCGCGTAAAATTATCATAAACGACAGGGGTGAGAATGGGTTTTTATGTGATCCTGATCACGCATCGGTGCAAATTGACAGGTGTCATAATATTGTCGTTAAAGCATGTGGTGCTTTGTGTTTTGGGGATGTTTTTACTCTGTTGCTTTAGTGTTAATTCTTGGCAGGGGTATATATTAACTGAGATTTACGATGATTGAAGCCAAAATATAAAGCACCCTAAGGTGCTTTATATTTATCTTTATATTGCTATTGATTTTAATGTATTTTGAGTCGATACATTACCAACCACATTGACGGTTTTTAGATTGGTTTTGTTTGTCGAGCCATACATGTAATGGCGCAAAATAGTCTAAAACTGCGTTTGCATCCATTGCTTTAGTGCCAGTCACGATATTAAGTGCTTCAGGCCAAGGCTGGCTTAATCCAGCTTCTAGCATTTCATTTAACTTATGACCCGCATCTTTATTACCGTAAATACTACAACGGTGAACTGGTCCTTCGTTACCCGCTATTTCACATAATGATTGATGGAATTGGAACTGTAATACGTGAGCTAAAAAATAACGTGTATATGGCACATTACCAGGTACATGATATTTGGCGCCAGGGTCAAAGTCAGCCTCAGTTCGTGCTATTGGTGCAGCTACACCTTGGTACTTTTCACGCAGCTCCCACCATGCTTGGTTGTATTGCTCTGGTGAAATTTCACCGTTGAACACTTTCCAACGCCATTGATCTATCATTAGGCCAAATGGCATAAAGGCAATTTTATCCAACGCTTGTTTAAGCAATAAACCGATATCTTTCGATTCGTCAGGTACTTGTTCTAGTAAGCCAATTTGTTTTAAATAACTGGGTGTAATGGAGAGGGCAATAGTGTCGCCAATGGGTCATCAATGGGGAAAGTGGATATTAAACGATAGTAAACGTACTTACCCACAATAATAAAGTTATAAGCTTATTTTATCTGGTTATAAGTGCAAACAAAATAAAGCCCACTACTTAGAGTGGGCTAATTGTATTTACTTAATGTTATAGATAGCTTTCTTGGTAATATCATATTCCTTTGCAATCTCAGGAACTGCTACACCTTCTAACAGTGATTGGATAATCCCCACTGTTCTATCATTCTTACTCTCAGCTATGAATAACTGTATTGCTTGATCTCTCATGGTTCATTGTCCCTTACAGTACTTTGTTCTAGTGCCTATAACTTTAGAGCCATGGATACCAACTGTATCCACCTTCTCTATTGATATGCTGTAGTAGATATCTGCTAAGCCTGAAGTACTTGGATTCATGTAATAGAATGCATCGTTAAATTGTTCACCTTCAACATTCATAAATACCTCACCTGTCTCCTTATCTATGGCTATCATAGTTTTATTAGTAACCACCCACTGTGTATGTTCAGTGTTGCATACAAATGAGTTAGCTGAAGCTGCGAAGCTGATTAGTGTTAGTGCTATTAATAGATATTTCATGGTTCAATCCTGTTGGTTAGTTGTACTGGTAAGTGTGTTTACAGTTCACATTCATAATGGCTGTGATGATGTCTCTACCGTGGTTTATGTAAGCAGATCCATTATTAACAATCTTGTTGTAGCCAATGTGTGTAACAGTCTCACCATGTGATTTTGGATACTGGATTGCTTGGGTATTGAGCCATAACAGTTACACCAGTGTTAGTTGGTTAAACTGTGTATTGATTGTTGTTGGTATCGGTTAGTGCTTCACCTGTAAATGGTGCTTGAGTTACACATCCACTGGTGAGTAATAAGGTTGCCGCTAATTATAAAGTTTTCATTGTTAAATCTCGATTAGGTTAATAAAGCCCTGACTAAATCAGGGCTACTAGTTGGTGTGGTTAATCCACTATGATGATGTTTCTATCTGTTAGGCTGGTTTCATAGCACGACATGTATTCAGCAAAGGTTGAGTTGAATTTACCTGATAGCTCTGTGTATTCATTTGCTACGTCACCGCTTTCAGTTGAATCGATAGCGGCGAGTCTCTTTTCTTCACTCTCTAATGCCTTAACCGCGACACTTAATGCAAGTTCAGCCGCTTCAATTTCCTTGGTAAGGTTAGCAGTAGGATGTGGTTTGTTATTGCGCTTAGCGGCTGCTAAAGCCTTTTCCATACGTGCCTTGTTCTTATCCCCGTATTCTTTTTGTTTCTGCTTATGCTCTTTGATTTGGTCATGTGGATATTGGTCACCCAAGATGCCCCAACCCTTGCCATTCTTAATGTCACGTTGATACAGCGCAATCATGTTTTTTCTGAGATATAAACATTATCAAGGTCAGCCTGTGCCGATGCGATGGCTCTAGCGCTAACACGGTTTCTTGATTCCATACCTTGGAGGTTCATATTAGCAAGGCTTAACTTACTACGGGCATTGCGTGTTCTTTGCTCAAATGGCACTAACTTTGATTTGTGCTCTTTTCGCATCTTTACAAGCAGCCTTACATAAACCGTTATCAATCTTGTGTAATACCACCTTATGTTCAGGTTAGTTGTGAATGATGTATTCAGGTTCGCCACAAGCGTTTAGAATAGTGCAAAGGGTAGAGCTAATAATAGTTTTTTCATTGGTCATAATATCGATTAGGTTTAGAAGTAAGGCCGCCCAATGGCGACCTTACTTGATTTGGTAATTACTTACAGGTCTTGCAGATAGGGAAGCCATCAACCAAACGCTTGGTTTGACGAACACCACACACAACACATTCTTGTAAGTCAGTGCCTGTAGTTATTACTTCTTTCTTTGGCGCATGTTCCTTACACAGCACAGCACCGTCATACTTAGTGGTAGAGCGATCAGCACAACCTTTGTGCGAGCATTGCTGTGATAGGTCTAGCGAAACAATACCCTTTTCAGTTGGCTTAACCTTGGCTGGTTTAACTGTTGGTGTATCACTTGGATTGATTGCACCACCGTTGGCGGTATTCTCAGCGATAGCACAAAGCGCATATCCCATACCTAAACCTAATACTTTAAGCAGCCATAACACAGCAGCACTTATAAGCATTGGTAAACCGCTTATTGGATTACCTTGTCCCATCATTACGATTGCAACGAATGCGACAGCGATAATGATTGCCCAGCAAACGTAGTCAATGATGGTTAATGCGTTTTTAAATTCAATTACTTTGTTCATTGTTAAATCTCACTCTTAGGAATAAATAAGGCCGCTTGTAGCGACCTGTTAGGGGCTAATGTTTGATTGGGCTTACTTCATGAATCTTGGCAGGTCTTCACTACACATTGTGATGATGGTTCCAAAGCACACCTGACAATCAGCGTGGTGAACGTTAATCATCATTGGATTAATGTTAAAATGGTCACTACTGTTATTACTAGTATTGCTGTTTTCATTGCTTAACCCTTTTTTTGGAATAGCGGTAACATAATGTCTGCTAGTTGCTTGCCTATCTTCACAGATGGAATGTAAGCACCAATGTAGCGACATGAACCATAGCTGTATTGCTCACCACTTTCCCATTGCTTTAAGCCAAACAAGTTAGCCATTGATGTAATCTTATCTGCTCCCTTTTGACTTGCTGTGATACTCAATACCACACCTTCATCGGTAAGCATTAAGTAAAGTCCACCACCTTTAAGTGCAAGTGTGTTGTACTCTAAATCTTCCCACTTGCCATCCTTTGCACCACGTTCAGCGATAGGGAAAATGTTTAATAGCTCGTTGTATATGGCTTGATTGTTCATTGCTCAATCCTGTTTTAACGGGGAAACATATCGTTAGCCCTTATTAGTTAGTTTCGATTAATATTGGTTAGCTTTGGTGTTGGTTACAGCCTCCACCTTAGCGTTTATAAAGTTGGTCAGTGCTGAACTAGTCTTGTTGATTAATTTGATTAGTGTCACTCCACATTGTTAAATAACGTTTTCTCTATTTGATAACTTTATGGTACTAGGTACGTATAAGTTAGTGAAGTAAAATACACTGTTTAAATAGATCCAATTGTTATCGATAGAGATTTCTTATAACTTTTTAGACTGCAGCATATTGAGAGGAAAAGTGTATTTGCCTTTTGACTTGATAGGACGAAGGGGGGTGGGTATATTACACCTGTCCTAACATGATACTTAAAATCGTAAGCGTTAAATTGTCGTTAAATTTTGAGCCGTAATGATTAAGGAGGTATTACCTTCTTTTTGAACCAGAATCTCTCAGCTAAAAGACACCTCTAAACTATTTCAAATGAATTTAATCCTAAAGATTCTGCTGAGAATTTTCCCCTATAGAAAAATCATTTAACCCGTTAAGTAATGCAGAAGCATGACTATCAATTAAAGTTGATGAAGTATTGGTTGATTGGCTAACTTCCGTTGTTGAAATGATGATTTCTTCTTCGACTTGCTGACAAGCCGTAAGTCCTACCGCTATTGAAATAACAAGCGCAATTTTAGACGGCTGTTTAAAAGGCTGGTTCATCTTACAGGTTTCCTTATTTTTATTGTCGTCGACAGTTTACATAATTAGGGTATATATTGCATTTTAGTTAATAAACAGTGCCAGAAGAGTACTAAAGACGGCGTAAGCTTGAACATATAATCTGATTTAACATTGACAAGTGTGCGCTCAGTGTTTAATTTAAACGGGTGTTTTAAATTGAATTGGGTCACGGAATGGCAAGCAGAACTGATACAAAAACAAGAATTCTCGATGCTGCTGAAAAACTTTTTGCAGAAAGAGGTTTTTCTGAAACATCTTTGAGGCTAATTACCAGCAAAGCTGAAGTAAATTTGGCCTCTGTGAACTATCATTTTGGTTCAAAGAAAGAGTTAATTCGCGCTGTTTTAGCACGGTATTTAGATGTGTTTATGCCCAGTGCAGCATCTGAAATTAAAAGACTTTTTAAGAATCCAGAGCTGGCGAATTTAAATGAAATTTTTTCATCGTTAATAAAGCCGCTGTTAGAATTAAATCAAGTTAGGCAAGGTGGTACAACCATCTTTCTTCAATTACTGGGTCGTGGATATATAGAAAGCCAAGGCCATTTAAGATGGTTTATCACTACGCATTACGGTGAATACTTACAAGTGTTTGTTAAAGCCGTTTCTGCTAGTGCGCCACATATTCCGCCTGCTGAGATGTTTTGGCGACTACACTTTACCTTGGGCACCATCGTTTTCACTATGGCATCAGCTGATGCATTAAATGAAATCGCAGAGGCTGACTACGGTGAACATAATGATACTGAAGCGATTATTCGTAAGGTTATTCCATATATGGCAGCTGGTGTATCTGTACCGATTTTAGGAAAGGAATAAGGGATTAACATGACTGTCCTCATACTCGTATTAATAGCACTGCTAGTGCTATTAGGTGTTCGAAATTTACGTATGCGTTTTATCACGCGACCTGTATTTAGCTTCTTTAAAAAAGTGCTACCCCCTTTGTCCAGTACAGAGAAAGAAGCCATGGAAGCTGGAGATGTTTGGTGGGAAGGAGAGTTATTCCGCGGTAAACCTGATTGGAATATGCTTCACAATTATGGCAAACCTCAATTAACGGCAGATGAACAAGACTTTATCGACAATCAAGTGATGACAGCGCTCACCATGATTGATGATCATGACATTGTTAATAACCGTAAAGATTTACCTCCTGAATTATGGGATTACTTTAAGAAAGAAGGCTTCTTTGCGCTTATCATTCCTAAAAAGTTTGGTGGTCGAGAGTTTTCTGCATACGCCAATTCGACCATTGTCAGTAAAATTGCCACGCGCAGTATTAGTGCTGCCGTAACCGTTATGGTGCCAAACTCATTAGGCCCAGGTGAATTACTAACGCATTATGGTACTCAAGAGCAAAAAGAACGTTGGTTACCAGCGCTTGCTAAAGGTGAAGAGTTACCCTGTTTTGCATTAACGGGTCCTGAGGCTGGCTCGGATGCTGGTGCTATTCCTGATACTGGAATTGTTTGTCGTCGTGAGTTTAATGGTGAAGAAACACTTGGCTTAAGCCTAACTTGGAATAAACGATACATCACACTAGCACCTGTAGCGACAGTGCTTGGTTTAGCATTCCAAATGCGCGATCCTGATGGGTTACTTGGTGATACAGTTAACTTAGGTATAACTTGTGCGTTAATTCCGACTGATCACGAAGGTGTAGAAATTGGTCGTCGTCATAACCCGTTAATGATGGCATTTATGAACGGAACGACGAGTGGCGAAGATGTCTTTATTCCGCTTGATTGGATTATTGGTGGGCCACAATTTGCAGGTAAAGGCTGGCGAATGCTTGTTGAGTGTTTATCTGCTGGGCGTGGTATTTCTTTGCCTGCGCTGGCGACCGCTTCTGGTCATATGGCCACTAAGACGACAACAGCTTATAGCTTTGTAAGGCAACAATTTGGCATGCCTATTGGTAAGTTTGAAGGTGTACAAGAAGCTTTAGCACGTATTATTGCCAATACATATCAATTGGAAGCTGCACGTTGTTTGACTACGACAGGAATTGATTTAAAAGTTAAACCTTCAGTTGTTACTGCAATTGCTAAATACCATATGACTGAGTTAGGTCGTGATGTAGTTGAAGATGCAATGGACATTCAATCAGGTAAAGGGATCCAGCTGGGTACTAAAAACTATCTTGGTCATGCATACATGGCAAGTCCCATTTCAATTACGGTTGAAGGGGCAAATATTTTAACGCGTTCGTTAATGATATTTGGTCAAGGTGCAACGCGTTGTCATCCATATGTGCTCGCTGAAATGGAAACAGCAGCAATGGAAGATCAAAAAGCGGCTATCAACCGATTTGACGCTTTACTCATGGGACATATGGGCTATGCTGCTCGTAATGGCTTTATGGCGTTTTTTAACGCACTAACTGCAAGTAAAACGAATTCAGCGCCAGTGAGTGGTACAACGCAGCAGTATTACCGTGATATGAGCCGTTTATCTTCTGGTTTAGCTATCATGACTGATTTATCTATGTTGATCATGGGTGGCGATCTGAAACGTAAAGAAATGATTTCTGCACGAATGGGCGATGTATTAAGTCAGTTGTATTTAGCGTCAGCGACGTTAAAGCAGTTTGAAGATAATGGTCGTCAACAAGATGATTTGCCGATTGTTCATTATGTGATGACACAGCGCCTCCATTTAGCTGCTGAAGCATTGCAACAAGCTATCCGTAACTTCCCAAGTAAGTTTGTGGGCATTTTATTAAAGCTAGTGATATTCCCATTAGGCAATCATTTTAATGCGCCAACGGATAAGCAAGCGACAGTGTTAGCTGATAACTTTTTACAACCTTCTCCTGCTCGTGATCGAATTACTTTCTTATGTGCAGAATTTGAAGGTGATAAGAGCGGCATAGCAGAAGTCGAACAAGCATTTTTAGCTAAATACGCTTGCAAGCAGTTATTTAAACGATTAAAGAAAGCGCAAAAGGCCGGAGAGTTAACGCCTAAACTGCCTGCATTAACGTTATTTGTTCAAGCATTAGAGAAAGGGGTTATCAATGATGAAGAGCATGCTCAACTTGTTGATGCAGATACCAAACGCTTAGCTGCTATCAATGTTGATGACTTTGAAAGTCTATAGCTTGCTAATGAAACTAGCCTGCTAAAAAACGATTTAAGCACAAATAGAAAACCACCTCATTGAGGTGGTTTTTTTATACTTTATATTTGCTGAGTTAATTTTATAACAGACCAACTTAACTCATATTTGCGATGCCAGAATTATGCAACAACCAGCACTTTACATGTATTGGTGCCACCGACAGTTTCCATTGCATCGCCTTTAGTCATCAATACCATATCACCTGATTTTAAGTAACCCGCTTTAGCAACTGCTTTTAACGCTTCAGATGCTAATGCATCAGCAGGTACAGCTGTTGAATCAAATTTAACGGGCAATACACCACGGAACAAAGCTAATTTAGCTAATGTCTTTTCGTGACGAGACAGAGCAAAGATAGGTAAAGAAGAACTAATGCGCGACATCAACTTAGTTGTCTCACCAGATTCCGTTAAACTAATAATCGCTTTAACACCTTCAAGGTGGTTCGCTGCATACATAGTCGAAAGTGCAATCGTCTCTTCGATAGAATTGAACTTCTGGTCTAATCTATGCTTAGAAGACATCACTGAAGGGTGTTTTTCTGCGCCTGCGCAAACATTACCCATTGCGAGTACTGTTTCTTCTGGGAAATCACCTGCTGCAGTTTCTGCTGATAACATAACTGCATCAGTACCATCTAAAACAGCATTAGCAACGTCCATGACTTCTGCACGTGTTGGCATTGGACTTGAAATCATAGATTCCATCATTTGAGTTGCAGTAATAACCACTTTGTTCAACTGACGAGAACGTTTAATTAGTTTCTTTTGAACAGCAACAAGGGCAGCATCACCGATTTCAACACCTAAGTCACCACGTGCAACCATTACAGCATCTGATGCTTTGATAACGTCATCCATTGCTTCGTCAGTGCCAACTGCTTCAGCACGTTCAACTTTTGAAACGATCAATGCAAAACTGCCAGCTTCTTCTGCTAATTTACGAGCATAATCTAAATCAGCACCTGTACGTGGGAAAGATACAGCTAAGTAATCAACTTGAATTTGAGCAGCAGTTAAAATATCAGCTTTATCTTTATCAGTTAGTGCAGGGGCTGTTAAACCGCCACCTTGTTTGTTGATGCCTTTATTATTTGAAAGGGGACCGGCCACAGTGACAGAGGTAAATACCTTGTTACCTTCAACTGATTCAACTTTAAGTTGAACGCGACCGTCATCCAGCATCAAAATATCACCAATTGTGACATCTTTTGGTAATTCTTTGTAATCAATGCCGACCTGCTTTTCGTCACCTTCGCCTTTTGCTAAATCAGCATCTAAGATAAAGGTATCACCTAAATTCAATTGAATTTTTTTGTTATCTTTAAATGTAGAAACGCGGATTTTCGGGCCTTGTAAGTCACCAAGAACTGCAACATGAACACCTAACTCTTTAGCGATGTTACGAGCGTCTGTAGCACGTTTTAAATGATCTTCTGGTGAGCCATGTGAGAAGTTAAGACGTACAACATTTGCGCCGGCTGCGATGATTTTACGTAGGTTGTCATCACGATCTGTTGCTGGACCAAGTGTTGTAACGATTTTAGTTCTGCGGAACATAAGATACTCCGTTAATATTAAGAAAAAGAATTCGGTACAAATATGAAACTATATTAACAGAGATTTTAGTATTTTGTAGGAAAGTTACGAACAAAAAGGTCATTTTTAATGTTTTATTTTTGTGACAGATTCGATATTTACAGAAAATAAAGGCCAAACAGTCAAGACTGTTCGGCCTTTTGGAAGTGTCATTCAACAGAAATATTTAGATAGTAAGATCTTTATTAACTCGTGATTCTTTCAATACTTCCTTAACTCGCTTCAAATTGTCACGGAATCGAGGTCCACGTCTTAGGGTAAATCCAGTTGCGAGAACATCGATAGTGACCAACTGAGCTAGACGAGATGCCATGGGTAGGTACATATCGGTATCTTCTGGTACTTCCATGGTTACAGGCAAAGTACATTCATGGGACAGTGGAGAATTACGTGCTGTAATCCCAATCACTGCAGCACCATTTTCACGTGCGATACGTGCAATTTCAATCAATGATTTAGTACGGCCTGTATGGGATATCAACACAACAACATCACCTTCATTACAACCAATGCAGCTCATACGTTGCATGAGAACATCATCAAAACAAATTACTGGGACGTTAAAACGAAAGAATTTATTTTGAGCGTCATGTGCAACAGATGATGAGGCACCAAGACCAAAGAACGAGATTGTTTTTGCTTGAGTGAGAATATCGACGGCTTTGTTGACAGCAACCACATCAAGGCTTTGACGTGCGGTATCAAGGGATGCCATTGAAGACTCAAAGATTTTTGTTGTGTACGACTCAGGTGAGTCATCTTCTTCTACATGTCGACTTACGTATGGCGTACCATTAGCAAGACTTTGAGCAAGATGTAATTTAAAATCAGGGAACCCTTTAGTATCCAGTCGTCGGCAAAAGCGGTTTACGGTCGGCTCACTGACGTCAGCCATTTTGGCAAGGGTAGCGATACTTGAGTGGATAGCTGTTTGAGGAGAAGCTAAAATAACTTCTGCCACTTTACGCTCTGACTTACTAAACTGTGTCAGGCTCTTTTGCACCTTTTCAAGGGTATTCATAAGCAATTGTCCGCTAAAATGGATGATGTAATTTTATATCATAAATTACAATTTGAGAGGAAATGAAGTAATTTTTATCCCTCTAAAAACAAAATGTAGTCACTTTTCATCGTTGTTTTGTAACTAGACTAAGATAGTAAAGTAATTTAATCACCAAAATACTATCAGGTTTTATGTTAATAATGCTAGATACAAAACAAAGGATTATTTTCAAATTATAGATGCATAAAACGAATTCTGTTGTTATATTACAACAAAAGTGTGGTTTAAATCGTCGGATACTTAAATTTCGTAAGGTGAATCACACAAAATAAAGGAGTATGTAGAGCAATGAGTAACTCAACTTCAGGGGCTAAAGCTTGCGATTTTGTGCTTTTTGGTACAAAGGGCGATCTCGCGAGACGTAAATTGTTGCCTTCGCTTTATCAACTAGATAAAGCTAACCTGTTAGATACAGACACTAAAGTGATTGGCGTTGCAAAAGATGCCTTCACTCAAGAAGAATTTATCGCGTTAGTACAAAAAGCATTAAATACCTTTGTAAAAGATGAATTATGTGAAGAGACCTTAGAACGCTTTATTGGGCGTTGTCATTATATAGGGACTAATTTTACAGAAGCTGAAGGTTACAAAGCATTCCATGACCTATTAGAACCAACAAAACGTGTCATGGTTAGTTACTTCGCAACGCCTCCTTCTATTTTTGGCGATATCTGTCGCTGTTTAAATGAACAAAACCTCATCCATCCTGACACTCGTATCGTTTTAGAAAAACCAATCGGTACGTGTTTAGCATCATCAAAAGTCATTAACGACAAAGTTTCTGAATACTTCAACGAAAACCAAGTTTATCGTATTGACCATTATCTTGGTAAAGAAACCGTTCAAAACCTAATTGCACTTCGATTTGCTAACTCGCTATTTGCGTCAAAGTGGGATAATCGAACAATTGATCATGTACAAATTACAGTTGCTGAAGAAGTGGGCATCGAAGGGCGTTGGGGCTACTTTGATACTGCTGGTCAAATGCGTGACATGATTCAAAACCATTTATTACAAGTGCTGACACTGGTTGCAATGGATCCACCTGTCAATCTTGATGCTGACAGCATCCGTGATGAAAAAGTAAAAGTACTTAAATCTCTTCGTCCAATTACGCCATACAATGTTTTTGAAAATACCGTACGTGGTCAATATACTGCAGGTTTCTTAAAAGGCAGCCCTGTTCCTGGTTACCTTGAAGAAGAGGGCGCTAATGTTAAGTCTAATACTGAAACGTTTGTCGCACTGCGTGTTGATATAGATAACTGGCGTTGGGCTGGGGTGCCATTTTACTTGCGCAGCGGTAAACGTATGCCGTTCAAGAGTTCTGAAATTGTGGTTTATTTTAAAAACCCACCATTGAATCTATACCGTGACAGTATGCGCAACCTGCCACCAAATAAATTAACCATTCGTCTGCAGCCTCATGAGGGTGTAGAGATCCAAATGATGAATAAAGTGCCTGGTCTTGAAGAGAAGCAGCGCATTCAAACTACTAAACTTGATTTAAGTTTTACCGATACTTTCAAAAATGAACGTATTGCTGATGCTTATGAGCGTTTGTTACTTGAAGCCATGATAGGTAATCAAGCCTTATTTGTTCGTCGTGATGAAGTTGAAGAAGCGTGGACATGGGTTGATGGCATCATGAACTCTTGGGAAAAAGGCGGTGAAAAACCTAAGCCTTATCCAGCTGGGACTTGGGGCCCAGTTGCTTCAGTTGCACTGATCACTAAAGACGGCCGCTCTTGGGACGAATAAGGAATGAGTCATGATTAAAGAATCTGTATTTAAATCATTTGATACTCCTGCTGATTTAGAAGCTAAATTAGCAGAGAAAATTTCTAATCAACTACAAGATGCTGTTGATAGTCGTGGTAAAGCCAGTCTTGTAGTATCAGGCGGTTCCACACCGTTAAAACTGTTTAAATTACTTAGTAATAAAGCAATCGATTGGAGTGATGTTTACATTACATTAGCTGACGAACGTTGGGTTGATGCTGAAGAAGCTGATTCTAATGAGCGCCTAGTCCGTGAGCATCTTCTACAGAACCGTGCTGCTAGTGCTAAGTTTCGTGGTTTGAAAAACATGTTCGATAGTCCAGAAAAGGGCTGCGAAATGACCATTGAATCATTAGCTAACTTTCCAAAGCCTTTCGATGTGGTGGTATTAGGTATGGGAACAGATGGGCATACATGTTCATGGTTCCCATGCAGTACCGAACTAGAAAACGCTTTTACGACTGATTTGTTATGCGCAGCTGTCAATCCGACAACCGCACCGCATCCCCGCATCACATTATCAAAAGGGGCAATCTTAAACAGTCGTCAGATTTATCTTCATCTTGTTGGTGAATCTAAATTATCCGTATATCGCCAAGCATTACAAAATGACGATGTGAACGAAATGCCTATTAGAGCCGTATTAGCGCAGCGTAAAACGCCCGTTGATGTGTTCTATAGCGCTTAAGGAGTCAATTATGCACTCAGTAGTTCAAGCTGTTACCGATAGAATAATCGAACGAAGCAAAGATACACGTAAAAAATACCTTGAAGCCCTTAACGATGCTAATGCAAAAGGCGTACACCGCAGTGCTTTAAGCTGCGGTAACTTAGCCCATGGGTTTGCTGCTTGTCAGCCTGCAGATAAAGAATCATTACGTCAATTTACTAAAGCTAACATTGGTATTGTTACAGCATTTAATGACATGCTGTCGGCGCATCAGCCATATGAAGATTATCCGAACTTCTTAAAGAAAGCCTGTCAGGAAGTAGGCAGTGTTGCTCAAGTTGCCGCAGGTGTACCTGCGATGTGTGACGGTGTGACTCAAGGTCAACCTGGTATGGAACTCAGTCTACTTAGCCGTGAAGTCATTGCGATGTCGACTGCTGTAGGGTTATCTCACAATATGTTTGATGGCGCTTTATTATTAGGTATCTGTGACAAAATCGTGCCGGGTCTATTGATCGGTGCGTTAAGTTTTGGTCACTTACCGATGTTATTTGTGCCAGCTGGCCCAATGAAATCTGGTATTCCTAATAAAGAAAAAGCGCGAGTACGCCAACTTTTCGCTCAAGGCAAAGTTGATAGAGAAGCATTGTTAGAAGCTGAATCTAGCTCTTACCACAGTGCTGGTACATGTACTTTCTATGGTACTGCAAATTCAAATCAATTAATGCTCGAAGTTATGGGGCTTCAATTACCTGGTTCGTCATTTGTTAACCCAGATGATCCGTTGCGTGATGCATTAACGTCAATGGCAGCTAAACAGGTATGTCGTTTAACTTCAATGGGAACGCAATACAGCCCAATTGGTGAAATCGTTAATGAAAAATCAGTTGTTAACGGCATCGTTGCACTATTGGCAACAGGTGGCTCTACCAACTTAACCATGCATATTGTCGCTGCTGCTCGTGCTGCAGGGATCATTGTCAATTGGGATGATTTTTCAGAACTTTCTGCAAACGTGCCTTTACTTGCTCGTGTCTACCCTAATGGCCACGCTGATATTAACCATTTTCATGCAGCAGGCGGTATGGCGTTATTGGTTAAAGAACTATTGGATGCCAGTCTGTTACACGAAGACGTTAATACAGTTGCAGGTTTTGGTTTACGTAAATATACCCAAGAGCCTCGATTGGTCGACGGCGAATTGATTTGGGTTGAAGGCCCAACAGAAAGTTTAGACAAAGAAGTGTTAACCCATATTGATACACCATTCCAATCAAATGGTGGCTTAACATTGCTCAAAGGTAATATCGGACGAGCAGTAATTAAAGTATCGGCAGTGCCTGTTGCTAATCGTGTTGTTGAAGCGCCAGCAGTTGTTATTGACGATCAAAATAAGTTAGACGCTATCTTTAAAGCGGGTGAGTTAGATAAGGACTGTGTTGTCGTGGTTAAAGGTCAAGGACCTAAAGCCAACGGCATGCCAGAACTTCATAAGTTAACCCCATACTTAGGTACGCTACAAGATAAAGGCTTTAAAGTTGCACTTGTGACTGATGGCCGTATGTCAGGCGCGTCAGGTAAGGTGCCTGCCGCTATTCATCTAACACCAGAAGCGTTAGACGGTGGCATGATTGCAAAAATTGAAAACGGCGATGTAATTCGTGTTAATTCTGATACTGGTGAACTAACACTTTTAGTTGACGATGGAACATTAGCCGCGAGGACAGCTGCTAAAGTCGATTTACATCATTCAAGTTTTGGCATGGGACGTGAATTATTTGGTGCTTTACGAAGTAATTTAAGTGGTCCTGAAACCGGCGCTCGCTGTACCAGTGCCATTGATGAAAAATACTAATTGTAAGGAAGAATAACGAATGCTTGAGAATAACTGGACGATACAGCCACAAGATATTTTTAAACGCAGTCCGATTGTTCCTGTAATGGTTATCAATAAAATTGAGCATGCAGTACCGTTAGCGAAAGCATTAGTTGCGGGCGGTATCAGTGTTTTAGAGATAACTTTACGCACAGAGTGCGCTTTAGAAGCAATTAAATTAATTGCTAAAGAAGTGCCAGAAGCCATTGTGGGTGCAGGTACAATTTTAAACGAACAACATCTTCAGCAAGCAATAGATGCAGGTTCGCAATTCATCATCACCCCTGGTGCAACAGAAGGGTTATTGAAGGCGGCTATGAAAGGCACTGTACCTTTAATTCCTGGTGTTGCGAGTATTTCTGAAGTCATGGTCGGAATGGAATTAGGTTACACTCATTTCAAATTCTTCCCTGCAGAAGCCTCTGGTGGTGTAGGTGCGTTAAAAGCATTTTCAGGTCCTTTGGCAAATATTCGTTTTTGCCCAACAGGCGGTATTACTCCAACTAGTTACAAAAACTATTTGGCTTTACCCAATGTTGATTGTATTGGTGGTAGCTGGATAGCACCAACTGATGCTATGGAGCAAGGCGATTGGGACCGAATTACCCAGTTATGTAAAGATGCGATTAGTGCGCTTTAATTACTCTCTTTAAGTGAGCATTCGTTAAATTAAACCACCTTCGGGTGGTTTTTTATTGGTTAAAATAGACTAATGTTTAAAATGCACATTCATTAAAATAATCTTCAAAATTGAAATGGTTGATATCACTTGGTTAGGCGTTAGGCGTTAGGAGTTAGGGGAGAGCTTAATTGTTAGCATCTTAGCCATCGTTTTACTCTTTTATTCCTTATAAAGGTCATATGGATAAATCAGCGCAAAGTGTGGCAACATTTAATAAGATGGCACAACAATATCAAGATAAATACATGGATTGCAGTTTATATAGCCATAGTATTGATAAGTTGTGCGACTATATTCTCGAAATGGCTTTATCTCCCGATGTTGATCAAGTTTTGGATGTTGACTCAGTCACTTATACAAAACCCATATTCAAATTGGATATAGGTTGCGGCCCAGGTAATGTGAGTTTGTATTTATACCAGCAGTGTAAAACTTGGCAAGCGACTCGACAAATAAGCATAGATATTTGTGTCTATGGTTTCGATCTTGCTGAACAAATGGTTGCTTTAGCAACAGCTAACAATCCACTTTTTCATTATGAAGTGTTGGATATGCGTAAGGTACGTAATGCCTCTACTGCGTTATTATCTAATAAGTATCACTTTGCTATTTGTGCTTTTTGTTTTCCATATTTAAATCAACACGAACTGAAGCAATTTATTGCTGACTTGCCTCAGTTTATGGCCAATAACAGCATCTTGTTTGTCAGTTTTATGACCTCAAATAAGTTCTATTCACAAACTCAAACCTCAACCCAAGGAAATAAAGTACATATGTATTTTTACCCGTCAAAATATGTCGCAAACTTATTTCGTGAGAATGGCTTTGAGGTTATTGAACAATACGAAAAAGACTATTTAATTGATGGTGTGAAACAAGCTACAGATTGTTTTATGTATCTTAAGCGATTAGGGTAAATAAATTGATTTACTGACAGTTTTACTGATTGAAATGGACATTCATGAATATACAGCGCGTACACGTTATTGAAAAACTACCACTGGTATTTCTGATATTGATGGCTGCAAGCTGGTGGCATTTTTTTAATTATGACACCTGGCTAAATGATTTCGGCCAGTCAAAAAGTGATTGGTTATTGTTGATTGATATTGGCGTTACCTTACCTTTGCTGTGTTTTATTTGTATTAAACCTAAAAAGATAGCTTTAATGAAATCAATTGGTTATTTTGCATTGTTGGTGGCTGCAGGTAGCTACATTATTCCCAATCAGTATCAAGTTGTCTGGCCTTACCTGACCGACCTACGTTACCTTATTTTATTTGGCTTTATTGTCGTTGAATTGAGCGTTATTGCTTGCGTAATATTTGCAATTAAACAGGCGTTAACCAAGGGGCTTGATCCCGACTTTGCTACCGAAAAGCCAATAAAACGTTTTATTGGTGATAGTGCTATCAGTAAGTTAATTATTTTTGAAACGAGAGTGTGGAGCTTTATTTTTTGCAGTCGATTGATTCATTCAAGTGCTTATGAAGGAGATGAACAATTCAGTTATCATTTAAAAGATGCAAATCAATCTAATTCCCTAGGATTTATATTGATGATTGCATTCGAAATCCCACTCATGCACCTAGTATTACATTTTATTTGGTCACCCTTAGCAGCTAATATAGTGACATTGTTAACTGCACTCAGTTTAGTTTTCTTTGTCGCCGAGTATCTAGCCATGTCTAGACGACCTATCTCGATTGATGATCGCCAGATATATTTACGTTACGGAGTGTTTAACGTGTTTACCATTGCGTTGGATAATATTAAAACAATAGAATTTAATCACAGTGTGATAAGAAGGCAAAAAGGCGTTAAGCGATATAATTTTAGTGGTACACCCAATATCCACATCGTTTTGAAGTCTGAAATTGATGATGCAAAACAGATTTATATTGGTGTTGATAGCCCACAAAAAATGATTTCGCTAATTCAGCATCGGATAAAAAAACTTAGTTAACCAATATCGGTTTCCCATTTTTTTTATTGCGTAGACTATCAATAGAGCTACGCGGTGAGCTTAATGGTTTATCACAATGAATTAATAGACTCTGGTTAAATGATGAGAAAAAAGATTGGATAATATTACTTTTAGAACAGCGTCACTGGCAGATATAGCCATTTTGCGAGAGTTAGAACAGAAGGTGGTTCAAGCGGAAAGGCCTTATAACGCGAGTATTAAATCCGAAAACGCTATTTATTATGATTTAGAATCATTACTGATAGACCCACTTAGTTGTGTTTTAGTTGGCGAAAATCAAAATGACATTATCGCAACAGGTTATGCACAAATCAGACAGTCTAAAATATCTTTGAATCATGCTAAACACTGTTATTTAGGCTTTATGTTTGTTGAGTCTGAATACAGAGGCCAAGGTATTAATAAATGTCTGATAGACAAACTTGTTCACTGGAGCAAGGAACAAGGTGTTTTGGATTTTTATCTAGATGTTTATGATGCTAACGATGCAGCAATTCGAGCCTATGAGAAAGTAGGCTTTACAAAAACCTTAGTAAAAATGAAGTTAAACTTGTAGACAGTACCAAAGTTCGTCTTATGTTCGAGTGATAATTTCACTTAGGTGGTTATTAATGTGCATGACATGGGCGAGTTCATATTCTGCTTTTGTTAATGCGCCATAAGCAAAGTGGGGCTTTAACGTTCCGGCGTAAGATTCAAAATCGGTTAGTGATTTTCTTAGTCTCGATAAAGCCGATAAATAATAGCTAACGTCTTGATTTAATGAAAGCTGAGGTGCTCCTGGTATTGTTTCATGAAGACTATGAGTCATTTTTCCTTTAGCTGAGAATGCCGAAAAAGCGATATGGCCTAAGGTGCTTTTAAATAGTGCTGATTTATGTTCAGGGTAACCTGTCATCGAATATTCAACACTCTGGGCGCAGTGCTCAAATATTTGCCCCAATTTCCATTGTCCTGCTGATGATATGTACTCGGAATTGGATTCACTCTGGGTGACTAAAATCATATGGAGCGTATTTAAGGTGTTAATCGTCTGCTTGATTGTCAGAGGTTGGTTTTCTGGCGAAATAGAAAACCAAGTTATACCCGCTGCACTGAACACTGCACCACCTGCAATTAATGATTTCAAAACCAATCTACGTTGCATCGCTTGTGAGTTACCGTCTTATGTTTAATTTGTAGACTAGTAAATCAGATGTGAACGATTTCAGCAAATAGCTTGCTTTGCTAATTATCTAATCATCGAAATGCTATATAAAAAAACGCTAACAAAATTCAACATTGTTAGCGTTTTTCTTTATGCGTAATAAAAACTAAAGGGGAAATGTTTAGCTATCTTGATACGCCTTACCATAAAAGCTATCGAGCAATATTTGCTTTAACTCTTTGATCAAGGGATAACGTGGGTTAGCACCAGTACATTGATCATCAAACGCATGTTCTGCTAGTTCATCGAGCTTTGCTAAAAAGTCTGCTTCATTAACACCTGCTTCTTGAATTGAAGCGGGTATACCGACAACCGATTTTAGTTCATCAATTTTTGCTATTAGTAGTTCAACTTTGTCATTATCAGTTTTAGCTTTTTCAACACCGTCAAGTTTTAGGTGATCTGCAATCGTTGCATAACGACACAGGGCTTTTGGACGATCATATTGGCTGAAAGAGGCTTGTTTAGTTGGCATGTCAGTCGCGTTAAAGCGAATGACATTACTGATTAATAATGCATTTGCGAGACCGTGGGCTAAGTGGAATTCAGCGCCAAGTTTATGAGCAAGAGAGTGGCAAATTCCTAAGAAAGCGTTAGCAAATGCAATACCAGCAATCGTGGCGCCATTGTGAACTTTCTCTCTGGCAACAGGTGCATTCGATCCTTGCTCGTAAGCTGCAGGTAGATACTCAACCAGTAAATCTAGTGCTTGTAGTGCTTGACCATCGCTAAACTCATTTGCCATCACACTAACATAGGCTTCTAATGCGTGAGTAACCGCATCAATTCCACCAAAAGCGGTTAATGATTTTGGCATATCCATTACTAAGTTAGGATCGACAATGGCGATATTGGGTGTTAACTGGTAATCCGCAATAGGGTATTTCATCCCAGATACTTCATCAGTTACAACTGCAAACGGGGTCACTTCAGAGCCTGTTCCTGACGTGGTTGGGATGGCCACCATTTGAGCTTTTACGCCCAGTTTAGGGAATTTATAGATACGCTTACGGATATCCATAAAGCGTAGTGCTAAATCTGTAAAATCAACGTCAGGATGCTCATATAAAACCCAAATGATTTTAGCCGCATCCATTGGTGAACCGCCACCTAGTGCAATTATGACATCAGGTTGAAAGCTTTGAGCGACCTTTGCACCTTGTTTAACAATCGCTAAGGTCGGATCCGCTTCTACTTCATAAAATACTTCAGTTTCAAGTCCTTGAGCTTTTAAAATCTTGATGGTTTCGTCGCAATAACCGTTATTGAACAGGAACTTGTCGGTAACGATCAAGGCTCGTTTTTTAGTTTCAAGTTCTTCAAGTGCGATAGGTAAACTGCCACGGCGGAAATAAATTGAAGATGGAAGTTTATGCCACAACATATTTTCAGCCCTTTTCGCGACGGTTTTCTTATTAATTAAATGACTAGGACCCACATTTTCTGAGATAGAGTTGCCGCCCCATGAACCACAACCTAAGGTTAATGATGGTGCGAGTTTAAAGTTATATAAATCACCAATTCCACCTTGAGAGGCTGGAGTATTAATTAAGATACGGGCGGTTTTCATTCTAAAACCAAACGCTTTAACTCGATCGCTTTGACTATCTTGATCGGTATATAGACCTGATGTATGGCCTATACCGCCTAGGGTGACTAATGCTTCAGCTTTATCCATTGCGTCGTTAAAGTCGGCTGCTCGGTACATACCTAGTAATGGCGATAGTTTTTCATGGGCGAATGCTTCTGCATCAGAAATGTCAGAGACTTCGCCAATCAATACCTTGGTCCAGCTTGGGACAGTAATATCTGCCATAGCAGCAATCGTCGCGGCGCTTTGACCAACGATATCTGCGTTTAAGCCGCCATTTTTAAGAATGACACCTTGCATAGCCTTTGTTTCTTTTTTAGATAGCATGTAGCCACCATGGCTAGCAAAACGCTCTTTGACTTGATCGTAAATACTATCAACAACCACAACGGCTTGTTCAGAAGCACACACAACACCGTAATCGAACGTTTTAGACATGAGAATCGAACTCACGGCACGTTTGATGTCAGCTGTTTCGTCAATCACGATAGGGGTGTTACCCGCACCGACACCAATTGCTGGCTTACCAGAAGAATAAGCCGCTTTTACCATACCAGGACCACCAGTTGCTAAAATGAGATTAATTCTCTCATGAGTCATTAACTGATTTGAAAGCGCAACTGAAGGTTCGTCAATCCAACCAATGATATCTTTAGGAGCGCCAGCTTCAATGGCGGCTTCAAGTACAATTCTTGCAGCTGTTGTGGTTGACTCTTTTGCTCGAGGATGGGGTGAAAAAATAATCCCATTTCGCGTTTTAAGGCTAATTAGCGCTTTAAAAATTGCTGTTGAGGTTGGGTTAGTGGTCGGGACTATGCCACAGATAATACCGACAGGTTCTGCAATTGTTATTGTACCGAATGTGACATCTTCATCGATAATGCCGCAGGTTTTGTCATCTTTGTACTTGTTATAGATGTACTCTGATGCAAAGTGATTTTTGATGACTTTATCTTCAAGTAACCCCATACCGGTTTCACTTGCTGCCATTTTGGCCAGTGAAATACGAGCATCAGTTGCAGCGAGTGCAGCAGCTCTAAATATATTATCGACTTGTTCTTGGCTGAAATTAGCAAATTCTTTTTGCGCCTTGGCAACACGATCGACTAATTGGTTAAGTTGTTCAGAATTGGTGACAGTCATAATCACTCCCTTAAAAATAGTTAACTAAATCAGTTTAGTTAACGACTCTTTCAAATTCTTAATTTGTGTCTCTGTTATAAAATTACCCCTTTAGAGGCATTTATGTCGTGATCAAGCCCACAGATTCAAGTTAAGTGTAATTTTATTACATTTTAACGAGAGAGGAATAAAGGTAGCAGTTGCTAATCATATGCTGATTTATTGAACTAAAAATGACAGTCATTGAATAGTGCACTTTAGTGTTAACTTAGCAGGTCAATTGATGAATAATCTCAGTTCATTAGCAGATTGCCACTAGGCTAATTTACTTATGGATTCACAGTTAGGATTATATAGATAACGAGCGATAACGCTAAAAGTTAGCTTAAAGGGATTATAGTTTAATAAGGGGCATACGGCAGTGCTACTTAATAGGTCGACTGCCGTATATGTCGGGTTAGCGCTCTAAACTGATTTCAAAAATACCCGCTGACTTTGGACCGAACAGTTGCTGATGTAATCGTCCAGCAAATTCATCTGTCATTCCCGAAATATAATCGGCAATCACACGCATTTCGTTCAAATTATTATCCTTGGCATGTTGCCAACGCTCTTGAGTATTTAACGGTAATAAACGTTGTGGGTCGGATTCAAATGCTTCGAATAACTCCATAATGATTTGTTGTCCTTTGTATTCGAGCATTTGAATTTCGGGTTTTCGAATAACGAACTTGAATACGAAATTTTTCAGTGTCGTTAAGGCATCAGCAAATGCTGGCTCTAGTTTGGCATTAAAACGCAGCAAGGGTTCATCAAACAGGGGGTCTTCATCAATGACAATCGCAGTGACAAACCCATTAACTAGGGTACCAATGGCATCTTTACGGAGGTGATGTTGATGTGAAAACAACTTCTCTGCGATATGAGTAAACTCATTGCTAAGCCATTCATCCTCACTCAGTGATAAATGAGAAGCAACATCTTGTTGCCATTGTTTTGGTGACACAACACCCATCACGATAGCATCTTCTAAATCATGGACTGCATAAGCAATATCATCAGCTAATTCCATAATGGAACAGTCAAAAGATTTATATTGCGTTTTAAGATGAGGGTAAACAGATACGCCAGTGTTTTTGTAACTGACAAACCGGTTTCTGTCTTTGGTCGACAGGGCTGATAATACCCAATCATAGATATCTTTATCATCATCGAATAAGCCTTTTACTGGCGGCCACTCGGATGGTTTAAGTTGACGATGGTTTTTAATTTCTTGCTGTCCTAGATCAATATGAAGCTGATGATAAAGGGCTGGGTATTTTAAAATACCGAGTAACGTTCTGCGGGTTAGGTTCATTCCCCAATACTCAGTGTAAGGCTCAAGACGAGCTAAAATCCGAAATGTTTGCCCGTTTCCTTCAAATCCTCCGTGATTTCGCATCATATAATTTAATGCGACTTCACCACCATGACCAAAAGGCGGGTGGCCAATATCATGTGCTAAACATAATGATTCTATTAAACTCATTGAATCTAATAAATGGCTTATGTGTGGGTATTTACGTTTTAATTGAGCCGCAATACCAGTGCCTATTTGCGATACTTCTAATGAATGGGTTAACCGAGTACGAAAAAAGTCATTCATACCAATACCATGAACCTGGGTTTTAGCTTGTAGTCTTCTAAATGCTGCGGAATGTAATATACGAGCTCTATCTCGTTGAAAAGGGCTGCGATGATCATTGCGTCGGGCTTTATCTTCACCTAATCGTCTTGCATGCCAAGGAGTTTCATTTGATGCGGTATTAAAAGAAATGGTATCTGACATGGCGCTTCCTTTACTTGCTTGCAATTGGGTCGTTCATTAAACAAAAGATTTTAATTGTTGAACTAACTATAGATGGGGATCATCTTGGGTTAGTTTATCGAGTGTTGAAGTGCAGCTATCTAAAAATATATCTATAAAGCATTTTACTTCAGGTAAAGCCTGTTGGATCTCACTTAATTTACGATCTAAGTTATCTTTAACATGGTGAAATTCATCATTGTTAAATCTCAATTCGTTCATAGTTTTAACGTATGCTTGTAATATATCAGCGGCTTTGACTATGGCCTTATACTCAGGATCGACCTCTGATTGCACCAGTAAAGGTTCCATTTCATCTCTAAGATCGTCAGGAAGGGATGCTAAGCATTCCTTTTCAGCTAAATCTTCAAGTTTTTTAAATGCTTTAGTAAATTCAGGGCTGTGGTATTTAGTGTTTGAATTGATATCTTGTAATTTTGTTTCTGATACTTCGTGATACAAGGCTATGGTAGCGGCTTTTTCTGGATTGAGTTGACCACCAAAGCGTTTGTTTTTAATCACGACCAAAAGGTGTGCAATGACAGCGACTTGGTGACAATGTTCAGATACATTTTCTTTTTGAAAGCAATGCATCAATGCCCAGCGTTCTAATAATGGCATACGTGTTATCCATGCCATAAAGGTACTTGGTTTCATGTTCGCCCCTTAGTGAGTAATGACTCGCTGAATTCAAAAAGCCTCAGGCTTAAACGTGATTATAAATATGCCTTTTTGTTGGTTAACATTACTGCAGTTATTCAGTAACTGCCAGAACATTACCTTGTTTTTATTCATTAATTTAATGATATTTGTCGATATTGTTGAATTTAGGATGTGATAGATTTACTCTGACTTATTGATCTAATTATAGAGTATTGACATGGATGATGCCCACTGCGTTGAGTTAAATAAACGCATGACTAATGAAGATTTGTACCTACTTGAAAACGTTAAATCCCATACCTTTATATGCGATGAATGCGGCGTTGAATTAATCCCATGTTCTTATAAAAAAGCCATTAACTTACGTAAACCTTATTTCAAAACCGGTAAGAATAAAGAACATAAGCCACATTGTTTTGCTAAAGCCGTGTCTAAAATTAGAGAACAAGCCAAGAAGTCTAGGATTACTACTGAAGAAGGCTTTCCATTATCTTATCCTAATTGTTTTAATCTAACTGCAGCAAAATCGGTAAAACATAGTCCTGAAGTGTCAGATGAAAAGGGGACTGACACGTCTCATTCTAAAAGGGCTGCTAAAGCAGATTTGGGAGTTCGTCAGAAAAATAACTATGTGACGAGTTCATTTCAAACAGTAGTTGATCAATATTTTAATTTTCCTTACGACCGAGATAGAAAGCTTAACTTTGAAGGAATAACTGGTGCTGAATATCGAGATGTTTTCCAAAAAATCTTAAACCCTGTGGGTAAACAAAAATTTCGATTTCAAAGCAAAGATGATGAAAATAAAGTGTTCTATTCCACATTATCTTGGGAGAAACCTGCCATTACAGAAAATACCATAACAGTAAAACTTTCGGCTGGCTGGTGGCAAGAAGTGGACGGTAAAAAGCAAAATCTAAAGCCATATTATATCGAAATTAATATTGCTAGTTGGACCCAAACAAGCATTAATCACTTGATCGAACGCTTAAAACACATACAACAACTGGTCAAAGGCACTGATAAAAAGGCTGCGATCGTGTTTGTTGGTAGGCAAGACAGAGAAACTGATTTTTATCGCTTTACTTGTAATGAGCCACGTTTAATTAGCCTCAAAGTCTTCTAGCTCAGCATTGTGACAGATTGAAATACAATACGAATTAGGCTCTCTAAGGGTCCCCGTTATTCATTCATCAGCATAAATTGTGTTTTGATCGGGTTATGATCTGATGCTGTCGTTCTATCAGAATTAGCCTCAACCAAAGTAAGCCCACGGTAATATAAATGATCTAATGGCAAGCCAAATACGCGTTTTCTAAAATCAGTTCTATAGTGCGCTTCTTGTAGTCTTATTCCCTGTGTCAGATGCTTTACGATGTTAAGCCTGCCATCACGCCATGTATTAAAATCACCAGCAAGAATAATAGGCCCACGGTGTGAGCTGATTTTGTGGATGACTTGTTTAAATTGAGCTTCGAAACGATTTAATCGAATGTCAAAATTGACTCCATGGAGATTAACCACCATAAGCGTTTCACCGGTTGATAATGGATAAGATGCGACAAGCGTTGATTTTGCAAACCGTATTAAAGGCTCAGTGGTTTGATAAGCACAAGCCTGATTGGCTGGCTGTGATGAAATGTTCATGACACCCATAGGTACATTCAATAACTTAAAGCCTTTAGCCATCACAACGTGATGCTGAATCTCTTCAAGATAAGTGGCAAATGTATGATTAAGTTTGGCTTCTTGTAATAATACGAGATCATTATGATCTGTTAACTGCTTAAGTACGGGTTGCCAATCTTGCTTTTTTTGCTTGTATATATTCCAGACCGCAATACTCAACCGTCCATTTCTATCGAGTGGTGAAGTGGTGTCTTGGGAAAGGCATTGGCTAGAAAAATAGGGTTTTGATTCCGTCATCATGATCTCGGGATTACCGTTAAAATAGCAAATAGCAACGATATAAATCCCTAAAATCGTTACAAACGTAAATAACAGCCAATATTGAATACTTCTTGTCTGCAATTGAGCCTCACAATAGCGAAGTTTAGTCACTAGAATGCAATTTATTAACGAAGATTAATGCCATTTGTGACGATTTATAAAGAATTGAGTACAATCAAACTTTACTATTAATCATTCTACTATTCTCTAGCACCAAGGATAACATTTTTAAAAATGGATCAGTTAACTCAAATCATTGCGGTCCTTGGTGTCTTTTTATATTGGCTGATATTAGGCGCCGTAGCGACCCGTATTGTCATTAAACGTCGCAGTATTGGCGTATCTTTTTCTTGGTTACTGATCATTTATTTTCTGCCTTTTGTCGGTGTATTTGCCTATATGCTTTTTGGCGAATTGCATCTAGGCAAAGCTCGCTCAAGCCGCTCAAAAGCAATGTATGAACCCTATGGGAAGTGGTTTAGTACGCTATATAGCCATAATTCACACCAACCAGATAAGCAAAGTGATTATGCCGCTTCAATCAGTAAGTTGTGCGACTCACAGCTTAATATTCCTTCACTCACTTCAAATGAATTAGAGTTACAGCACACGCCCGAGCAAATATTACACGCGATAATTAACGATATTCATCACGCTAAAACGACCATCAATATGGAGTTTTATATTTGGCATCCCGGTGGATTAGCGGATGAAGTTGCTAAGGCGTTAATTAGCGCTGCGAATCGAGGTGTAAAAGTTAACTTATTATTAGATGCCGCTGGCAGTAGACAATTCTTTAAGTCTGAATGGCCTAAAGCGATGAAAAAATCTGATATCAACGTAGTTCAAGCGTTAATTGTTAGTCCTATACGGATGTTTTTTAGAAGGATGGACCTGCGACTTCACCGTAAAATAGTGGTTATAGACAACCATATTGGTTATACAGGTTCGATGAATTTAGTTGACCCTAAATACTTCAAACAGGGAGATGGTGTTGGTGAGTGGATCGATATGATGGTTCGGATTACTGGACCAGTTGTTCCTGTTATCAATACCGTTAGTGCTTGGGACTGGGAAGTTGAAACGAACGAACGTTTGTTGCCAGCGTTCCCAGACAAAGCAAAATGTACTGACACATCATCTTTAGTACAGGCCATTCCATCTGGCCCAGGTATGCCTGAAGAAGTCATTCATCAAGTTTTACTGCAAAGTTTGTATCAAGCGCAAAAGAAAATTGTAATCACCACGCCATATTTTGTACCAAGTGAACAGTTGTTAGATGCGTTAGTTACTGCCTCACTACGTGGGGTTGAAGTGAACATTATTATTCCTAGGCGCAATGACTCGACAATGGTGAAATGGGCCAGCAGTTCGTTCTTTAGTGAGCTGTTAGCTGCTAATGTCAATATATATCAATTTAATGGTGGTTTATTGCATACCAAATCGGTGTTAATTGATGACGAACATTGTTTGATTGGCACTGTTAATATGGATATGCGCAGTTTATGGCTTAACTTCGAATTGACGCTTGCGGTAGATGACATTAAATTTGCCACAAAGCTAAAGGGGTTGTTACAGACTTACATGGATAATTCTGACAGGTTATCGCATGATGAATGGCAGAAGCGTCCGATGTATCGCCGAGTCATTGAGCAAGTGTTTTATCTATTTAGCCCCTTACTATAAGCCTTTATTCAGAGGCATAAAAAAGCCACTGTTTAAGCAGTGGCTAGTTAATCTTCAAGCTTTTGATGTTTATCTTGTTTGAGTACAAGCATCGTTAGCTTTATTTATTGAGAATAATCTTCCAAGAAATTACCAAAGTCTGATAATGCTTTATGCAAATCTTCTTTATGAGGTAGAAAGACAACACGAACATGATCGGGTTCTGGCCAATTAAAAGCGGTACCTTGCACTAATAAGATTTTTTGTGACTTCAACAAATCAAGTACTAGGCGTTCATCATCTCGTAGATTGAATTTCTTCATATCGAGCTTAGGGAAAGCGTAGAGCGCTCCTTTAGGCTTTTTAACACTAACACCAGGAATACTGTTTAATACTTCATAACAGACATCACGCTGCGCCGTTAAGCGACCATTGGGTAGGATTAATTCATTAATACTCTGATATCCACCTAATGCGGTTTGAATTGCATGTTGATTGGGCACGTTTGAGCATAAACGCATTGAAGCCAACATGTCTAAACCTTCAATATAGTTTTTGGCCGATTTTAAATTGCCACTGAGTACCATCCAACCGACTCGGAAACCTGCAGCTCGATAAGCCTTAGATAAGCCATTAAACGTAACGGTTAAAATATCATCTGACAGGGACGCTGCATGGGTATGAACAGCTTCGTCATATAAGATTTTGTCATAAATTTCATCGGCGAATAAAATAATGTCATGTTGACGACATAACTCAATGACTTCTAATAACAACGCTTTGCTGTAAACAGCGCCTGTCGGGTTGTTAGGATTAATGATCACAATGCCACGAGTTCTAGAAGTGATTTTGCTTTTAATATCATCTAAGTCAGGAAACCAATCAGATTCTTCGTCACAGCGATAATGAACCGCTTTACCGCCTGCAAGGTTTGCAGCAGCTGTCCAGAGCGGATAATCAGGCGATGGAATAAGGACTTCATCATCGGTATTGAGTAATCCTTGTAACGCCATACAAATTAATTCAGATGCGCCATTTCCAATGTAAACGTCTTCAATATCGATCCCTTGAATACCATGGGCTTGATAGTGCTGAACAATCGCCTTTCGAGCAGAGAATAACCCTTTTGATTCACAATACCCTTGTGCACTAGGCAGGTTCAAAATGACATCACGAACAATTTCTTCAGGTGCTTCAAATCCAAATGGGGCAGGGTTGCCAATGTTTAACTTTAAAATACGATGGCCTTCGTCTTCTAGTCGACGCGCTTCTTTGTGAACAGGGCCTCGAATATCGTAGCAAACGCTATCGAGTTTATTGGATTTGATAATGGGACGCATACTTGCTTAACCTTACTAAATACGACTTAAGTCAGCGAACAATAACGAATTTAATAGGGATATAAAAGCACTATTTAATTTTTGAGAGTATATTTTTAGCGTTTTATTCTAACGAGCAGGTTGTTAAGTGAGATTGTTGAAGTATTATTCTGGTAAAGGTGCGGTTTAAAGTGTTTTTGCTTGTTTGTGAGGGGTGGGGAAGGTAAAGACGCTAGTGAAATAAAGTCTTAATAATTTCAATGTACCCAATAAAAAAGCCAGCAATTGCTGGCCTTTGATTCACTTAATTACCACTTAATTATCATTGTATTAACAATGATCAATTATGCTGGCGATTATACGCGTTTTTTGAATTCGTTAGTGCGAGTATCGATTTCGATTTTATCGCCGATTTTAACGAATTCAGCAACAGTAACAGTCCCGCCACCAGTGATAGTTGCAGGCTTCATTACTTTACCAGAAGTATCGCCACGAGCAGCAGGCTCAGTGTAAGTGACTTCACGTACGATAGTGACAGGTAATTCAACTGAAATCGCTTTACCTTCGTAGAAAGTAACAGAGCATTGTTCTTCCATACCATCAACGATATATGCAGCAGCGTCACCTAGGTTGTCAGCTTCAACATCGTATTGGTTATATTCTGCATCCATGAATACATACATAGGATCAGCATAGTAAGAATAAGTACAGTCTAAACGCTCTAAGATGATGTCTTCCATCTTATCTTCACCTTTAAAGGTGGTTTCAGTAGTAGAGTCTAAAAGTACGTTTTTAAGCTTCATTTTAACGATAGCAGCGTTACGGCCAGAGCGAGTTGTTTCAGTTTTTTGAACAACCCATGGGCTGCCATCTAACATGATCACGTTTCCAGGACGGAGTTCATGAGCAGTTTTCATTGCATTATTCCTATATGTTTAGGTAGTAATTTTAATTGTGCAGTATCTTAGCTGGTTTTAACGAATTGAACCAGTCGAGACGCAAGATCTGCACCTGTTTTAGCATCAATTGCCCATTGTTTTGCATGCTGCAATAACGGCAATTGCACTGAAATTAGTTTTTGCCAATGTTTAACGACATCAGCATCTTGTTGATTGAACGCAAAATTGGTTTTAGACCAATTAGTTGCAATGTCATCATCAAGTTTCTGAATGTAGATATTAACAAAAGCCTGCAATTTTACTAGATGATAATCATCTTCTTGCGGGTATATGTGCCAAATAAATGGTTTTGCAGCCCATTGAGCACGTAAAAACGAGTCTTCCCCTCGTACAATATTGAGGTCACAGCTCCATAATAGGCGGTCAAACTGAGTTTGATCTGTCATGGGTAAAACGTGAATAGTTAAATGGTCTACAGTAAATGATTGACCGCTGTTGATAGAGTCGATTGGGATATCTAAAAATGACGCCAGACTTGATAAACTTTTACCTTTGGGTATCAAAGCATGAATAGGAGTAATAACATCACTAGTTTGATCAAATGTACCCTTTGTCCAATGCTTACATAACTGAGTTAATGCAGTGGATTCGTAACTAAATACACTAATTACAGTATCAGATGACTCGATACCTTTAAGATTTAGTTGGCTAAACAAGGCCATTTTATTAGAAACATCTGATTGCCATTGATCCCGTTCATCAAATAATGAAGATTCACATATTAAGCCGCCTGACTCTCGGGTAAAACCTGGGAAATAGAAATGCTTCTTGATGCCACTAGGCTGCATAGATGGAAGGCCATGACAGCCGTTTACCCAATCTTCTGCCGATAAGTATTCAAGATTAATCCACTTTGGCGGTGCGATAGCATGACCGTTTGATTGCTTATACGTTTGATGTTGAGTTTCAATTACTTCAATTACCTGTGAGGGAAGTTCACAGGCAAATGCCTCAATTAACAACTCCCCTGGTATAAAGGTAATATCTAGTGGCTGGTTCCATTGATAAATATTCACACCATAAAAACATTGAATTGAAGCCAACGGGTCAAGCTTGGGTAAAATATGTGAGAAACTTTTGAGATCATCAACCCATAAGTTAATCGTAATGCCATATTCTGCATGTAACTGTTTTGCTAATCGCCAAGTGACACCGATATCACCGTAGTTATCAACAACAGCACAAAAGACGTCCCAGTGAGGAGCATTATAATTAACTTGTTTATTCACGGCGTTGGCATCACTTTAATTAGCTAGATTATCATGTTGAAATTATGACTTATTCTAATGAGTTTGTTGCGGACTCAAAAAAAGCGGCTTAAGCCGCTTTTTAATAGGAGAATTGAGACGAGATTAGTCTTCCAATTCTGCTAAGCACATTTCTTCGTAAATTTGCTTAACCCATGCATCAACACGTTCTTCAGTTAATTCAGGTTGACGATCTTCGTCAATACCTAAGCCGATGAAATGTTTGTCATCAACTAAGCCTTTAGAAGCTTCAAAGTCATAACCTTCGGTTGGCCAATGGCCAATGATGATACCACCACGTGCAGACACAATATCACCAACCATGCCCATTGCATCCAGGAAGTACTCTGCGTAATCTTCTTGGTCACCACAACCAAAGATAGCAACTAGCTTATCTGTGAAATCAACTTGCTCTAGATCTGGAAAGAAATCATCCCAATCACATTGTGCTTCACCGTAATACCAAGTCGGGATACCGAATAATAGTAAATCGAATTCAGCGATTTGCTCCTTGGTGCTTTTGGCGATGTCTTTAACATCAACCATTTGCTTACCCAGTTTTTTCTGGATCATTTTGGCTACAGCCTCGGTGTTACCCGTGTCACTACCGAAAAAAAGACCTACAGTTGCCATTGTCTATCCTTTAAATATCTAGTTCGTCTTGCGAATTGTAAAAAACGGTTCAGTTGTCGATTTGTTGTTGCAGGATTAATTCGATTAACTGGCTACGGCTGATGTTACTGGCCAATGCTTGTTCGTTCAAGGCGTCATACAAAACTTGTGACACCTTTAACTCTATTCGTTTTAATCCGTTAGCGCGATCACGTTGGATCTGATTACGCTTATTGATTTTTAGCTGTTGTTCCCGACTTAAGGGATTGCTTCTTGGACGTCCACGACGTTTTTCAGAAGCAAACAGGTCAATCGTTGTTCTGTCTGTTGATTCTTTTGCCATCGTTTTGTTTAACCGACGCCTGAGCCTTCCCAGGTCATCTGAATAATACCTTTTGCTACAAACCCGGCACAGCCAAGGAATAATACTAACCAAACGATATAACGACCAAACTTAGGTACTTTACCTTGTTTGAGCACATCGTGAATCGCCATGCCTATAAAGAAAAAGATTAAAGCAAAAAACAAGTTTAGACCTAAGGTCTCAATTTGATCCATGTATTGATTCAACATGTTTTTACCATTCGTTTTGCTTTAAGGCTAAAAAGAGGGCAGGAATATATCACATTGATGATACGTGGGCTATATCTGCTTAGTTCAATTGATTAAAATTTACGTAAAGATTTATACCGAATGCTTGTCAATAAACTCAACAACTAAACGATTAAAAATCTCTGGCTTTTGTGCATGTAACCAATGGCCAGTACCGTTTATCGTTTTAGCACTCACCTTTGGAAACTGTTGCATAATAGCGTCTGTATGTTCTGCTGTAACGTATTCAGATTCTCCACCTCTAATGAAAAAACAAGGTTTATTGAAGCTGGTGTTAGGCATATCCCAACCAATGATTTGCGGGTAATTTTCAATGAGACCAGCAAGATTCATTTTCCATTCAAAACCCGTATCTGTGCGTTGTAGATTCTTAAGTAAAAACTGTGCAGTGCCGACATCAATGTCAGCAGCTAAAAGATGTTCTAAAGCCGTTTTACGGGTGGTTTTGCTATCAAGAGGTAAGCTTGTTAATCCAGCAAACACTTTTTGATGCCTTGGTGAGTAACTCACAGGCGCAATATCAGCGACCACCAAACTGGTTACTTTTTCTGGATGAAGAAGCGCCAAAGCCATTGCGACTTTGCCACCCATCGAGTGACCAACAAAGTGGGCTTCTGGTATTGCTAATGTAGACAATAGGTTCACACATTCTTGTGCTAATTGAGGGTAATCCATTTGTTGCCAGTGCTGACTTTGTCCATGGTTTGGCAAGTCAACACGAATAACTTGATAATGAGGCTCTAATGCATTCGCTAGATTCTTTAGGTTGTCTAAATTACCGAATAAGCCGTGGATTAATACCACTGCTGGTCCTTGTCCTGTCGAAACGTAATGCATTCACTTTTCTCTATATGATGATTAATGAGGCGTGATTTTGCCTGTAAACCTAGCTGGATTTCAAGTGAGTTATCAGATTAAAAAAATCTAAAATGTTCATTAATCAATCCACCAGCAAGATTAACTGATGAAATCGACTCATTTTTAAGAGATTAAGTGACATTAGCTCTTTATCGTTTTGCCACACATGGGTAGACTGTGAACATGATTAAGATCGATCAAAATCGATCCTTTAGCCGCCCTTAACTTGTTTATAACTATCATAATGATTAAGAGTATGACGTTTTACAAGGCAATGCATTTGGCGGCATTCGTTTAAGCCAAAAGGAATAAGACTAATATGAAATATATTGAGGTAGATGAAGAGCTCTATCGTTATATTGCTAGCAAAACAGAACGTATTGGCGAAAGTGCATCTGATATTTTACGTCGTTTGTTAGAGTTATCTGTAGAAGCTGTTGAGCATGCAGAGCCGCTTGATATTAGTCACCCAAGTCTAGAAGCTTCAGCAAATACGCAATCTGTTGCCGTTTCATCTGAAGCTACTTCAATAGAAAATGATCAGTCAGCCGTTGAATCAGAGGTAGAAACCAGCTCTGCAGAAGTTAGCACCGTCAGTAACACGGCTGCACTTTCAGGTAATGAGGCAAATATTGCGACACCAAACACACCTGTTGATTTTAGTACCTTGGTTCATGAACATATGCTAGCTCAGCAAAAAGGGGCCGTAGGTCGCTTTATGTACTTGCTTGAATCACTATCAGTATTAACACCTTCAACATTTGACCAAATCCTTAAAATTCAAGGTCGCGGTCGTTTGTATTTCGCACGTTCAAAAGCTGAATTATTATCAGCAAGTCAATCTGCTAATCCAAAGGAAATTGGTGACAGCGGTTATTGGGTAACAACCAACAATAATACGGCGAAAAAGCGTACGATTTTATCGGAAGTATTATTGCAATTAGGTTGTAATGAATCTCAGGCAAAATCGATAGCAGATAACATTTAATTACGATAGGGAGATTACGGGTGGCGATTCATCAAAGAGCAGGGACTGTGGCTCAACAGTCAGATTTAATCAATTTACCTAAATTAATGAGCCATTATTATCGCATCATCCCGAATGTTGACGATGTTCAGCAAAAGGTGACTTTTGGGACTTCTGGCCATCGTGGTAGCGCATTAAAAGCGAGCTTTAACCAGAACCATATTTGGGCAATCACCCAAGCTGTCGTTGATTACCGTCAACAAGCCGGCATCAAAGGCCCAATGATTGTTGGCTTTGATACTCATGCATTATCTTATGCAGCGTACATGTCAGTACTTGAAGTTCTAACAGCAAATCAAGTCAAAGTCTGCGTTCAAAAGGATGATGGATTTACCCCGACTCCTGTGGTTTCTCAAGCTATCGTTGCAGCTAATCGAAACAGTACCGATTTAACTGATGGTTTAATTATTACTCCTTCTCATAATCCTCCGCAAGATGGCGGGATTAAATATAATCCACCACATGGCGGGCCTGCTGAAGCTGAGATTACTAAACAAATTGAAGCTAAAGCCAATGAATATCTTGCCAAACAACTCTCTGGTGTTTACAAGGTTAATTATGGTGTTGCAGTAGATTCAGGTTGGATTGATCACGTTGATTTTATCGCTCCATATGTCAATGCCTTAAGCAGTGTTATTGACCTTGAAGCTATTGCAAAAGCTAACATTCGTATTGGTGTCGATCCATTAGGCGGATCTGGTATCTATTACTGGTCCCATATTGCACAAGCACATGGGTTAGATATTACCGTCATTAATGACAAAGTTGATCCGTCATTTAGCTTCATGCCATTAGATAAAGATGGCAAAATTCGTATGGATTGTTCTTCTCCTTACGCTATGGCTGGCTTATTAGCACACAGTGAAAACTTTGATGTTTGTGTCGGTAATGATCCTGATTACGATAGACATGGCATTGTTTGTCCCGGTTTTGGCTTAATGAATCCAAATCATTATTTAGCTGTAGCAATCGATTATTTACTTACTTACCGAAAAGATTGGTCTGCTGACTTAGCTATCGGCAAAACGTTGGTTTCGAGTGCAATTATCGACCGTATCTGCCAATCCCATGAGCGTCAATGTCTAGAGGTGCCTGTCGGATTTAAATGGTTTGTTGATGGATTGGCTCAAAGTACGATTGCGTTTGGCGGTGAAGAAAGTGCAGGTGCAGCCTTTTTAAATAAAGATGGTAGTACTTGGTGTACAGATAAAGATGGCTTTATTTTAGCTTTGCTTGCTGCTGAAATCATCGCGGTAACTGGCAAAACGCCAGCACAGCGATACGCTGAGTTAACCGACAAATTCGGTGAAAGCTTTTATACCCGAATCGACAGTCCAATTAGCTTAAAGAAAAAAGCTAAGTTTGAGCAATTATCATCAGATAGTTTTACCGATAAAACCCTAGCAGGCGAAGACATTACCGCTATATTGTCTCACGCTCCAGGTAATAACGCTGCGATTGGTGGTATTAAGGTGACCACCGAAAATGGGTGGTTTGCTGCACGTCCTTCAGGAACTGAAGCACTTTTCAAAATATATGCAGAAAGCTTTGTAAGCGAAACCCATCTGCAAGACATAATCAGTCAAGCTCAGGTGATGATTGATACTGCCTTAAGAGCATAGCTATTTATTAATTAATAAATATTGACTTCAAAGCCCTCAGTAGAGGGCTTTTTGTTTTGAGGTTGTCATTGCTACTTAGATTTCTTGTAGAAAATAAAAGCAACGATAGCGACTAATACTATCGCTGGCACCACTTCATACATGTGATGGAAAAGGCCAACACCGCCATGACCTTCATGTGCCATAGCGAGTGACGGTGTGATAGCCATGAGTACCGCTGCGATTTTAGTTTTCATAGTCGTGTCCTTTATCATTAAGTTGGTTATGTTAAACAATCAATTTTGAACAGTGTTAACTCTTTCAAATCGAATTCATTTCAAGTTGCATGAGCATCATATCTTCGCCATCAATGACTTGTGTCTCATAGCTTAAACAGTGTGGGCAAACGATATTTCGCTGAGTTAATTCAGTTTGTTGATTACATTGCCGACACTTGATAACTAATGCCTGTTGTTGCAGATTTAATTCAGCATTATTACAAATAGTGCCCAGCTTAAAGGTATCGAAAGCCGTTTGAAGTAACTGTGGTTCAACGCCACTCAAAACACCGACTTTTATATCGACCCTTATGATGTCAGTTGCATTATTATCTTTAGCGAGCTGAGTAATTTGTTCCATTAGAGACATCACAATCGAGTATTCGTGCATTAGCAAATCCTTGGTAGTAATTCACCCTGAGGGATATCTAAATATCGGCTACTACCCCAAGGTGTAT
The DNA here is from genome assembly GCF_018100775.1 of Shewanella sp. MMG014. Taxonomy (NCBI): domain Bacteria; kingdom Pseudomonadati; phylum Pseudomonadota; class Gammaproteobacteria; order Alteromonadales; family Shewanellaceae; genus Shewanella; species Shewanella sp. MMG014. Next base: position 109,935 of record NZ_JAGJDZ010000012.1, read on the forward strand.
TGAGCACGACTTTACCTGGATTCTTATCTGTTACATTGCCAATAATGGCTGCTTGGTCGCAATGACAATACTGAGCCATGACTTCTAGTGCTTTATCTGCTGCACTGCGTGGCAGGGCAATAATAAACGTGCCTTCATTGGCCAAATCAAAGGGTTCAAATCCATACAGTTCACACAGCCCTTGTACTTCCGAAGAGACTGGAATGGCGGTTTCATTGATATTGATACCAACATTAGATGCTTGCGCCCATTCATTAAGCACAGCTGAAAGGCCACCTCGAGTAGCATCACGCATCGCATGAATGTCTACATTTGATGCAATAAGTTGCTCAACTATCGGCCACAATGTCGCACAGTCGCTTGTGAGTGCCGATTCCAACGTTAAACTGTCTCTTGCCATTAGAATTGCAGCGCCATGTCTTCCTATATCGCGAGAAACGATTATCACATCGTCTTGTTGTAAGTTTTTCACGGAAATATCAGGTTTAACAATTTGGCCAATGCCTGAGGTATTGATAAAAATACCATCAGCACACCCTTTAGGCACAACTTTAGTGTCACCGCACACGATATGTGCACCGCAGTGCTGCATCTCGTCAGCCATACTCGTCACTATTGTTTGCAGATCTGTTATTGCAAAGCCTTCTTCAATGATAAAGCTGCAACTTAAGTATTCTGGTATGGCACCCATCATGGCTAAGTCGTTAACAGTACCGGCAATTGCGAGTTTGCCAATATTTCCACCCGCAAAAAATAACGGGTCTACAGTAAAAGAGTCTGTTGTAAAAGCTGTCGTACCACATAGCTGCAGTTGTGCGGCATCTTCTTCAGCGGCCAAAATTGGATTGGCAAAAGCTTTAAAAAACATGTCATGGATCAAAACATTCATTTCTTTACCGCCACCGCCGTGACTCAGTTGGATCCGATCGTTTTTACGTATTGGCATGTGCGACTCCTGCGTAGCGATAATAAGCGTTACACGCTCCTTCTGAGCTGACCATACAGCTACCTAATGGGTTGTCTGGCGTGCAGCCTTTACCAAACACTTTACAATCTGGCGGATTAGATAATCCCCGCAGTATGTCACCGCACTGGCAGGCTTTATGGTCATCAATTTCTTCGCTGGGTAATTGTGATTGAAAAATGACTTCAGCATCTCGGTGAGCATATTCATGTTTTAAAGTAAGCGCTGAATTGGGTATAGGTCCTAGGCCACGCCAACGAAAAGACGTTTTAGTTGTCAGATATTGATGGATGAGTGCTTGTGCTGCGACATTGCCATCTTCAGTTACTGCGCGGCTATATTGAATTTGTAATTCTGATTTTTGCTGGGCCTTTTGTTTAACAATATTAAGAATTGACTCCATAACATCGACAGGTTCGAAGCCTGAAACCACGACTGGGGTTTGATATTGGTCTACAGCTGGACGATATATTTTAGCTCCGCTTATAACACTCACATGCGCGGGTCCAATAAAGGCATTTACTTGGGTTCTTTTATCAGCCATAACAGCATCAATGGCTGGTGGAACAAGTACATGGTTTATATGAAATAATAAGTTATTGATTTGCTGCTTTTCAGCTTGATCAATCAGTACCGCAGTCATAGGTGTAGAGGTTTCAAAGCCAATTGCAAAAAATATCACCTGTTTATCAGGGTGCTGTTTTGCAATATTCAAGGCATCCATTGGATCATATAAAGGCCTAATATCTGCACCCTGTGAGCGAATTTTGGCTAAACTGCCTTTTGATCCGGGCACTCTGATCATGTCGCCTAATGTGAGTAAAATGACATTAGGCTGCATTGCTAACGTGGCGGCATGGTCAATGCGTTCTTTTGGCATGATACATACAGGGCAGCCAGGCCCATGAATAAATTTGATATTTGATGGTAGTAGTTGATTTAAACCGTATTTCATAATGGTGTGTGTATGCCCACCACACACTTCCATTATGTTAATATCTTGATTAACCGTCTTAGCATAAGATTTAATAGCATTAGCAAGTGCTCTAATGGTTTTCGGATCGCGAAATTCTTTATACAAGTTGGATAATTCCATTATGCTTATTCCTCTTGCTCAAGTTTTTCAACGATTTCTCTGTATAACGCTAAGCTCAGTTTTGCATCTTCCTCATCAATTTTATTCATTACAAATCCGATGTGTATTAACACAAAATCACCGATTAATAGAGGCTCAGACATTAGATGAGAACTAACACGTCGTTTTACACCTAAGGTATCGACAGTTACTGTGGCGTCAGCATGCACTTGCGTTACTTGAGAAGGCACAGACAAGCACATAATGTTATTCCTCTAATTGCTTATTAAGCCAATTTGCTACGGCAGTGATAGATTGTGGGTCCTTAATAGATATTGGCATGAGGGTGACGTCTGGATTGAGCTTTTGAAGTTGTTTACGGCACTCTAGTAATGAAAAATCAAAGTGTTCTGCTAAATCCATTTTGGTGATTAATACCAGATCTGCACGTCTAAACATGACAGGGTATTTTTCAATTTTATCGTCACCTTCGGGTACTGACAGTAAAACGATATTTCGATGGGTACCAACATCATAGCTAGCAGGGCAGACCAGATTACCAACGTTTTCAATAAAACAGATATCAATAGGCGCAAGATCGATATGATGTAATGCTTGATGAACCATAAATGCGTCTAAGTGGCAAGCTGAGCCTGTTTGTACTTGGTATGCTTCAATGCCTTTAGCAATAAGACGATCCGCATCGCGTGAGGTTTCTAAATCGCCTTCAATGACAGCGTACTTTTTAGCTAAATATTCGTGTAAGTGTTCGAGTAATGTTGTTTTGCCACTACCAGGGCTACTCATTAAATTAAAAGCACGAACCTGATTAGCCTCAAAATGCTCACGATTATGCTGAGCTTCATGATCATTTTTGTCGAGTATTTTATGAATAACCGACAAGGTTTTCGTGTCATTCAGCTGTGGGTTACTATGAAGATGACTATGATCTGTCAGTGAGCATCCGCAATCTTGGCACATATATTTACTCCTTTAAAACGCCCTGAATCTAGTACAAACCAGTATCAATAAGCGTTGGTAATAATTCTTTGATTCATATCAGCTATTTATCTCTTATCATGAGTTAATGCTGAGTTTGTGATCTATTAAGTTGCTGATACGCATACCAAACTTGCCCAACTGAAATTCCCGAATCATTAATGGGTACTTTGTGACAAGGTAAAATACGCGTGTTTTTCATCGCATTTATTTCTGAGCGGTTGGCATAGGTTTTAAGGTTATTAAAAAGGTGAGTGTCATGGGTAGTGAGCTTAATTCTTACGAGTTCATTCAAAAGTTTATTTTGAAAAACGCCGCCGCAGAGTACGACTTTAAGATGTGAAGACTGATTGGCTATGTCATACACCATGTCAGCGATACTATTGATAAATGCTAAGCAAAGGTGCGCTTGCTTATTATCTGACGAGATTTCAGGTAATGCCTTAACTAGCTGCTGTATTAATAAAGCCGTGTTAAATACGGCCGGACTTTTATCTAGTACCTGATCTTTACTTGTATTTGCTTCCATACTCAAATGGGGAACAGGACAAGCGTCAGGCAGTGTCTGGTCTAAGGGCTGTAGTGTAAGCAGATCTAAAGCATTAACTTGATTTTGAGGGTATTGCAGCGATTTAATGGCTTCATTTGCATAAGTTTCAATTAACATGCCTGATTGAGCTTCAAAATCATTTTGTACAATTAAATCAAGTGCTACAGCGACGGCATCAAACAGTCGCCCCATAGAGCGACTATGGATACATGCCGTGTCATTACGCCACATGGTATGTAAATTGGTAATCGTGCTTTTGTCCATTTGTTGTATTGCATTAATGGGTAATGACATGACTTGTTCAATTGTCATACTCTCAAATAACAAAGCCAGTAAAATTCTTACTGGTTGCTTGATAGCTTGTTCACCGCCAATTAATTTAAACGAGTTAAGATGTGCTTTAAGTTCAAAGCCGTCAGTATCAGCAACCATACACTCGCTGCCCCAGAGCTGTTCATCATCTCCCAAACCTGTGCCGTCAAAACTAAATGCAATTACGTTATGCTGATAATTGTTAGCCGCTAAAACACTTAATACATGTGCATAGTGGTGCTGAACTTTAGCTAGGGGGAGTTGATGTAAATCAGCTTGTTTTGCAGCCCACTGGCTTGAAGAATAAGTCGGGTGTTTATCAGTAATAATCTGTTCAGGGTTAAATTGATAGAGTCGGTTGAATGTTGATAAGGTTTTAATGAAGTGCTGATCAGTTTCTAAATTAAATAAATCACCAATATAAGGGCTAACAAACGCGTTCTCATTAAAAGCGTAGCATTGGGTATTTTTTTGCTGTGCACCCACACCCAGTAGGGCATGGTTTAAAGAGTGAGGTAATGGAATACTCAACGGTGCGTAACCCCGAGCAAGCCTTATAACTTGTAACTCATCATTTATGACCTGCACGACACTGTCATCACACGCATTGACGATATCTCGGTTATGGTCGAGTATTCCATCAATTACATAGCCTAGTTGACTTATGATGTTTTGTGAGTCCGTGATGATTGGCATAGAAGACTTATTGGCACTGGTTGCAACAATAGGTTTTTTAAATAAATCTAACAGTAAGTAATGTAATGGTGTGTAGGGTAAAAATACCCCTAAAGTATCAATACCCGGTGCAATGTCGTCGCATATTATAGATGCAACATCATCACGTTTTTTTAATAATGTTATAGGCTTTTCAGCTGAGTTAAGGATTTGCCACTCTTTTAATGAACCCGAAACTATTTGTTTAGCTTGGTTAATATCAACAGCCATAACTGCAAAAGGTTTAGTTTTACGTTGTTTACGAAGGCGTAAAGTGTTCACTGCTTTGGCGTTTGTTGCATCACATATTAAATGAAATCCGCCTAAGCCTTTTATTGCGATAATTTTACCTTGGTTAAGATCGTTAACCACTGCTTGCAATACATGTTGACTGTTGTGAGATTTGGCATGGGCATTTGATGTGATTGTTTTATCTGAGTTGATTTGAGAATAACGTATCTGCGGACCGCAATTAGGACAACTCACAGGTTGAGCATGGTAACGTCGATTTAATGGGTCATGATAGGCATGTGCGCAATCATCACACATTTCAAACGTTGCCATTGAGGTATTAACGCGATCATACGGCAATTGTTTAACGATACTATAGCGTGGCCCGCAATTGGTGCAGTTGGTAAAAGGATACAAATAATGTCTGTTGTTAGGATCGCGCATTTCCAGTAAACAATCTCCACAAGTGCTTTTGTCTGCGGATATTGAAACGACTGCGACGTCTTCACTGTGACTGGTTTTTATTTCAAATTGTGTTAAATCACGATCAATCGCTTCTTCTTTGATCATCAATTTATCAATTCTAGCCAGAGGAGGCGGGTTCACCTTCAATTGATGCACAACACGGTTAATATCGGTGTTTAACCCTTGTAAATGAATACAAACGCCTTGCTGGTTATTCAATACTGATCCGACGAGATTCAATTCAGTCGCTAACCGGTAAACAAAGGGTCTAAATCCAACCCCTTGAACAATTCCATTGATGTTAAGTCTAACTTGTTGACGGTAACCTTGGTGTATGGTCATAAAAGACTCCTTAGTAACGTCGACGTTTAGCGAGGAATAAACCACCCACTGCGAGGTTTGCACCGTCTAAATCAAGTAGTCGATTGACGACAATTGGATAATTTTTCCCTAAGCGCAAACACAGCCTATCTGCTAACACTGAGTACCTGAAATCACTTCCGGCTAAGACAACAGCATCAAGACCCATTTCCTGGTCAAGATGATCCATCCAGTTACTTAAATAGTCAGCTAAAGAGTCAAAAAAACCAAAGGCCACTATTGCAGGGTTGGCATCAGCAAGCATAAAACTCATTACTGATGAAAGCGTTTGCTGCCAGTTAATTGATCGTTTTTGTGATTCAGAAGTGTTTTCTCCGTTATATGCACATAACGGGAAGTCGATACGTGGGGCATTGTTTCCATTGTATAATTGGGCTAATTGATGAAATTTAGCGGCTAACTGGGCGATGTGCTTACAAGTTAGCGGTTGAGTTTCTGCATCAGTCGTTAAGTTACACGGCGTAATTGCCCGTATGTCCGCTTCAGATAATACAAACAAGGCCACTACTGCAATAAATCGCTCTAAGCTATTGCTAGTATTGTGTGAGCTAAAAGAAACAGATTTAATGACTTGGCATCGTTGACTAAATTTTTGTCGAAACTTATCGCTAATTTGATGCTTGTTTTTATCTAGTTCAGCGAGAATGCTTGCGCCTGATTTAGCAATATAGGGCATCATTAAAAAGCAATCATGCTTTGCTGATGTATCTTGAGTGATCACACAACTAGGGTGTTGATTGGATAAGTAGATACAGGCTGCACTCGTTGCTGTTTGTTTATTTATATGACGTCTATTTGCTTTATACTGAGATGCTGAGAAAGAATTCGCCAGTATCCCTGCATGTAATGCACAGCTCGCGGCCTCAAACCCGGGAAATACCTTTGCTATCGGAGTAACAATATCTGGAATTTTTACATGTGGACTGCTTGTTATACCGCTAGGTAATAGCGTTGATTTACAAGTAATCATCTCTTTTAGATATGTAGCCTGATATTGACCATAAGTATGAATATCATGTCTTGGCATAGGAGCAGGGATGTTAACCTCTGCAACATTAGTTTTGTTTGCGACCCAGGCAAGGTTTACCCAGCTTAATGCGAGGTCATCTTGTTGTTTATCAATATAAAGCCAATCAATGCCTTGTTGTTGTAAGTGTGTTGATAGTTGCAATAGTAGCCGTGAATCTGCAAAACACACTTGATAATAGGTTTCACTTAATCTCGATTCAGACTCTGAAGGCTGTTTGTTAGCAAGTAATGTTATTGATGGTTTTTCAAGGCTTGATAAAGCATGGACTTGATGTGGCGCAATATGGAAATAACGACTGATACGCTCAGGGTTTGTCACTAAGATCTGTGGACAAATTTGTTGATGCCACGCTTTTTTGTCAAGCTGCTGGGCTGCTAAAGGAAGTAAAGATAACCTGATGCCATTGGCTTTATCTATACCGCTTGCTTTCAGATCAGAAGTTAACTCAACCGTGTCGCCCTTAATCAGTTTTGTCGCAAGTTGAGCAATATCATGATGACTATAGCCTATCTCATAAGGTTTAAGATTATTTTCACCATGGCATTGTTGGCAAGCGAATGAGATATCAGCTGGAATTGTATGGTCTGCTATGGGCTTACTGCAAGCATGACAAAAATATTGATTGAGCTTTGAATGTAGGATTTGCTCCTGTGAGCCGATTCTTTCTGTAATACGAATAACTTCGGCTCGTTCAAGCCAAACTGAATATAAAAAACGCTCGGCTATCTCGTCTGCAATTACAGTTAGCTGATTTTCTTCAGCTTCAACTTCAATACAATATTGGTGCAACACATCAAATTGTTGCTCCCGATGCAGCTGGTGGATTGTAGTGAAAAAATACCGATTATCATTGATGTACTGATTACACAACTTTGCGTACAGCGCGATTGGTTGATGGCAAAAAAAGTTAAACCTGATTTTAGGCATACATGTTTGCTCCACGCTTATAAGAATCAGGGATTAATGAATTGATGTCGACCTCTGCAATACATTTTGAGCTAAAGCCCTGAAGACTGAGATGCTTAAGTAAGGCTTGTTCCATCACTGGCACTGCGGCCTGTATTTGAGAGGTTAAACCTAATGTCATTGGTTCAATCACAGTTGGTGTTACACCAATAACATGGGTATTTGGGCGGTCGCCCACCATTTCCATCATGATTAAGGTTTGCAGCATTTCAACTTCATGAGCACTACCTTGCCAATCAATTTCTGGTGGAGCTTGATCAAAGTTAAACGAGTAAACTTCGCCTGGTTGAACCCCAGGACTGTTGACGGTATCGACGACAATCAAATTATCGAAACGGCATAATATTGGAATTAACCCTTGGGCTAGGGTTCCGCCATCTAATAAATCGAGTGTGATATTAGGATGATAAAATTGATATTTCTCTTGGATATAATTAACGAAATGTACGCCGATACCTTCATCGGCGTACAATACGTTACCTATTCCTATAAGTAAGGTAGAGGTCAAGGCTTAATGATCCTTATGGTAGTCATAACCTGACACGATAGAGTCCACAGCGTTATGTTTGAAGCGAATACCAGACCACACAGCCATATAGACATGAATGACCACAAAGACGATAAATACCCAAGTCAGAATGTGATGCCATATTCTGACTTGTGCTAAACCACCCATTATTTCAGTGAACCATGCAGACACATCCCACAGTAAGCCACCTAAACCTTCATGATAAACGTTGGCGTAAAGTACCAAGCCAGTAATGCACATAAATAACGCTACCAGTGAAATGGCAACATAAGTGACAAACTGCAGTGGCCCGTAAACACCCGCTTTATCAAGGTGTCCCATCCAAATGTAGGATTTAATTTGAACAATCCAGCTTTTAACACTGAGTACATCTTTTATAGAACGTCTTTCGATACTGCTTTTTCCAAAAAAGAACAAATAAAAACGAATAAGCGTGACACTAGTTAATACAAAACCAAAAACAATGTGAGCAAACCTGATCCAGCCTTGTACCAATACATCAGATGACTCTGGTGCCACTAAAAAAGGCCAAGAAATGTAAAAGCCTGTCACAACTAACACAACAATGGCTAATGCTCTAAGCCAATGAAATATCCTTATTGCTGGTGAAAATATGAGTTCTCTGTGATGCGTAGCAACCTGAGTCATAATTCAATCCTCTTCGACAGTCGTCTCGTTATAGTCCATTAGAGTCCATTAGGGTCGATACGAAACTCGCCTAAACTGGTACCTTTAAAGTCCATCACATGTACAGCACATGCCATGCAAGGATCAAACGAGTGGATGATACGAATCACTTCTAAAGGTTTACTAGGATCTTCTAGTTCAAGCCCAATTAAAGACGCTTCATAGGGGCCTACTTTACCGTTTACATCTACGGGGCCCGCATTCCAAGTCGTTGGTACAATCGCCTGATAGTTTTCAATTTTTCCGCCTTTAATGCGGATCCAATGACTTAGCATTCCTCTAGGGGCTTCAATCATTGCGTGACCAACATAATCCTTAGAAGAATCTATTTCTGGTGTAACAAAGGTGCTTTCGTCTGATTGCATATTGACTAGCATCGCATCAAAGGTTTTTAATCCTTCTTCAGCAACAATTACGGTTTGAAGCATGCGAGCTGCTGTGCGTCCTAATGTGGTAAATAAAGCTTCAATGGGTAATCCAGTTGCTTCAAGTAAACCATTAACTGAATTAACAACGACCTTATTACCACGGGCATAACTCACAAGTAATGATGCGAGCGGTCCAACCTCAACGGGTTCATCTTTGTATCGTGGTGATTTAACCCAAGAGTATTTACCATCACCATCGACCGTTGGTAATTTGCCGTAAACCGTGTCTCGTTCAACAAAACCGGTATAGTTTGGGACTGTAGTGCCTTCGTATGGATGTTGCGCATTATCTGCTTCATACCAAGCATGAGTTACATCTTCTTTAATTGAATCAGGATCGATATCAGTTACACCTGCTAAATCACCATTCATAATGACGCCTTGGTCAAACATGTATTGACCATCAGCTAATACAAAATCATTGGTGGCCATAAAGTTTTTGACATTAACGCCGCCTAACACACTCGGTTCTGAACCAAATGCTGCCGCTGCCATGACGATATCGGCTTTATAAGCACGTAATATAAAATCCTGTACGATTGCGTGTTTTTGTTTCCATTCTTGTAAGCGAGCAGGGCTTAACATATCTCGAACAGATGTCACTCCACCAACTACTAATGATTGCGGGTGAGGGGATTTACCCCCGAATATCGCCAGCATTTCAGCTGCTACTCGTTGTACTTCTAATGCTTTGAGATAGTGAGATAGGGCTATTAGATTTTGCTCTGGCGTAAATTTATAGGTTTTATTTCCCCAGTAAGCATTGGCAAACGGACCTAGTTTACCGGTATCAACTAAGCCTTTAACACGCTCTTGAGCGGCACGTAAGTCACCTTCACCAGCTGCAATGGGATTTGCTGTATATTTTAATGCCTCTTGTGCAGCGAGCGCGGGATCAGCTGATAATGCAGAAACAACATCAACCCAATCCAAACCGTGTAAATGATAGAAGTGAACAATGTGATCATGCATATAGAGCGAGGTTTGCATTAATGAGCGTAAATACTTTGCATTAAGTGGTATTTTAACGCCAAGCGCATTTTCAACAGCCTCGGTTCCGCAACGGTAATGAGAATAGGTACACACACCACAGATCCGTTGCACAATCAGGCCAACATCCATTGGCGTTCTGCCTTTTAAAATGACTTCTATGCCACGCCATAAAGTTGAAGAAGACCATGCTTTTTGAATGACATTATTTTCATCAACTTCGACTTCAACACGAAGGTGACCTTCAATACGAGTAATAGGATCGATTACGACACGTTTGTTCATGAATTATTCCTCTAAAGGCTTGGCAAAAAGGCTAGCGACGGCATGTGCACCGATTCCTACAACGGTTGCGCCTAAAATAACTGCGCCGATAGTGTCTGCTGTTGCATCAACTCCGTGAAGTAATTGCCTCCCGAGTGGTTTTTCAAAATCAGCCATGTCATCCCAGAAGTTCGGTTCTGAGCAGCCAATACAGCCGTGCCCTGCTAGCACAGGCCAACTGGTGTGGTGGTTAAATCGTTCTGTTGGGCAATTGTTGTAGGTGTATGGGCCTTTACAGCCGACTTTATACAAGCAGTAGCCATCTTTTGCACCTTGGTCACCAAAGGTTTCAACAAACTCACCGGCATCAAAGCGACCACGTCTTTCACAATTGTCGTGAACGCGTGCGCCATATGCCCACTTAGGACGGTTAAACATATCTAAAGCGGGAAGTTTGCCAAACATAATGAAATACATCAGAGTGCCGACGATATTTTTTTCACTTGGTGGGCAGCCTCCTAAGTTAATAACAGGTTTGTTTATGACATCTTGTACCCCTTTAGCACCCGTTGGATTTGGCGCTGCTGCTTGAACACCACCAAAGGCAGCACAAGTGCCAACTGAAATAATTGCAGCAGCACCTTCAGCTGCTTCTTTAACGATATGAAGCCCTGTATGTCCTTTACAGCCAACGGTTAAATAGGCGCCATTATTTGCGGTCGGAATAGCCCCTTCAACTGCGAGTAAATAGTTACCTTTATAAGCTTCCAGTGCATGTTCTAAATTTTCTTCAGCTTGCCAGCCTGATGCAGCCATAAGGGTTTCATGATATTCAAGGGAGATATGATCAAATATTAAACTGTCTAAGTTGGGTGTATCAGTTCGTATAAGTGATTCTGAACAACCAGTGCACTCAGCCATATGTAGCCATATAAGTGGCACACGATCGGCCAGTTCTGCAGCTTCAGAAACTAAAGTCGTAAAAGGCAAGGGCAGTGCTAATAAAGCCGTTACTGACGCACTCCAAGTCATAAATTCACGACGAGTGATGCCATTTTCCTTTAATTTTTCTTCTAGGGTAACGGTTTGGCGAGGTGCAATTTCACGAAGCTGTGCCAATCGTGTCTTGCTGCGGTTATAGAGAGCTGAGTGTGTATCCATGAATCAACCTTATTCCGTGGTGAAGGATCAAACTATATGGACACAATATAAAGAGGCTTGAACTGAGGCATATTGATATAAATCAACTTTAAAACACTTGATTGATTTAATTGGCGAACAATGAGGTTTGATTTGATTTTAATCAATTGAAGCTAATTTAGACAGCTGGGGTTTAAGTATAAAATTGCAGAATAAACCCCTTTTCCCTAGTAAAAACAGAGTAAGTTGCAATAAATATAATTGCGTTTCTATTTATTGAAAATGCAATTTTTGGATATCTGCTTTAGAAGGGGGGATTTGGAGTTTTAGAGGTTGTTCTTAATTCGATATAAATATAATTAACTTTTTCAGATAAAAAGCGCTCACTCAGACTAGTGACTCAAGATTACAGAGTTTATTGTAACCTTGAGTGCACTGTAAGGCGCGTACGTAATCTAATAATAGTCATGCATGCTTAACGTCTAGTTAATTGCTTAATTACCTGTGGAGGAACAATTTTTGACAGTCGATTAATACAAGCATTCGTTGTTGGGTCACGATGTTTTATTTTAAACTCGCATAACGCATACAAATGTTGTGGGTTATTACCCACTTTATAAGCTTGTTCGATTGAGTTCATTGCTTTTTTTATATCTATTTTCTCTTGCGCGAGTCCTAATACATACCAGTATTGAGGATTTCTTGGTTCTACTTTCGTTGCTTGTTCGAAGTAGTCAATTGCTTCTGCAAGTTGCTGTTGTCGATATAAATTAAGTCCTGCGCTGTACCTTAGTAACCCCGCTTTAGGTTGATTAGTTATTCCTTGTTTTAAAATAGCTAAGGACTTGTCATCATCACCGGTTTGTCGATATAAATCAGCTAAATTGGCATAACTTGTGGCAAAAATAGGTTCAATTTCAATTGCTTTTAAATAGCTCTTCTCTGCTTGTTGTATTTTTCCTTGGGCTAAATATACGTTAGCTGTATTCATCAAACCAAAACCTCGATCTGCATTAAAGGATTGAATTGCTAGATACTCATCCAAAGCGGGGCGAAGTTTTTCTTGTTGGGTATGAGTCATACTTGCCCAGTCATTAATGAGAGAACTTGCCGTTTCTGTTCTTACTGCAAGTACAGGGTCATCAAGTAAAGGACTTATGATTTGCCAACGGTCAGAAAATGGATATGAGGTCACACCAGCAATAGCGCCCAGCTTGATTTGTGGATCTTCATGTTTTACACCGCGCATTATTGCAACTAGTGCATTTTGTCCAGGGTAATCACTTAATCTACTTAATGCTGATGCTCTTATGATATCTGGGTTAGCATTATTTTGAGCAATATACGATAAGCTATCTCCGCTCGTCGGTACGCCTACAGCAGCTTGAGCAAACACTGTAGCAAAAGAGTCAGTTTGTCGATAATTTGATTGTGGGTAACGCTGCTTAATTGCATTATCAGCCCATTGGTTGTCTTTATCGGTATGACAAGATGTGCAAACGTTAGGAGTGCCGATTTTTAAACTGATATCTGGTCTAGGAACCTTAAAACTATGATCGGCTCGAGGGTCAACGTCCATATACGTCGTTTTAGGCATATGACAGGTCACACACTGCGCTGCGTCTGTGCCTGATTTATGTTGGCTATGAGTGTCAGCGGTATATTCACTAGGTAAGTGGCATTTAAAACAAATCGACTCGATTGGCGCATTAAGTTTATTACTATGAGGGTTATGGCAATCACTGCAGACGACCCCAGCTTGATGCATTTTGGATTGTTTAAATGAACCTAAAACAAACACTTCATCATAAATTTGGCCATCTGGATAATACAGATCTGCAGTGACAGCATTCAAAATGTATTTATCATAAAAGTTGCCTTTAATGTGATCATTTTGGTCACTTATTTGCGCTCTACGGCTATGACATTGACCACACGTGGCTAATTGATCAGATCCCTTAACTTCAGTTGGGGTTAATATTTTCTGACCTTTTTCATAGACCCATTTTCCTACTTTCGGCGATAAAGTACGCTCAAACCCGAAAGTCGCCTCATTTATTTTCGTATTACTATCATCTTGGTGTGTCGCTTGGTTATTGCCTTTGATTTTAGCTTTTACATTTGAGGTGTTGGGTTGTTGGTTAGCCCAATACAAGTGGTCGCTGGCGGGGCCATGGCAAGCCTCGCAACCGACATTAATCTCGGACCAAGTGGTATTGTATTGATTTTTTTCAGCATCATAATTTTTGCTAATGTTTGTAGAATGACAATCAGCACACATGTAATTCCAGTTCTGGCCATTATTAGTCCAGAAGAACTCATCATAGGGTTCCATATCTGGGTAAAGGTGAAACCATCTTTGCCCACCTTGCTCTTGATTTCGGGCATCCCATGCTAATGGAATAAGTTGTAGCCGACCATCAGGGAACTCAACCATATATTGTTGTAATGGATGGTAGCCAAACGTGTAGCTGATTTGATAATCATTAAACTTGCCGTCAGGCCCTTTTGTATTCACCCAATATTGGTCATTTATTTTAAATAATCGATATACTTCACCTTTGACTGTGAGAGAGGTATTGTCGAAATTTCCTAATACCGATTCGGCATTTGCATGACGCATTGACATATCATGATGTGAACCTTGCCAGTCTTTATATTCAGTTTGATGGCAATCTATACATTGATCTGTCCCGACGAACTCAGCGGCTTGTGTTATTGAGTGGTAACAATAAGAAGTAATAAGAATGCTGGCAAACAAAACTAGATGATTGAATTTCATATTAAAACTGCTATTTATCAAAAGGACTTTTATAGTAAAGCCAATTTTACAATTTACCAACACTAACTGATGACTAATTGAAAAAGCCAAACATAAGTTTGGCTTTTTGTTTGCAATAGATATAACCACGAAACGTCGTTATTTTGTAAAAGTGATTAATCTTTAAATTGTTTAATCACTTCTTTTAATGGAAACCCAGCAGCACTCGATGGCGCATTAATACCAAGAATGGCACTTAAGGTAGTGGCCACATCGACGGTGGCGACAGGCCGTTCAATCAGTTGCCCATTGAGTTTTAATCCAGCAAAGATTATTGGAACATGAGTGTCATAACGCCATGGGGAACCATGTACAGATGCGACATTGAGGCCATCAAAATCTGCTACGAATACATTTGGCTCAAATACGATGTAAATATCACCTGAGCGGCTGGGGTAAAAACTATTAATGACCTTTTGAGTTATCTCATCTTTAGGTACTGCACCTTCTAGTAAATGATGATAACTGTAGGCACGATGTATGCCTGCAACATTATTTAGAACGTCAGCGACTACAGACGTTGCATCTTTCAATTTAATTCCACTTTTTTTGAGGGCATCGTGATCTAAATTGACATAAGGTTGCCAAGCATTGGCAAACAAATTACCGCTAATCTTCCAGTCTTTTTTTAGTTTAACGATATCTTGTTGTTTTTCTAGAGAGGCTAAATCAAAATGAGTGGCTTTGGTGCCAAATTGGGTTAAATAGCCCGGTGCTTCAGGTGCGCCATGATCTGCTGATAATACAATTAACGTATTATCTAAACCTACTTTGTCATCGACATAAGAAAATAAACTGGCTAGCGTTCTATCAAGACGAAGTAAATTATCTTCTGCTTCTAAACTGGATGGCCCAAAAATATGGCCAACATAATCCGTAGATGAAAAACTAACAGATAAATAATCAGTGACTTTGTTTTGACCTAATTGATTATGTTCTATGACTGATTTAGCAAAATTGGCCGTCATTTCGTCACCGACTGGGCTGACAGTTAAAAACGTACTGAAATACGGATTGTCTCGCTTTCCAAATTGATGTGGGAATGTAATACCGTAACCTGGTAATTTAGTTTTCCAGTCATGAGCCGCATTATCACCAAACAAATATTCAGTTGATTCTTTAGATAATGTCCAAGACGTATTTGCATATTTTGCAATATCATTTTGTTGATTAAATTCATTAACCCATTGTGGATATTGATCAAAATAATATTGACTACTGACAAACTCACCCGCTGATTTAGAGAACCAAAAAGCTTTTCCTGTGTGACCTGCAAGTGTAATTGCACCTCTGTCTTTTACTGACACTGCAAATATTTTGGATTTACCATTGTTACTGGCAGTGAGCTCATCACTAAAGGTGGTCGCTAAGATATTTTTAGGTGAGCGGCCTTCAACTTTACTGGCTTTTTGCGTGGGGTCTATTTCATTTTCAGCATCAACAGCAGCATTAGCACTGATCAAAGGGTGAGTTTTATCTTGAACGTTATAGATGGGCTGCTGTAATTGTTTATCAAACCATAAATTACTCACCATACCATGACTCGAAGGATGTGCGCCTGTCGCCAAAGTGGTGTGGCCAACAACTGTTTCTGTAATGGCATGTTGGTGATGGGCTTCGGTATAATACACGCCTTCATCAATAAGGTAGTTGAATCCTTCATCGGTAAAGTGATGCTGATAGCGGTTGAGTAAATCAGCGCGTAATTGGTCAACAGTAATCTGTAAGATTAATTTAGGCTCTTTAGCATCAACCTGATTTACAAGACAAACTGATAAAGCGGCAACGATTGGCGTCCATTTCATTTGATATCCTTTTCAACATAGTGGTCGAAGTGTGTACTCAATATTGATACGTACTTAGATATGTTTAACAGAGATCCTTAAAATGATAAATAAGACAATGGTGTTGTAACGCTGTTTATTTCAATAATGCTTGCTGACAGAGTGCTAACGATAAGCGAATTGAGTCAAGATATTGTGATGCGTGATTGTCAGACAAATACCATATGCCTGCGTTTTTTTCAGGTTGTTGGTTAAAGAAAAGGGGTTCTACGTCTAATAAGTTAGATTGTGTAGAACATGCTAACCAGTGTGATAACGGTAAATTCGCTAGTTTCTCTAGCGCTATAACACCTTCAGGTGTGCTTGATTGTAAGTTCGCAATTTTAGCTAGTAGGGTAAAAGGAGAGTCGTTAAAGCTTTGCTCTGATGTGACGTCTACTGCACGATAGAGGGTTTTATTGTTATCTGATGATAACAATAAAGCAGGCCAATTAATCTGCGATCTTGGTGACTCTTTAATTTGGCTTAGTGCGATTCTTCTTTCTCCAAGCCAGTTATGAACAACGCAAGGCAGGTGCTCGTTTTTTGCCATGGTATTATTACGGGCTAAATTAGGCAATAACGACATTCTTGTTAATGAAAGGGGAATCGTTAAACGACTAAATAAGATAAAACATGCCAGTCCAGAGGAAGGCCAGCAATTCAATCTGCTTTGAAGTTCATGAGCAATAGCAGAGAGTTGAGTGCTTAACCATTTATTATGGTGGCCGGTAACGACAAAATCTTCTGTTGAACCTGCAAAAGGGCCATTACAAATATTAATGATATGCTCTCCTTCAGCAACAGTTCCATTAAAAATTATCGAGTAGCCTTTTTTAGATGCTTGCCAATCTCCGTTGGCATTGCCAATAATTGTCACTTGGCCAAAATGTGGCGACTCAAATAATTGCATGTTAGAACCATAACGACGGATGAGAAAAAGAGAAATATTTACCAGTAAGCTTAACAGTAATCCAGAAATAGCGCTAAAAATTGCCTTGCAAACGCCTGCTTTATAGGCAAAAAATATGTTCTTTTGAATTACTGTATTTAATTAAAAACACTTTCTTGTAAACCTTAGCGTCAAAAGTGGCATTATTTGATTGAATTTTAAACTGTGTGATCTACATTCTAAATACGTTAGATTTATTCTTGTAAATTTATAAAGAACGAACATGGTTTATTTAATAATCAAATGAGGCTTTTATGTTAGGTGAAAATCACTCTCTTAGAAATGAATTTCCAGATCATTTAGACACAATCACTGCACTAAACAGTAGTGATGCGAACTTTGCTGAGATTTTAAAGCGTTATGATGAACTCGATAAACAAATACGTGATTTAGAGCTCAAAGACTCGCCAATTGCCGATGATGCAATCCATGATTTAAAACAACAACGCGTTGAAATGAAAGATGCGCTTTATCATAAAATAATGGAATCTGAAGCTAAGTAACTATCGCTATATTGTCTACTCCTTGGTTGTTATAAAAGCCTGTTGATGACAACAGGCTTTTTTATCACCAAATAGGGGATCCGTTAAGTCATAGCGTTACGGTTTGCGCAGCAAAGGCGACAAAAAACGTAGCTCACCATCAATATCATCGGGTATCGTTAGCCCTAAAATATTGGCAATCAAAGGGTAGAGATGAATATTATCTGCTTGATCAATTGTTGCCTGATTAAATGCAGGCCCTTTGGCGTATAAAACCGTATTCATATCGTGAATAGTTTGTGGATCATAGCCATGCTTTCCAATCACGCCAGGTTTTGCATCTGTGGAAGTAATATAGTGATTGTTACTAATAATAACGGCATCACCAATTGAAGGATTTCCACTAAAATGGAGGCGTTCTGGCATTTCAGCTTGTAAATAAAACGCTAAACCGTCTACCTCTTCCACAAGCACTTTCAGCCTAGCTAAATCTTGCTTTTTATTTTCACCTATGGCTGTGACTAATGAGAAGGCAGCATCATTATTAAAGATAAACTTATCCTTTAAATCAGCGACTTTACCCACTAATTTATCTGTGTAAATTCTATCAAATTCATCTACTTTAGCCATGCCGTGATCTGAAGTGATGATGACATTGATATCAATCGGTAAGTCATTTATTTGTTTAAGTAAACTCGCAATAAGTTTATCAATGTATTGCACTGCGTTGTATGTCTGTGTTGACTCTGGGCCGTGATGATGGCCTGCGCTATCAACATCCGAAAAATATAAGGTAACGAATTGTGGTCTTTCGCTTTCTGGTAATGAAAACCACTCAACGACTTGTTGAATGCGTTGCTCATTTGGGGTTCGGCCATCATATTTAAGCCAGTAATTAGGTCTAAAGCCAGCAATTTTAGCTTCAGACCCTGGCCAGAAATAAGTGGCAGATTTTAATCCTTGTTGACGCGCCAAAGACCATAAAGGCACACCTTGATAGAACTGGCCATCGGTGACTGCTTCATGAATATTCATTGCATAATCACGTTTTAATACTGGATTATAAAAACGATTCGACACAATACCGTGATTTGCCGGATACAGACCGGTCACTAAAGTTAAGTGATTAGGAAAAGTTACTGTAGGAAAAGCCGGAGTGAATAACTCAACCGTTGCGGCATCCTTAGCAAATTGATTAAGTGCTTGAGGGTTATGTAGCTGATTGTAATCGTATCGATAACCGTCAATAGAGATTAATAGAACATTTTGCTGTTTAGCTGCTTTTTGACTGTCTGCGTTAACATTGGCGGAAAGTAATACGCACCAGGTTAAAAGTACGACTATGAACAACCTATTTTTGAAGGGAACACTTGCTTGCATTGTGATAATTTTCCTTTGAAAGAACTGAAGCACTGTTGAGATTAAATTTTCGTTTTCATTAACACTAATAATGCTTTACGCGAGTTAATATAGCCTAGTTATATGACAAATCGACAAAGACTGGCTTAAAAGTAATAAAAAAAGCGAAACCTAAGTTTCGCTTTTTTAATCGTTAGCCGTTAATTCTTTGTCTGGCCAATTCAGAAGTTAATCCCTTGCTAGCTTGAACTATTCGTTAACGAATTAAGCTCTGCTAATGCTTGTTCCTTTGTTTGTGGTACGTAAAGATGATAAATCTTACGTGCAATACGTCGCATATCTTCTATCGCAATATACAAACATGGGATTAAACATAAGGTAACCACAGTCGCAAACAACACGCCAAACGCTAATGAGACAGCCATGGGAATAACCATCTGAGCTTGCATGCTTGTTTCCGTCATAATAGGTACAAGCCCAATAAATGTGGTTAATGACGTTAACATTATCGCTCTAAAACGGCGACAACCTGCATTAATAACAGCTTCATTCAGCCTAATGCCTTGTTTACGGGAATTATTGACATAATCGACCATAACGAGGGAGTCATTGACTACAACACCTGCAGCGGCGATGATCCCGAATACCGATAGGGCACTTAAATCAATGCCTAATATGATATGTCCTAACATAGAGCCAATCACACCAAACGGAATCACTGACATGATCATAAAAGGTTGCACATAGGATTTAAGCGGAATCGCTAACAAACTATATATCACTAGCATTGAAATAATAAAATCACGCATTTGCGTATCAGCACTATCAAGCTGCTCTTGAATACTGCCTGAGACTTCACTTTTTACACGAGGATATTTGGCTAACAATTCTGGCATAAAGTTATCGCGGATATCTTTAGCCAGTTTGAAAGGCTCTGCTTGCTCTGCATCAACTGAAGCCCATACATTGATGGTGCGATTACCATTTTCACGACGAATACTACTCACACCTTGTACGACAGTAATGTTAGCCACTTCAGATAAAGGCAGTTCTGCGCCTTGTGGGGTTTTGATTAAAACATCTTGAACCAAGGCGATAGAATTACGTTGTTCCTCAGGGTAACGAAGCATCACTTTAATTTCTTCACCGTTGCGAATAATACGTTGTGCCTCAAGACCATAAAAACTGTTACCAACTTGCGATGCAATGTTGGCTAAGGTAAGACCTAAACTATGGGCTAACGGCTTTAAATCAAATTGAACTTCTTTGGCTGAAGATTGGCGGCTGTCATTGACGTCACTGACACCTTTTAAGGTGTTTAGTTTGTCTTTTAATGCTTGAGAAGCAGCTAACAGTTGTTGTTCATCATTTCCTTCCAACCTAAAGCTAATATCACCGTCATCACGTCCACCGCCAAATAAACTATCTTGAACAGTGAACGATTTGACTCCTGGGATTTTAGGCATTGCTTGGCGCCACATTTCTGCGACTTCAAATGTATTGATAGGTCGTAAAGATGGATCAACAAGCTTAGTTCTTACTTCCGCCCGAGTACGACCTTGTAATTCAACTTGTAGCTCTGCAATCATGCCTTGACCATATTGATCCTCTAGTTGCTTTTCAACGGTACGTAAGGCTTTTTCGATTGAGTGAGCTGCATCTAATGTTGCTGTTTCCGCAGCATCGACATTCATTTCCAAGCTGATGCGAGGGAAATCATGTGGGATTTTAGGTTGGCCAATAAACCTAACTAATCCACTGATATATAATGATGCGCATATAACAATTAACATCAAAAAGGTTGCAATAACCGCATAACGGTATTTAACCGCAACAGTAAGGCTTGGTTTATAAACGTTTTTTATGAACCAAGTCAGATTAGTTTCGATTTTCTTCTGAATGAAATTGACCCCATTTCGCAGCCAATCCAACGGATTCTTTGAACCTGGTTGAACAACTTTGGGTTTGTTCATATGGGCTAAGTGAGAAGGTAAAATCAGCTTTGACTCAACTAAAGAAAATAATAGACACAATATGACGACATAGCCGATTGCTTGGCCAAAGGCGGATGAAGGTCCGTCATCTAAAGTAATAGGTAAAAACGCGGCAATGGTGGTCAGTACGCCGAATGTCGCTGGCATAGCAACTCGTTTTACCCCTCTAATAACACTATCTATGTTTTGGCCATTTTCTTCACATTCTGTGTGAGCACTTTCGCCCATGACGATGGCATCATCTACCACGATACCGAGGACGAGAATAAATGCGAATAAACTAATGACGTTGATTGTCACGTCAATAAAACCCATTGGCATAAATAATAGGGTACCAAGGAAACAAACAGGTAATCCCATCATTACCCAAAAAGCGAGCCTGACACGTAAAAATAGCGCTAACATGAAAAAGACTAGAACAGCACCTGTTTTCATACTGTCTAGCATCAAATCTAACCGACCATCTAGGTAATAGGTCATATCTACCCAGGGCTCTAATGTAACACCTTCTGGCAACAGCGCTTGTTTCTTGGCAATGTATTCCTTCATTGTGTCAGCAACATCTGTGATGCTTTGATTTTTTGCTGCTCCGACAAAAAATGTGACGGCATTTTGTCCATTAAATTTTGAGTATTGAATACCTTCTTCAAATCCATCATTAACCGTGGCAACATCGCCTAATAAAAGATTAGTACCATCATCTAAGGTTAACAGTGGCAAATCTTCAAATTCATAACCAACATAAGCTTGGTTTTCAACACGTAAGTTAATATAGCCGTTTTCAGCTTTGATTTGTCCAGCAGACATATTACGTGAGTAGCCACGCACAGCTTCTGCAACATCATTAAAGTTAAGACCAAATTCACGCAAACGGTCTTTACTTACCTCGACACTGATTTCGTAATTTAAACCACCATAAAACTCCGAAATATTAACATTCGGTAATTGCATGATCTCTTTATGGATTTTTTCGCCTAAATCTTTTAGTTGTCGCTGAGATAGATCGCCATACAAACTTAAATACATGACTTCTTGACGAATTTTGATTCGCTCAACTTTTGGAAATTCCATCCCCGCAGGAAAGGTTGATACAGAACCAATTTCAGACTTTACTTCATCTAAAACAATCTGTGGGTCATAAGAGTCTTCAATCCTGAAGTAGCCGTTTGCTTGGTTGCGGTTAGAGTAGGTGATGACACGTTGTAAACCTTGAACGGTTTCAAGTGCTTGTTCAATTTTTACTGTTATACCTTCTTCAACTTCTTGTGGTGCTGCGCCAGGATAAACTGCACTAAATTCAATCCAGTTAATTTCAACGGCAGGGAAGAACTGCTTACGAATCGTATTAGCAGTCAGTAAACCACCAAGTAAAATAATGATCATTAGTAAGTTTGCAGCAACACTGTTACGAGCAAACCAAGCAATTAAGCCTTTATTTGTATCTTCCATGAATTATTCCTTGTCTTCCATGGCTACAGCGGTGTCAGAATTCATCCCAATTGTTGGCTCAGTTTGTAAAACCTTATCCTGTGGTAAAGCAACTGACATCCCTTCAACAGGATAATCTAGGGCTGAAGTGATAATGTTCATACCATTTTCTAATCCACTCGAAATAATGACGTTACTGCCATCTTGTCGAATGATATTAACGGGTAAATAACGCAACTTATTTTCTTTATCCATAGTGGCGACAAGACCATTTACAATAAGGTGCCTTGGAACGACAGCAACTTCACCAGCATGGGTTCCACCAATATGTGCTGTAACATAAGTGCCGTAACGTAACTCTTTATGATCCCCTTTAAGACCATAAGGATCATCGACTTCAGCCACGAGGTAGGTCATCCTACTTTTACTATCAATAATGCCTTCACTGCGGACAATAGTGCCTATCCACTCTTGCTTTTCACCGGCAAAATTACCAACAAGTTTAACTTCAGCATTGGCACCTTTACGGTCAAGATATTGCATTTCTTTATCTGCGAGAGGTAATCTCACTTCCGCTTTGTCTGTGCTATAAACCAACCCAATTGATGCGCCATTACTGACGTAAGTACCAAGACCTATGTTACGACTGCCAATAAGCGCATCGTATGGGGCTTTAATAATGGCACGTTCAAGGTTGCGTTTAGCCCGTAATAGTCCAGCTTCAGCGCTTTTCAGTTTAGCAATCTCTTGTGCCAGTTGTGGTTTGCGAAGACTTAAGTCACTGGGTTTGCTATCAGTAATTTCTGCCCATTCACGTTCGGCTACTTGAGCGTTTGCTTTTTCTTGTACTAATGTCGCTTTTGCTGATGCAAGATTGGCTTGTGCATCTAACAGCGCTGATTCATAGTCACTTGGATCAATTCTGGCTAGAACATCTCCTTTTTTGATGAAGCCGCCTTTAACAAAGTTATCTGATAGATAGGTAATTTCACCACTGACTTGAGCGACTATTTCAGTATGGTATTTCGCATTGACAACACCGTAAGAACTGACGGTAAACGTCATTGGTTGGTATTGTATTTTTTCAATTGATACGAGAGGCGTATTATCAATTGGTGGCTTTTCTTCAGGTGGTTTTTGCATTGAAATAAACACGCCTGAAATCAAAAGACCTACACCAATGATCCCTAATGGGAATAAAATTTGTTTTGCTGTAGCCACGACACTTCCTCTTGTTGAAGCTTATACAGGCCAAATGCCCGCTTAAATATTATGGTTATAGATATTATACGAGTATGTTACACGCTTTGTTAAAAGGTGACTGTTTCAATGTGTAATTTTTTGTGTCAATTAGGTATACATAATACGCTGCGTTTTAGAACACTTATTGTTTCGAATAATCAATAGTTTAAATTTGATTGTTAGAATTTCTAAGGTTTGTTAAGTACGACAAAGTACATATTTTAGGCGAAGTTCAAAGGTTTACATAGTTCACTTTGTAATCATTTTGTTACTCGTGACGAAGGTAGGTAGGCCTCAGTAAGCATTTTATTGTTAATCATTTCTTGGTGAATACTGCATATCGTTAACAAAAAACAATCTGTATAAAGGTTCATTTTTACGATAGACTTAATTTCATTAGCTAATTTTGTCATTAACGTTCAAAATTACGCTCAGCAGATAGCACATTTAAGTAAAAGTATTTCACAAGGAATAGAAATGAACGTTTTAGTCACTGGTGGTGCGGGTTATATTGGTTCGCATACGGTTTTATCGTTACTCGAAAATGATTGTAATGTAATTGTTTTTGATAATTTATTTAACTCAAACCTAGAATCGATTAAGCGAGTTGAAAACCTAACTGGAAAGTCTGTTCATTTTATTGAAGGTGATATCAGAGATAAGTCGCAGCTTAAATCATTATTTAGTGAAAATAATATTGATACAGTCATTCACTTTGCTGCATTAAAAGCGGTTGGTGAATCAGGACAAATTCCATTGGCTTATTATCAAAATAATGTGCATGGTTCTGTTTGCTTACTGGAAGTGATGGCTGAACATAATGTGCATAATTTTATTTTTAGTTCATCGGCTACAGTATACGGAGAAGAAAATGATGTTCCGTATGTTGAAACGATGAAATTAGGTACGCCTTCAAGTCCGTATGGTGCCACTAAAGTAATGGTTGAGCGCATTATGGCCGATACCGCTGCATCAAATCCCGATTTTAGAGGGGTGTCACTCAGGTACTTTAATCCGATCGGCGCACATGAGAGTGGTCAGATTGGTGAGTCGCCTAAAGGAATACCAAACAATTTACTGCCATATGTCGCACAAGTTATGGTTGGGAAAAGAGAAAAGTTAAGTGTATTCGGCGATGATTATCCAACTAAAGATGGTACTTGTGAGAGAGATTATTTACACGTAATGGATCTTGCTGAAGGTCATGTAGCAGCGATGAATTGGTTAACACGTCATCCTGCATTTACCGGGGTTGAAGCGTTCAATTTAGGTACAGGAAATGGCGTTTCAGTATTTGAAATTGTTAGCGCTTTCGAATTAGCGGTAAAAAAAGCCATTCCTTATGAAGTTAGTCCAAGACGTGCTGGTGATTTACCGGCTTTCTGGGCCAATGCTGAGAAAGCCAATAAACAGCTTAATTGGAAAGCCACTCGTACATTGCAACAAATGATGGAAGATACATGGCGTTGGCAATCTGCCAATCCAAATGGCTACGACAAAGAATAAGTTTCTAATTATAAGGGCGATGAATACATCGCCTTTTTTATTGCTTATAAACGTCTGTTTTATCAGGAACCGTTAAATCAGACCTTGAATGCTTTTACTCATAATAATGTCCTTATACGAGTATGTTAAACTTTGCTAAGTTAACCATCCGTAATCAGCCGCTTCAAATCTTGAACACGAAAAAATGAAAGTCTTCTTATCAATGTCTTCTTATCAATGTCTTCTTATCAATGTCGTGACTAGTCAATAACGCTGAACACATTCTACTTAGGCGACAATGCCTCTTTATATTACCCCACATCAAGCTTGTTGTTACTAAATGGATAAATTTCCATTAAAAGGTATTTACAATCTAATTTTAACCATATAGTATTTTTGACTATAACAAGTTAATTACATTTGGCTGGGGTATAAATGGAAAACGCAAAGCTGACCATCAAAGAAAAAATGGGGTATGGGTTAGGTGATACTGCCAGTAATATCGTGTTTCAAATGGTCGCTAATTTCATGTTGATTTTCTATACCGATGTTTATGGCCTGTCTGCAGCTGCAGCCGGTACCTTATTGCTGTCGGTCAGGTTATTTGATGGTTTTACTGATCCAGTCATGGGCGGCATTGCTGATAGAACGAGAACCCGTTGGGGATCGTATCGTCCATATATTTTGTTTCTTGCGATTCCTTATGGTGTTTTAGCGTGTTTAGCCTTCATTACTCCTGATTTTGATACCACTGGAAAACTTATCTATGCCTATATCACTTATGGACTATTGATGACCTGTTATACCGCAATCAATATTCCTTATGGTGCTCTTGGCGGTGTCATGGTTAATGATCCTAAGGAAAGAACGTCATTACAGTCTTACCGATTTGCAATGGCTATGGCTGCGTTAGTCATTATTGTGTGGGCAATTCCGAGACTAGTTGAGTTTTTTGGTCAAGGTTCTGATACCAAAGGCTATCCATTAGCAATGGTGTTCATGGGAGCATTAGCTGCAAGCTGCTTCTTGTTATGTTTTAAAATGACGAAAGAAACTATTCAGGTAACAGAGAGAAAAAGCTTTAGACACATTTATAAAGACTTCTTTGAATTATTTAAGAATGACCAATGGTTAGTGATAGCCATTATAAGCTTAGCGACGTTAACACTCATAGGGATCCGTGCATCTGTCGCACCGCATTACATTAAATATTATGTGGGTGACGAGAGCCTTCTATCAAATTTTTTAACAGTAGCAGCTATTGGCTCTGTTCTAGGTGCAATTTCGACAAATTTCTTATCTAAATACTTTGAAAAAAAGGTGTTGTTTCAGGTTGCTTT
Organism: Shewanella sp. MMG014; assembly: GCF_018100775.1. Taxonomy (NCBI): domain Bacteria; kingdom Pseudomonadati; phylum Pseudomonadota; class Gammaproteobacteria; order Alteromonadales; family Shewanellaceae; genus Shewanella; species Shewanella sp. MMG014. The sequence goes on from NZ_JAGJDZ010000012.1 coordinate 136,586, forward strand.
AGTTGTTGTCATTATCTCTCATAGTTTATTTTACGTGATTGCTAACGATCAAATACTGCTGATATTTATCATCTATTTTATTGCTAATTTTGCACACATGATTATTACGCCCATTATGTTCTCAATGGTTGCAGACACCGTTGACTATGGTGTTGAAAAGATAGGTAGACGCCTGACTGCAATTACTTTTTCGGGCCATTTATTAGCTATCAAATTTGGTTTCGCAATAGGCGGAGCATTAGCAGGATGGTTGTTGTCGGCTTATAACTATATACCCAATCAGCAGCAAACAGATGAAACCTTGTCTGGCATATTATTAGCCTTTGCCGGCATACCTGTGATTTGCACTGTCATTTGTTTAATTGTGATTGCGAAATACAAGCTCACAGAAGTTGAAGTTAAAAAAATTCAACTTAAATTGATAGGGACTGAGCAGCAATAAGGCAAAGACTTGTTAATCGCTACAGAATATAGACGGTAAGGATTGTTTCTATAACAAGATTGCCAACGTTTAATAATGGATGAGATGTAAACAAGATGGAATCGGAAAAGAAACCAGAAGCTGAAATGAGTGATGCTGAGCGTAAACAACAACTTGACTTAAAGAAAGCGAGATCTTTTAAGCCAAAGAATCCGCCATTAGTCACCAATATTTATACAGCAGATCCTTCGGCTCATGTATTTAATGAAAAAATTTATATTTACCCTTCACATGATATCGAAACCGACAGTGCGATAAATGATGATGGCGACCATTTTGCTATGCGTGATTATCATGTTCTTTCGATAGATAACCATAGTGAAGAAGTGACAGATCACGGCGTGGCATTAAGTTTAGAAGACATTAAATGGGCTTCAAAGCAACTATGGGCACCTGATGCCGCAGAAAAATCTGGTCAATTTTATTTCTATTTTCCAGCTCGTGATTATGACGGTATTTTTAGAATTGGTGTTGCGATTAGTGACAGGCCATCTGGGCCTTTTAAAGCACAGGAAAACTATATCGAAGGGAGCTTCAGTATCGATCCCGCCGTGTTTAAAGATGATGATGGCAGTTATTACCTTTATTTTGGTGGTTTATGGGGCGGTCAGCTACAAAACTGGCGTGATGGTAAATTTAGTATTCAAGATAGCTACCCAGCTGATAATGAGCCTGCGTTACCAGCAAAAATGGCTAAATTATCAGACGATATGTTAACGCTTGCTGAGCCTGTAAAAGATATTGTGATTGTTGATGAATCAGGCGCTCCAATAACAACAGGTGATAACGAGAGGCGCTTTTTTGAAGCATCGTGGCTACATAAATATCAAGGCAAGTATTACTTTTCATATTCGACAGGTGATACCCATAAAATTGTTTATGGCATAGCAGATAACCCTTATGGACCATTTGTTTATCAAGGTGTGATTTTAAATCCAGTTTTAGGATGGACGAATCATCATTCAATTGTATTTCATCAAGAAAAATGGTGGTTGTTTTATCATGACTCTAGTTTGTCATCAGGTAAAACCCATCTGAGATGCGTAAAGAAAACAGAATTAATACACGATATAAATGGCAAGATTTTGCCAATAACCGCGTATAACTAGCATTAGAGCAAATTTTTTTGCTTACTTCAGTTATGGTCAAGTTGACATTAAATTGTTAAGTCAATATAGACGATGTCAACGAGAATTAAAGCTGTAGTCAATTTTTTACAGTCTATGAAGCAATAAATGTACAGAGTATCGGTAAGGACTTGATAGTTAATGCTTTTAACTATTTAATAACATCTAAACCGATAGCAGTCTTTGTTAGCACTCTTTATTGATAATGATAATTAGGTTTTCAAGTTTTTTATTGGCTTGTGTAAACCAAAAAGGAGTCATTGCCGATTTGGCAATAATGAAGAAAAGGGGAGAGTTAGATGTTTAACAAAACGATTATAACAACTTCGATTCTAGCAGCATTAAGTTCAATGGCTGCTAATAACAGCTACGCTGATGAAGAAGTTGAAGTCATTACCGTTACGGGTATTCGTGGTGGCTTAGAAAGAGCCATGGATATTAAACGTGAATCAGAAGGTGTTGTTGATGCAATTTCTGCAGAAGATATCGGTAAATTTCCTGATACCAACTTAGCAGAATCATTACAGCGTATTACTGGTGTATCTATTGACCGAGCTAGTGGGGAAGGCAGTCGTGTCACTGTACGTGGTTTTGGCGCAGCGAATAACTTAATAACTTTAAATGGCCGTCAATTACCAAATACAACAGGCGACAGAACGTTTGATTTTGCCAATGTTGCAGCTGAAAGTGTTAATGGGGTACAAGTTTATAAAACCTCTAATGCCAGTGTTACATCAGGTGGTATTGGTGCAACGATTAATCTTACAACGTTTAAACCACTTGATAATCCAGGATTAAAAGCCACTATCAGTGGTAAAGCAATTGAAGATAAGTCATCAGATAAAGCCAGTACAACACCAGAACTAAGTGGTCTTTATTCACAAACTTTTGCTGATGATAAATTTGGTATTGCCATTTCAGGCAGTTATCAGGAACGTGAAAGTGGCATGCAGCAATTCCTTCAAGATCAAGGCTATCGTGCAAGTGACTATACTAATACTGGCTGGGGTGGTGTTCCTGCAGGTGCTGAAGGTGGTGCAAACCGTCCAACTTCCGGTATTTACTCAAATGCACAACAACCTCGTTATATCTTTGAAGAGCGTCAACGCGAACGCATAAACGGTCAAGTAACTCTACAATATCGCCCAGTTGAAAACTTCACTGCAACAGTCGATTACACTACGTTTAGAAATAACATCGAAGAACAGCATACTGATGCTTCTGTATGGTTCAACTATGCTGGTGATAGAAGTGAATCTGTTTGGAGCGGAGAACCTAACGCGTGGCCTGAGATTTACTCTGAAATTTATAACATCAATAGTCCTGCAGATTTACAAGATACGTCATTAACTGTCGGAGCTTGGGGCCGTGAAGAAACAACAGATTCTATTGGTATTAACTTAGATTGGGATGTGACTGACGATTTGTCTTTAACGTTAGACTATCATAACTCCTCAGCGGCGATGGAAGCGAGTGATCCTAGGCACGGAACACGTAATAACGTACAACTTCCTTCTTATACCCGTAGCCGTACAGGTCTCGACTTAACCGGCAGTCTTCCGGGGATTGCGACTGGTAATATCGAAAACTTTAATCCTAGCACGATGCGTTTATCGGGTAGTTGGTTTGCTAATGACAAATATTCTTCTGATATTGAGCAAACTCAATTAAGTGGTAAATATCATTTAAATGAAGATTTAAATATCGACTTTGGTGTCGCTTACAATAAAGTGAATAACCATTATCGTCATACTCAAGTTCAGCGCCCAGATTGGGGTGGTGTTGGTGAGGTAGGTGACTTCGCTGGTATTGATTGGACTGAAGACACTATCTTAGATAAATTTTCTGGTACACCTGGCAATTTCGAAGGAACGCCTACGCAAGAAGATTATGATCTATTCAACAAAATCTTTTATGCCGATTTTGACCAGATTGTTAATGCTGCAGAACTTGCTGATCCTGAAGCGAATGTTGATGGTTTATACGGTGATTGTCAGGCTGCCCCTGGCGCGGCATCTGGCCCTAATGGAGAAGGTCAATTCTGTGCGTCAACGCAATGGGATGCGGGAACAAACCGTTTTACAGAAGAGAAAACCACAGCTGCTTATTTGCAAGCCAACTACTTTGGTGAAATCTCGGATATGCCTTTTAGTGTTCACGTAGGATTACGCTATGAACAAACAGATGTGTTCTCACAAGCGTCTGCTCCAGGTTATAGCCGTGTTGAATGGACTGAAGCAACCTCAACTTCGGTAACAGGTATCACAGGTATTGAATCTTTGAATCAATCAGCTGATTACGACCAATTCTTGCCTAATTTAAACTTCAATTTATCAGTCACTGATGATCTTATGGTGCGTGCTGCTGCAAGTAAAACCATTTCACGTGCAAGTTACAATGATTTGCTAGGTGGAACTTCAATTAATACTGGTGGCAGTTTAAGTGGTTACTCTGGTAGTTCAGGAAATCCAGGACTTGAACCTTTAGAATCAATTAACTACGACTTCACCGGTGAGTGGTATTACGATGAAGGCAGCTATGCCTCTGTTGGTTACTTTAGAAAAGATGTCTCGAATTGGATCCGTACCGGAACAACCACCTCTAATATTTTCAATTTATCAAATCCATTAAGTGGACAAAAGTTTGATTCAGCAGTGGCTGCATTGGGTGCTGGTGCAACGAACGAGGAAATTCGCGAGTATATTTTCGAGAATTATGAAAATGATCCGAATGTTCAACCAAACTATGATGCTGACGGTAACTTAGATGGCGGAACAATTATTGGTGATCCTGCTACCGACGACGAAGTCACATTTAACCTGAATGTTCCTGTTAATGGCGATGAAGAACACACCATTGATGGCTTCGAATTTAATGTTCAGCATTTATTTGGCGAAACTGGCTTTGGCGGTATCGTTAACTACACCATGGTTAACTCAGATCTTGAATACGATAATAATTCGCTAGAAGACACTGAAGCTTTAGTTGGGTTAAGTGATACGGCCAACTTAGTTTTATTCTACGATAATTATGGTTTACAAGCGCGCGTAGCTTATAACTGGCGTGATGCATTTTTAAATGAGCGTCGTGTAAATGGTGATTTAACTGCGCCTATTTATACTGATGAATATTATCAGATAGATTTCAACGTAAGTTATGACATCCCTGCTGTAGAAGGCCTAACAGTATTCTTAGAAGGTATTAACGTGACTGAAGAGTACGTGAAAGAATACGGTCGTGTTGATCAGTTAGTGTATAAAATAACTCAAACAGGAGCACGTTATGGCTTAGGAGTTAGATATACATTCTAACAATTCGTCACTGGCTCATCTATTTCGGTAGATGAGTCAGTACGATTAATTTGAATGTTTATCTAGTGGATCACAACATGACTTCAACAGCCATTAAAAATATCGTTATTGTTGGGGGCGGAACTGCGGGTTGGTTAACCGCTGCAATTTTGGCTTCTAAAATAACTCATTATGCTGTCACTATTACCTTAATTGAATCGCCCGATATCGCGACAATCGGTGTCGGTGAAGGGACGTGGCCTTCAATGCGTCAAACTTTACAAGATATAGGTATTAGTGAGGCTGAGTTTTTAACTGAGTGCGATGCCAGTTTCAAACAAGCCTCGAAGTTTATTAATTGGAATGTGAGTGATACTAGTGGTAGTGATAATTCTGTCACTCATAGTTATTACCATCCATTTTCACTGATTAGCTTCCCATTTACCGATGCTTTCAAGCAATATCAAACGGTAAAAAATAATTTACCGTTTGATATCAAGTTTGCCGATGCTATGGGATATCAAACCCAGTTATGTCAGCAAAATCTCGCACCTAAGCAAATATCAACACCAGAGTACCAATTCGTTTGTAATTATGGATACCATTTAGATGCAGCAAAATTTGCAAACTTATTAAAACAACATTGCGTGAATAGACTTAAGGTGAGTCATATCTCTGCTAATGTGATTGGTATAAATAACGTAAACCAATGCGTAGATGTTCAAATATCAGATACCGAGTATTCTGAAAATAATAGCGTTACTTGCCGCCATGGGCATATTGAATCAGTGACGATTAAAGATTCAAGTAACAAGGATAGAAAGATTCAAGGTGATTTGTTCATTGACTGCAGCGGTCAGCATTCATTGTTATTAGGCCAGCATTACAAGATCCCATTAGTGTGTCAAAAATCAATATTATTTAATGACAGTGCAATAGCGGTTCAAATCCCTAACGACACTACAGCCAGCATAAACTCAAGTACGTTATCAACAGCTGTAAGTGCGGGATGGATTTGGGATATTGGGCTACAAACAAGAAGAGGTGTAGGTCATGTATATTCCTCTTCTCATCAAACAAAGGATGAGGCCTTAACTGAAATTAAGCGCTATATCGGGACAAGTACGCCTAATTTATCTGAGCAGCAACGAGAAAATTTGTCATTTAAACATCTTGCTTTTTCACCAGGTTTTCGTCGCCAATTCTGGCATAAAAACTGTGTTGCAGTAGGGATGTCTGCGGGATTTATAGAACCACTTGAAGCGTCTGCCATTGCGGTTGTTGAACAGTCTGCAATTGAAATTGCACAACAATTTCCAACAGATCTGGCAATTCTTCCAATCGTTACTGAGCGTTTTAATGAGCGCATGAAGTTACATTGGCAGCAAATTATCGAATTTTTAAAATTGCACTATGTCTTATCCAAGCGACGAGATAGCCAATATTGGTGCGATCATCAAACATTAAGCTCAATACCTGATTCACTAAAAACATTACTCAATCTGTGGCAACACCAATTACCAAGTGCAGCGGATATTACTCACGTGAATCCTCTCTTTCCTAGTGCGAGTTACCAATATGTTTATATGGGGATGAAGGAGACGACAACAGCGAATACACCTGATCCAAAGGCTAATTTATTGAGTCCAAACTCAGGCATCACTCCTCGTTATATCGCCTTTTTAGAAGATGTGATGAGTAAACGACAAACATTATCTCAACGAATGAAATCTAATCGGGAACTGTTAGATCTTGTTAGGCAACAAGGCTTTTCTGCTATCTAACTAAAACAAACTAACCAAGATAAACAAAATAATATGAGATTGTGGGTAAGGGCAATCTTGTCGGGAGAATAAGATGAATCATGTACTACTTAACAATGTAGAACACAAAGAATTACGTATCAATACACAGCGTTCAGCAGAACTTGGCGATGATTTATGGTTTGCTGCGACTTTTTTAGCAGAGATCAAAACTGCGCAAGCCCATTATCCCATCTTATTTCAGAAGCATTCTGATACTGGCGAATTTAGCCCTGTCACCTTATTCGGTTTTAAAAACCAAGAAAATCTATTTTTAACTGAAAACGGCTGGGATGCGAGCTATATCCCACTATCAGTTCAAAGGATGCCTTTTTATATTGGCTATCAAAAAACAGCGCAAGACGGTGTTACTGATATGCAACGTGTCATTACTTTAGATACAGACTCTCCGAGAGTGAGTAGCAACCAAGGAACTGCTTTGTTTCTTCCGCTAGGTGGTAACAGTGATTATCTGGAACATATTGGCAGTGTGCTTGAAACCCTACACCTAGGTTTACAAGAAAATCAGCAATTTATTGCAGCGTTAATCCATTGTGATTTATTAGAATCGGTGTCGATGGACATTAAATTAAATGATAGCTCTCATCATCAATTAATTGGATTTTATATCATTAATAAAGAACGACTAGCCAAATTAGAAGATGCAGAACTTCTAGGACTTCACCATGCAGGTTATTTAGAAGTTATTTACATGATTATCGCGTCTCAAGCTCACATTAATAAGCTGATTGAACGAAAAAATAAACAGCTAAACAATTAACTTCAGAGTGTTAACAGCAAAGGTTGACTTACCCCCTCACAGAGTTGATTGAAGAGAATGATATGGCCAATAAAAAATTAGTAATTAGTGAATATACTGGTGTCACGCACCAGAATATCGACAGAACACTGCTATATTCAGAGCAACCAGTCATATTAAAAAACTTTGCCAGTGACTGGACACTTGTTCACCATGGTAAAAAGTCATTACTTAAAGCCATGGATTATTTACGTAAAAAATTTGATGGTGATAGTGTTAATGCTTGTTATTTACACAACGACCATCAAGGGCGAGTTTTTTATAATGAAGATTTGTCAGGATTTAATTTTGATCCTTTGCAGTTGCCTTTAAATGATGTGTTAGCACAACTCATTGACCAAATCTCAAAACCGCATCCCGATACCATTTATGTAGGTTCAACGAGCATTAAGCACAATTTCCCTGAATTATTGGAAGAAATTACAATCGATACCATGCCAGATGATGCATTAACGAATATCTGGATGGGTAATCAAACAAACATATCAGCCCATTATGATGTTGCGCAAAACCTAGCATGTTCAGTCGTTGGAAGGCGTCGTTTTACTTTATTTCCGCCTGAGCAAATAGATAACCTTTATATTGGTCCAATAGATCTTGCTCCTGGAGGTCAGCCAATTAGCTTAGCTGATTTAACAAATCCTGATTTTGAGCGATATCCAAAGCTTAAACATGCATTTAACGCTTCTCAAGTTGTCGAATTAGAAGTGGGGGATGCGTTGATTATTCCTAGCATGTGGTGGCATCAAGTTGAAGCCTTAGCACCATTTAATGTGTTAATTAACTATTGGTTTACTTCGGGCTTGGGGCATTTAGGTCAACCGAGTAACGCTTTAATGCACGGTATTTTAAGTCTTCGTGACTTACCTAAAGTGCAAAAAGATGCTTGGAAAAAATTGTTCGATCATTATGTTTTTAACGATGAATACAGTAATTTTGAACATATCCAACCATCTGCACAAGGTGTTTTACGCTCTCCATTAAATGAAATAACGGCAAGAAAATTACGTGCGCAAATTCAAAATCAGTTAAGGCGTTAAAGTTTTAATATAGAATAAAAACAATAACCTAATAATCTAGGTACAAGTGGGGATTACCATGTCCAATAAAATTAAAAATGTAGTTATAGCTGGTGGCGGAACAGCAGGTTGGATGGCTGCTGCGGCTTTCTCAAAATTATTAGGAAAGCATATTTCAGTCACTTTAATTGAATCTGATAACATTCCTACCGTTGGTGTTGGTGAAGCGACAATCCCCACGCTTCATTTATTTCATGACCTGTTAAAAATTAAAGAGTCAGATTTTATGGCGGCAACGAATGCGACTTTCAAGCTTGGGATTTCTTTTGAGAATTGGAAACAAGTGAATGAAGATTATATGCATTCGTTTGGCTATATTGGCCAAAGTTGCTGGGCTGCTGGTTTCCAACATTTTTGGCTCAAAGGTTATCAACAGGGGATAGCGAGTGAAATTGGTGACTATTGCCCGGAACATTTAGCCAGTCGATTAGGTAAATTCGCCGCTTTACCTAATCAAGACCGCAACCATGCTTTTCATACCGATGCCGGTTTATATGCAAAGTTTTTACGTGCCATTTCTGAACAACATGGTGCCAAACGGATTGAAGGTACAATTTCGAAAGTTAACCTTAATCATTCAAACGGTTTTATAAAATCGCTGACCTTAGCAGATGGTCAACAGATCAACGGCGATTTATTTATTGATTGCACAGGATTTAAAGGATTACTCATTGAAGAAGCACTTCATACTGGTTACGAAGATTGGCGTCACTGGTTACCTTGTGATAGCGCTATTGCTGTGCAAACAAGGCAAACTAAACCGTTAGTCCCGTACACACGCTCAATAGCGCATCCATCGGGTTGGCAATGGCAAATACCACTTCAAAATAGAATGGGTAATGGCTTAGTGTTTTGTAGTAAATACATGACAGACCAGCAAGCAATAGAGCTGCTGCTTGAAAACATTGAAGGTGACAAACTTAATGAACCTAGAGTGCTGAAGTTTAAAACTGGTACTCGCCGTAAACACTGGAACAAAAACTGTGTAGCAATTGGTCTTGCTAGTGGCTTTATTGAGCCACTAGAGTCCACGAGTATTCATTTAATTCAACAAAGTGTCGTTAGATTGATGCAAAGCTTACCTTCTACAGAAATGGAACCAGCTGTAGTTGATGATTTTAATCGAAAGATGCGACTTGAAATCGAAAATGTTCGCGACTTTATTGTGCTGCACTATCATGTAACTCAGCGAGATGACAGTGAGTTTTGGCGCTATTGTAAATCGATGGAAATACCAAAAAGCTTACAAGATAGAATTGATTTGTTTGTACAAAGTGCACAAGTATATAAAACAGATCAAGAATTATTTGGCGAAGCGTCATGGTTACAAGTGATGATTGGTCAAGGACTCATGCCCAAAGAATATCATCCAATCGTCGATAACATGTCTGACGAGGAGTTAGCTGGTTTTCTAAACACCATAAAATCAACAATTCAGAGAAGGGTAAACAGCTTACCTAACCATGTAGATTTTATTCAAAATTATTGCCGCTCTGCTGAAATGAGGTAAGTTAATTTTAAACTTCTGCCATTTGTTATTTAACGTGGCTTTGAATAATAAAGTAGGGCTAAATTTTTGTAAGCTTGCTAGTAGCTGATAGTTAACTGCTAACTTTTCAGATAATTCTATTAGGAATAACAGATTATGATCAGTAAAAATTATCAGTTAACTCGTGTTTTCGTATCTAGTTTTTATCAATCAAAATTACTTGGTTTTTTGCTTCTATTATTTATTTCAGCTTGGTGTTGTACGATTAAACAAGTTAATGCAACGGGGTTTGATACGTTGCCTAAAAAGCAATTTAACGTATTGGTTTTTAGTAAAACTTCTGGTTGGCATCATAAATCTATATTAAATGGAGTGAAGGCAATAGAAGAATTGGCCGAGAAACATTTCTTTAATGTTATCTGGCATCAGGAAGCACATTATATTAATACCCAGTACCTTGCAGATGTTGATGTGGTTATTTTCTTGGCCACAAGTGGCGACATTTTAAATGAAAAGCAAAAGCAAGCACTCGAAACATATGTTCAAAGCGGTAAAGGTTTTGTAGGTATTCACAGCGCTGCTGATACAGAATACAGTTGGGAGTGGTACCAAAAATTAATTGGCCATACATTTATCATTCATCCAACAGTGCAAACTGCGCTCGTTAATAAAACTGCCATTGATTTTGTCGGATCTGAACAATTACCTGCTTCTTTTTGGTTTACAGACGAGTGGTACGACTTTAGTGAGGCCAATACACCGTCTTTGCAATACTTATTAACTGTGGACGAGCAGACTTATCAAACGCAATCTGATTGGGGAGTCAAACAGGGTGATGGGATGGGAGATTTTCACCCCATTGCGTGGTTTCAATATTATGATGGTGGTCGCTCTTTTTATACAGGCTTAGGTCATCTGGGGGCAGTGTATCAAGACCCGTTGTTTTTAGCCCATTTATACGGGGGCATTTATTGGGCGGCAACAGGTCTTGGTTATCGTCAGTAAAGTGTTCTTTAACCAGGAACTTTTGTTGTCAGTTGGAATAGCCCATTACCCGTTGTAATGAGCAGTGTTTTCATATCTTTTCCACCAAAAGCAACATTAGTCAATTTGGGTGCAATGAACACTGACTGAATCAAATTTCCTTTTTTATTATAAATTTTTATAAAACCCTCGTTATGACTTGTAGCATATAAATTGCCAGCACAATCAATAGCCATTCCATCTGGTGTATCTATGCTAATTTTCTGCGTAATTTCTGCTATTGTTTTATCCGCTGTTAAGCGATAAACATATATATGATGCGAGTAATCCCCGATATAAATATGCTTTTCATCCTTTGATAAAGCGATTCCATTAGGTTTATTAAGTGACTTATTAATAAGCTGGACATGACCCTGCTTGTTTAAAGTATAAACACCAGTAAAAGGAGTTTCCTGCTCTCGTGGCCCTAGCTGCCAATCAGGATCAGTAAAATACAGTATTTCATCTTTATCCATGACGGCATCATTAGGAGAATTAAAATGTTGGCCTTGAAATTGGTTTGTAATGACGTGTTGATTTAATGACGACAAATTCATCTTGCTGATACCACGGTTAGCATGATCAAGCAGGTATAACTCATTACCTTTAGCGTATAACCCATTCGTACCAACATCATTGATTAGTTTATTGACACCGTCTTGATGACTCCATGTATAAATTGTTGAAATAGGTCCTGATGTCTGAGGCCCGTCAAAATCCATTTCTGAAAAATAAAACTGTTGTTTTACTGATGACCAGGTTGGTCCTTCGAGAAATCCAAGATCTTTAGTAATTAATGTTGGTGTGGGATTAACAGGTAAAGGTGGAATATCTGAATAACATTGCGCTTTTGTATCTATCGCAACATTTACCTTGTTATTCGAATGAGAGTTGATAGCCCTTGTATCACTTGAGCTTTCAATAAATTCTTGTTGAGTGGCCTTATTAGGCTGAACAGGGTTAGCGAAAACAGGAGAAGTAAAATAAAAGATCATGCTAAAAAGCAAAACCATATTTATGAAACGAAGATGTTTGCTGCCCATTTGATCCTTTTCCCAATATTCCCTATTAACGATTGCTTAACATCATAATTACCTCGCACCTAATAGTCAAATTGACACATAGGTGCGTCGTTATATATGCTTAAAAATGTGAGGATAATTAAATCACTCATGAGGAAAAGCTAATTACAAAAGGAGGGGTAAATTGAATAGTCAAAGGTGTTCCAAGGGAAAAAGATACAAGAATATTACCAGTTCACTATACGGAGTTTATCTTAAGCCAATAATTATTTGTATTTTTACAAGTCTGTGTTTCTTTTCAGCGTATACAGTGGCGAATAATGAACAAACCAAAACTTTAGAGACTTTAAAAAGTCACTATAATGGCCACTTTAAAGTTGGAGTTGCGATAAATGAATCAATTATCAACGGTAATTCGCCTAAATTAACCGATATTGTAACGACTCAGTTCAACAGCATAACGTTAGAAAATGCCATGAAAGCAGAGGTTGTTAATCCTACTCGTTCATATTATGACTTCACTGAAGCTGACAATTTTGTTGAGTTCGGTTTACAACATAAGATGTTCATTATTGGGCATACATTAGTTTGGCATAACCAAACACCTGATTGGTTTTTCTTACAACCTGACAACTCAGCAAATTCTTCTGAGCAGCAATTAGACAGAATGAAACAGCACATTAAACTTGTTGCAGGAAGATATGCTGGCAAAGTCGATGCATGGGATGTTGTTAATGAAGTGATTGGTGAGGATGGATATTATCGCCAAACGAATTGGGTTAAGGCCGTGGGTGATGGGGATAAACTTGTGAAATATGCATATCAGTTTGCAGCTGTATATGCACCCGATACAGAACTATATTACAACGATTTTAATGCATGGAGGCCAAATAAACGTGATGGCATCATCCGAATGGTCAAGTTACTACAGGATGAAGGCATTAGAATTGATGGTATCGGTATTCAAGCCCATTGGGGACTTAATTATCCTGAAATTGAGCAAATTGAAGCGGCAATTGATGCATATGCAGCGCTCGGGTTAAAGGTAATGATTACAGAATTAGATATAGACGTACTACCATTTACCAAGCATGGGCAAGTCATTGGACAGGCTTTCTCGCACCCACAATTTCAACTGTCAGAGTTTAAAGCATATTTAGACCCATATCGTGATGGTTTACCTGATTCTGTTCAAGTGCAACTTACTAAAAGATATCAGGCTTTGTTCGAATTGTTTTACCGTAAGAAGGATAAAATTGACCGAGTCACGTTTTGGGGAGTACATGACACGATGTCTTGGAAAAATGATTATCCTATTCCACAAAGAACTAACTATCCATTGTTATGGAATCGCGATTTAAGCTATAAACCTGCTCTAACTTTAATCTTGAACATACCGAAAATTCAATAACGGGCTAAATCTAGTATTGTGTAGCTAGTTCTAAGTTACGCAATATTTGATCAAACAATATTTTTAGTAACTATCTGAATTATTGTGAATAGATACATGACAACTGATTTATAAGTTGACCCAAAATCGCCAACAAATGATCTAAATTTTATCCTTGAAGCCTTTTGCAATGGGCATCAAGGGTATCTTTCAAAAATGATTGTTTATTGAAACAACGTTAAGTGAATTTATCTGTTTAAAAAAACACATCAGAAAAAATAAACAAATAAACTTTATTAAGTCCAAATTGCCATCATTTAATTTTACTTAACATCAAGTAATGCCTTTATTTGCCAATAATTTAGTAAACCAAATTGCTTATCATTTGTGTGTATTACCCGTATCGGTATTGTGCTCTTTAAAATAGATAGATTAAAAATTCATCTTGTTGTCAAAAAGACCACATGTTAGTTTTTTGTTATTCGGTTTAAAAAGCAGTCACTGAATAAGAGCTAAAACAATCAAAAAATCATTTGGGCTTTCTTTGCCTTAAAACTGAATCTATTTAAGGATTAGTTAATGAACAAGCATGTAAAAAACGCTGGGTTATGCGCGTTAGTATTAGCCACGTTAACAATAAATATTGCGGAGGCTGCTCCGCAAAAAAAATCGGATTGGAAAAAGTTTAATTTTTTCAGCCATGTCGAAACTCTTGCAGATGCAAGTAAAAAAGCACGTAAAAAAGTGGGGACGGCACCAAGTTATGGTGTCATGGCTTCAGGTGAAGAAGATTATTTATCACTACTTGCATCTGAGTTTAACTATATTACTCCGGAGAACGTAGCAAAGTGGGGACCTTTGCAACCTGTTAGCGCTAATGAATGGGATTTTAGTGCTTTTGATTCCATGTTGGCGGTTACCCAAGACAACAAACAAAAAGTTAAAGGGCACGCATTAGTTTGGCACAGACAGGCACCAAATTTTGTCAATGACCAAGTTGATGCAGCAACGCTAGCACAAATGATTGATAATCATATCACCACCACAATGCAATATTATGCAGGTGAAATTTATGCTTGGGATGTTGTTAATGAGGTTATGGGTGATGATGCTAACTATAGACAATCTGTTTTTTACAAAAAATTAGGAAAATCTTATATTGCTGATGCCTATATTTCAGCAAGGGCTGCTGATCCAAGAGCGAAATTATTTTACAACGATTATGGTATTGATTCCATCAATGCTAAATCAGATGCCGTTTATACCATGATGGCTGAATTAATTGCTGATGGTGTACCTATTGATGGAATAGGGTTTCAAATGCACCTAGATGCCGCTTCTGCACCTAGTACTGAAGAGATGACTGCAAATTTACAACGTTTTGCGGATCTTGGCTTATCAGTCAACATTAGTGAGATTGACGTTAGAATATCTTCACTTCCTTGGGACGATGTCACCAATCTAGCGATACAACAACAAGTTTATCATCGTGCTGTGAATGCATGTATGAATGTACGTCAATGTGATGCGTTTACGATTTGGGGATTCACTGACAAATACACCTGGATTGATGGAGAGTTTGGTGAAGATGATCCACTCATCTATGATGATGAATATCAACGTAAACCGGCATATTTTGGTGTTGTAGATGGTTTATTAAGAATTGAAGCTGATGAAGCAGGGCAACTACCCAATTTAATCGCTAACGGTAATTTAGAAATCGGCCTTGATGGCTGGTCGACCTGGGCTGGTGAACTTAAGCGAACCGCTTTTTTTGCAAAAAATGGCCGTGGTGGATTAAGAGTTAAGAACCGTACTGAAAATTGGCATGGTGCAGTTTACGATATCAGTGAAGTAATAAAACCCGCTCAAGAGTACGATACCAGTGTTTGGACTCGCGTACTAGCACGAAATCAACAAGTATCATTAAGTTTAATGACACAGTGTGATAGTGAAGGTGCGATATACCAATCCTTAGATACAGTCTCTCCTCGACTTTTTCGTTGGTCTCAAATTACGGCAAGCTTTACAACACCTGATTGCGATTCATTAACGGCATCTTTATATATAGAAGGCCCACAAGCAGGTATAGACTTATTTGTTGATGGCTTAACCCTGAGACCTAAACGCTTAGTGCCAAATACTGAAGGATTTGGGCCTAATCTAATTGATAATAGTGATTTTGAGCAGGTTAATCATGAATGGTTTCCATTTGGTGATCCTGTCTTAACAATAACAACTGATAATGCCTATTCGGGGTCGCAAAGCCTGCTTGCTGTCGACAGAACAGAAACCTGGCAGGGACCTGCATTAGATCTAACCAACATAGTAACAGCGGGTAATTCATATCAGTTATTTGCACAGAGTTTAATTTCAGCCTCTCAAGCCACCGTAAAAGCGACTATTCGAGTAACTTGTCCTGCTGGAGATCAATATATTGGTGTAGGAGGGACGACAGTCAGCAATACTGAGTGGCGATTACTTGGCGGCTTAGTCACTATTCCTAATTGTAACTTCATTGAAGCTGTATTGTATTTTGAAGGGCCATCCCCTGAGGCAAATATATACTTAGATGACGTGGTATTACATGAAGCCATCACGCAACCCATTAACGAGGTTATACAATATAGTGATTTTGAAAATGGTCTTGATAGCTGGAGTGCGTGGGGCGGAGATTTACAAGTTACTTCAGCGCAGGCATATCAGGGGACTCAAAGTGCATTATTATCTAATAGAACTGGCACATGGCAAGGACCGTTAATTGACTTATTATCACGTGTTCAAGCGGGTCAATTGATTAATATTAATGGATATACACGCATTGAAGGTATTGAATCTAATCCTGTTAACATTACAGTTAAAACACTCTGTGTTGGTGAAACAGAGCAATATCAACAATTAGCCAGTGTTCAAGCAACTAATGATGGTTGGACAGCTATAAATGGTTCGTTAACCTTACCAAATTGCCAATTGGAAGAGGTATTTGTTTACTTTGATGGACCTGTTGTTGATGCAAATATTTATCTAGATGAAGTGACTATCAGTACAGAATTGGTTGAAGACCCAAATAATCTCATCACAAACCCTCATTTTGAACAGGATACACAAGGTTGGGTAACATGGGGAGATGCAAATATTAGCCAAACTGATATCGATGCTCATTCAGGAAATTTTAGTGCATTGGTTCAAAATAGGACTGCAGAATGGCAGGGCGCCGTATATGATTTATTACCTACGGCAACAGCTGGTCAGACTTATCAAATCACAGCTTGGTCTAAAATCAGCAGCATGAGCACTATTGAACACAATATCTCTATTACGGTTAAATCACGTTGTGAAGGTGACAGTGAACTGTATAAAGGCGTAGGTGCTGGATTGATCAATAATCTTGATTGGCAACAAGTCACCGGTGAATTAGTGATACCAGAATGTACATTAGCGGAGTTATTTATGTATTTTGATGGATTACCTATAGGAGTGGATTACTTATTAGATGACGTATCTGTTAATCCATAACTAACATTTTTATCTCCCCCAACAAAACACCATTGATTATTGATGGTGTTTTTTTTGAGGTACAAAAAAACCAGCTTTCGCTGGTTTAAAAGTTAAAGATGGTACAACTGAGTGGATTCGAACCACCGACCCCCACCATGTCAAGGTGGTGCTCTAACCAGCTGAGCTACAGTTGTATAATATCTTTTAAATGGTACAACTGAGTGGATTCGAACCACCGACCCCCACCATGTCAAGGTGGTGCTCTAACCAGCTGAGCTACAGTTGTATCGTTTAAAGACTACATATCATGTAATCTTTGGAACGAGCGATATATTACGGTATACGTCGCTTGATGCAAGTAAAAAAACAAAAAAATTGTTTGAATGGTGAATTGCTGTTCAAATTGAATCTTATTACAGCACAAAGGCTAAGATTTATTTAATTTCCTCTGCAAAACTAAGATTTTATTTGGTTAATTCAAATCCATAGTCGCTATTAACTGCGTTCTTCAATGACTGCTTTCAATTTCCCAGATTTTTGTATGTACCTTAGACGCAGGGCAAATAATAATGCAGCACTAGTTAGGCCTGCAATAAGACCAATCCAAAAACCGTGTGCTCCCATGGCAGGTACAATGATATCGGTTCTTGCTAATAAGTAACCTAACGTCATTCCGATAGCCCAATAAGACACAAGGGTAATATAAAAGGCACTTTGAGTATCTTTATAACCACGTAATGCACCTGCAGCAACTACTTGGATTGAGTCAGATAGCTGATACAGTGCCGCTAGGAACATTAAGCTACCAGCTAACGCGACCACTTCAGGATTGTTATTATACAGTAGGGCAATTTGGGTTTTAAATAACACTGTAATCACGGCCGTAATGACGGCTAATGAAAAAGCAATGAATAACCCTATCTTAGTAACTAAGTTAGATATGTCGAGTTTGTCTTGTCCTAAGTAATAACCCACGCGGATAGACACTGCAATACCAATAGATAATGGCAACATAAATACGATAGATGAAAAATTTAGCGCTATCTGATGTCCAGCGACAACAGTTGCACCTAGTGGAGCTAACAATAATGCTATGACGGCAAATAAACTGACTTCAAAAAATAATGCCATTGCGATCGGCATACCATGCTTCAACATTTCCCAAATGGTTTTCCAGTTAGGTTTATTAAGCCGTTTAAAAGGTTCGATTTCGGCGAATTTTTGATGAAATTGCATGTAAATCATCATAGCAATCATCATGGCCCAAAATACGAGTGCTGTTGCAATACCACAACCTGCGCCGCCCATCGCCGGAACACCAAAATGTCCATAAATAAAAATATAATTAGCAGGAATATTCACAGCTAAACCAACAAAGCCGATGATCATAGTCGGTAGTGTATAGGAAATACCTTCAGAGCAACCTCTAAGTATCTGATACAAAATAAACGCTGGAACACCCCACATAAATCCATGTAAATATCCAGCACTTAACTCAGCAAGTTCTGGTTCTAATTCCATCATGTCGAAAATAGTTTGCGCAAATGAGAGGAACAGCAACACACCCAGACTACCAATTATGGCAATATAGAACGCTTGTGACATGAGAGGTTGAATCGCTTTAGGATTATTTGCACCATGATGATGGGCAAATACAGGCGTAAATGCGAGAATAAGTCCTTGCACAAATAACAGTGCTGGTAACCAAAGACTAGTACCAATAGCAACCGCTGCCATATCAACAGCACTAACTCGACCTGCCATTACAGTGTCAATAAAGCCCATCATGGTTTGTGTAACTTGGGCAATTAAAACGGGCAAAGCTAATTGGATTAACTTTTTGGCTTGAAAGCCTGTGTGATTCATTAAGAAACCTTATAACTAACGAGTGAAAATATGTTTACTGGTATCGTTCAAGCCACTTGTGAAGTGGTTTCAATTATAGAGCAAAGTGGTTTAAAAACATTTGAAGTTAATATTCCAGAAGAACTACAACAAGGACTTGAGACAGGTGCAAGTGTTGCCAATAATGGAGTTTGTTTGACTGTCACTAAACTTGAGAATAATAGTGTTTATTTCGATGTAATGGAAGAGACCTTACAAGTGACAAACCTGAATTTTGTTGAGCCAGGTAACAAAGTTAATATTGAGCGCTCATTAACGTTCGGTAAAGAGATTGGCGGACATATTTTGTCTGGTCACGTACACACAATGGCAGAAGTGACAGAAATTAGTCAAACGGATAAACATTACAACATAACACTTACTGTACCTGCACGGTGGATGGACTATATTTTTTATAAAGGATTTATAGGTGTTAATGGTTGTAGTTTAACCGTTGGTGAATTAAGTGATAACAGCTTTAAGCTGCACTTGATCCCTGAAACATTAAAATTGACTAATTTGAGTGATATTACTATTGGCGAGCGAATCAATATAGAAATCGATAGCCAAACTCAAGTTATTGTCGACACTGTAGAACGTATATTAGCTAAAAAAGCGCTAGGTTAGTCTAACCAAAACGATGAGCTTCCTTCATCGTATAGTGTTACACCAAGCACTAGCGTTTATTATTTAATATAGTTGCTCATCATCGGTATCTATAAATAGTTGAATGGTGCGATTGGCATCATTCACTAATAAGGTCATGTGAATTGGGTTACAGCATACTCTGCAATCGTCATAATATTCTTGATCTCCGCAACTCGTATCTATATGAACATGCTGATTATGTCCACAATGTGGGCAACTGATCACTCTGCTGACTAAATTCATAACATACTCCTTTATATAGCTTCAACATTGTCCGAAACCTGTGTAATTGGGTCAAAATTACACTTTACGATTAAATTATAGTTGAGTGTTAAAGTAAGGATATAAAATCTTAGTATGGGATTATCTATCAGCATTTTTCTGTATTGATCATCTATTATGCTGTTCATATCAATTAATTTATCGATAACAAGCTCTATTACTCCGCATTACTTGATTGCAAAAGGGCTTTTCAATTAGAATGCAAACTCATGCCGCTATTAACTCAGGCTCCTGTAATGTCTGTAGTTTGGTGGCATTTCTTTTTTATTTATTATTACCAAGTGGCCCTACGTGTGGGTCACCACTGGATAAGGAAATACAATGCCTATTATTACATTGCCTGATGGCAGCAAACGCGAGTTTGCAGATTCTGTATCAACATTAGATGTCGCAGCCGACATTGGTCCTGGTTTAGCTAAAGCTTGTATTGCTGGCCGCATTAATGGCGAGCTAGTAGACGCTTGTGACTTGATCACAACAGACTCAGAATTGTCTATCATTACGGCTAAAGACGAAGAAGGTGTTGAAATCCTTCGCCATTCTTGTGCGCATTTATTAGGGCATGCTATTAAGCAAATGTGGCCTGAAACCAAAATGGCGATTGGTCCTGTTATCGATAACGGTTTTTACTACGACATCGATTTAGACCACAAGCTAACGCAAGAAGATATTGATGCGCTTGAAAAGCGTATGTTGGCATTAGCAAAAACAAATTATAGTGTTGTTAAGAAAGTTGTTTCTTGGCAAGAAGCTCGTGACACTTTTGAGTCGCGTGGCGAAGAATACAAAATTGCAATTCTTGATGAAAATATTAGCAAGGATTCAACACCTGCTTTATATCACCATGAAGAATATACTGACATGTGTCGTGGTCCGCATGTGCCAAACATGAAATTCTGTCATCACTTTAAATTAATGAGTGTTGCAGGTGCATACTGGCGCG
The DNA here is from genome assembly GCF_018100775.1 of Shewanella sp. MMG014. Classification (NCBI taxonomy): domain Bacteria; kingdom Pseudomonadati; phylum Pseudomonadota; class Gammaproteobacteria; order Alteromonadales; family Shewanellaceae; genus Shewanella; species Shewanella sp. MMG014. Next base: position 157,364 of record NZ_JAGJDZ010000012.1, read on the forward strand.
GTAACTCTGATAACAAGATGTTGCAGCGTGTTTATGGTACAGCTTGGGCTGACAAAAAAGCATTAAAAGTGCATTTGAACCGACTTGAAGAAGCGGCAAAACGTGATCACCGTAAAATTGGTAAGCAACTTGATCTATACCATATGCAAGAAGAAGCACCAGGTATGGTGTTCTGGCATAACGACGGTTGGAGTTTATATCTAGAGCTTGAGAAGTTTATTCGTCAAAAGCTAGGCCAATATACTTACCAAGAAGTTAAAGGTCCGTTGATGATGGATCGTAACTTATGGGAACGTTCAGGCCACTGGGACAAATATGCTGACGCGATGTTTACCACAAACAGTGAAAATCGTGAGTATGCGATTAAACCAATGAACTGTCCTGGTCACGTTCAAATCTTTAATCAAGGACTAAAATCTTACCGCGACTTACCATTGAAAATGGCTGAGTTTGGTTGTTGTCACCGTAATGAACCATCTGGTTCACTTCACGGCTTAATGCGCGTACGTGGCTTTACCCAAGATGATGCACATGTTTTCTGTACTGATGAGCAAGTACAAGAGCAGGTAAGTGAATGTATCCAAATGGTTTACGATACTTATGGTAGCTTTGGCTTCAACAATATCGTTGTTAAATTATCGACACGCCCAGAAAAGCGTATCGGTGATGATGATATGTGGGATAGAGCAGAAGAGGCACTTAAGCAAGCTTTAGATGCAAATAACATTGAATTTGAAGTGTTACCAGGTGAAGGTGCATTCTACGGCCCGAAAATCGAATTTACATTACATGACTGCTTAGACCGTGCTTGGCAGTGTGGTACTGTCCAATTAGATTACGCATTACCAGCGCGTCTTGGTGCAACTTACGTTGCTGAAGATAACACTCGCCAGACACCTGTTATGATCCATAGAGCTATTTTAGGGTCTCTTGAACGTTTCTTAGGTATTCTTATTGAAGAATATGCAGGTAAATTCCCAACATGGCTCGCACCTGTGCAAGTAATTGTTATGAATATTACTGATAAACAGTCTGATTATGTTGACGAAATTGTTAAAACTTTCAAAGAAAGTGGCATTCGTGCATCTAAAGACTTGAGGAATGAGAAAATAGGCTTTAAAATACGTGAACATACGCTTAAGCGTGTACCTTATTTATTGGTCGTAGGCGATCAAGAAATGGAAAATAAGGAAGTTGCGGTAAGAACACGTGACGGTATCGATTTAGGTAAGATGAAAATCAATGATTTCGCTGCCAAGATACAAGAACAAATTTCTAGCCGTAGTCTATTATTGTTGGAGGAATAGGTCATAAAGATCAAGAGAGCAGCAGGGCGACAGCCAGCCCCTAATCGTATTAACGATGAAATCACTGGCGTACCAGAAGTTCGTTTATCGGATATCAATGGTGAGGCAGTTGGAATCGTTAGTATTTCACAGGCACAGGAATTAGCTGACGAAGCAGGTGTAGACCTAGTTGAAATCAGCCCTAATGCTGAGCCACCTGTCTGTCGCATAATGGACTACGGTAAGTTCCTTTTTGATAAAGCGAAAGCACAAAAGGAACAAAAGAAGAAGCAGAAACAGGTCCAGCTGAAGGAAATAAAATTCCGTCCTGGCACTGATGAAAACGACTATCAGGTAAAACTACGCAACCTGATTCGTTTTCTTGAAGATGGGGACAAAGCGAAAATTACGCTGCGTTTCCGTGGTCGCGAAATGGCACACCAAAGCCTAGGTATGGATCTTTTGAACCGTATCAAAGGTGATTTGGAAACATATGCTGTAGTTGAATCTTTCCCTAAAATGGAAGGTCGACAAGCAGTTATGGTCCTCGCACCTAAAAAGAAATAGTAGGGCAACCCACTAAAAAGTAGCAAAGTCCTTTTGAGGGTTTTGCTCGCCTTACGTTTTATTAATGTCCCAATGCGGAGTTTTAGCAATGCCTAAAATGAAAACAGATAAGGGTGTTCAAAAGCGCTTCAGAAAAACCGCTAATGGTTTCAAGCGTAAACAAGCACACTTACGTCATATTTTGACAAAGAAGAGCACTAAGCGTAAACGTCACTTACGTGCTAAATGTTTAGTTGCAAAGTCTGATGTGCCAGCAATCGCACGTCAACTACCATACGCTTAATTAAAGGAGATATGAACAATGCCTAGAGTTAAGCGTGGTGTAACCGCTCGTGCTCGTCACAAGAAAGTACTTAAATTAGCCAAAGGTTATTACGGAGCTCGCTCACGTACTTACCGCGTTGCTGTTCAAGCAGTAACTAAAGCTGGTCAATATGCTTACCGTGACCGTCGTCAGAAGAAACGTCAATTCCGTCAACTTTGGATTGCACGTATCAATGCGGCTTCTCGTCAAAATGGTCTTTCTTATAGCCGTTTCATTAATGGCCTTAAAAAAGCATCAATCGAAATCGATCGTAAGATTTTGGCTGACATCGCTGTATTCGACAAAGTAGTTTTCACTACTTTAGTTGAAAAAGCAAAAGAAGCTTTAGCTAAGTAATTAGCTATTATGCTTAAAGAAGGAGCCTTCGGGTTCCTTTTTTTATGCCCAAAATTCTTATAGGATAGTAAAAACACCGAATAAAATGTTGTGTGAATACTTTAGAGAATAGGTGTACTTACATGGAACAGTTACACACAGAACGATTGCAAATCAGTTTAATGACACTCAACGATGGCGACTTGTTGTTTGAGTTAGATCAAGACCCTGCTGTGATGCAATACATAAACGGTGGCAAAGTCACTTCAGCGCAAGAAATAAAAGACATTTTTATTCCGAGGTTAGCTAAATACATCAACCCAGAACGAGGTTGGGGACTTTGGAAAGTATCGCTTAAAGAGCATCCTAGTTCTTTTCTTGGTTGGATACTCATTCGACCTATGCATTTCTTCACTCTGTCTCCTTCATATTCTGATTTAGAAATTGGCTGGCGTTTTAAACAATCAACATGGGGCAGAGGAATAGCGACTGAAAGTGCAAAAGCTGTGATGGAGCATTTGCTTGCAACTCAGCAAAATATAAAGCACTTTTCCGCCATTGCAGATGAAGAAAACCTAGCTTCAATTAATATAATGAAAAAACTGGGTATGAAATATATTGAAAAACTGTCGCATCCAGATGTGGAAGGCGATGTAGACGTTGTTTTATATTCAAAAGACACAAAAAAAGCCAACTAAATAGTTGGCTTTTTTCTATAATAGCAATTTATTTTTGAGCGTCTAAGAAACGTTCAGCATCTAACGCTGCCATACAACCAGAACCGGCCGATGTAATAGCTTGACGATAATGTTGATCCATAACGTCACCACAAGCATAAATACCTTCAATACTCGTTTGCGTAGCATTGCCTTGTAGTCCACTATTTACAGTAATATAACCATGATTCATGGTTAATTGACCATCAAAAATACCGGTATTTGGACTATGACCAATAGCAATAAATACACCCGCAACGTCTAAATCTGAAATCGCACCATCTTTAGTACTCTTCATCTTTAGACCCGTAACACCCATATTATCGCCAACAACTTCATCGAGAGTTTGATCTAAATGTAGAATAATGTTGCCACTCGCTACTTTATCCATTAATCGGTTGATTAAGATTTTTTCAGAGCGGAAACTATCTCTACGATGAATCAAATGAACTTCTGATGCGATATTACTTAAATATAGTGCTTCTTCAACGGCAGTATTACCACCGCCTACAACGGCCACTTTTTGATTTCGATAAAAGAATCCGTCACACGTTGCACAAGCAGACACACCACGTCCCATGAATGCCTCTTCAGAAGGCAAACCTAGATATTTAGCCGATGCACCTGTTGCGATAATTAAGGCATCACAAGTGAATTCACCATTGTCACCTTTCAATTTAAATGGGCGCTCACTGAAATCAACTTCGTTAATATGGTCGAAGATAATCTCTGTATCAAACTTCTCAGCATGCTGCTGCATTCTTTCCATTAATGCAGGGCCAGTAAGATCATTCGCGTCACCAGGCCAGTTTTCAACTTCAGTCGTTGTCGTAAGCTGTCCACCTTGTTGCATACCAGTGATCATAACTGGTTTTAAATTTGCGCGTGCAGCATAAACTGCAGCCGTGTAACCAGCAGGGCCAGAACCTAATATCAGTAGGTTAATATGACGTGCTTGACTCATTGTTGTATATCTCCGTATTCATATGCCTAAGCAATTTGAATGGATTGTAGGGAATTTAACGGGGCGGGTAAAGCGCAGTTCGGTCTAACTTATAGATTGCTTTAATCGACTATGTACACAAAAGACACCAAAGTGGTGCCTTTTTATACTTATTTTCAGCGCTTACTTGTTAAAACGAAATATGACAGCTCGGCAAGTCATTCTTTTCTAGATAATTTTGGTGGTATTCTTCAGCAATGTGGAACCGCTTTAATGGTACAATTTCTGTAACAATTTGACGGTTTCCCCATTTGCTACTGGCGATTAATTGTTGTTTTGCTGACTCAGCTATTTCTTTTTGTTGATCATCATGGAAAAAGATAGTGCTTCTATACTGAGATCCAATATCTTCGCCTTGTTGATTCAAGGTCGTCGGATTGTGATTTTGCCAAAAAACAGCGACTAAGGTTTCGTACGAGACGATTGTTTCGTCAAATTCAACTTGAACGACTTCGGCATGGCCAGTGTTGCCCGCTTTAACTTCAGCATAAGTTTGGTATTGATCATTCCCGCCCATATAACCGCATTTGGCATCTAAAACACCTTCTACTTGTTTAAAGAAGTATTCGACGCCCCAAAAACAGCCTGCACCAAATGTTGCTAATGTCATAGTTATACCCATAAAGAAGTCTAGATGGCTAAAAGTATATTTGTTCACAGCAGGAATGCAAGCAAAGATTTACATTTTGTTAAATGACACTTAACGTTAGCGTCCATTGAATGTGTTAGAATCAACACGATTATGAAACCTATTCGTTTAAACGTCTTTCAAGGAGTCTTTGTGTTTCAGCAATTAATGGACGATCATGACTTTCTCGCTTTTACTTTGGCCAATATTGATAAGCCTTTAAAAAGCCAAGCATTCACATTATCAAATCAAACAACAGTCACAATCTTAGATAATGGTGTAATCAGCTTTAGCCCCGCATCTGGCTCTACAAAGGATGTGGTTTTATCATGTGCCATTCATGGTAATGAAACCGCGCCTATAGAAATATGTAACAAACTCATCAGTGATTTACTTACCTGTAAAATAGAAACGCTGCATCGCGTTTTATTCATTATTGGTAACCCTGATTCTATATTGACTCAAACACGCTTTGTTGAAGAGAACATGAACCGTTTGTTTTCAGGTGCTCATTCAGATGGGGAAGGGCTGATAAATAAAGAGCGAGTGAGAGCTAAAGCGCTTGAACAATACGTCAGTGATTTTTTCAATGACAATGATAACTCGCAGCGTATTCATTACGATTTGCACACAGCTATCAAGCCTTCAAAGCATGAAAAGTTTGCGATATATCCCTACAGACCAGGCAGAGCATTCAGTGCAAAACAAATAATGTTTTTAGCAGGCTGCGATGTAGATACGATTTTGTTTCATCACGAACCCACAACAACATTTAGTTATTTTTCATCAGAGCAATTTAAAGCTGATGCGTTTACCGTTGAGCTAGGTAAAGTTATGCCATTTGGTGAAAATGATATGCATAAATTTGCAAATACCCACAAAATGTTAGCGGCGCTTATTACTCAAACAGAACCAGAATTAGCCGTATTCGATAGCAATAAACTCAACTTGTATAAAGTATCACGTTCAATCAATAAGCATTTTGATGATTTTGCTTTTTCATTTTCTAAGACGACTGAAAACTTTACTGGGTTTGAGCAAGGCCAGACTTTAGCAATTGAAAACAATCAACAGATAAAGGTTATAGAGCCCTACGAAGCTATCGTTTTTCCAAATGAAAATGTACCTGTCGGGCAACGCACGGTATTATGTTTAGTACCAGCGCCCAATGAAGATATTCAATAACTTGTAAAGTTAGATATACAAATTTTTTGCAAGGTTATTTACCAACAAGAAAGCACATTAGTTGATAGTAAGTTTACGTTAACGTAATGTGCTTTCGCATATAATAAATTAAGCTTTATTTTATAAGGCCTCAGATAACAAGAGCATAATATGAGCAACGCACCGCTGAATAATGAAACAGTGCATCGTGTCAGCTTCTTAGACAAAGCGTCATTGCACATCCCTATTTTAAAAATTCTGCAAGCAGACGGTACCACATATGAAAATGCGGTGATGCCTGTCATTGATCAAGCACTCGCTGAACGTATTTACGACACTTGTGTATTTACCCGTGTTTTAGACGAACGTATGTTAAGTGCGCAGCGTCAAGGTCGGATTAGTTTTTACATGACCTGTACTGGTGAAGAAGCCTCAATTATTGGTAGTACAGCTGCGCTTGATGATGGCGACGTAATACTTGCCCAGTACCGTGAGCATGCTTCTTTACGCTATCGTGGTTTCACCACAGAGCAGTTCATGAATCAAATGTTCAGTAATGAGAAAGATTTAGGCAAAGGACGTCAAATGCCTATTCATTACGGCAGTAATGAACTTAATTATCAAACCATCTCTTCACCTCTAGCGACGCAAATTCCGCAAGCAACAGGTGTTGCTCATGCATTCAAGTTACAAGGTAAACGTAACGTAGCAATTTGCTACTTTGGTGAAGGTGCAGCTTCAGAAGGTGATTTTCATGCTGGCTTAAATATGGCCGCAGTGCTTAAGTCTCCGACTATCTTTTTCTGCCGTAACAACGGTTATGCCATTTCTACTCCAACCGAAGAGCAATTTGCTGGTAATGGTATTGCGAGTCGTGGTGTTGGTTATGGTATGCACACTATTAGAGTTGATGGTAATGACATGCTTGCAGTATTAGCTGCAACACAACAAGCTAGAGCTTATGCTCTTGAACATAATGCACCAGTGTTGATTGAAGCGATGACATATCGTCTTGGTGCGCATTCATCATCGGATGATCCTTCAGGTTATCGCTCTAAAGAAGAAGAAGCCAAGTGGGAACAACATGATCCCGTAAAACGCTTTAAGCTTTGGATGATCAATAAAGATTGGTTAAACGAAAAAGATGACGCTGCTCAGTATGAACATTACCGAGAAGAAGTGTTAAACGCAGTAAAAGTCGCAGAGAAAGTGCCATTACCGCACCTTGACTCATTGATTACAGATGTATTGGATAAGCCAACGCCAGCCCTTGAAAAGCAATTGGCAGAGCTAAAACAACATATTAAGAAATATCCAAAGTCATATCCAAAAAGTGCAGGGAGAATTTAATCGTGGCTGAAATGAATATGTTACACGCCATCAACGATGCGTTATCAATCGCAATGACTGATGATGAGCGCATGGTAGTATTTGGCGAAGATGTTGGCCATTTTGGTGGCGTTTTCCGTGCAACTTCTGGTTTACAAGAAAAATTTGGTCGTGAACGTTGTTTCAATACACCGTTAACAGAACAAGGCATTGCAGGTTTTGCCAATGGTCTTGCCTCTAACGGCATGACAGCAGTTGCTGAAATTCAATTTGCTGATTACATTTTTCCAGCCTTTGATCAAATCGTGAATGAAACTGCCAAATTCAGATACCGCAGTGGCAATCAGTTTAATGTCGGTGGTTTAACCTTTAGAACACCTTACGGTGGTGGTATTGCAGGTGGTCATTATCATTCACAATCTCCTGAGGCTTACTTCACACAAACTCCAGGATTAAAGGTTGTAGTACCCCGTAACCCAGAACAAGCTAAAGGGTTATTGTTAGCATCAATTCGCGATCCTAACCCTGTTATCTTTTTTGAACCTAAACGTTTGTATCGTGCATCTGTTGGCGAAGTACCTGCTGGTGATTTTGTTATCGAACTCGGTAAAGCTGAAGTCGTTAAAGTAGGTAGCGATATAACCTTATTAGGTTGGGGCGCCCAGATGGAAATTTTAGAAAAAGCGGCCAAAATGGCAGAAAAAGACGGTATTTCTTGTGAAATTGTCGATTTACGTACTTTGTCTCCATGGGATGTTGATACCGTAGCTGCATCGGTTAAGAAAACAGGAAGACTTCTGATAAACCACGAAGCACCTTTAACAGGTGGTTTTGCTGGTGAAATTGCTGCGCAAATCCAACAAGAATGTTTTTTACACCTAGAGTCGCCAATCAGTCGTGTTTGTGGTCTTGATACACCATATCCTTTGATTCTTGAAAAAGAATACATGCCTGATGAGCTAAAAACTTATGAAGCTATTAAAGCCTCAGTCAATTTTTAGGAGCAAGATATGATTAAAGATTTTATTTTGCCTGACATTGGCGAAGGTGTGGTTGAATGTGAGTTAGTTGATTGGATGGTCAAAGAAGGCGATGTTATCGTTGAAGATCAACCTATCGCTGACGTTATGACAGATAAAGCATTAGTACAAATTCCAGCACCACATGGTGGCGTTGTGACTAAGTTATACTATGCAAAAGGTGAAATAGCTAAAGTACATGAGCCTTTATACGCCGTTGATATTGAAGCAACGTCAGCCGAGAAAACAGAAAAAAGTTCATCACAGAATCACGATGATCAAGTATCGACTGAACAGCAGAATGTAGAAATTAGCTCAACGACTGATTCAGTAACCGTATCTGGTAAAGCTGTTGAAGAATTCCTTTTACCGGATATAGGTGAAGGTATTGTTGAATGTGAATTAGTTGAGTGGCTTGTAGAAGAGGGGGATCAAGTCGTTGAAGATCAACCCATCGCCGATGTCATGACTGATAAAGCGTTAGTACAAATACCAGCAATTAAAAATGGTAAAATTGTTAAGCTGCATTATCGAAAGGGTCAACTTGCTAAAGTTCATGAACCTTTATTCGCTATTGAAGTCGAATCAACTAGTTCAGTGGTGGGATCTACGCAAGTAGAAACGGCAACGACAACAGTGGCTTCAACGACTTCTTCAGTACCACAAGGAAAAGCATTAGCAAGTCCTGCCGTTCGTCGCTTAGCGAGAACGTTAGATATCAACATTGCTAATGTACCTGGCAGTGGTAAGAATGGTCGAGTATATAAAGAAGATGTAGAAAACTTTGCCAATGGCAGTTCATCGAATGCTCAGGCTCAACCTGTTACAACTCCGACACAATCACCTGTTAACGACACGGTTTCTCAGTCTATTGTCAAACAAGCTGCAGATACAGTAGAGCCAATTAAAGGCGTAAAAGCGGTTATGGCTAAGATGATGGTTGAGTCAGTTTCAACTATTCCTCATTTTACTTATTGTGAAGAGTTTGATTTAACAGAATTAGTTGCACTTCGTACAGAGATGAAAGAACGTTATTCATCAGATGAAGTAAAACTAACCATGATGCCTTTCTTTATGAAGGCAATGTCTTTAGCAATCAATTCATTCCCAGTGATGAACAGCCAAGTTAATTCAGATTGTAGCGAGTTAACATACAAGGCAAGTCATAATATTGGTATGGCCGTTGATTCAAAAGTGGGTTTGCTCGTACCAAATGTCAAAGACGTACAAGATAAATCTATTCTTGATGTTGCCGCAGAAATTACGCGACTAACTAACGCCGCTAGAAGTGGACGAGTCAGCCCAGCGGATTTAAAAGGTGGCACGATTTCAATTTCTAATATTGGCGCTTTAGGTGGCACAGTAGCCACGCCAATTATCAATAAACCAGAAGTTGCAATTGTTGCTTTAGGTAAACTACAGGTATTGCCTCGATTTAATGCTAAAGGTGAAGTTGAAGCACGTAAGATTATGCAAGTGAGTTGGTCTGGCGATCATCGTGTTATCGATGGTGGCACCATTGCTCGTTTTTGTAATTTGTGGAAACAATATCTTGAACAACCACAAGAAATGCTATTAGCGATGAAGTAGTCATCATTGTTTTTCAGCATAATCAAAATAAAGGACGCTAATGCGTCCTTTAATTTTGTTAAGTGTTTTTGTATAATCCTCGGACGTTGTAACTTCTCGGAACCATAATGATCACCTCGGCACCGAATATTGACTCTATTGAATATCCTTTTCCTGCTAAACCTGCTGTGTTGTCAGACGCTGAAAAAGCAGATTACAAAGCAAGAATTAAACAGTTATTAATCGAACAAGATGCTGTTTTAGTTGCACACTATTATACCGATCCTGAAATACAAGCTCTGGCAGAAGAAACAGGAGGTTGTGTATCTGATTCTCTTGAAATGGCTCGTTTTGGTCGTGATCATCCTGCAAAGAAACTCATCGTAGCTGGCGTTAAGTTTATGGGCGAAACGTCTAAAATCTTAAGCCCTGAAAAAACAGTTTTGATGCCGACTTTAGAAGCAACATGTTCGCTAGATATCGGCTGTCCAATCGATAAATTTTCTGAGTTCTGTGACGCACATCCTGATCATACTGTTGTGGTTTACGCTAATACATCTGCAGCAGTAAAAGCAAGAGCTGACTGGGTCGTGACATCAAGTATTGCCTTAGAAATTGTTGAACATTTAGACGCCGAAGGTAAAAAAATTATCTGGGGGCCAGACCGTCACTTAGGTAGTTATATTGCCAAAGAAACCGGCGCTGACATGTTAATGTGGCAGGGTGATTGTATTGTCCATGATGAATTTAAAGCCAAAGCGTTAAGAGAACTAAAGATTCAACATCCCAACGCAGCAATTCTTGTCCACCCTGAATCACCAGCAAATGTGGTTGCACTAGCAGATGCTGTTGGGTCAACTAGCCAGTTAATTAAAGCTGCGCAAACAATGGCTAATCAAGAGTTCATTGTTGCTACTGATCGCGGCATTTTCTACAAAATGCAGCAAGCTGCGCCTGGTAAAACATTAATTGAAGCACCGACTGGTGGTAATGGAGCCACTTGTAAAAGTTGTGCTCATTGTCCTTGGATGGCAATGAATGGTTTACAGGCAATTGAAGCTTCGTTAAGCGCTGAAGATAAAACGCAGCATGAAGTTTTTGTTGATGACGCGCTACGTGATGAAGCGCTTATTCCATTAAATAGAATGTTGGATTTTGCAAAAACCTTGAATATGAAAGTTAAAGGTAATGCTTAGTATCTCACTTTAATTTTATTTCAGATACAAAAAAGCCCTGTATTAACAGGGCTTTTTATTATCTATCATTACTTAGCATTCATTAATGCGACAGTATTATCTAGCATGCGGTTACTGAAACCCCATTCGTTATCGTACCAAGCCATTACTTTAACTAAACGACCATTAACACGAGTTTGTGTTGCATCGAAGTTAGATGAGTAAGGATTGTGATTGAAGTCAATAGAGACTAATGGTTCTTCATTGACAGCAAGCACTTCACTCAATGGTGCAACTTGAGCAGCTTTAGTGATGATCTCGTTAATCTCTTCCACGCTAGTATCTCTACCTGCAACAAACGTTAGGTCAACTAATGACACGTTTACTGTAGGTACACGAACGGCTAAACCGTCAAATTTACCTTGTAGTTCAGGAACAACAAGTCCAACAGCGGCTGCCGCACCAGTTTGAGTCGGGATCATCGACATTGCAGCGGCACGAGCACGACGTAAGTCAGTGTGATAAACATCTGATAAACGTTGATCGTTTGTGTATGCATGAATAGTCGTCATTAAACCAGACTCAATACCGATAGAGTCGTTTAATGGCTTAGCAAAAGGTGCTAGACAGTTGGTAGTACAAGAAGCGTTTGAGATAACAGTCATATCTGAAGTTAATACTTCATTATTAACACCATAAACAACGGTAGCGTCCACTTGTTTGCCTGGTGCAGAAATGATGACCTTTTTAGCACCCGCATCTAAATGAGGTTTAACAGCGTCTTTAGATGTGAAAATTCCTGTACATTCATAAACAACATCAACGTTTAATTCTGCCCATGGTAATTTAGAAGGGTCACGTTCTTGGAAAGTTAAGATTTTGTCGCCGTTGACATAAATAGCTTCGTCATCGTGATCAACTTTAGCATTGAAACGGCCATGAACTGAGTCGTATTTAGTAAGGTGAGCATTAATTGAAGCATCACCCAAATCGTTTAAAGCAACGATTTCGATTGGATAATCCTTTTCGCTTTCATAAAGCGCACGTAAAACATTTCTACCGATACGGCCATAGCCGTTAATTGCAACACGGATAGTCATCGCATATCCCTCAAGTGATTATAAATCTGTTACGTAAATCGTATGGTAGTAAAATTACCAAATTAGAGCATTTCGTCAAGTAAAAAAGCCCAAAAAGCGACATTTATCGTGAATATGTCTGTATTTTATTTACAGAATTCAAAATAAAAGCGGTTTTGAGCTTTGTTATGAAAGTCCAATACAGCGAGTGCTGTAAATGATTTGTGTTTTAGTGTAGCTAATAATTTTACATTTGGTTATTCAAAACGATGTTTTATCTGACTGCTTGCAAACTTTCCTTGCTTGATGTCCTTTACTAGCTCTTTCGCTTCCGCATCGAGTTGCACCGCTAAGTCTGAATTGTTTGCTATTAACGCTAATAATTTTTCTTCTGAGGCAGTGTTATCACTTATTAATGTATTCGCCTTAGTTAACAAATACTCGTTTTGTACATTTTGTTCTCTTCTATATATGGTTGCTAGAGCGAGGAGCCAATCTGAATCAATATTGCTCGCCTTAACATGGGAGAGTAAATGCAAATAAAGTAATTTGGCTCTGGCGACATCTGTTTTTATATAGTGAGAGGCAACTTGAGCGAGCATAAAGGTCTCAGTGAGCTCACCGGCTTGTTCGGCTTTAATAACAATATCGCGAGAGGGGAAGTCATTAAATTTAGTCCAACGATAATACGCAAGGTAAATATCAGGATTGTCTTTGGTGTACTCTTGTAATTGGGCTAAGTTTTGAGTGCTAACAGCATAAGCACGTTCTCTGTCTTCTGTTCGATGTGTGTTTATTATATGTTTAACGCCGGCTGCGAGTTCAATGCAGTTGCTATAAGATTCAAGTTTAATTAATTGATCATATAGTTGCTTACCCGACGGATTTTCAGTGATCTTTAATTGATAACGACTACGGATTAAGTCTCCTTTTTCTACTAAACACCAACTATCCTTGTGTAAATCGGCACAAAGTTCAGGATTTTTTTTACAAATGCTGCCACTATTTCGGCCAACATCACAACCAAATAAGCCGAATAAAGCAGCAAAAATTGAAAATGATGTAATTATTACTAAACTTTTGTTCAAAACTAGCTCCAAAACAGGAAATTATCTAATAAAATTACAGGTTTACTAAAAATTTCTTACTGGCGAAAACGCATAAATTTCATTACAATGTCGCCGACCAAAAGGGGTTAACCCTACCAAATAATGATTATTGGTCTTTTCTTTTCGTTACTCAATTCTTTCTGCGACAAAAAGCTGAAATATGAGATAAAGGATCTTTTTAATGAGCGCTGATAAACACCTACAAAGTTGGCAAGAACGTTTCGAAATGGCTGAAGCAATGCAGCCTTTATTAGGAAAACTATACCGCAATCAAGGCGTTGAAGTCTTAGTGTATGGTAAACCTCTACTAAACGCATCTACAATTGAAATTATTAAAGCGCATCGACTTGTTCGTCGCCATATTGGTGAAAAATTACGTCTACGTGAAAGCTTCCCGTTTGTTGAAGCATTAAGTAAGTTGTCAGTAAAACACTGTAAAGTTGATATCGGTAAACTAGCGATTAATTACTGGCGTGATAATAAAGACGCTTCTCAAATTCAAGCTTACATGACTCGTGAGCTGGAAGCAGGTCTTAATTTTGGCGATGATGCTGAATCAAAAGACGTAGTTTTATATGGCTTTGGACGTATCGGTCGTTTATTAGCACGATTAATGATCGAAAAAACAGGTAAGAGTAATAAACTTTGTTTACGAGCCATTGTTTTACGTGGTGGTAAAAAAGGCGATTTAGAAAAGCGCGCGAGCTTATTACGTCGTGATTCAGTTCATGGGCCGTTCAACGGTTCTGTTGAAGTTGATGAAGAGAACAACGCTATCATTGCCAATGGTACGTACATTCAAATCATCTATGCCAATTCACCTGATCAAGTCGACTACACACAATATGGTATTAACAATGCGCTAGTAGTTGATAATACAGGTATTTGGAAAGACGAAGATGGTTTAGGTCTTCACCTTAAGAGCAAGGGTGCAAGCAAAGTATTATTAACTGCACCTGCTAAAGGCGCGATTAAAAATGTTGTTTACGGTGTTAACGAAAACGATATTTTACCTGAAGACATGATTGTTTCAGCAGCAAGCTGTACTACTAATGCAATTACGCCAGTACTGAAAGCTGTTAACGATAAGTATGGTATTGAAAACGGTCACGTAGAAACGATTCACTCTTATACCAATGACCAAAACCTAATTGATAATTACCATAGTGCTGATCGTCGTGGCCGCAGTGCACCATTAAACATGGTTATAACTGAAACGGGTGCAGCAAAAGCTGTTGCAAAAGCATTACCCGTTATGGAAGGTAAATTAACAGGTAACGCTATTCGCGTTCCGACACCAAATGTTTCAATGGCAATTATCAGTGTTAATTTAAATGGTGAGACTAATCGCGAAGAATTAAATGAATATCTTAAGGATATTGCATTAACTTCAGATCTTAAAAACCAAGTAGATTACACCGATTCAACTGAAATTGTTTCGAGTGATTTAGTCGGTTCTCGCTATGCTGGTGTTGTTGATTCACAAGCGACAATTGCTGATGGCAAACGTGCGATACTATATGTTTGGTATGACAACGAATTTGGTTATAGCTGCCAGGTTGTTGGTGTTATGCAAAAAATGCTTGGATTAACGACGTTATCTTTACCAGAAGCTTAAGTTTTTAATCTGTCTTTAATTATCTAAAAGACACTTTAAAAAAAGCACTTCAATTGAAGTGCTTTTTTATTGTTTGAGTTTTATTCGCATTGTTAATTATTCACTCAATACGTAGATTTAAACATCAAACAAATTCAAAACTGCTATTATTTAAAAAATCTGCATTGACAGTTATGCGTAAAACGGTAAAATCCATTTCGAAATCAACAACGGAGATTAACTCCTTATTGATTACTTGCATTGAAAGGCGACATTAGCTCAGTTGGTAGAGCGATACCTTGCCAAGGTATAGGTCATCGGTTCGAACCCGATATGTCGCTCCAATTCAATAACAAGTTTCGGCGCGATGGCAGAATGGCTATGCTGCGGATTGCAAATCCGTCGACCTCGGTTCGACTCCGGGTCGCGCCTCCACAAATTTTGTTTAATTGTATTGATTTAC